>NZ_LMUU01000089.1 GCF_009765775.1 Beijerinckia sp. L45
TAGCGGATTGATAGGTGTTACGAGGCGACTGGTTGTGATCAGGGAAGGGAATGATACTAGCACAGACACCGAGAATCATACTGGGGTGGATCTCACAATGAGTCCAGGTGTGTGCCCGCTGGCTCAGGATCGAGCGGACTCGCTTGTTGGGGTCGCTATCATCCTCCGGCAAGGCGTAACCAGCCTGGAGTTGTTTGGAAATCTCCAAATCTTCAGGCGTCATCACAATCATAATGGTTTCCTCCTCCTCCGCGTC
>NZ_LMUU01000090.1 GCF_009765775.1 Beijerinckia sp. L45
CATGCGAAGACTCGCGAGGCAGCAGACCGCTCAAACGTAAATTTTGAGTCGGGCTCTATGCGCTCGGTGACGGCCACATAAGGGACCTAATTTACCGCATGGAGCAGAGCTCCCGTCCGAAATGGTATATTGTAGATCCAGAGGCTGAAGATGAGGACTTGAAGTTTTGGGCCGCAAAGAATGTAGACGTCATTACATGCCGGTTTGGGCAATTTATGAGCGCACTTGACGCCGGGATTCCTCCGCTTATGCGGATTGGCGTCACGTCAAAGAGTGATACAGATTTCCCGCTACGGCGTTTTTATTCGACAACATCGGAAGAGTCGGATTTACTAAGAGGTTCATTGCAGAAAGACGTGACGTTAGTTCACGCATCTATGCCAGTTGCTGAGCAAACAGCGGAGCGATTTTATTCCGGTTATGACACCGGATGGGGGTGCATAACCCAACGCCTAGACGCGCGCCGCAAGGTAACCGACGATTTGCTATACAAAGCACTGTTAGAGAATGAAGCTCCCACTGATCCTATCTTTATCCTTTTAAAAGGGCCTGCAGGCGCCGGTAAAACGATTGCACTAAAGCGGGCCGCTTTCGACGCCGCAACCGCCTATAATGCTATAGTTTTATGGCTCGAAGAAGCCGGTCAGCTGCGGGCAGACGTATTTGTCGAGATTGCTGATTTAACGAGGCAGCCGATTTACTTGTTTGTCGATCAGGTCTCGTTACATGTTGAAAAGTTGATATCTTTTTTAGCTGTCATGAAGTCAAAGCACGTTCCGGTGGTAATCATCGGCGCTGAACGGGAGGCCGACTGGACGACATACTGCGGAGAATTGCAGATACGCTTACAGCCACACAGTATAAGGGTCGGCGCGCTAGCTTCTAGCGAAATAGAGGTCCTTCTTGACTTGCTTGAGCGGCATAACTGCTTAGGAGAACTTGCGAGTAAGAATAGACAGGGGCAGGTAGCTGCATTTGCTAGCCAAGAGTTTGCCGACAGGCAGCTCCTTGTGGCACTTCATGTTTTGACAAGAGGGCTACCTTTCGAAAAAATAGTTTTGAATGAATACCTTAGCGTAAGCCCCGAACAGGCTAGAAGTCTCTACCTAGACATTGCATCTTTAAATCAATTCGGCGTTCCCGTTCGAGCTGGAACGATGACGCGTATATCTGGCATCGATTTTGAAAAATATCAGGAAAGCTTTTTCTCACCTTTGATTGATATGGTAGCTGTCGGACGGGATGCCTATACAGGGGATCATACATACAAGACACGTCACATTCACGTCGCACAAATTCTATTCCGTCAAGTGTTCGACAGCGATACCGCAAAGTCTGCGCAATTCGTAAAGATTATAGCGGGACTTGACGTTGGCTATTCTTCGGATGGTCGCGTTCTCGAGGGCATTTGCAAAGGCCGCACATTGACTGATAATTTTCAGAATGCGGATGAGGTTCGGCAAGTTTTCAAGGCGGCGACATTAGTGGCGCCGAAGCAGGCTTATCTTTTTCAACAGTGGGCAATCTTTGAGTCTACACACCGGGACGGCGATTTTTTGGAGGCGGAATTTTACGCTGAAACCGCCGCCTGGATGCAGCCTAAAAACTCGACCTTCATACACACGCAAGCCGAGGTCGCTCGCAAGAGGGCCGCATCAGAAACCACACAAGTTTTGAAGGATCAATTGCGGCGAAGAGCACGAGCGTTTCTCGAACAAATGCCAAAAGCTGATCGTTTTCGCACATCCAGCCGATGCAAGCTTCTGGTCGATGAGGTTGCCGATTTGTCGGAGGAGCTTGGGGATGATGAAAAATCAGCTCAAGACCAATTCTTTTCGGAAAAATTGTCAGATGCTGAGGCAGCAATTTTAAAGGCCCAGCAAGAATTTCCTGACGATGCCGAGATGTTTGAAATCGAGGCACGGCTCTGGGACAATTTAAAACAAAAGACGAAGGCGTTAAAGGCGCTTGAACGTGCTTGGGCAAAGTCACCCCGCGGAGCTAGCACCGCCGTTCGGCTGGGAAAGCTCTATGCTGCCGCAGGGAGAGGCAGCGACCGACTTAGGGTGTTGAAAGAAGCGGTTGAAAGAGACCCGGAGAATAAGCCGGCTCACCACGCTTTAGCGCTTCATTATCTTGAGGAAGATCCCGCCAATATGGCCGAC
The DNA here is from genome assembly GCF_009765775.1 of Beijerinckia sp. L45. Taxonomy (GTDB): domain Bacteria; phylum Pseudomonadota; class Alphaproteobacteria; order Rhizobiales; family Beijerinckiaceae; genus RH-AL1. The sequence continues at coordinate 2,166 of NZ_LMUU01000090.1, forward strand.
GCCGCGGTGCACTTCTCGCGATGCGTAGCAATCGACATGCATGACTTTGAGTCCAAATACATGCTTGGGCAGATCTTTTTTGCAGAAGGAAGCGTAATAAAAGCGGCGGATTTATTCTATGAAATTCACCGGAAAGCCCCACGAAACTTTAGAACTCACGCTCCAAAAAAGGATAATTCTATCACCTCGCTCCTTCCAATCTATTCAGGCGTCGTTGATGCGGTGCGTGAAGGCTATGTGCTGGTAAGGTCCGGTGCCTACCCAAGTAGTATCTTTGTTCCAATGAGTGCTTTTTCCGAAGACGAAGCAGAAGACGCGTCTGTCGGAACGAGCACGGAATTTAGGTTGAGGTTCTCTCGGCGAGGGCCCGTAGCGGCAAGTATAGCCATTAAAAAATACGAATAACAACCATACACGTCTTCTGGCATCAATGTATCGCGAAGGTATACCCTCGCGTGACGTAACAGGGCGGCGATACCGAGCCGTAACATCTGGGTTGACGCCGACTATTTGTGACAGGGTAGCCTCGGGCCTAAACCTTGAGGTGACATATGGCCCGTATCGGTTACGCCCGCGTCAGCACGCTAGATCAAGACTTGGATGTTCAGCTTGCCAAGCTTAAAGCTGAGGGCTGTTCCATCATTCGCTCAGAGAAGGTGTCGGGCGGCAGTCGCGAAGGCAGGCCCGAGCTGGCGACTGTGCTCGAATTTCTACGCGACGGCGACGAACTGGTGGTCGCCCGGCTTGACCGGCTCGGTCGTGACACCCGCGACGTATTAAACCTGATCCATGAGTGCGAGCAGCGCGGCGCGTTCGTTACCGTTCTCGATCCTCATGTCAGCACTCGCGGCGAAATGGGCCACATGATAATCACCGTTCTCGGCATGGTAGCGCAGATGGAGCGGCGCTTCATCAAGGAGCGGCAGAAAGACGGAATTGAGCGGGCAAAGGCCGGCGGCGTATACAAGGGCGGCGCGCCACGTGTGGACCGAGCCAAAGTGGTTGCGCTGGATAGAGCCGGGCATGGAGCTGCCGCAATAGCACAGGCTGTAAGGTGCAGCCGCATGCAGGTATACCGCATTCTCAAAGCGGGTTGAGCCGTCCCATCGAACGGTCAGGTTTTCGACGGTCGCCTTATGGCAGCAAAGCGCCCAAGGCAGACGTCCAGCGCTATAACCTATAACTTGGAAGCCGCCGTTCCCTTGAGGCATTGGCTAAAAGAGACGGGGTCGTCGGCACTGGCATTGAACACGTAAAATCGATTTAGCATGCGATACGCCTAAGCTCGGCGAAAGCGGCCCGAAAGTGCATCTCAGCGCCCGAATCTTCTGTCGCCAGCCAAGCCTCCACCGAAAGCTTCAGGATGCCGATTGCAGTCACTGCTGTTACCCGGCATTTCGTATCCGGGGCGGGCAATCCTATACGATCGGCTAGAGCCTCCGCCAGCGCTCGCTCCACGTGCTCGTACTTCGCTTGCTCACGCGCTCTAAGCACCGGTGTATCGCGAACTAACCGGCCCAAAATTTTGGTCTGCGGCGATCCATAACGGGCCGCGGTGTCGACGAGTGCATTCTCGACCATGTCCAGAAGTGGTTCGTCGGCGGGTCGCCGGCCGACCGCTTCAGCGATGAGAGCCGGGAAATTCGCCCGAGCCGAGAAGACGATTTCTTCCTTAGATTCGAAATAGTGAAACAAACTGCGAGCCGAAACATCAGCGGCTTCAGCGATGTCGGCCAGCGTCGTGGCCTCAAAACCCCGCTCGATGAATAGCCGGATAGCTTCGGTCTGGATCAGCGCGAGCGTCTTCGCACGCTTCCGCTCGCGCAGGCCGACAGGAGCTTCAGACATGTTTTCTTTCATATCTTGCAATCTTGCATAGATCGCAATATTACCACAACTGTCAGCCTCGGATATCCGTGAAAGGATAGCAAGCTGAGTCTCCTACGCCCTGACGCTCGCAACAACCAATCATGTGCGACATCAATAAGGAAATACAACGAAATGACTCAAGCAGCAAAAGTATGGTTCGTCACGGGTGCGTCTCGCGGGTTCGGCCGCATTTGGACAGAAGCTGCCCTGAAGCGTGGCGACAGGGTCGTAGCAACAGCCCGTGACACCGAAGGGCTCGAAGACCTCGTCTCGACCTACGGTGATGCCGTCCTTACCCTGCCGCTCGACGTGACCGATCGCGACGCAGTGTTCCAGACCGTCAAACGCGCTCATCAGCGCTTTGGAGGCCTCGACGTAATTCTCTGCAACGCCGGATATGGCTACATGGGCGCTGTCGAGGAAGCCGTCACGGCAGATGCCCACGCGAACTTCGATACCAACGTATTCGGTACGCTCTCCGTTATTCAGGCGGCCTTACCGCTGTTGCGCGCGCAGCGCAGCGGTCACATCCTGACCGTATCGAGCATTGGCGGCGTCATTGGTTTCCCCACGGGCGGAATCTATGCGGCAACCAAGTTCGCTGTTGAGGGCATGTCCGAGGCTCTCGCTGGTGAAGTCGCCAGCTTCGGAATCAAGGTCACGATCATTGAGCCAGGCAGTTTCACAACAGGCTTCCGCTCGTCGATCAAGGCCGCTCCAGCTATGGCCGAGTACGACGGCGTACGGCAGGCGGTATTGGGCGCGTTCAAGCCAGAGATGTCGGGCGATCCCCTGGCAACTGCACCTGCCATCTTGCAGCTAGTCGATGCAGAGAAGCCGCCGCTCCGGCTTTTGCTGGGCGCAGGCCCCCTCCCCATGATCAAGCGGCTCTATGAAGGGCGGCTCAGCACCTGGGAGCAATGGGCTGAAGTATCGAACACCGCACAGGGCACGCGCGCCGCTTAACCCTTCGGATCAGAAATACTGACCTTCGCCATCAGCGCTTCGCTGCGGCACCGGCTCGTCTCAACGATCTTAGATGATGGCGGCCCGGTGCAACGGTTAGGGGGGAGATTGTGAGAAACCAACGTAATCCCGTTGTTCGACGATACCGCCTCGTACGGGATCGAGACGCAGTGCTCACGCAGCGTCGTGGCGGGGCTGCCGGCGAGCGGACAAGGCAAAGCCGATTAGCCCGCTGGTTTTCCTGGAACATCGACCCTTTCGGACTTTGTGTCTTGGCCGCCGCTTTCGGAGTCGTGTTCGCGATGGCGCTATCAGACGGCAAAATGAGCCACATGGATATCGTGTCGGCGCCGTCGACGTTCGATCTCAATCTAACTGACTTCAGACAAGCGTTCGATCGCGCGGCAGCGGTGGCAGCCGGCTCGGATAACGGCGGCATCAGTACTTGCGAACGTATGCCTGATGGCAGCGACAAGTGCGCTACGTCCGATGCCGGCTTTCAACGCACGGCTGCTTTAATGAGGGCATCGGGCCTGATCGATTGTTCCTTACGGCAAAAGATCACCTTCGTCGCTAAGGCAGCGGGTGACGGACGCCTGGAATCGATCGAGGTCGACGGCACAAGAGCCGACCGCGCCAATCAGCTCCGCTTCTCAGATGTCGTCGCCGACGTCGCCACCGCCTTGGATGGAAGGGCCATTGGATCGAGCGCCCCACTCTTCGATCTGCGCATTCGCCTCATGTTCGACGACAGCGATCAGTCGATCAACGAGCCGATTTTTGTCGTCACGCCCCATGCCCGAGTGGAATGCCTGCGTGCACGTTCGGGGGTCTCGCTCGCGATGCGATGCCTTTTCCACCCCATTTGACCCCGCTCTGCTGAGAGCGGGCAGCCTACTAGAAAAGGAACTTAGCATGACTTTGACGAATGAGATTGCCCAACAGATGATATGCGCCAGCCAGGAAAAGGCGCGTGAATTACGTACTGCGGTATCGACTGCAATTGTGGATGCCGAAGGTCGGCTATTCGCGTTCGGGCGCATGTACGGAACGCATTGGCTATCGATCGACACAGCTCAGGCAAAGGCCTTCACTGGCGCGCTTCTTCGACAAGACGGACCTGAGCTACGACAGTTTCCGCCGGCCATGATCACCGCCCTATCGACCATGTCGGCGCGTGCGCTGCTGCCGATGGGCAGCGTGACCGTGCTGCGCGACAAGGATGACCGCGTAATTGCTGGTGTGGGCTGCAGTGGCATCGGCTCTACCGGGGCGACCGACGAGCTGGACGGCGAATGCGCTCAAGCGGCGCGAGCCGTCTACGAAAAGGCCACCCGTGATGCGGTTCCTGCCTAGTCGTTGCTGCCTCCGAAAGGACTGCGGCCGAGAACTTCGCAGCAGGGCGATGGGGACGCCCGAGTGACCCACTGCCCTTCACTGCGCTCAGAAATGCGACGATGAGAGCCTAAGAGACGAAATGAAAATCTTGGTAGTAGGAGCCGCCGGTGGCGTCGGGGCCGCGCTCGTAAAAGAGGCGGTTGCACGCGGGCATGAGGTCACCGCATTCGTGCACCATCGGCCGATTCATGGTCAGACCGGTGTTCGTATCATCACGGGCGATGCCCGCAATGCAAAGCAGATGTCTGACGCCGTCGCAGGCCAGAATGCGGTTTTAAGCGCGGTCGGCGGAAAGACACCCTGGCGGCGCTCCGGCCTCGAACCCGACACCGCCCGAACGATCGTGAAAGCCTTGCGCGAACACGGGGTGCGTCGCCTCGTGGTCGCGTCCGCAATGGGGGCGGGAGATAGCAGCGATGTGGCCGGCCTCTTTTACAAATTGATTGTCGTGCCGACCTTTTTGCGCGGGGCGCTGAGGGACAAGACGAGGATGGAGCACGACCTCGCGCAAACCGATGTCGACTGGACCGTTGTCCGCCCTGCCGTGTTGACTGACGGCAGACCGATCGGGGAAGTTAAGGTCTTCTTCTCAGAGATCCGCGCCAAAGCGCATAGTATCACGCGGGCCGACGTCGCGGCGTTTATGCTCGATCAGCTCACGAGCAACATTTACCTTAGGCAGGCCGTCACCATCGCAACGAGTTGAGCCTTTGGATCACTCCTGTTGCTTTGCAGGCCAGTGGTAGAGCGCCGCGGAGCCACGCAGGCCCGGCCCTTCTTTGGCCGCCGAGACTTTCCTTCCTCGAAACCAAAAAGTGAGCGCAACAACAGGCGTTCCATCCGGCAGCACGCGGTCGAGAAACGCTGCGAGCTTTGGCATCGGTTTTATCATGAGATAGCAGACGATTGCGTCGGCGCCCCGCAAATCGGCGTCATAAAAGTTGGCTCGCATGACGCGGATGTTAGGGCGCCCCAAGGTGCGGAGCCGGGTCACCCAATATGGAAAAGGCGAGAGCTCTAAGCCGACGATGGTGGCGCGTGGAAAGGCCGAGGCCAAGGCGAGAGTCAGTGCGCCCCAGCCGCAGCCGAGATCGACAATTGTCGGGTGCGCCCCGATGTGAGCGCTGCGCAACAGGGCGACAACATCGGCGGCCTCAGCGCGGGTCGAAGACACCGTCGGTACGCCAGTCAATCCCTGATACAGCAGCAGGGAAAAGCAGAGCAGAAGAACCATTACGAGAACGCACAGCAGCACGGCGTGAAGCATCTATCCCTCCCGGGATCGGTCCGTGAGCTTCATTTGGCTGTTGGCCAAGTGCGTTGCCTGAAAGGCTAAGCCCCCGTCCGGCCGTGACCGCACGAGGGCGAGAAACGCGAAACGTCCGTTAGGAACCGGTTCCATCCAGCTGGACCACGGCACTCTTTTGAAAGCGAACACCGGTGAGCTGCTCGGACGCCTGCCACAGTTTCCGGGCAACGTCGGTATCCAAAGCATTCTGTTCGATTTTGCCGGGGCCTGGAGGACCCTTGAACTCTTTCCAGCCCCGAGGACCAAAATACTGCCCGCCCTTAACGCCTGGCATGGTTGCCGCCATCAGTGTGGGCAAAGCACCCTGGGCGCCTGAATGGCCGATCAATCGCTTCGCCAGCGGGATGGCCATCCGGAAGAGAATGTTGGCGCCAGGCGCAGGTCCGTTTGCGACCAGATCCGTACGCGCGAAGCCCGGATGGGCCGCAACGCTGGTAAGGCCCCAGCCGTTGGCTTTGCTCTGCCGATCTAGCTCGATCGCGAACATCAACATCGCGAGCTTGGACTGGGAATAGACTGGGAAGGGCTTGTAGCCTTGCGCGTAATTCAGGTCTTCGAAGTGAATTTTGCCAGATCGATGCGCAAAGCTCGAAAGTTGAACGACTCGTGCGTCCGCCGCGCTCAAGAGCGGCAGCAACCTCGCCGTTAAAGCGAAATGCGACAGGTAGTTGACGCCAAACTGCGTTTCAAACCCATCCGCCGTCGTTCCGCGCTCGTGGGGCGCCATGATGCCCGCGTTATTGACGAGAATATCGATTGGCCGGCCTGCGGCGAGCATGCTGTCGGAGAATTTCGCAATGGAAGCCAGGCTTGCCATGTCGGCGAGTTCGAACCGGACGTTGGCTTTCTTGAACTTCCTGCGGATCAGCGTTTCGGCGTTTCGGCCCTTGGTAGGGTTACGGGCCGCCAAGATGACCTCAGCCCCGGCCCCGGCCAGCGCTAAAGCCGTCTCAAGCCCAAGGCCCCCGGTTGCGCCGGTGACGATGGCTAGTTTGCCAAATTGGCTTGGTATATTGCGAGTGGTCCAGTTCGACATGGCTTGCTATCCCTTGCTGGTTATCCGAGCGGCCTCAACATGGATATTGCAATCTATGCAAAATTGCAAGCTATGAAACGATAGCCTCAAAGGGCGATGGCGGTTCCTGATGGCGGAAGCCGACCATCCGGCGCCGGGGTCGGCGCTGATGATCTCCCGCATGATTGACCTATTGGTGATAAGGGTGCTCCGCAGCTGGGCGGATCAACAACCCGATGCGGCGCGATGGCTGGGCGGCATCGGCGAGGAACGGCTTGGACGCGCGCTCGCGGCGATGCATGAGGATCCGGCCGCCACGTGGTCCGTGGAGAGCCTCGCCCGGTTGGCGGCCATGTCACGATCGGTCTTCGCCGACAGGTTCGCAACCGCCTTCGGCGAGCCGCCGCTGCGCTATCTCATGCGCTGGCGCTTCACCATCGCCGGCGATCTCCTGCTCCAGGGAGACATGCCGATCGGCGAGATCGCCCGCCGGATCGGCTATGAGTCCGAACCCGGCTTCAGCCGAGCCTTCAGGGCGTCCATGGGCTGTTCGCCGAGCGAGCATCGATCCCATGGTCAAGCGATCGCGGCGGCGTAGGCGCAAGCAGGGTTGGGTGGGGAAGTCTCAGCCCTGGGCGCCGAGGCCAAAGCCCTTGGACAACACCTTGCGCCAAAGCCGCTCCGGCAGGAGTTGGCGCACGCGCAGGGCCAGCACCGCATCGGTCGCGACATAGCGGAGACGATCGCTGGGATCCTTCGCGGCGGCGAGGATGACCGCGGCGACCCGATCGGGGGATGCGGCCTTTTCGGCGCCCCGGACCATCATGCTCCGAACGTTGTCGGCCGCGGGCTCGTAGGCGGGATGGTCCGCCCAAGGATGGACGAAGCGCGTGCGGGCTCCGCCCGGTTCGATCAGCTTCACACGGATGCCGAACGGTCGCAGCTCGTAGTGCAGAGCCTCCGTCAGGCCTTCGATCGCGAACTTGCCAGCGCAGTAAGGCGCAAGGAACGGGATGCCGACGCGGCCGGCAAGCGATGTGACGTTGACGATCAGTCCTCGGCCGCGCGATCGCATATGCGCGGTCGCAGCTTGGCATACGGCCGCGACCCCGATCACGTTGACCTCAAGATGCTCGCGAAGGCGCTCGAGGCTCACGCCCTCCAGCGGTCCGCCCAGGCCGATCCCGGCGTTGTTTATGACGACGTCGATCGTGCCGAAGCGAGATGCTGAAGCCTCGAAAGCGGCCGTGCTCGAGCTGATGTCCGTGAGATCGAGGCGGGCGCTTAACAAGCGAGGGCTTTCGATCCCTCGCAAGACTATTGAGGGATCGCGCGCGGTCGCGACGACGTTCCAGCCATTGGCGATGAATGTCTTCGCCGCCGCCTCACCGATGCCACTGGACGTTCCGGTCAACAGCACTGTCTTAGGCATTCTCTTCTCCACGCGCATGCCGAACAAGGCGGCCCTCCCTGGCGGGAGATCTCACCCGACCGGGGCCTGGCCCATCTGCTCAAGCGCCGTCATCTCGGCGTCGTTGAGGACGAGATCACGGGCAGCGACGTTCTGTTCGAGATGCGTCAGGGATGACGTGCCGGGGATCAGGAGCGTCACGGGCGACTTCTGCAGCAGCCATGCGAGCGCGACCTGTCCGGATGACGCGCCCGTCCGCGCCGCGATCGTCGCCACCGTGGCCGCATCGGTCAGCGTTCCGGCACCGAGCGGATAGAAGGGGATGAAGCCGATACCGTGCTGTTCGCAATGCACGAGCACGTCATGGTGCCGGCGGTCGGTCAAATTGAAGCGGTTCTGCACGGTCGCCACCTCGACGACCGATCTTGCCCTCTCGATCTGCTCTGTGCCGACCTCGGAGAGGCCGACGTGGCGGATCTTGCCCTCGGTCCGCAGGGCAAGGAACACGGCCATGGTCTCCTCGATCGGGGTTGCCGGATCGACCCTGTGAAGCTGGTAGAGATCGATGCACTCGACGCCCAGATCGCGCAGGCTCCCCTCGACTGCCCGGCGGATATGGGCAGCGCTGCCGTCCATGGACATCCCTGGATTGCCCGGGGTTGCCGGGCCGCAGCGGATCATCCCGCCCTTCGTGCCGATCACCAGCCCGGGCTTGTAGGGCGCCAGCGTGTCCCTAATCAGGCGCTCGTTGTCGCCGGGGCCATAAACGTCGGCTGTGTCGATGAAGTCAATTCCGAGGTCGACCGCCCGCCGTAGGACAGCCGCCGCCGCATGGGGGTCCTGCGGCGGCCCCCACACGCCGGGACCCGTCAGGCGCATCGCGCCAAATCCCAGGCGATGGACGGGCAGGTCGCCGCCGATCAGGAAAATCTTGCCCGCCATCCAATCCCCCTGCGTCTGTCGAGCATGTCCTGTAAGTGTGGAGCGCACTCCAAGGTCAAGAGGATGGGTCGTGCTGATCTCCGAATTCGCGCGGGCCACCGGGCTGACGTCCGACACGGTGCGCTTCTACGTCCGCCTCGGGTTGCTCCGGCCCTGCATAGGCGCCAAGGGCGGCCGTCTTGCCTACCAAGTTTTCAGCGAAAGCGACGTGAGCGCGGCCAAGCTCATTCGCCTGTCACAGGCTGCCGGGTTGTCGCTCAAGGAGATCGCGGCGTTTGGCGGCGAACGTCGTGCCGGGCGCATGACCCCCGAGCGGAGGATGGAGATCGTCAGCGCTCAAATCGAAAAGCTCGAAGGCAAGGCGGCGGAACTGAGCGCGATGGCCAACTACCTTCGCGCCAAACGCGACTGGCTGGCCAACGGTAAGGACGGCATGCAGCCCGAACCGGGCTTCGTGCGAACGGAGGGGCGAAGCCGGATCGCCGCAGATCGGGGGTGAGCGTCCGGCGATGTTGAGCGTCGGCTGCGAAGAACAGTCCTGCCGGACGCCGGCTACTACAATACTGCTGACGTCGGCGCCCCGCCAGTTTCTGGACATTCAGGATCGCGCCCATTGCGGACCTTGGTCCCGATCCATCCATAGACAGGATATCTCTACAGGCAGCTGGATGCGCAGTCTCCAATCGAGGTCGGCAGGTCCCGCTGCGCCGCTTCCGGCCGTATCTATAGAGAGCTCAAGCGCGCAGTGCAGAAGATTGCCGGGATCGATCGTCTCGTATGATGCGTAGGAGGCCTTCAGCCGCTCGAACACCTGCTCCTGGCGCTCGTGATCACCCCACACGGTGAAAGCCATGAGCTAGGCTCAGGACCTATTAATGGACTTGCGGATGAGACGATCGCTTGATTCAGTGACGGCACCAGGAGGTGCCGTCATGAGTGATCTGATTTGGCTTTCACCGGCGCAGATGCGTCGC
>NZ_LMUU01000091.1:0-19649 GCF_009765775.1 Beijerinckia sp. L45
GCCGGCCGTCGGATAGATCGAGTACGGATCCGGCGCGACGTTTTCGGCGGCTTCCTTGACGATCTTGAAGCTGCCGTCGGCCTGGCACTGGCCGATCTTCGGCTTGAGCCAGGTGTTGAAGTTCTGGTCGTCGATCCAGATCGCGCCTTCCGGCGACACGTCGGCTTCGACGCGGACGCCGCCGCTGGCGTCGCGGATCATCCGCGAGGTAATGCCGTCCGTGCCGCCACGCTGCTTGGCGAGCTTTTCCAGGCCGTATTTGAAGACGTAAGCGGAGAGATAGGTTTCCTCCATGTTGTAATGGGTGACGCCGTTCTTGCCGTACTTGCTCTTCAGAAAGCCCTCGACGAACTTATGGTTGGTCGGGTTATCCATGGTCTGGAAGTAAGGGGCCGACAGGAAGTGGCCGGCGCCGACGTCGTTGCCCATCGCGCGCGTCTCGATCTCGCCGGTGGTCAGCGAAGCGATCGGCATCTTGTCGACCTTAAAGCCTTCCTGCTTGTATTGCTTGTGGAAGGCGATGTCGGAGGCGCCGACGACGGTCGAGAAGATGAAGTCGGGCTTGGCGTCGCGGATCTTGCCGAGCACCGGACCGAACTCCGAGCTGCCGAGGGGAATGTATTCCTCGCCGACGAGTTCACCGCCGGCGGCTTCCAACCAGACTTTGGCGTTCTTGTTGGATTCCTTCGGCCAGACATAGTTGGAGCCGACGAAGAAGACCTTCTTGCCGAAGTTCTTGACCATGTAGGGAATCAAGTCTTTGGAATGTTGGTTAGCCAACGGTCCGGTGCAGATGTCGTTCTGCGTGCACTCGGCGCCTTCGTAGCAGGTGGGGTAGTACAGCAGGCTGTTCTGCGACATGACGGTCGGCAGGATCGCCTTGCGGCTGGCCGAGGTGTAGCAGCCGAAAATCGCGAGGACCTTGTCGCGCAGGATCAACTCTTTGGTCTTCTCGGCATAAACATTGAAATCGGACTTGGCGTCGATGATGACCGGCTCGATCATCCGGCCGGCGACGCCGCCGGCCTTGTTGATCTCTTCGATCGCGTACTGCATCACCAGCGTCGAATCTTCCTCGGGGACCGCCAGCGCGCCGGTCAGGGAGAACAGCAGGCCGATCTTGATCGGGCCGCTCTTGTCCAGTGTGGACGCGTGCGCGCCCCCGGAGCCGGGAACCCAGATATAAGGTGAGGCAACAGCAGCAGCGACGACCGATGTGGTTTTGAGAAATGAGCGGCGTGATGTGTCCATGCAGGACCCCCGAGTGTCTGAGCTCTAAGCAGGCTGCCCATTGCTTCATCAAGGATGAAATGTTTTGCCTACAAGGAAAATATTGCTCCAACCAGGGCCCGTGCGTCAATGGGTTCTTTCTTGTGACGCTAATATTTTTCTTCGCGTGTGCGAGCAGTTGTTGGCTAAATAGCCAATATTTACATTTTTAGTGCATCGATGATTATAACTTCGACGTTTAGCCCGAAAAATTCGCATTTACCGAGACCGATCGGCCCGATCAGGCTTTGTCGGCGCCCCTTCATGAGCCTGGCAAATGTGATTTTTTGCCCGTTTGCCCGAAAAGCGAAGACCGCAACGCGCTTATTTTTCAGGCACCGGCGGACTTGATCGTTTGCTCTCCGATCGTCATCGGCAGATCGCGCGACTTGTTCGGCTCAACGGGGCGCCAGACGCTTTCATTCCGCGATCCGGTTGCTCGTCGCCAGGAACACCTCAACGGTTGCCCGACATACGAACGGTGCCTGGAATTAGGTCGTGGCCAATCGGTCGTTCAACTCAACAAGTATGAGATGGCAGAGCACGATCATAGAAAGTGGAAAGGCTGGGCCTGCTAATCGAGAGTAGCGCCGAGGCCGTTGAACCATGAGGTTGGGCGCTCGGCACCCTCGGCAAGCGTGCGGGCGGATGTCCGCGGCATCCGTATCTGTCTCTCGCGAAGGACGCGGGAAGGTCCCGCGCCAGCGTCGAGGGGGAGGAAGCGCGGCATCACGATGCTCACCCCACCGCGAACGCGTCCTGGATTGCGATGCGGCGGCGACCCGGCAAAGCCACCGGCATTTGCTCGTCGTCTTGGATCGCGACAAACGTGTCGCCGTCGAGAGCCAGAACGCTGGGGTTGTCGAGAGCGAAAAACCAGCCGTGCAGGCTGAGTTGTCCGGTAGCGATGCGCCCCGCGACGGCCGGATGTCCGCGCAGACTGTTGATTTGCGCCACGACGTTTTTCATCGCGAAGACCCGTACGGCATCCCTGTCTCTCAAGCCTGCACCGAACGACAAAGGGCGACCCGAAGGCCGCCCTTAAGTCTTTGATCTTGCTGGAAGAAATGGTGGGCGCGCACAGGCTCGAACTGTGGACCCGCTGATTAAGAGGCTTCGGTCATCTGAACCACTTCAACGGCTATTCCGACATATTCGCGTTTCGTGCTCATATTGTAAACATAAGGCATTCGAAGCTTGTCGGAACGAACTAATCGACACTGAAAAGCTTGCTAGCTTGCTGTCCTTTGTCCAGGCGTTCGATGATACAAAGGCGATGCCCATCGAGCTGTCGTACGATCGCGAAATCCGCGGGCCAAGCCACTTCTATTTCGCAAGCTGCTACCGCTAAGTCGATACACCGTTCGCCCCACTCTGCTAGATCGAATGCGCCATTACCGTTCGGTCGAAGAGCTCGATACTCTGTCTCGGCGATCTTTTGAAAGGCCGCAGGCTCTGTGCCGTCTGCATAAACCTCATTCGTAATCGTCGAGACGGAGCCCGAAACCCAGTCGTATGTTCGAATACACGCGGAGCCATGCAGCGACTCAACTCTCGCAGACACTAAGGTTCCCTTCGCGAGACCTGGCGATTTTAGCTGCGATTTTTCGCAACTTAATCTTGTTTGCCCCACTCGATCGAAGGCGTTTTTTGGTCCGTCATATCCGCTGAATTGATCGTGTTTGTGTTGCCAAGAGAGCATTGCGCCAAACAGACGTGTTAGCCCCTCCCCGTGACCGGTTTGAGCAAATATAGTAAAATCGTCCCACACCTGTATTTTCCTTGCTATTCTCGGAAGAACACTACCGCGCCGAGTGTCACAAGCAATAAAAACCGTTTCTTTCTCACAAAATACGAAAATAGCTGTCAATTACTGTACCTCATATAGCTAGATACATAGAAGAACTATCAGCGGGCCTCGCGTGCAGGTATCGTCCTGTCGTGGCGACAGACGCATGACCCATGGTGCTTTGAACCAGATGGATCGGCGCGCCGCGGTCGAGGCTGTGACTGGCGTGGGCATGCCGGAGCCAGTGCGTTGAGATGTTGACCGACAATCCAGCGTCCGCCGCGGCCGCCTTCACGATCCGATGGACCTGGCTAGGGTCTAGATGGCCCTGCCCTTTTCCCTTGCGCGACAAGAACACCGGCAGATCGTTGATCTCGGCCGTCTTCAATGGCCGGATCGCCTGCAGCGCTTTCCATGTGTTCGCAGACAGCAGTACAACGCGGGTCTTGCCGCCCTTGCCGTAGACCGTGACCTGCCCCGCGTCGCCTCGAGCCACGAGATCACGCCATCGCAGCCCGCAAGGCTCGGAGATCCGCAGGCCGGCGCCATATATAAGAGTGATGAGCGCGTAGTTCCGCGGGCTGGCCTTCCCGGCCGCGACGAGCAGCATGGCGTCCGCCTCCGACATGATCCGCTCCGCGAGGACCGTCTTCACCGACGGTGCCTTGATCGCCTTGCCTACGTTGAAGGGGCTGTAGCCGACCTCCTGGGCGAAAGAGAGGAGCGACTTGATCGCTCCGGCCGTGGTCGCACGCGTTGCCGGCGCCAGGTGTGCGAGGCCAGCCATGAACGCCTGAACGTCCACGATGCGCGCCGATCGCACCGACCGACCCTTGATCAGTAGGTGGGCTAGGAACGCGTCTGCCTGCCGTTGATAGTTCCGGCGGGTGTGCTTGCTTTCGGACTTGTCGATCCAAAGCGCGACCATCGTGGCGTCGGACTGGGCTTGGTCGTGGAAGGTCGGCAGTTCATCGGAGATGGTGGCGGGTGGAAGGATCTCGGACATCGTCAATCCTCGAATGCTTGATAGGCCACTTGTCTTGCGTTCAGACCAACAGCGTTTTGGAGCCTCACGCACCTTCCGCTATCGTGGTACATAGGTACTTATATCGCGACATTTAAATCGGGCAAAAGCATTTTTGTCCCACCATTAAAATATCGCGGGATGGAAGAGAGTGTATGAAGCGACCTACGGAGGCGCCCGGTTTAATCGGGGGCGCGGCCCCCGAGCAGGCATCGGACCGCGCTCGCGCCGGCCGATCTTACGACGACGGCCCCGGCGTCAGATCACCGAATGACGAGATCCAAGGTTCTCGCTCTCATGACGACGGTCCTGGTAGTCCATCGCCGAAGGACGGCATTCCAGGCGCGAGATCCTTCGACGACGTAGTGCAGAGGAAGCGCGGCAGGCCCGCCGGCAAGCGCGAGTCGGTCGCGCGTCAGACGATCTATCTAGACGAGGCCCGCCACCAGGCCTTGAGGCGGATGGCGGCCGACCAAGGCCGATCGATACACTCACTGATGATCGAGGGCATCGACCGGGTCATTGGCAAGCCGGTCGTGAAGGGCTGGGACGACGCCGAGTAGGCCTTCACCAGGGCCTCTCGTAGTGGTCTCAGATCTCTCCCTTGGCGCACCTGTCCAGAATCGCGACAACCTTGGACAGATCAGTTCGCGGCTTCACCATGTAAATTTCGGTAGCGCGATCGGGCGGCATCCGCGGATCGTCGCCGAACATCGGTACCGTGAACCGCTCGACCTCTGACATTCGCACGCCACGCGCGGCGAGGTGCGCCTTTCCTGCCGGCGTCTTGATCCATTCGTGGAGCGCAAGTGACTTCATCTCGTGGCGAAGGTTCTTCTCGAAGACGTGGAATGGGACCGACAGCTTGACCCGCAGAGCCCTTGATACGAACGACACGGCACTGTCCGGCGCGACGGAAATCGAGTGGATCTGCCGCATCTCCCAGGCGTTCCAGCCGGGCTCGAGCGTGTAGCCGCCGTCTCCCAGCGCCGTCCCAGCATAGAAGTCCTTCGCCAAGTCGCGCTGCCGGATCAGGACGCCCTGCTGGGTGGCGCCGGCCTTGAAACACGTCACTCCGATCTTCCTCGATAGAGCGGCAAGCCCCGGGCATCCGCAGAAGTAGAAATCTGCGTATCCTCTTCGCGGCGGTGGGATGATCTCGCCGGTGTCGGCCGGATCGGCGAGGTCGGCGAACAGGGCGGCGCCGGTGGTCAGCGCTTCCGCTGCGTCGCGCAGAGCCTTCGCTATGATGGCCTTCACTGCGCTTTCGATCTTCTTGGTTTTTTCGGTCATGATGTCTCTCGGGGGTTGTTGGCTTGCTGACCCGAGCTACCGTCGTTTCTGAATCACTCTTCTTCACGTTCAACCTGCACAATTTCGACTCGCCAAAACCTTCCGAATCAGGAGGATTTGTAGGCCGCAACGGAGACGCGGCACATGACGGACAAGAGCGGGTTCTACAATCTCAACATGGTCGACTGGACCGTCGATGATTGTGAGTGGCTATATTCTTGCATCCGCGTGACCGCTCGATATCAACGCGACGCGACGGCCACATGTAAGGGATGCGGTTACCACGGCGTTATGTCGGTGAAGGATCGACGCAAGAAAGACGTAACTGACGTGCCATTCGCCGCGGCCATCGTCGAGATCAGCATCCAGCGCGCACGGCTCGAATGCCCCGAATGCGGAAAGAGTGCTGGATGTCAGGACCTTCCTGACATCGTCGAGAGCCGCAGTTTTACCAAGCGCTGCATAAAAATGATGGAAGATGAGGCTTTCGGCCAGTCGGCCGAGAAGGTCGCGGCGATGTTTGGCGTGTCGGACTGGACGACCAGGGCGACGCTGAAGACCGTTGGCGATAAAATTGAGCGCGGGCGTAAGATCGCGGCTCCAAGAATCTTGGGCATCGACGAGAAATGGATCTCTGGCAGCTATAGACCCGTGTTCGTCGACTTGTCTTCCGAGGGGAGCCCGATCCTCGACATCCTTAGTGACTGGTCGCTGATCACCGTCGAAAACTTTCTTCGCGACCTGCGCGGCAACTGGCGGATCGAGTTCGTCGCCGTTGATGGAAGGGACGTTTATCGTCAAGCCGTTCGCAACGTCCTTGGCGACCGCGTGACAATCGTCATGGATAGATGGCACGTCGGAAAATCGTTTGTCGGTCTGAGACACAAAGCCACCACGGAGGCCGCCGCACGTCGTCTGGACGCGATCTGGAAATTAGCGACCCGAAAAGAAGCTGACGCAGCGTTTGCTAAGTGGGAAGCATCGCTTAGCCCGGCCTTGCGAAAGGATTTCTCGACGCTCCTCGGATGGCTCGGATCGAGGCGCGACGACATCTTAGCATGGTGGGAGACAGGCGTAACGAACGCAGGCACCGAAGCACGGAACCGTCAGATCCAGGAAATCATTTCCGCGTCGCGAGGCGGCTCGTTCGAGATGATCCGTGCCAGGTCTCTCTATGCAGACCTTCGACCGCATCGAGACCTTCTTCAATGTGAGAAGTGCAGAGGCTTCTTTCGCGACGAGCAGCGGGAGATCCAGGTTCTAAATCTGGAAGAGCAGCCGAACGGGCACATCACGATGACCTTCGCTTGCGAGGAATGCGTGCCCATCCCCCAGCCGCAGGAAGTCGACACCTCACCTATATGGCTATCCGAGGCGGGATGGGGTCCAGAGCCGGGGACCCAGGAGGAATCCGATCGCTACGACGCCGCCCTGCCCGGTCTGCTTGAAGCGCTGGACGCCTACCTTGCCGATCGCCGCGCCCGGTCCTCGCCATCGGCAGCCCTATAGGCTGGCGCGAGGAAGACAAAAGCATCAATCGACAAGAGGCCACGAACCTTCCGCCGCGACGATCGTCGCGCGGCGATAATTCCGCGACGAACCTGGTTTTGCGCGGAAGGTCGTCGCGTCCGCCAAGGCTTTGCGCGAGGGAAGAAATGGCAGGCGTCCGACGCTCGAGCCAGTCCCGTGGAAGGAAACTTTTCTCCGACGAATTCCACGACGCTCGCAGCGCACGCGGGCGAAGGTTCCGCGGCGGAGCCGCCCTTCCCGCGGAAGGCTCCTGGCGGAGCGCCCGCTTTCCGCGGAGCGTCGTGGCGGAACTCCGACGCTCCCACTCGGAGCGGGCCGGTGTCCTGCGGCTCCGACTCGGAGCTTATATTGTTGCAGCCGTTGGCAGTTGGGGTGGTGTCCTCGGCGCCTTGGATCGCCGCCTCTCGGCCTCGCGCTCCTTCCAGTCCATGACGGCGTTGAAGGCCTTGCAGGCCTCGTCGAGCGCCCCGAACTGTCGAGCTGCAGGCACACCTGCGCCTCGTATTCCTGGCTGCGTCGTCGTCGCTGGGGCCATGGCGACGACTGGGACAAGGACCCGCTCTCTTGGCCGCCCCCCACCTGGGGCATGCCCGACCCGGCGCTTTCGTGAACGGTGCCCGGCCTCTCTGCGACCGTCCATGTGATGCCCCCTCCGTTGGTGCCGGGTCCGACCATGGGATTGAAGAAACCCAAGGGTGGCTAAGATGTGCGGCCATGGCAGCTTGCGCGAGGGAAGGATGTGCCCCGTCGGCAGCAGCCTTTCTCGGCCCTTAATAGCCCGTTCGCCGCGAGCGTTTCGTTCCGAGGCTTCCGGGTCGGACCCGCAACATACACGGCACGAATCGAGCGCTCGCGTGGAGGCTCGGTTTGTTCCCCTGCGAGGCGTCACCGCCCGCGTCGAGCTCGCACTGAGAGGGTGGGATCTCCACACGAGCGACGTCTGGCTCAGCTTGCGGGCGATCTAGGCCTCGCAGGGAACAAGCCCTGGTGGCGGATAGGGTTACGAACGTTCGCTCAGATGAACCGACGCGGGCGGCGGTCCCGTTGCCACGTTCGGCTAAATTCGCGGCACCAATATTGAATCGTGCATGAATGTTCTCCATCAAGGTGATGTGAAGGCATTTAATAACCCTTGCAACAAGTTTTCATGGGCTGTACGTGTAATGCTTCCTTAAGGGGGGACTTACACATGGTAAGCGCTGTCGATTTGGACGCGTTCGATGCAGAACAAGCTCATGCTGTAAAGAAAATCTATTCTAGACTAAGCCTGGACTTAAGTAAGCATGGCGCATTAGACGAACGAACCCAGAATTTACTTGTAGGTTCAATTATCAGCGAAGCAAAAACGCACATTGAGTCCGGGAACCCGATCCGGCATCCACACGATGTCGAAGCGATCGCCTCGAAGGTGCATGAAGAGTTGTTCGGTCTCAGCTCTCTGTAGCGATTTGATAGCATCTCTGCCGCGCTCGCCGTTGGCGCTGGGTATGAACCAGCTACGCTACTACCTCTCGTTGCGCTGCTCGTCGCCGTTGAAGGCCTCGCTGGCTTTGTCGAGCGCCGCGAACTGCTTGGAGGGCAGGTTTTGTCTTCATATTTCTGACTAGAAGAGTGGTCGCTCGACCACAGGTCAACCCGAAATGCTCCGGTCCAGTAGGTGCCGGAAATTCAGTTTTCGATGCTGCTTCATCACGTTGATGTGCAGAAGGAAGACTCGGCTTCGGCCGCAATCCTAACAAAAACATCTTTTTAGGCTTGAGCTTCGCTGCAAGCCGACGAGAGTTAAATGACGTTTCAGGCTATTGTCTTCGCACCTTTCTTAAGAAAAGGAGCTCGGCTTTGTATCGCTGATCTGGAGCAAACGGTTACCACCCCACCCAAACGGATTTCGATTAAGTCCAATGTCAACTTACGTTTCGGGACTTGCTGCCCTACCTTGGCCGCGGGAACAATCACCGACTTCGTCGAGTCTGCAGAAACTGCCGTGTTAACGGTCGAGGGAAGGGGCTGGAACCTCAAGCGCTGTCCTCAAAAAAGCGGTGTATCCATTCCCGGCATGATCTCCGAAAATTGGTTCGTAGAGTGAGGCCGCCCAGAGGAGGAATGAATGTGACCACATTCCTACCTTGCGGGACAACGCTGATCGTTGGCCGACGCCAATGGACATTGACGCTGCGCTGATCGTGAAATCCCTGAAGCGCACGGCTTATTCAGCGAACCTATGAAAAAACCGCCCGCCCCCGGGGGAGGGCAGACGGCAAAGGTTTTGGGGCGTCCATGCCGGACAGGCTCAGCGTTGCATTCAGCATGCCAAGATTGAGCCTCGCAGATCCCCCGAATGGCGACGACGCAACTCCGAGAATCCTGCTAGGGAAACTCTAAGGTAGATCGGCGATGTACTGATCTGCACCGGGAGAAAGTGCTGTTCAGCCGCCGCTGGCCAATGTCAGGGCGGCTGTTTCATTTCTGCTGGTGCGCCATCGATCGACCGCGATGCGTTCGCCTTTACCATAGTGTTCAGTCACTCGCACTTCTCCAGACAAGAAGCGCCCACCACCACGGGCTTGTCGCCAGTCGTCGCTATGGCGAAGACCGTGCCCTTCGGAGCGATCCAAGAGAAACGACAGGCCCCTGTGTCAGACTCGGAGCAGGCGTCCACCTCGGGGTAGTCCTTGCACCGATCGTCATCGGGCTCGCAGCGTATGCCGACCATGTCATGGGCCGGCTTCCAACCAGCCGCGATAAGGGTTTGCCGGGCCTCCTGGTAGGTCTCACGCTTCCCAAAATGCGGAATGGCTTCAGCCGCACGCGGGGCCGCTCCCAAAAGGCAAAGGCAAAGGCAAATGAAAGTGCCTAGCCAAAGCATCAGAGTCGTCACGTTTCCCCCTATCGACCCTGGGCAAAGCTCGACCTTCACCAACGCAAGCCCGTCGATTATAAATGCATTAACCATAATTGCTGATGCTCGTAACATGATCGAGGAGCTAAGCATGAGGTATCGGAAAACGTTCGCGGCGACCCAACGCCAATTCTTGGATGCAGCTTTAGGTGTCGCCGCAGCTGTCGGGCTCACGCTGCTTGACGCGTACTTTCTTCTGGCGAACCAACTAGGACACTAAGGTGCTGCCGCCCTGTTTTCCAATAAAAGACGCCCCTTGCTTGGGAGGCAGCGGCGTCAATCGTTGATGTCCGACGTCATTCACAGCCGAGCTCAGCTGCTGGCGAAGCCGCCGAACTCACACCAGTGCAATCATTGAAAGTGGTAGAAGAACCATTAGCAGATCCGGTGGAAGATCCACCTGGTGGACCGCTTATCACCGAGCCGCCGATCTGGCCGACGGTACCTGACGTACCGGCGCTGGAAGCGCCCCCTGATGCAGAAGCACCGAAGGGAGAGGCGCTGTGCATAGTACCAGTGGATATACCGCCTCCAAACGGCGAAGCGCTGGTTTGTGCCACCGCAGGCGTGATCAAAAGAAGTAGCGTACTGAATGCCAAAGCGATCTTAGGTAAACGCATGAGATTTTCCTTTGCCCCCCAGCGAAAAATCTCCCTCAAGGTGATGGTTCCGCGTGGCGACCACTAAGCGGCATGACATCACGTCTTTTTGTCCGAGTAAAAAGCTCGCTTGGGGTCAGCCTGCGTGGCGATACGCATGATTATTCGACGTCGCTATCGATCTCGAGCACGCGGGCCTGGCGGAGGAACGTTACCGTCATATGATGGCCTCCGAGAAGATCGCCAGCTCTTCAAGCAGTCCGTCTGCAGCGTCATCGTCGAAGTCGCGCACGATCTTGGCCTTGAGCGCGAAACCTTGGAGCGTCGATACAGGCAGGGCCAGAAGACGGGTCACCTCGCCCTTGAAGGTCTCGCTTGTCTCCTTTTCCAGCGCCAGGGCGGCCGTTAGCCCGATGCCGTCGGCATAGGTCTGGCAATCGGACTTCCAGCGATCATAGGCGTCCACGATGCTTTTCGCCTGTGCGCGGCCCTTGGCGTCTTCCCCGGCCCAGAACTGTCTTCCAGCCTCGGTCAGCGACTGGTCGTTGCCGCCATGTACCAAGATACGATCGCCTTCACCGAAGAGCCGGCCCGTCGACAGTTCGGGATCGGTGCGAAGTCTTTCGATGCTTGCTCCCGATATGAAGGAGTAGCGATCACCGTCAGGCTCGATGTATGAGGCGTGCTGGTATCGCACGTTCGGGGTCAGGCTCCAGGCGAGCTCCTTCGGACGGAACGGCCTTCCGACCTTGTAGGTGTCCTTGAGGTCGATGACGGCGTCAGAAGCGTCGAAGTATGCCTGTTCAAGAGTCGGCAGTGCCGCCAACCCGCGTACTATGTCATCGAGACTGTCCCCGCCGGCCTGAGCCGGCAAGGCGCCGAGGAGAGGCGCAACGGTACCAGCCGACGCGAGGTGTTTGAGGAATGTTCTGCGCGGAGCGTCCACGATCACGCCCCCATCGCAAGAATGTCGTCCATGATGGACTGGACCAATGCGATGTGATCGTGGCTCCAGTCAGCAGAGACGTCGACCTTGAACCGCAGGCCGATCATCGTCCGAGCGGGCATCGCAGCGATCCGATCGACGATGGCGGAGTCCGCCGCGGATGCGGTTTCCACCAGCTCGTTGACCGCCGGCATCCCTTCTTCCTCTGCGATCGTTTTCCTTTCGGCGGTCACCTCGTGCCAGCGCGTGCGCGCTTCTGCCGAATAGTCGTGACGATCGGGATAGGCCGGATTTCGAGCGAAGGCGCGTTTTTCAACGACGGCTTTTGCATCGATAGCGTCGATGTAGGTTCTAAGCCCCTTCGTCCATACTGGACGTAGGGCGAGCAGCTCCGCGTCGGCGGTCGAGGCGTCGGAACAGATAGATGTTCCAGAGACGACCGCGGCGGCAGTGAGCGTCGTGCCCGCCATGATAGCGCGGCGTGAAGGGTGGTTGCGAGTCATGGTCAGCTGTCCCTCTCGGTGTGAGGGGACGTTGCCCCTAAGGATGCGTTCGAGGTTTCCGAAGGCGAGCCGATCGCGCTCATTCCAGCAGGATCGGCCAAAGATCGCGCGGTAAGCATCGAGGGCGTCGTGGCCGGCCTTCTTGAGGACGGCGAGGCGTTCGTCGCGGCGGGCGTGACCACGAGGCCAGAGGCGAGAGCGTTTCATGAGCGGCCCTCCCGCCATTCGTAGTCGACGGCGCTCAGCACGACCGCTGCCCTTGATGAGGCGGGAGTCGACGGCGCCGCCAGGAAGCGATCTCCTCGAGGGTTAAGGGTAAGATTGTCTCGGCACCATTCTCGGCGCCAACACATCGCATCGGCGGCGTGCTCAGGCTGTTTGAAGCCCGATCGTTCGATGAGGCATTCGCCATATTCGACGGCGAGCCAGTCGGCGTAGAGGTCCAACAAGGGCAGCGTGACCGCTTCTGCAACAGCCGTCGGATTGCCGATCAAGGCCACGCTGCCGCCGATAAGCGGGAGCGTGGCGAGGCGGCCGAGGAAGGTACGGCGGGCTACAATCATAGCGCCATCTCCTCACGAGAAACGGCACCGACCGCTTTATGGATCGCGAGGATCCAGGAGCACCGTACCGGCAACATAGTGTCGGGTTTGTCGTCGCTGCCGAGCATCACGACGGACTGCACCTCACTGTCAGGGTGATCGTTGTAAGGAAAATCGACCCTGCCGAACGACGGCATTATGACGACGCGCATGAACATCGCCTGCGCGCTGCCCGGCTTCAGGACTTCCGGCCGATACCAGACCGCGACGACATCACCGGCGCGGTAGACGGCATCGCGGTCAATCCGGGCGACACAGCCGTTCGTGTATTCCGGCGCCATGTGGCTGCCGCTGATCGGAAGCCCATAGACCGGCGGAAAGGTCGATGGTTCGCTGACGAAGCCGGTCCAGGCGTTTGCTTGGGTCGCGCGCGACTTAGCCATGCGGGCCTCCCCGCCAGTCCACGCCGATGGCGGACATTACGAGAGCGGCGCGGGTTTCGGGCGGAGTGCCCATGACCAGAGATGTGACTGCCTGATGTTCAGGGAACCAGTACATCGGCGATGGCCCAGGGGTGATGACCCTGCCGTGCTTGGCTCGCTCCCATGCGTAGTAGGCTGCCGCATGCTCCCATGCGGTAAAGGCCATGTATGAGTAGAGCAGCTCGGTCGTGACCGGCTCTGCGACCGCCGTGGGCTGGCCGATGAGGGTGACGCCGCCACCGATGAGCGGGAGCGCCGCGAGGTGACGCAGGAACGACCTGCGATCGCCGCTCATGGCCACACCTGCGAAGGGCTGCGGCAGGTGCCTTGCCATTGAGGCGTGAGGACACCGACGATCCGTCCGACGCACTTCCCCGGCCAATGCTCGATGCCGAGAGGCCCGTCGACGTAACGAAGGCGCCGGCCCCCATACATCAGGCCGCCGTTGCCCTGGAGCGAGAAGCCGTACATTAGCCCGATGGCGCCCTTGTCGCAGATCTTCTCGCGCAGCAGCTGCACGATCGCGAGGCTCATGTGGTCGGTGTTCTCCGCCAGTGTGATCACGAAGAGCTCGCCGAACTGGATCTCCTTGTCGGTCGTATCGACGATCGCCATCTCGCCGCAACGAAGGTGCGGGGCGAAGTCGTCGTCAGTGACGATGACTCCCTTATGGAGGGCAGGAACGTGGTCGTAGAGCTGAAGCGCGCGGTACTCGTCGGACTGGACGGCAGCGGGCAGCTTCTTGGCGTTCTCAGCCATGGGCACCTCCTTTATTGAAGGCGTCGAGGGCGACGGCGATCTCGGCCAACACCGCGCTCATGGCAACGTTGTGGGCGAGCATCTCGTCGGCCTGCTGGCGCGCGCGGGATCGGGCTGGATCACTGGTCACGGGCTGTGGCGAGTGAGGTGGTCGGACGATGGGCCAAGCGTCGTCGTTGGCCGGAGCGGTGCTGCTCGGCATGGTGTAATCTCCAGGTTGTCAGGTTGTCGGTCGTCAGGATCTCAGTGTCGGATTTTCCGACAGTGCCTTCAGCCTGGGCATGGTGGCCCTGTGGTTGGCGCCCCGCGGTGAAGCGCCAATAGGTCGTCTTTAGGGGTGTTGAATCGTTTTGCCATTTTCAGGCCCTTCAGAGGCATAAAGCGTCTTTTTATCAGGGGGTTAACCGCGCGATTCCGCGCAACGAAAATCATGCTGCTTGAACCTGCCTATAAATGCCGATGAAGCGCAGCGCCCGCGCGGCGGCGGCCTTGGTCTCGGGTGCATCGACGCCGTACTTTCCGACGCAGAAGCGGGCGTAGGCGGCCGCGCTCTGGATGCGGGCCTCGGCCTCGACGAAGAGAAGCTGTTTCTGGGTCATGGTGATCTCCGATCGGTCAGGGTTGATGGGGCTGGAGCTAGGCGGCGCAGACGAAGCCTCCTTGGCCTCGGACGCGGATCACGTGGCGGCAGGAGATGGTCTCGAAGGCGGCGACAAATTCTTCGAACACGACGCCCATGTCGGCGGCGGTGCGGAACGCGGGCTTGCGCGACCGACTGGACCGGAGGTGCTGCAGGATCTCGGCGCCGAGGGGGCTGATCTTGGTCTGAGTGGCCATGGTGGTTCTCCGTGGGCTTAGGCGGCGTGGCGATGACGGGCGGTGGCGGTGATCTCGTCGGCCTTGGCGTAGGCGGCGCGGAAGGCGGCAGCGCCAGCGCGGTTCAGCGGCTCGATCGAGGCGAGGTAGCGGAGCGTGGCGACCTCGCCGGCCTCGACCTCGGTCAAGATCCGGTCGGCCTGCGCGACGATCGGGCGGGCGTTGGCCCAAGCCTTCTTCATCTCTTGCGCAAGGACCTGGCGGTACCGAAGGGGCTGGACGTAGAGGCGACGCTCGCGGCACCAGGTCAGGGAGTAGTTGAAGACGGTCGTTGGCAGCATCCGGGCGCGGGTCGCGGCGTGGGCAGTGCTGAGGATGGCGGCGCAGTTAAAAGACATTCGCTTGATCCGGTAGCTAACATACTAGTTACCATAATCAGTTAGAATGGTTGCCGTCAAGAGGCAAATGGTTATGATAGCCAATCTAGTTATTTTGAGATCGAGAATGTTGACCACAGGCAATCAGCTTAAGGCCGCACGCATGCTTGCGGACATGGACCAGCTACCCTTGGCGGAGGCCTCCAAGGTCAGCGTCGGGACCATCCGGAACATGGAAGCTCAAGGCGGAAACACCTTGAAGAGCAGTCTCGCGACGATCCGCGCGGTGCAGGCAGTTCTTGAAGACGCGGGGATCGAGTTCTTGAACCACGGGCAGCCAGGCGTTCGGCTGAAGGCGCCGTGACGGGCCTTAATTCGAAGAGACCCGTCCGCACCCGGCCCGTAGCCATGCTGATCGGCTGCTGGCCCGCCGAGATGCGTGCCGAGACCGCCGCGGCCTACGTCGACGAGCCGTCCGTCAACGCGTTCCTCGCCAAGGTCGACCGTGGCATCTACTGCGCCCCGATCCGCATGGCCGGCTGCCTACCGAAGTGGAACCGGGAGATGTTGGACCTTGGCCTTCGGCACCGGGCCGGCCTACGGGAAGGTGGCGGACGCCCGGTCGAAGACATCTCCCATCTGTTTTAGGTGCGCCGGTGAAGCAGACCCTCAACACGATCTTCTTGCTCGCTGCTGTCTATGACGGGCGGCCGATTATCCCACTCGAGGAAATCCGAAAGGACTATTTTCATCATCTGACGATGGACGGCTTCTTGCGGAAGCTGGGGTCGGGCGACATCCAGCTCCCGGTGATCCGGATGGAGGGTAGCAAGAAAGCGCCTAAGGGCGTGCACCTGACCGACCTCGCCAACTACATCGACGAGCGTCGGAAGGAAGCTCTGAGGGAGTTCGAGCAGCTGTCGCGCGATAACCGGACCATTGCATCGATAATCTGACCGTTTTTAGGGGAGAGGTCGCGTGAAGCGTGGAGAGATCGACCGAACCGCCATCGGGCCTACAACTTCGATCCGGCTTGCCGTCGCCGCAGAGCTGGCCTTCCCGGGCGCGGGCATCTCGGTCGCCGCGCTGCGGAAAGAGCGCGATCTCCAGAATCTTGTGACGTGGAAGGTGGGAAATCGAGAATTCACGACTCTTGCCCATATCGACCAGATGATCGAACGCAAGCAGCGGCAGGCCGAGGCGAGGATATCAACCCGCGTTCAGGCTGCTGCGGGCGACCGGGCTATGGATGCGGACCGGGTGAGCACGGAGCTACGGGAATTGCTTGCTGAAACCTTGGCCGCCGAGAAGCCTAAGAAGGCTCGTAAACCATGACACGCCGGGTGGTGGTGATCACGCCGAGGATGCTGACCAAGGATCAGGCGGCGCAATACTGCGGAGTTAGTGCTGAGGTATTCTTTCGGATCTGCCCGGTTCGCCCAGCTGCTATAGGAAACAGCATTCGCTCGCTCCGCTACGACGTGAAGCTCCTCGACGCTTGGCTTGATAATTTCGGGCCCGACACGCCGGAAACCTTGCACGAGTTGTGGGTCGACGAGCTACTGGCGAAGCTTGATGGCCCCTCGCCGCCCAAGCGTCGTCGACGCGGAGACAGCCAGTTGAACACTTAAAGGCGGTCCTCTCATGAATGACCTCACTCAACCGCTTCTAACTCCGAAGCAGGCAGCTCACCTTCTCAATGTCTCCCAGGATACCTTGCGCGCGTTCGTTCGCCTGGGTGAGCTGCGCTACATCCACGTCGGTACCGGCAAGATCAGGGTGCGGATGATGTTCGAGCATGCGGACCTAGTGCGGTTCGTTGACTCGCGTAAGCAGACCATGGTGCCCCCAACCCCCTATAAGGTGCCAACGCGCGTCCGCGCCGTTCAAAGCGGATTGGACCCTCGCGGCTTTAGGGCAAGGCAGGCGGCAAGCCCGACCGGCAAGCTGAGTAGATGACATGGCCCGCGGTCGCTTCACCCAAGCCGAGGTAACGAGGGCGATAAAAGCAGCTCAGTCTGCAGGGCTCGTCGTTTCAAGGCTGGAGATCGAGCCCGACGGCAAGATCACGGTCTTTACCGTTCCGGATCAACAGCCGAGCTCCGACGCAGAACGAGCGCTTGATGCGTGGAGAGAACAGCAGAGGCACCAAGTCTCAGATAAGCCCAAGCTGCGTCGGTGAACCACCGTCGGAGCTGACCAGCCCGTCGTGACGATCCTCCCGCGCGCCGGTCGCGACGATCTTCATCATGTCGTCGGCGAGGGGCCTCTGCAGCGCCGAGGCCTCCGACCATGGCGCCTTCAGCCAGACGTCCCATTCCTCGGCCGTCGTCAGCAGCACCGGCATCGCCTTGGGATGGATCGGACCGACGACACCGTTCGCGTCGGTCGTCAGGAAGCCGAACAGGTGGTGCTCGCCCTCGACCGGCTTGGCGATCGTCCCGCGCGTGCCGTGCCATATGGTCGTGATGCCGGCGAACGCGAAGAGCGGCCGGTCGTCGGCGATCGCGAACCAGGTCGGCGTCTTCTTCGGCTTGGTCTGGGCCCATTCGCAGAAGGAATTCACCGGCACGAGGCAGCGGTTCGCAGGCTGAAGCCATCGTCGCCAGTGCGGACTCGCCGTGTTCCTGATGTTGGTGATTGGCGCGCCGCCGAACTGCGGCGGCCCTGGCATGCCCCACCGGTACATCGCCAGCTCGCGCTCGCCATCCTCGGCCTTGCGGACGATCGGCGCCATGCCGTCGGGAAAAACACCCGGAATCGGTGGCAGGTTGCCGGTCAGGTCGCGGCCGATCGCGAAGAGCTGCCGCATCGCGTCCTGACTGCGCGTGATGGAGTAAAGGTTGCACATCGGATCAGCTGAAGATCTGGGACACGATGTGAGCAAATTCGAACTTCGTCGCCTCTAAGCCCGCCGTTCCCGCCCCCTTGATCGCCGCAGATTTTGCCGCGCCGACCAGTTGCTCACCTATGGTCTTTTTTCCATCCTTGCTCGCAAGTGCCGGCAACGGCTTGGTCAGGGTGCTCATCCCTTTTTCCGTAAGCTTCGCCAGTTGGAACGTCGGATTATAGCTCTGTATGCCGGGAGCCATAGCGTAGCGCAGGTAACCCTCATCCCGTAACCATGCGACGGTATTCTCAAACAAATCCCACTGTTCATTGATCTCGGAACCGGGCGATACGAGCGCGCCACGTTCAATAGGGAAGAAAGTTGAGGCCTCAAGCGCAATCGGCATTGGGTGGGTGACGAACAAAGCGACCAATACCCGGCCGGCCAAGGCATTGAACTCGACGATGTTGTCGGGAAGCGTCGTCATCAAGTCTCCTTGGGCCTATGTTCGAAGATTAGGACGTCAGCGGAGAGACGCTTGAGCGATCGAGCTTCATCTTCTCCGCCGCGGCGTCCAGCACGGTCCGCTCGTTGCCCACCTTCTTGATCAGGGCGTGCACCTGGTCATGGGTGAGGCCGTGCTTCTTGGCGAAGTAGGCGACCTCGTACGGTTCTCCGCCCGCCACGCTACGACGATCCTCAGCGTCGGTCTTCGTCTTGTCGTCGGACATGGAGGGCCTCTGTCGCTGATGGGGTTAGACTGCGCAACGAGCCCACGCCCGTCAGGTTGCAGTAGGCTGGGCCGGGGAGGCTTCATAGATCGTGCTGATCGACCCGTCCCGCTCTACAAATAATATCTTATCGAACGGGTTTTCGATATCTGAACAAATCAAAGCGCGATGAAGGTCTTTAAGCGTAGCGAAAAATGAGTCAGACTGCAGGACAAGCCATACCTTGCCGAGCGAGAGTGCCTTTCTACATTTGAAGGCCTTGGCGGAGATGCTGTCCTTGAGCATTGCTCTCGATACGGCGAATATCTCATAGCCTAGACGACCATTATTGCTCACCACACCTTGGACTTTGTCATTCTTCCAGACGGCGTCCGTATACAGGACTACTGAAATCTTGGAGTCGTGCCAGACTAGCTCGCTCTCGATTTTAAACTCAACGGGTCTCGCGAGCATATTTATTAATAGCTCCCTTGCGGCCTTCGTAGCTTTGCGAGGTGCTGTTAGGGGGCTTGGAACAACGAGAACGAAGTGCCTCCCGAAAGGAATTCGATCCCCAAGTTCTAAGTTCAGATCTTTTATCAGCTTTACAGCAGGCGCTTCCGCTGACCGGCGAGGTCGCAAGCCGCCTTCGCCGTCGTCTACCAGCTGAGAAAGCGTCGAGATCTCAACCGCAACATCGCCGCTCTCGAACGTCAGATATATGTCGGGCGGATTTTCGCCGACACGGTAAGAGACGCCGAAGTGACTTTGGAGCGCCTCCGCTACTCGGACCTCGTCTCTACGCATCGGAGCATCGGTCATTCCTCAACCAACCCCTTGAAGCTCGCATGCCGCAGCTCGCCGGCGGTTGTGATCCCGCGATAGGCGATCTCGGCCTGTAGATCCGGTCGAACCCATACGGCCCCCTTCGTCTGCAGACCCGGCACGGCACACTTCGGCATCACGATCGCATCGAGCTTCACCCTCAGCATCGTCGCGACACGGTCGCTGAAGCCCGTCCCGACATTTCCGACGGAGACCAGCCTGCCGCCATCGAGTCGCGCCAGCTTGAGGTTCGCCAAGGCGCCGCGGACGGCTCCAGAGGTCGGCTGATACCCGACGACGACGAACGCCTCTGTCAAGATGCTCTTGGTCTTGAGCCAGGTCTTCGACCGACCGGAGCGATAGGGCGCGTCGATCCGCTTCGACACGATGCCCTCGATCTCGTGCTCGCAGGCGACGCGGAACAGATCGGCGCCGGAGCCGGTGTATTCGTCGCTT
>NZ_LMUU01000091.1:19778-26367 GCF_009765775.1 Beijerinckia sp. L45
TCGCATGTTCAACTTCAGCAGCGCCGCGGCGATGTTCGGGAAGCGGCTCGTCCAATCGTGGCCGTTGCGCGTGCGGATCGTGACCTTGCCGCCCGCGACGTAGGCGGAGATGCGGTACCCGTCCCATTTGATCTCGTGGATCCAGTCGTCGCCGACGGGCGGCTTGTCGACGAGGGTCGGCAGGCACGGCTTGATCCACTTCGGCAACGGTGTGTCGAACAGGCCGGTCTGGCGCGGGTCGATCGGTTTCGCGACAACGGCGCGGCCGGCCACGCGCTCGTCGACGACGACGTCGGTCTTCTTGGTCTGCGGTGGCGATCGGCGGGGCGGCTTCGGCATGTGCCGAGGATGCCGATGGATCGTTAAGGTCGCGTTCGGCGACTTGCCCCCGATACACACAGGAACCCCCATATGGACTCGGTGGGTATGTTCCCGTTACGTTCTGTTATGCCGCCGCTTGCCTCATACCCCTACGTCGTTGTCCGGCTCGGGTGCTCGAGGTGCGGTCGAGAAGGCCAGTATCGCTTGGCCAGGCTTGCGGCAAAGTACGGTGCCGAGATCGAGATGGCCGCTCTCCTCGCGCATCTCGCCGGCGACTGCGCGATGTGGGGTCGGCAGCGTCACCCGTTCAAGGAACAGTGTGGGGCCTTCTTCATCGACATCGGCAGCCCCAAGCCGCCAGATCTGCCCTCGGCCATGCGAGCGCTCAAGATTGTGCGATGACCGTTAGGAACGATATCGCACGCCGGTTAGTCAGCTGCCTCTTACAAGAGCGATTAGATCCGACAATAAAATGTAGCTTTCAAAAAAGGTTTGTCCCCCGCTCGGCCCACCGGCCGCGGACGCGGGAACAACAGCTCTAATGTAAGTCGCGGCCGGGTTCACCGCGATACCGTCGATTGGGGTTGCCGTGACTGGGATGCCATCTACGGTCGAAGGGCTAACGAAATTCATAGCAAGTCTCTTTTCTGTCAAAGGCCTCATCAAAAGAGGGCCGGCGGTGTCGCCACTTCATGATGAACCGCTGTTTATACGGTGTTTTTGTGCCACCATAATAACGTAATCTTTTCAGCCGGTAAAGCCGATCGGGCAATGCGACAGTTGAAGTTGGTCGGATCAAAATAAGCGGAAGCGGAACTATAAGAGTTGGCACGCCTTCTAAATTTGGCCATTCCGCGCCGGAGCATTCTCGATGATCGCTGACGATGTGACGCCGCTGACAGCGGCGGACGATGCCGCTCGTCAGGACACCATGATCTCGAATGTGATGCTCGCGACAGGCCTTTCCAGAGAGGCTGTGGTCGAACTGATGATCACCGACGACGAGCTGGATCGCCTATGCGATGCGGCCCTTGCTGTGGGCCGTCCGAATGCTTGGCATCGCAATCCGCTGTTCCGTGGTCAGTAGAATACCGACGCCAGTCTGACAGAGCACCACCCCAAGCATCTGATACTATGTCGATATCGCTCCGCCGATATCGGTTTCGTCATCACCCTCGCTGGGAAGCTGGGCGACGACAGCGGCATAGTCGGGATCAATCGTCCGCCATCTCTAGTGCTCGCTTCACCTGCTCATCGGTCCACACGTACCCGCCTTTGATGTTTGGAATGCCGCGTTCTGTCAGAGCGTCCGCGATCTTGCGGAGGCTTATGGCGCCAGGCGCCTGAATTGCTCGGATGACGGGGAAGGCAGCAGCCATACGCTCTTTGATGCGGGCCTTCATGGCGGCTACCGCGGCTTCAGACGGCTGCTGGCGCGGCGACATCTGTCAGGCCGCCATGAGACGATAAACCGAAGCGCGGCCGATGCCGAGCGCTTTGGCAATCTCAGAAGCGCCGCGGCCTTCGCCTGCAAGCTTCTCGATCGCGGCCTTGTCGATCGTCGCCTTGCGGCCCTTGCCAGCATAGACGCCCTCTGCCTTCGCTTTGGCAATGCCTTCGAGCTGGCGTTCCTTCCGCAGGTTCGTCTCGAACTCTGCGAAAACGCCTAACATGTCGAGGAACGCCTTACCGGCTGCGGTGCCAGTGTCGATCGGCTGTTCCGTCGCCTTCAGTGTAACGCCCTTGGCCTTCAGCTCACGCACGATGTCCTGAAGATCGCCGATCGAGCGGGCGAGGCGATCAATCCGTGTCACGGTCAGGGTGTCGCCCTTCCGCATGAAGTCCATCAACGTCGCCAACTCGGCGCGGCCTTCGCGCTTCGTGCCTGTCACCTTTTCCGATCGGATCGTCTGGCAGCCGACAGCCTTCAAGGCGTCGACCTGGATCGTCAGGTTTTGGTCGGTAGTGGAAACGCGAGCGTACCCGTAATTGGTCGACATCGAAGACTCCGAATTGTCTCGAAAAGGTCTAGACCATTCTCTTGTGATGTCTTGGAAATCTTGTGTCAACCGTTATGAGACGCATAAAACGTCTCATCGCAAATGTTTTCTAGCGGTGTACCCTTCTGAGACTTTGAACAGAGGCAGAGCCTCCTCGTTTTGTTCGTCATCCCATAGCGTGTCGACGTCGGGCGGGTTTAACTCCCTGGCCTCTATGAGGATCGCGTGGCGGGCGGGATCCGTGCCGGCGACGCGGCTTACAAACGTCATCAACGTGCTCTCGGCTCATAAGGGTGTCGAACAGCAGCGCCGAGCGCATGTATCTCGTTCCGACACGCGACGCCCATCGGATCAACGAAGACGCCGGCAACGTTCTGTCCAGACCCAGCTGGGGAATGGAAAGCCGCGCTGTGAGGCGACTGCGGAATTGGTTCAGCTTGTGTTTACGCCTTAATGACCCTGTAACCAGGCTGATGAGGCGGCGTTGACTTCCCGTCCTCACACCCAACCTTAGTGGAGTTGTATTCCAGCAACGCACGCGAGATGATTGTGGCGATAGCTTGACTTGGCGCGTTTCGCCGCCGAGTTG
This sequence comes from Beijerinckia sp. L45, assembly GCF_009765775.1. Classification (GTDB taxonomy): domain Bacteria; phylum Pseudomonadota; class Alphaproteobacteria; order Rhizobiales; family Beijerinckiaceae; genus RH-AL1. The sequence continues at coordinate 22,689 of NZ_LMUU01000091.1, forward strand.
TCGCCTGGCTCGGAGGCAGTCGATGGCTTCAATTACAGATCACGAACAGTGCCGGCCTCTCCACAGCGAGAAGCTGAAGCGCGAGTTCGCGTGGCTGCGTATCGAGATGTGCGGCGCTCTCGCTGGCGTCGCCATCTGCGGCACACTGTTGAAGCTGGTTGACCTACCCGAGCATGGCATATTCGACCTTGGTGCTGCGATCATAGGCTTTGCCGTCGTCGCAGCCCATCGGTTCAGTCTTGGTGGGCTATGGAGTCACTGGTTTCACTCGCCGACCAACTCACCGTCGCGGTGGGAGTCCTAGCCGCTCTACTGCGAATTGCATTTCGGTATTTCAAAAGCATCCGACCCCTCGCGTCGAGAACGATGTGCGGGGTCGACTTTTTGAATGGCTGCATGATCACCCCATTCGGGCTGCTTACCTGTTCGATTTTCTCTCACAGCATAGTCGCTGAGATGCAGAAAACGAATGCAGCCATATTTTCCATAGCGGGCGTGATCGGGCTCATCTTCATTTTTGGAGAGCTGCTGACATGATGGGCGCGCCATTTAACATAAGGATCGCGATCGCCTTCTTCTCTGCGACGCTGTCTTCATCGCCTCTCCTAGCTGCCAATCCTTGCCACTGTATCGGCTATGATGGCCCTGGTGGAGCATGTTATTCCGGGCCAGGTGGTGCAGCATATGCCGGTCCTGGGGGGCCGGCGTATGATGGGCCGGGCGGCCCTTGTTACGCTGGCCCTGGTGGCCAGATGTACGAAGGCCCTGGCGGAAACGCTTATTCTGGACCAGGGGGTGCGATGTATAATGGGCCGGGTGGCCCCGCTTACGATGGACCGGGAGGGCCTGCGTATCGGGGACCAGGCGGCGCTTGTTATAACGGACCGGGAGGGCCGTGCTACGCAGGCCCCGGCGGTGGTGATGAATGCCCTGCGGTATGCCGTTGATGTGCGGCGACCGCGTATTTCGCCAGGCAACTCGTCGCCCTGGTATCAACAAGACCTAATTGCGGAATTTACTCTGCTCTTGTCCAACGATCAGAGACCGTCGGAGGGATCCCGTTAGGGCCCGCAGCACGCCGCCCTCCGGCTTGTCCGGCATTTTTGAGATCATAAAGCGCGCCTTCTCGGGATCGGCGAGCATCGTCTGGTAGAGCTGCGCGACGCTCTTGATGCCGGCCGATCGAAGGCTGTTCATTAGGTATAGCGTGGCCGCCCCGGCGCCGGCCGCAGCGCCGCCTTGCCAGCCCCCATGGTCGTAGCCTTCGCGCATGGCCTCAGCCGCGATGAAGGCCATCGAGGTATGCTTGCCGGTGCTCTTTTGATGTTCGGCAAGGTGGGCGAGCAGGTTCTTCGCTGAGTCGGACCCGCCCTTGATCGCAGTCTCCGTCCGCCACATGGCATCGGCCCGCAGTTTGTCAGCGACAGCGCCGAACATGCTGACCTGGGAGCTGGGGTACAGCTCCTTCAGCACTTCCTTGTTGTCGCGGACGAAGTTGATGAACTTGGCGCCGGACATGTCGCCGTTCGCGTTCTGGAAGGTTCGGACCATCCAGTCGGTGCCGGCCTTTCGGACACCCGCGAGGGAGTCGGGATCGAGCGACCCGACGAAAGATCGCATCCTGGTCGCGCCTTGGGTGCCGGTCGTGAGCATGCTGCCGACCGCGTTTTCGACCTCCGGCACCGCGATCCGATCGCCGCCCTGGCCCAAGAACTGCCCGGCCGGCGTGGCGTGAGCATCGCGGGCGATACCCCGAGCCTGTGCTATGCCCTGCGAGGTCTCCGCCTTGCTCTGCGCGATGGCGGCGCGGTCGTCGGCGGCACGTTCGGCGAGAAGTGACGAGACTTGTGCGCGGTCGGCGGCCGTGGCTTGACCGAGCTGCTCCCGGCGCGCGGCATTCTCGATGACAGCCTGTCTTGCGGCGTTGCGCTGGAAATCCGCTAAGGCCTGTTTCTGCTGAGCGCCGACGTCGAGCAGGGCCTGCGTCGCGTTCGCGGCGCTGTCGAACCGGTCGGAGAAGCCGGGCGAGACCTCGTCGACGGCGCGAAGCGCGGGCCCGTACGCCTCTTTCCATTTCGCCAGGGCGTCGGGATGAAGGTTTCCGAAGGGCGGCACGTTCTTGCGGAGCGGCGCGAGGGCAGCGTCCTGAATCGCACTGATCGCGACGGAGTCGTTCTTGGCGGCAGCCAGGTGGGCCTTCGCGATCTCATATCCACGGTCGCCTGCGACGACGGCGCGCTTGATGAAGGCAGCGTCCGAAATCTGGTACTGCCCGCCATAGCCCGTCGTGCGGAGACCAGGGCCGATGGTCGGGTTCTTGTAGATCTTCGCGTAATTGGCATACGCGGCGTTCGCGGCCTTCAGGCGGTTGGTGGCAGCTGGGTCAAAGTTTGGCTGGAGTGCTGGCGCCGGTATTCCTTGATCGCCCGGAGTTTGTCGAGCTCCCCCGCCTGCCGGACCTGCTGTTCGAACTCCGCCAGCACGCGTGGGCGCTCCGCCTCCGGCCATTCCGAGAGTGTCAGTACCAGTCCCTGCAAGACTTCCGCTGGCGTTAGCTCGGCTGGCATCCTGATTGACGTTCCACTTTTCGCGCATCCGCGCTTCGAGCGTATCTTCCGACGGCATTAGGCCGGCGTCGACCATCCTGGTCTCGTGCTGGACCTGATTGTCGGCCGCCTTGATCATAGCGTCCTTGATCGAACCCTTCAATTGCGTCAGCCGTGCCCATGCAGAGGTCTCGCCGGCCCCGCGCCGCTCCTTCGACATTGCCGCCCCGAGGTCTTTATCGAGCGTGTGGAGCATTCGATACGGGATGACTTCGGGCAGAGAGGCCGCGCGGCGGAAGAGAGGAGCCTCGGCCGGGTCGAAGTCAGATCCGTCCCGCTTCAGGTCAGCGGCGACTTGGAGCGCTTTGTCGCGCACCGGAGTCGCGACGAGGGCGAGCGTGCCGTCTGGATCGACGACATCGTACAGGTCCTTGTGTGCCTGCTTCGTGGTGCCGCGCACCTCTTCTTCCGCAGCGCGCAGGGTCGATCCGAGATCCTCGGCGTTCGTCCTGGTCTGCAGGGGCGCGGCGGCGTCGGTTGCGGCCTGGATGGCCTGATCATGGGCATCCTGGAACGCGGCGACGAGCTGATCATGCTGGGCCTGGCGGACTGCGTCCGCGTCGGCCTTGGCGTCTCCGGATGCCTGGCCTCGCGCAACGGTACGCTCTGCGAGGCCTTCGCGCTGCTGATCCGCGTACGCCTGCGTCGCCATCTGGCGCTGGGTCACAGCATCCTGGTGCGCGGCCGCAAGGCGATCCTGCGCTTCGGCAGAGGCCGCATCGATCGCGTCCATCCGTTGACGGATCATCTGACCGGGCCGGAACACGTCGGCGCCCGGCTGCTGACCAGAGACGATCGCGGCTTGCGCCGCGCCGCTCTGCGCCTTGTCGACCTGGTTGAAAGCCGAGTTGTCGACGTTGCGCGCCGACTTCTCGGCTTGGAATAGGCCCATGTCGTTTCCGACAGCGCCGGACAAGGTCGATGGCGAATTCGGGACACTCGGGTCGGTGGCGGGTTGCGCCGCCCAAGTCTGCAGAGCGGCCGGGTCGCTCGACTCGTGTAGAACGGCAGCGGCGGCGGCGTTGTCTCGGGCGGACGCTACACGAGGTCCGATGATCGGCACGTTGTCGATG
>NZ_LMUU01000092.1:0-10211 GCF_009765775.1 Beijerinckia sp. L45
ACGCGGCCGCCCCGCGCAATCGCCCGCCAGCCGAGCAGCGCCACCGTCTCCGCCGCCGCGACCGAGCGCAGCGCGCGGCGCGTGCCAAACAGCATGGACGGCCGGAAATCCGCGATCAGCAGCACGGTCCGCTCGCGCTCGTCGAGATAGGTGCGGGTGTGCGGCACACCCGTGCGGGCGGTCGCGTTGTGATCGAGATGGCGGATGTCGTCGCCCTCCGACCAGACGCGGATGTCGTGCACCTCCAGCCCGCGCCCGCGCCGGCGATGGATGATGTCGCCGGGCATCGGCGAGCGTGGGAGCGTACGCGGATCGCGCATGCGCGCCGCGAGATGCCGCAGCCGCAGCAGCGCATCGACGTCGAGATCGACTCCGGCAACCATTTTACACCGGATGTACGACGTCGAGGAACTCGCCGATCACTCGCCGCGGCGTCTGCCCGTCGGCCAAAGCCCGCCATGTCAGGATCGTGCGATGGGAGAGAATGTCGGCGGCGAGGTCGGCGACGTCCTGCGGCAGCACGTGGTCGCGTCCGGCGAGGTAGGCGCGGGCTTTTGCCGCCGTGGCCAAAGCAAGCGTGCCGCGCGGCGATGCGGGATGTTCGATCTTGCTGGCGATGGCGGGGTGCAGGTCAGGCCGCCGCGCGGCGGTGACCAGCCGCACGATGTAGTCTTTCACCGCCGGCGACAGGAACACCCGCATCGCCGCCGCCCGCGCTTGCCCGATCTCGGCCGCGCCGATCGGCGCCAGGGTCGACGCGTTCTGCTCGCCTGCGGCTTCGCCCTCGACGAGGTCGAGGATTCGCCGCTCCGTCGCGGCATCGGGCAAAGTAACTTCCACCTTCAGCATGAAGCGGTCGAGTTGCGCCTCCGGCAGCGGGAACGTGCCTTCGTGCTCGATGGGGTTTTGCGTCGCCACGACCATGAACGGGTCGGGCAGAACGTGGGTCACGCCGGCCGCGGTGACCTGCGTCTCGGCCATCGCCTCGAGCAGCGCCGACTGCACTTTCGGTGGGGCGCGGTTGATCTCGTCCACCAGCACGAGACTGTGGAAGATCGGTCCGGGCACGAACTCGAAAGTGCCGCTGTCCGGCCGCCAGATCGAGGTGCCTGTGAGATCGGCGGGCATCAGGTCCGGCGTGCACTGGATCCGGGCAAACGGCGCATGCACGCCCTGCGACAGCAGCTTTACGGCGCGGGTTTTGGCAAGGCCGGGCGAGCCTTCGACGAGGAGATGCCCCCCGGCGAGCAGTCCGATCAGCAGCCGCTCGACGAGCAGCGAGGCGCCGACGAGCCGGTCTTCCAGAAATGTCTTGAGGTCTCCGAATCGCGCCTGAACGCTCACGTCGTCATGCTGCTCAGCATGGAATCCGGCATCCGCCCGCATCAACCATAACCTCCCGGGTCAGTCGCGGGGCCTCGAGGGCCCATATCGCTTTCAACCCTGAGGGCGGAGCCGCTGATCTGACGACGGCAATGTGACGGTCAGGAACCACTGCTGTCAACGTGGGGGCCCAAAAGCCCCCAGGTTCGGCAGCCGGGCGCGCCTTTCAGGCGCCGCTCAGGAGCTTTTCGGTGCGCGCGGTCTCGATCCGGTTGATGAACCGCCCGGCCTCGTGGATGTCGCGCATGTTCTTGGCGAGGGCGAAGCAGGACTGCACGAGAAGCAGCACGCCCATGGCGAAGTAGCCTTTGACCCACCAATCGAGGGGCAGAAACAAAATGCCGCCGCCGACCATGGCGATGGAAATGCCGAAGGAGAGATAGCCGAACGCGATCCAGGCGGAGGTCGGGCGGCCGATGGTCTGGGTGTCATGGTCCATGATGTTCGATCCTTTCGAGAGGGGATGCTCAGGCTTCGGGAAGAGAAACGGGCGGCGCGGCGATGGCCCGCAGCCGCGCCATGACGTCGGAGGCGCGAATGCGGGCGGGACGGCCTAAGCCGGCTTCGGCGAGGTCGTCCGCCACCGTGGCGGCCGGCGGCGCAAACGCCAGGCGGACGGCCTCACGGTCTGCGTTGGCGGCTTCGATACGGACCAGCGCGGCTTCGGCGCGCGTCATCGGATCCGATCCGTCGGCGGCCGGTGTGAAACCGGCGAGAGCCGACCCGACCAGGGCGAGGCGGCGGCCGCGATCGAGCTCGGCCAGGCGGCGGCGCTGCGCCTCGACCTCGCGACGAGCGCGCCCGACATTTTCGGCGAAGCGGTCGGCCGCGGCCACTGATGCCGCGATCTCGGTTTCGATCGCGGCGATCGCATCGGCCGCACGAGCGGCGAGATCGACGCGGCCGCTTTTCAACGCTGCGACGGCCCGCTCCTGAAGATCCGCGGCATCGGCGGCGCGAGCGGCGCGGCGCTGGGCCTCACGGTCTTCCTCGGCGACGGCAAGGGCGAGGGCCCGCCGCGCCATGACGTGGGCGTCGCCGGCCGCGGCGAGCGATCGGTCCAGGTCCCGGTCACTTTCCCGCACGTGGCTGCGCTCGGGAAGAAGCAGGTCGGCAATACGGGACTTCAAGTTTAGCAACATGGCTCAACTCCGTTATGAACAACGTTCACAGGTCATGTTTCGCATGCTTCTGACGCCGGATCAAGAAAAAATTGAACGTCGTTCACGGTCTCGCATCGGTCGATTGGCGGAGGGCGACGGCATGGTCACATCGCGAGCGGGCTGACGCTTCTGGCGTCCCAAGGCAGATAAACCGCGACAGCACTCGCAAGGCGGCTGGCTTTTGAAATCAGGCCGTAACGGCGACCTGCCAAGGGGTCGAGGCCTGACGGAGAAGATTATTCTTCCCCAATGCTTCTACGGCAAACATTCGCCTCCGATCCCGCTGAAATACGAACTTCGGTTTCATCGACGCCGCCCCCCTTTTACCCCACTTTAGTCGGGTCTCCGGCGCGCCTCCCAAAGGCCGGGCCGGCGGCCGACGCGTGCCGTCGACTTGATGATCCAGAGGCCTCGATGACTGATGCAACACTGATGACCGATGCCGCGCTCGGACGCGAAGCCAAGCGCGCCGCGCCGCGCAGGCCCGCTTTCAAAATCGGTGCATCGCTCGGCTGGCTCGTTCCGGTTCTGCTGCTGGTGGCCTGGCAGGTTTCCGCCTCCACCGGCGCGCTGTCGTCGAGCATCCTTCCCAATCCGCTTGATGTCATCAAGGCGGCGTGGCGGCTGACCCTCAGCGGCGAACTTTTGAGCAATGTCGAGGTCAGCGCGATGCGCGCCTTCGCCGGCCTGATCGTCGGCGGCGGCATCGGCCTGGCTTTCGCCTTTGCCAACGGTCTGTCGCGCTGGTCGGACGGCCTCACCGACACGACGCTGCAGATGGTCCGCAACGTGCCCCATCTTGCACTGATCCCGCTCGTCATCGTCTGGTTCGGCATCGACGAAGGGGCCAAACTGTTTCTCGTCGCGCTCGGCGTCTTCTTTCCCATCTACCTCAACACGCTGCACGGCATTCGCGCCGTCGATCCGCAGCTGGTCGAGATGGGCCGCAGCTACGGGATGCATTCGCGCACCCTGTTCTGGCGCATCATCCTGCCCGGCGCCCTGCCCTCGATCTTCGTCGGCCTGCGCTTCGCGCTCGGCATCACCTGGCTTACCCTGATCGTCGCCGAGACGATCGCGGCCCAGTCCGGCATCGGCTACATGGCCATGCAGGCGCGCGAGTTCATGCAGCTCGATGTCGTGGTGCTGGCGATCCTCATCTACGCCGTGCTCGGCAAGCTTGCGGACAGCAGCGTCCGGGTGCTGGAGCGGCTGTTCCTCTCCTGGAACCCGGCCTACGTGCAGACCGGAGCCCGTTGATGAGCCCCGTATCAACCGGCCTCGCCGTCACCGCCCGCGGCCTGTCGAAGAGCTTTGGCGACCGCGCCGTGCTTTCGAACCTCGACCTGCATGTGCCCGCCGGGCAGTTTTTGGCCATCGTCGGCCGCAGCGGCTGTGGCAAGAGCACGCTGCTGCGCATGCTGACCGGCCTCGACACTCCGACATCCGGGTCGTTCTGGTTCGGCGAGGCGCGCCACGCGCCACTGCCGAAATCCGACGTCCGCGTGATGTTCCAGGAGCCGCGGCTGCTCCCCTGGGCGCGCGTCGCCGCCAATGTCGAAGTCGGTCTGACAGGCGGCGATGGATTGAACGCCCAGGCGCGCGCGCTCGACGCGCTGAGCGAGGTCGGCCTGGCCGACCGCGCGACGCAATGGCCGGCGACGCTCTCCGGCGGTCAAAAGCAGCGCGTCGCCTTGGCCCGCGCGCTCGTCTCGCGGCCGAAACTGCTCGCCCTCGACGAACCGCTCGGCGCGCTCGACGCGCTGACGCGGATCGAGATGCAGGGCCTGATCGAGCGCGTCTATCTCGAGCAGGGTTTTACCGCGATCCTCGTCACCCACGATGTCCGCGAGGCCCTGGCCCTGGCCGACCGCGTCGTGATGATCGAGAACGGCGCCATCGCGCTCGACGTCGAGGTCGATCTGCCGCGGCCGCGTCGTCGCGGCGCTATGGAAACAGCCGCCCTCGAAGAGCGCATTCTCTCCCGCTTGCTGCAACCTGCGGCGGCCGTGGCCGCTTAATTCTCAGATCCGGCGGGATGGCATCGCCATGTCCGCCGATCCCAGACGGACAAGAGTTCATGAGCACCGCACCCACCGAAGCCAACGTTCTCTGGTTCCTGCCGACGCACGGCGATGGCCGCTATCTCGGCACCTCCCACGGCGCGCGGAGCATCTCGCTGGGCTACCTGTCGCAAGTCGCCAGGGCGGCCGACGAGCTCGGCTATTACGGCGTTCTGCTGCCGACCGGGCGCTCCTGCGAGGACTCTTGGGTCATCGCCTCGGCCATGGTGCCGCTGACCACCCGCCTGCGCTACCTCGTGGCGGTGCGGCCAGGCCTGCAGTCGCCGACGGTCGCGGCCCGGATGACGGCGACGCTCGATCGCATCTCCAATGGCCGATTGCTGATCAACGTCGTCACCGGCGGCGACCCCGTCGAGAACAAGGGTGACGGCATCTTCCTCGCCCACGACGAGCGCTATGAGGTCACCGAAGAGTTCTTGCAGATCTACACCCGGCTGCTCGCGGGCGAGACGTTCGATTTCGCCGGCAAGCACCTGCAGGTCGAAGGCAGCAAGATCCTTTATCCTCCGGTCCAGCAGCCGCATCCCCCGCTCTACTTCGGCGGCTCGTCGCCGGCCGGCCAGGACGTCGCCGCGAAGGTCGTGCAAAAGTACCTGACCTGGGGCGAGCCCCCGGCCGCCGTTGCCGCCAAGGTCGCGAGCATGAAGGCGCTCGCCGCCGCACAGGGCCGCGAAATGACCTTCGGCATCCGCCTGCACGTCATCGTCCGCGAAACCAACGAAGAAGCCTGGGCCGACGCCGCGAAGCTCATCGAACACGTCGACGAGAAGGCCATCGCCGACGCGCGGAAACTGTATGCGCGCATGGATTCCATCGGCCAGAGCCGCATGGCCGCGCTCCATGGCGGCCAGCGCGACAAGCTCGAAGTGAGCCCCAACCTGTGGGCTGGCGTCGGTCTGGTGCGCGGCGGCGCCGGCACGGCCCTCGTCGGCGACGCCGAGACCGTGGCGGAACGGATGCGCGAATATATGCGCGCCGGCATCGACACGTTCATCATGTCGGGCTACCCGCACCTGGAAGAAGCCTATCGCTTCGCCGAACTGGTGCTGCCGCGGCTGCCGCTGGCAGAGGGCACCAAGGCGCCGGCGACAGCCAAGACCCATCGGGGCCCGTTCGGCGAGATGATCGGCAACAGCTACGCACCGCCCGCGCATGTCTCCGCGTCTTAAGCGGAGCGTGCGATGACCGTCCTTACGCGTCGTGCCCTGGTCGGCGCATCAGCCGCGATGGTCGTGGTATCCGCGACGCCGGGACGCGCCGCCGGCAAAGTGATGCGCGTCGGCTACCAGAAATACGGCAACCTGCTGCTGCTGAAGACGAGCGGCGTTCTCGAATCGAAGCTCAGGCCGCTCGGCTATGACGTGGAGTGGCGGGAGTTCTTGTCCGGGCCGCCGCTGATGGAGGCGCTTGGCGCCGGCGCCATCGACTTCGGGACGGCTGGGGAGACGCCGCCGATCTTCGCGCAGGCCGCGGGATCGCCGATCCTGTATCTCGGCACGGAACCGCCGGCGCCGCGGAGCGAAGCCATCCTCGTGCCCGAGGGCAGCACGATTAAGACGCTTGCCGATCTCAGGGGCAAGCGCATCGCCCTGAATAAGGGCTCCAACGTCCACGTCCTCTATGTCCGGGCGTTGGAAAAGGCCGGGATCGCCTACAAGGACGTCACCACCGTGTACCTGTCGCCGCCGGACGGCCGGGCGGCGTTCGAGCGCAAATCCGTCGACGCCTGGGTGATCTGGGATCCCTATCTCGCGGCGGCACAGGCCGCCGGCAACACCCGCGTCCTCGCCGACGCGACGGGTCTGGCCGCCAACCGCCAATTCTATCTCGGCACCAAGCGGTTCACGGATCAGGCGGCCATTGCGGCGTTCAAAGCGGCGGTGACGGATATCGACGCCAAGACCATCGGCGCCACGGCGGCCGCGGCAACAGTGGTCAGCCCGGCTGTCGGTCTGCCGGAGCCGATCGTCGCCACGGCGCTGGCGCGCCAGACCTGGGGCATCGGTCCGGTCGACGCCGGAATCGTCGGGGAGCAGCAGGCGACCGCGGATACGTTCTTCAAGCTCGGGCTGATCCCGAGGGCGATCCGGATCGCGGACGCGATCCCAGCGTAGCAGTTCGCCACGAAACCGGTCCGCAGCGCCCCCAACGTGAGGTCACAAAAGGGCGCTTCGAACGCGGTTGGCTACCGCCAGAACGTTTTCCACAAAAGTGGCAGACTTTCGCAATCGAGAAATCGCTCTACCTTCTTGAGAAGCGAGCGATTTCCAATCGTTTTGGTGATTCCACCATAGTGGAAAGCGCTCTAGGCGACCCGCCCATATGCCGCGCGCCAATAGACCAGCGCCCCGTTGCCGCCGAAGGCGCGGGATTCCGTGACGCGACCGATGACGATCGTGTGGGAGAACTTCTCGATCAGCTCTTCGACTTCGCACTCGAACGAGGCGAGCGCATTGGCCAGCACCGGCGGGTAGCCGTCCCGCCCGATCCACTCGCCGCCGGCGAAGCGGTCGGCACCCTGGCTACCGTCGCGCCCGGCGAAACGATCGGCGATCTCCTGATGGTCATGGCCCAGAATGCTCACCCCGAAGCGCCCATGGCTGCGGAGGAGCGGCATGCCGGAGGCGCTCTGCTTGACGCAGACGATGAGGCTCGGCGGCTCCGCGGAGAGCGATGTGACGGACGTCGCCGTCAGGCCGCCGCGCGCCGCGCCGGAGCCGACGGTGATGATGCTGACGCCTCCGACGAGATGCCGCATCGCCGCGCGAAACGCGTCGGGGTCTGCCGCGGTGAGCGGAGCGCTGCCTTGGAGGCTGCCGGTCGGCAAGGGTGCATTCATGGGTCTGCCCGCAATCGAAAGCGCCTGAGCGCCGTGTGCTTTCCCCATATGTAGAGCGCTATGACTATGCGAGCAACGCACTGCAGCATTTTCGTGCGCATTCAAGATGTTGTGCTTAAAACGCGGCTTCCTGAAGAAAAAATGTCCTGAATGGAGCACATCGACGACGGTTTGCTTCCCGGCTAGGCATTTTGTCGCCGGCATGATTTGGCCGACGGCCGTCCGGTTCGGGCAGCCCTGAGCCCTATGAGGGCGCGAGCCGCAATCCTATGGCGAGGGGCTCACGCGGCGGCAAGTCAAACGGGCCTGTTCTGCGCAAACAAATCGTCCGCCGCCTTATGTATCGTGAAATAGCGTCAAACCTTATACGAATGTAGCGCAAGACATTTCGACCTCCAGAGCCTACAGGACGAGTCGTTTTTTCCGAGGTCCTTCCATGGCGCTGTTTCTCAGCGCTTGCTGTCTTGTAAGTGCCACCATTCTAGCAAGCGTTTCGCAAAAATATGTTCGCTACCTTTTTGTTCTAGAAATATTGTCAGGCGTTCTTCTGTTGCTAGGTCTGTCGATTACGGGCTGGTACTTACACATCAAGCTTTGACGGGTATCGACGTCGCGTTCGACGGACGTTTATTGACCGGATGCCGCAGGCGGTTGCGGTATCCGTTCGACGGGGGCCGCCTTGTCATCGCGGCCCGAGCGCATGATAGGGTCGGTGCGGCGCGCGACGCGCCGGACAGGGACACCGCGATCAACATGTCGGGCAAGACCAGCGACGACCAGAAGAAACTCAGCGCCAAGGACATCACCAAGGTGCTGGATCGCTATCGCATCGCATCCGGCGATGGGTTCAAGCTCGCCGACCACGCGCCGGACGATCTTTTTCCCGCCGACCTCGTCAAAAGCTGCGCCGAAGACCTCTTGCAGGCCGGCGTGGCTCGCCTCGCGGCCCTGCAGGAAAAACTCTACGCCAACGGCACTTGGTCGGTCCTGGTCGTGCTGCAGGCCCTGGACGCGGCCGGCAAGGATTCGACGGTCAAGCACGTGATGTCGGGGGTCAATCCACAGGGCGTCACCGTCACTTCCTTCAAGGCGCCAACCGCCAACGAGCTTGCGCATGATTTTCTCTGGCGCATTTCGGCCGCGCTTCCCGAGCGCGGAAAGATCGGCGTGTTCAACCGTTCGCATTACGAAGACGTGATCGTCGGGCGCGCGCGGCCCGAGCTTCTCGGCCAGAGCCGGCTGCCGCCGCGCGTCGCGCAGGATGTGCGGGTCTGGGAGCGCCGGCAGGATGACATCGTCGCCTTCGAGCGGCACCTGGCGAACGAGGGCACCAAGGTCCTCAAGATCTTTCTGAACGTCGGCCGCGAGGAACAGAAGAAACGCCTGCTGGCGCGGCTCGACGATCCCGACAAGACCTGGAAGTTCGACGCCGGCGACCTGAAGACCCGCGCCTTATGGCCGGCCTATCACGAGGCCTACCAGACCGTGATCGCGGCGACGGCGACCCCGGAGGCGCCGTGGTTCGTGGTGCCGGCCGATCGCAAGTGGTTCACCCGCTGGGTCGTCGTCGAGGCGATCATCGAGGCGTTGAGCGCGCTCGACCTGCAGCCGCCGCCGCTGACACCCGAGGATCGCGCCGCGAACGCGCAGGCGCGGGCCGCGTTGGAGCGCGACTAGCCTAACCCGGGCCGCGCCGCGGTCGACAAGCAACGCCGCCTTCGCTAGACCGGCGTCGCTTGGCCGGGGCGCGTCTCGCGACGCCGGCCAAGCGAAGAGCGCCTTAACCGGTCGGGATTTCACCGGGCCGGAAGCGCTCGAAGGGAGACCTTATGAGCAAAGTGATCGTTCTCTATCCCAAGCCCGCCGATCCCGCGCAGTTCGACACGCATTTCCGCACCGTCCACATGCCGCTCGTGAAGAAGATGCCGGGCCTGCGCAGCTTCAGCTTCGGGCCCGCCTCGGGGCTCGACATGGCACCAGGTGCCTTCTTCTGGTGCTTCATCGGCACGTTCGACAGCCACCAGGCCATTCTCGACGCGTTCGGCACGCCCGAGGGCCAGGCGGCCGTCGCCGACATCCCGAACTACTCGCCCGTCGGCCCGACCATTCTCTATCTCGACGAGACCACGGTTTAAGCCTCTTCCAAAAGCGCCCGCGCGAACCGCGCGGGCGTTAAACGTCAGCTCATATTCGGCATGACGAACTCGGCGCCGGCGCGGATGCCGGTCGGCCAGCGGCTCGTGATCGTCTTCAGGCGGGTGTAGAAGCGCACGCCCTCCATCCCGTGCATGTGGTGGTCGCCGAACAGCGACGCCTTCCAGCCGCCGAAGGAGTGGAACGCCATCGGCACCGGGATCGGCACGTTGATGCCGACCATGCCGACCTGGATCTCCGCCGCGAACTCGCGCGCCGCGTCGCCGTCGCGGGTGAAGATCGCGGTGCCGTTGCCGAACTCGTGGTCGTTGATCAGTTTGACCGCACTCTTGTAGTCCGCCGCCCGCGTCACCGCGAGGACGGGGCCGAAAATCTCCTCCTTGTAGATCGTCATGTCCGGCGTGACATGGTCGAACAGGCTGCCGCCGATGAAGTAGCCGTTCTCGTAGCCCTGCAGCGCCAGGCCGCGCCCGTCGACGACGAGCTCGGCGCCCGCGGCGACGCCGGCATCGATGTAGCCGCTGACTTTGGCCAGATGCTGGCTGGTGACCAGCGGCCCCATCTCGGCCTCGGGATCGGTTCCCGGCC
>NZ_LMUU01000092.1:10221-11887 GCF_009765775.1 Beijerinckia sp. L45
CACGGGCCCAAAAATCTCTTCCTTGTAGATCGTCATGTCCGGCGTCACGCGGTCGAACAGGCTGCCGCCGATGAAGTAGCCGTTCTCGTAGCCCTGCAAAGCGAGGCCGCGCCCGTCGACGACGAGATCGGCGCCCGCGGCGACGCCGGCATCGATGTAGCCGCTGACTTTCGCCAGATGCTGGCTGGTGACCAGCGGCCCCATCTCGGCCTCGGGATCGGTTCCCGGCCCAACCTTTAACGCCCGCACCTTCGGGACCAGCTTCGCCATCAAGGCGTCCGCCGTCTTCTCGCCGACCGGCACGGCGACCGAGATCGCCATGCAGCGCTCGCCGGCCGAGCCATAGGCCGCACCCATCAGCGCATCGACCGCGAGGTCGAGGTCGGCATCCGGCATGATGATCATGTGGTTCTTGGCGCCGCCGAGCGCCTGCGCCCGCTTGCCGTGCTGCGTGGCGGTTTCATAGACGTAGCGGGCGATCGGCGTCGAGCCGACGAAGCTCACGGCGGTGATATCGGGGTGATGCAACAGCGCGTCGACCGCGACCTTGTCGCCCTGGATCACGCTGAACACGCCGGCCGGCAGCCCGGCCTCGGCGAGCCAGCGCGCCATCAACAGCGCCGCGGAGGGATCGCGCTCCGATGGTTTGAGGATGAAGCAGTTGCCGCAGGCGAGCGCGACGGGGAACATCCACATCGGCACCATGACCGGAAAATTGAACGGGGTGATGCCGGCGACGATGCCGAGCGGCTGGCGCACGGCATGGCTGTCGACGCGGGTACCGACGTTTTCCGTCATGTCGCCCTTCAACAGCGACGGCGCGCCGGTGGCGAACTCGATGACTTCCATGCCGCGCTGGATTTCGCCCTTGGCGTCGGACAGCACCTTGCCGTGCTCGGCGGTGATCACCGCGGCCAGTTCGTCGATATTGTCCTCGACGAGACGCAGAAAGCGCATCAGCACGCGGGCGCGGCGCAGCGGCGGCGTCGCCGCCCATTTCGGAAAGGCGCGCTTGGCGGCGGCAACGGCCGCATCGACCTCGGCCGGGTTGGCGAGCGCGACCATGCCGCTCTGCTCGCCCGTCGCCGGATTGAACACTGGCGCGGCATGCCCGCTCGCACCGGCGACAAGCGTGCCGTCGATGTAGTGGCCGATCATCGCGTAATGGCTCGACACTTCGGGGATCGCGTTCATGGGCCTAGTTCCTGTGATGTTAGACGCGCGCTTCGGCGGGTTTGCCGAGCGCGATGTTGTCGGGTTGCAATTCTTCGAGCCGGCGATGCGCCGGTTCGATGCCGAAGACGAGGACGACGACGATCTGGATGACGAGCAGCGCGATCATCAGATCCATCACGGCGGCGACGCCGCCGCTGTTGTAGAGCGACACGACGATGAACGGCGTGACGATCGTCGCGCCGCGGCCAAAGGTGTTGCAGATGCCGGCGCCGCGCAGACGGATCTCCGTCGGAAACAGTTCCGGGATGTAGATCCCGAAGAGAAGGGCGACGAGGACGTAGATCGGCACGGTGAGCGCGAAACCGACGATCAGCAGCAGGGTCGAGTCCGTGATCATGGGATACGCGGCGCCGAGCACGGCGGCCAACGCGGAGGCGCCAATGATGGTCGGCTTGCGACCCCAGCGATCGGCGGTCAGGGCGCCGATCGC
>NZ_LMUU01000092.1:11897-30176 GCF_009765775.1 Beijerinckia sp. L45
CGGCGCGGCATGCCCGCTCGCACCGGCGACAAGCGTGCCGTCGATGTAGTGGCCGATGCTCGCGACCGAGGTGGCGGATGTCGTCATGAGGGCATGTCCTGTCGCAGGGAGGATGGGAATTTAACGCGGCTTAGCGCAATTCCGGGCGCAGGGACAACGCTTAAACGTGGGCCGAGGCGTGCGCCGCCCCGAGATAGGCCGCGCGCACCGCCGGATCGTTCTTCAAGGTCGCCGCAGGCCCCGAGGCGGCGATGCGGCCGTTTTCCAGGACATAGGCAAAATCCGCCACCTCGAGCGCGGCAGCGGCGAACTGCTCGACCAGCAGCATCGTGATCTTCTCCGCCTTCAGCCGGGCGATGATCGAAAACACTTCCGCCACGAGTTTCGGCGCCAGACCCATCGACGGCTCGTCGAGCAGCAGCACTTCGGGTTCCAGCATCAAGGCCCGGCCCATGGCCAGCATCTGCTGCTCGCCGCCCGACAGGGTGCCGGCGAGCTGTCCCCGACGCTCCGCGAGGCGGGGGAACAGCGCGAACATGCGGTCGCGGTCGGCCATCACGTCGTTCTTCGGCCGCGCGCCGGTGAGGCGCGGAAAAGCGCCGAGCAGCAGGTTGTCGGCCACCGTCTGCGTCGGGAACACGCGGCGGCCTTCGGGCGAATGGGCAAGGCCGCGGCGGGCGATCTTGAAGGCGTCGAGCCCGGCGATCTCGCGGTCGCCGAGCAGGATCGAGCCCGCGCTGGGCTTGATCATCCCGGACAGGGTGCGCAGCGTGGTGGTCTTGCCGGCGCCGTTCGAGCCGATCAGCGTGACCAGCGTGCCTTTTTCGACCTCGAGCGAGATGCCGTGCAGCACCTGCACCTTGCCGTAGCCCGCGACGAGATTGGTGACCTTGAGCATCGTTGTTCCCTCAGGCCGCGACGGCGCCGCCGAGATAGGCCTCGACGACTCGGGGGTTGGCCTGCACCGCGGCGGCCTGCCCTTCCGCGATTTTTTGGCCGAAATCGAGCACCGTGATCACGTCGCACAGCCCCATCACGACATCCATGTGATGCTCGATGAGGATCACGCTGATGCCGCGCGCGCGGATCGCCTTGATGATGGCGATGAGGTCAGCAATGTCCGGCGCGGTGAGACCGGCGGCCGGTTCGTCGAGCAGCAGCAGCTTGGGATCGAGCGCCAGCGCCCGGCCGATCTCCAGCAGGCGCTGCTTGCCGTACGGCAGGTTGCGCGCCTCCTCGTCGGCACGATCGCGCAGGCCGACGAAGCTCAAAATATCGGCGGCGCGCTGGCGGGCGGCGCGTTCCTCGCGGATCGCGCGGGGCAGCCGCAGCACCACGTCGAGCAGCGTCGACTTGTAGGAGTGGTGCAGGCCGACGAGCACGTTTTCCAAAAGCGTCAGCTCGCCGAAGAGCTGGACATTTTGAAAGGTGCGGGCGATGCCGCGGCCGGCGATCTGCGACGAGCCGAGGCCGGCGATCGAGCGTCCCTCGAACAGGATCTCGCCGGAGGTCGGCGTGTAGATGCCCGACAGCAGGTTCATCATCGTGCTCTTGCCGGATCCGTTGGGGCCGATGAGCCCGTGGATCGTGCCGGCCGTCACCGCCAGATCCACCTTGTCGAGCGCGCGCAAACCGCCGAACTGCATGACCGCGGTGCGGACTTCGAGCAGCGCGTCGGCGCTCACCGCATCCGTCGTGACCGTGATCGCATGCGACGCCTCGCCTTCGGCCTGGGTACTGGCGTGGCGCTTCCGGAACGCCGGCGTGATCTGCCGCAACAGAATCTTGGCCGCGCCGACGATCCCGTCCGGCAGGAAGTAGACGACGAAGAGGATCATCAGGCCGAAGATCGACAGGCGGAAGTCGGTGATGCTGCGCATCGTCAGCGCCAGGACGAAGAATAGAATGCACAGCGCGACCGGCGGCGCCAGTTTTGGCAACAGATCGCGACGGCGCAGGACGGCGTAGAGCCCGACGCATAGCGCGATGGCGGCGATGACGCCGACGACGATGCGGAACAGCGCGATGTCGGCCAGAATGTTCGGCAGGAAGACGACGATCGTGGCGCCCAAGATCGGCCCGAGGCGCGACTTGCGGCCGCCCATGGTTACCGCCAACAGGAACTGCACCGACAAGTCGAAGCTGAAGGTGTTGGGCGCGATATACTGCTCCGAGAAGGCGAACAGCACGCCGCCGAACCCGGCGAAAGCGGCGCTGATGATGAAAGCCATCACCTTGTGGCGGTAGACCGAGACCGCCATGCAGTCGCAGGCGATCGGCGCATCGCGCAACGCCTCGAAGGCACGGCCGAACCGCGAGGCGGTGATGCGGTTGATGACGAGAACCGCGAGCAGCAGCGCGATGCCGGTGACATAAAAGTATTCGACATCGCGCATGCGCTTCAACGACATGTCGAGGATCGACCAGGTGTCGCCGTAGTCGCGCAGATCGAGAAAGAACGGCGTGTTGAGTTTTATGCCGAGCGGGCCGTTGGTCAGGTCGACCGTCTCGTTGATCAGGATCTGGACGATGGTGCCGAAGGCCAGCGTCACCATCGCGAGATAGGGGCCGGTGACGCGTAGCGCCGGCAGCGCGAGCAGCCCGCCGAACGCCGCGGCGACGATGGGCCCGAGCACGATCGACGGCCAGAAGCCGAGGTCGAAGTGCATGACGAGACAGCCGGCCGTGTAGGCGCCGATGCCGAACAGCGCGGCATGACCGATCGACACCTCGCCGGTATAGCCGAACACGATGTCGAGCCCGAGCGCGACGATGGCGAAGATCGCGATGGTGACGAGGAGATGCAGGTAATAGGGGCTGGTGACGGCGAAGGGCGCAATGACGAGCGCCGCGACGATCAGCGTGCGAATGGCGGTTTTGACGAGCATCCGCCTAGACCTTCTTGATCACGGCCTTGCCGAACAGCCCGGTGGGCTTGAGGGCGAGGACGAGAAGCAGGAGGACGAGGCCGGGCACGTCCTTGTAGCCGGTCGAGATGTAGTAGCCGGTAAAGGTCTCGGTGATGCCCAGAATCAGACCGCCGACGACCACGCCGAGGCCGCTCGACAGGCCGCCGATGATCGCCACCGCGAAGGCCTTGAGCCCGAGCACGCCGCCCATGGTGGCGCCGGCCAGCGTGATCGGCGCGATGAGCACGCCGGCGAACGCCGCCGCCATCGACGACAAAGCGTAGGAAAAGGTGATGACGAGGCCGGTGTTGATGCCCATCAGACCGGCCGCGTCGCGGTCGCTGGCGGTGGCGACGACCGCCTTGCCGAAAATGCTTTTGCGGTTGAACGCTTCCACCGCGAGCATCATCGCCAGAGCGCCGAGAACGATCACCACTTCCATCGGCTGGATGCGGACGGGTCCTACCACGATGGCGATTTCCGGCAGGGGCGACGGAAACTTCAGAGCGTCGCGGCCCCACAAATTCTCTGCGATGTTGCGGAAGATGATGCCGAGCGCGATCGTCGCCATGATCCAGCCGGCCTCGGACTTGTTCTTGATCGCCTGGCGCACCCCGAGGCGTTCGACGACGGCGCCCTGCGCCAGGCCGAACATCAGGACCAACGGCAGCATGACGATGTAGGCGAGGCCGATGCCGAGCCCGCGCGCGGTGAGGAACCAGACCAGCGAAAGCCCGACCAGGGCGCCGAGCGTCAGGGCCTCGCCCTGTCCGAAGTTCAGGGTCTTGGACGTCGAAAACGTCAGCTGATAGCCGAAGGCGATGACGCCGTAGATCATGCCGACGACGATGCCGCTGACGATCAGTTGGGCCAGGATGTTCATGGGGGTCCGCGTGAAAACCGTAAAAGACAAAAGGGAGGCTAGCGCAATTCGTGAAAACGAAAGCGAAGGCCGTGCCGTCGCTTTCGTGTCTTGACGTCGCTCGCGGCTGAAACGTCGGCTAGCTTCCGGTCTTGGTGCGGATCGCCTTGTCGCCCTCAAGGTCTTCCGGATGTGCGAGAACCACGCGCCCGCCCTTGACCACGCCGAAGACCGGGATGTTCGCCGAGATCGCCTCGTGGTCCGTGGCGGAGAACGGCTTGTCGTAGGTCGTGACGACGCCCTCGACCTTGGCCTCGAGGTTTTCGAGCGCCGCGCGGACCTTGCGGCCGTCGGTCGACTTCGCCTGGGCGATGGCGGCGGCCATCAGATACACCGAGTCGTAGCCTTGCGCCGCCGACACGGGCGAAGCCATGCGGTCGATATTGTAGGTCTTCTGGAAGGACTCGATGAAGGCCTTGCGCCGCGGCGTGGTCCCCGCCTGGATGAAGGTCTGCGGCATCATCGCGCCTTCACCATTGGCGCCGGACCCGTCGATGAAGCTCGCCATCGACAGCGTCCACGAGCCGATCAGCGGCACCTTCCAGCCCTGGCGGCCCATCGCATTGGCGATCTGCGCCAGCTCCGGCCCGATCGCATAGGTGAGGATGACGTCGGCCCCGGCCTCTTTCGCGCGCAGCACCTGCGCCGTCATGTCGGTATCGCCGATGTTGAATTTCTCGATGGTGACGGGCTTGACGCCCATCGTGCCAAGCGCCGCCGTCAGATCTTTCTGGCCGAGCTGCCCATAGTTCGTCGCGTCGGCAAGGATGGCGGGCTTCTTAAAACCCTGCCGCTTGATCGCCTCCTCGGCGATCATGCCGCTCTGGATCTTGTCGTTGGCGGCGTTGCGGAAGACGTAGTTGGCTTTGTGCTCCGGCGGCAGAAACTGCCTGGTCACGATGCTGCCGGTCGCGACGTTGTCGATGACGGGAATTTCCGCCTCCTGATAGAAGCGGGTGGAGGCGAGCGCGACGCCGGTGTTGGCGTAGCCGAGGTTGGCGACGACGCCCTCCTTGTTGATCAGCTCTTGCGTGACCTGGACGCCGACTTCGTTCTTCGCTTCGTCGTCGCGTTCGACGAGTTCGAGCTGGCGGCCGAGAACGCCGCCGGCCTTGTTGATTTCGGCAGCCGCGAGCTTCGCGCCATCGCGCATGCTGACGCCCATCGAGGAGGAGCCGCCGGTAAACGGCCCGGTCAGGCCGATCTTGATCGACTCGGCGGCGCAAGCCTGGTTGGCCCATACAAAAACGGCCGCCAATGCGGCGGCAGATGCCCAGCTCTTCATCGTTCGCTCCCAAGTCTTGGCGGTTTTGATCCACCTTTAAACTTGCGCCACTCAGGTATGGATTTTTTGGGTTCGTCAATTGCCGATTGATCGTCTTGCGGCGAACTAGACGATCGACCGATGTTGCTGCGGTGCATCAAAGTAAGAACGCCTAAAAAATGGCCTGACTTCAAGGTGCAAGCAAAAGGGCCGGGTCGACGGTCTATCGCGCCGCATCAAGAGCATTCTCCACAAAAAGTGGCAGACTTTCGTGATCGAGAAATGCTCCGCCTTTCCGAGAAGAGAGCGATTTCTGATCGGTTCGGCGAGTCCACCGAAGCGGAAAGTATTCTAGCGTTTCGCATCCGCGATCATCATCGCCGCGCCCTTCTCGGCGATCATGATCGTCGGGGAATTGGTGTTGCCCGAGGTGATCCGCGGCATGACCGAGGCGTCGATGACACGCAGGCCGCGGATACCGCGCACCCGCAG
This sequence comes from Beijerinckia sp. L45, assembly GCF_009765775.1. Classification (GTDB taxonomy): domain Bacteria; phylum Pseudomonadota; class Alphaproteobacteria; order Rhizobiales; family Beijerinckiaceae; genus RH-AL1. Next base: position 17,485 of record NZ_LMUU01000092.1, read on the forward strand.
CCGTGCATCCAGCACGGCACCCGTCTCGTGATCGGGCCCCATCCGCACGGTGCCGACGGGATGGAAGATCGTGGTGCCGAGATCGCTTGCCGCGTCGAGAAGCTCTTCGTCGGTGCGCGCGGAACGACCCGGCAGGTGTTCCTCCGGCTTGAAGCGGGCGAGCGGCGCCTGGGCCACGATGCGGCGCGTCAGTTTCAGGGAATCCACCGCAACCTGGCGGTCCTCATCGGTTGAGAGGTAGTTCGGCCGGATGTCGGGCGCGGCCGCGGGATCGGCGCTCGCCGCGTGGACGCTCCCACGGCTCGACGGCCGCAGGTTGCACACGCTGGCGGTGAAGGCGCCGAACTTGTGCAGGCCCTCGCCCCACTTCGTCAGCGACAGCGGCTGAAAATGATATTCGAGGTTGGCGGTGGCGTAATGCGGCGCCGACTTGGCAAAGACGCCGACCTGGCTCGGCGCCATGGTCAGCGGCCCGTTGCGGAACAGCGCATAATCCACGCCCATCCAGGCGCGCTTGAACAGGTTGGCGTAGGCCGTGTTGAGCGTCGGCACGCCAGTGACTTTATAGACTGGACGGATCTGCAGGTGATCTTGCAGGTTTTCGCCAACGCCCGGCGCATGAAGGGCGACGGGAATACCCAGCCGCTGCAGCCGTGCCGCATCGCCGATGCCCGACAGCTCCAGCAGCTTTGGCGACACGACGGCGCCCGCCGACAATACCACTTCGCCGCGCACATGCGCGACATGCCGGATGCCGTTCTGCTCGAATTCCACGCCGGTGGCGCGGCCATCCTCGATGACCACGCGGGCGACGTGGGCGTGGGTTTCGAGCCGCAGATTCGGCCGGCCGAGCACCGGCTTGAGAAAACCGCGCGCTGCGCTCCAGCGCCGGCCGCGGCGCTGGTTCACTTGGAAATAGGACGAGCCTTCGTTGTCGCCGGTGTTGAAATCCGGGATTTTGCGGATACCGGCCGCCTCGGCGGCATCACGGATCGCGTCCAGGATCGCCCAGCGGATCCGTGGCGGCTCCACCCGCCACTCGCCGCCGGCGCGGTGAAAGGCGTTAGGCGGCGCGATATGATCCTCGTGCTTGAGGAAATGCGGCAGCACGTCGTCCCAGCCCCAGCCCTCGAGGCCGAGCTGCCGCCACCCATCATAATCCGCCGCCTGCCCGCGCATATAAATCATCGCGTTGATCGCCGACGAGCCGCCGATCACTTTGCCGCGGGGATAGGCGAGCGTGCGCCCGTTGAGGCCGGGCTCCGGCGCGGTCTCGAACATCCAGTCCGCGCGCAGATTGCCGATCGCGAAGAGGTAGCCGGCCGGAATATGAAACCAGATCCAGTTGTCGCGACCGCCGCCCTCCAGCACCAGCACGCTCTTGGTAGGATCGGCGGACAACCGGTTGGCGAGCACGCAGCCCGCCGATCCGGCGCCGACGACGATGTAATCGTAGGTGCCGAAATCGTCTTCCGCCTGCTGCGCTGCCATTGGGTCCCGTTCGTTTGATGCGGGCCTTTCTAGGCCTGCCGCGGGGCGGTGAGGCAATGGCGCGAGGCTCTGTCTTTCGGCGGAGGCTCGTGATGCATTCAGAAAAGCGGAGAGTAGCGTAGATGAGCGTTTTAAGCGGGCGCGGCGGCCATGAACTGTCGCCTCATTCGGCTAGCGGAGCGGCAAACTCGTAATCACGCATTATAATGATATTGCTTGATAATGCTTGATGCATAAAGGAAATTGAGGCAGTTGCCGATCGGCCACTATTCGTCAGAGAATCAAATTGAGATTCGAGCATGAATACGGATTCGTCCTTGCCAGAAGTTGTGTCCTCACCATCCAAATTTGCGGTCGGAGCAGTTGCGTTATTGAGGTGGCTCGGAGAGGCTGTTGTTGGACTTGTTCCCCTGATGGCATTTAAGATACTTCAGATTTTTTCACAGCCAACTATACATCTATATTTGTGCCCGGTAGATAAACCGATTGGGCCCGGGTTCTGTCAGCTCTTCGGAGAGGATGCTTCACAGGAAGTTTGCATATTAACAGTAGTTATTTCAGGCTTAGCACTGTGGTCTCTTTTGAAAGTTGCGTCGGGTCCATCAAGAGAACCCATAACGCCCTTGACCCAAGTACAAGTAATTCTATCAGTGCTATCCCTGCTCTCTGGAGCGATGTTATACGCACTCTATGGTGCGCACATAGCGAAAGATGCGGATCGTTTCTCATACATTATCCTCGCCGTTGCGTTGATGAGCTCGCTATTCATTGCGATAGAACGCGCGATTTTGGCCGCCTCGGAGGCTTGATAAGTAGGCGCATGACTTTTAATTAAAGCATTGGAGACGAGGTGGCATGGACCTAATAACCGGCATAAGCGTGCTCGCTGCCATTGCGTCTTTGGTAAGCGGCATAGCGTCCGTCATTAAAGCGTCGCGCCGCTTCGATGAGAGGCATTTAGCTCGACGTACCTCGGTCAACGCGCAGCAAGATACCAAACCATTGCCTGGCCACTAAAACACATCAGCTGCGGAGAGTTCAGCGCCATTTGCTGTTCAAACGCCACGGCTCAGTCTTGACCGACCAAGATTTAAGTCATCCAAATAATCATCGAGATCCGCGTCATCGACCTCGACAAAATCGCCGCGGTCCAACGCGGCGATGCCAGTGTCGACCTGCGTGCGGAGCACCTTAAGTTTTAGATCATCTTCCTGGTGCCGCTGCTGAAGACCGCGCACGGCGTCGCGCATGGCCTCATCCGCATCGGCATAGACGCCGGCGCTGACGGCTCCGTCCACGGAGGCGTCCTGCTCGGCGGTCAGCGTGATCTTCCGGATCGGCATCGCGAGGCCTCCTGTCGCGATGGACAATAAGACGCTTGCCGTCATCTGCCAATCCGCCCGAGCTTTACGCCCGGGCGGATCGTGCATTACCCCTCCGCCTCGATGTCGTCCGGCTCGGCGCCGTGGATCACGCGGGCGCGGCTGTGGGCCAGAATCTCGCGCTTGCCGCTGTGGCTCGCCGGGCCGAGCACGCCTTCCTTTTCCATCCGTTCGATCAGCGACGCCGCGCGGTTGTAGCCGATCTGCATGCGGCGCTGGACGTAGGAGACCGAACACTTCTTGTCGCGCAGCACGATTTTCACGGCCTGATCGTAGAGCTCCTGGCCATCCTCGCTGGCGATCGCCCCTTTGTCGAACACGGCGACATCGGCTTCGGCATCCGGCTCGGCGGCCTCCATCTCGGCATCGTCGGCGGTGACGCTGTCGAGATAGTCCGGCTGGCCCTGCGCTTTCAGATGCGCGACGACGTGCTCGACTTCCTCGTCCGACACGAACGGCCCGTGGACGCGGTAGATGCGGCCGCCACCCTGCATGTGCAGCATGTCGCCCTGCCCCAACAACTGCTCGGCACCCTGCTCGCCCAAAATGGTGCGGCTGTCGATCTTCGAGGTCACCTGGAAGGAGATGCGGGTCGGGAAGTTCGCCTTGATCGTGCCGGTGATGACGTCGACCGAGGGCCGCTGCGTCGCCATGATCAGGTGGATGCCGGCGGCCCGCGCCATCTGCGCGAGACGCTGGATCGCACCCTCGATCTCCTTGCCGGCGACCATCATCAGGTCGGCCATCTCGTCGACGATGACGACGATGTAGGGCAGCGGCGTCAGGTCGAGCGCCTCTTCCCCGAGCACCGGCTTGCCGGTCTCCTTGTCGTAACCGGTGGTGACGCCGATCATGATCGTCTCGCCGGCCTCTTTCGCCTGACTGACGCGGACGTTGAAGCCGTCGATGTTGCGGACGCCGACCTTCGACATCTTCTTGTAGCGGTCTTCCATCTCGCGCACCGCCCATTTCAGGGCGACGACCGCCTTCTTCGGATCGGTGACGACGGGCGTCAGAAGATGCGGAATGCCGTCGTAGACGGACAATTCCAGCATCTTGGGATCCACCATGATGAGGCGGCATTCGTCGGGGCGCAAACGATAGAGGATCGACAGGATCATCGTGTTGATCGCCACCGACTTGCCGGAGCCGGTGGTACCGGCGACGAGCAGATGCGGCATCTTGGCGAGCTCGGCGATGACGTTCTCGCCGCCGATCGTCTTGCCGAGGCACAAAGCCAGCTTGTGCTGCGTCGAGCGGAACGAGTCGGAGTCGACGAGTTCGCGGAAGTACACGGTTTCGCGGCGCTCGTTCGGCAGCTCGATGCCGATGGCGTTGCGGCCGGGCACCACGGCGACGCGGGCGGAGAGGGCCGACATCGAGCGGGCGATGTCGTCGGCGAGGCCGATGACGCGCGAGGATTTCATGCCCGGCGCCGGCTCGAGCTCGTAGAGCGTCACGACGGGGCCGGCGCGGACGTGGATGATCTCGCCGCGGATGCCGAAATCTTCCAGCACGCTTTCGAGCAGACGCGCGTTCTGCTCCAGCGCGTCCGTCGACATCGCGATGCCGTCGGGCTTGCGCGGCTCGGCGAGCAGCGAGACCGGCGGATAGCTCCACTCCACCGGGACGCGGCGGCGCACGATCTTCGTCGCGACCGGCACCGGCACGTCGACGACGATCGGCGGCGCGACGCGCTCGGTCTTCGGCCGGACGACGACGGCAAAGGCCTGCGCGGTTTTTTGCGCGGCGATTTCCGGCGTCAGAACGGGCTCGGGCTCGGGGGCCATTTCGGCAACGACGACAGGCTCCTCGATCGCAACGGGGGGCGTTTCGACGTCCGCGCCGTCAAGGATTTCGGGCTCGACATGCGTCGTCGCGTCATTGGCCGGCGCCGGCAGGTCGATGTCGTAGCCGCTCACGAGTTTCAGCCGATGCAGCGGCCCCGGCAGGGTCGCGATGGTTTCAGCCGTTGCGGGTGCTAGGGCAACGCTCGGCTCCGGCGCGACGACGGCTTCGACGGGCGCGCTGTCGACCACCGGCGGCACGTCCTCGACCAAGTCGAGCGGCGTGATCGGCGCCTCGGGCGCGGCACCGCGGCGCAGCAGCCGGTCCGGCGTGCGGACATAACGCACACCCGGCAGCGCCACGAAGGGCGCGCGCCAGACCGGTTGCGTCACCTCGGTGTAGCCGCGGCCGTAGTCGGTCGCCGGCGGGGTCGTGTGGGTGTTGAAGACGGGACTCGCCTCCGGCGTGGGCGGCACGGGCCGCGGCGTTGCGGGGGCTTGCTCGCGAACCGAAAAGCCGGTCACGGCGTCACGGCGAGCGAGCGGCTCCGGAGTCGCGGCGCTGCGCGGCGTCTCGGCGAGGCTCGCGAGACCGGCCGCGGCATAGGCTTCCGGCAGGCTCTGCCACAGTCCCTGGATCTCCGCGCTCAGCATGCTGGGATCCGGTCGCCCCCCGCGGCTATGCTCACTCTCGTGGCGGTCCAGCGCCGAGCGCACGCGGCTGCGGTCGCGGCTGCCGAGGTTTTCGAGAAGCAGAAGGATGAGGCGCGTGAGGGCTCTGGCGCCAGATAGGCCGGCGGACTTGAGCCCATAATCGGACGGAGGGACAGGTATGCTTTGACGATGGATTGGACGCATTTACACGCTTCGATCACGGCTGGTGGGACGGGTTCGGAGTGACCCATAGGTAAACTTTGAGCGTTAAAAGTTTCCCCTCGTTTACCGACATTGCCGCATTCGGATGCGGCCCGGCACGCCCGGCGCCCTTGACCCCGGTCGCAATCCCGCGTTCGGTCCTGGAGCATTTTCCACGAACGTTGCAGACTTTCGTGATCGAGAAAATGATCTAACTTTCTGAGAAGAGAGCGATTTCCGATCGCTTTGGTGATTCCACCAAAGCGGAAAGCGCTCCGGTCCTAGCGGGAGCGACATCAGCGATGCAAAACGACAAACCGGTGGCGGCAGCGCCGCGCCCCTCGCGCCTGGTGGAGACGGCCAAGCGCCTGGAGAGCACCAAGGTCACGCCCCTCACCGTCGTCCTCTTCATCGGCGCCTTGGCGGTGCTCTCCTTCGCGGCGGCCGGCATCGGCTATTTCGCGCACCATCTGAGGCACTGAGCGCAGCTGTTCGCCACGCCTGCGCGTTGATCGCCAGGGGTGGACAAAGACTCAATTGATTCCGCCGACCGGGCCGCCGGTGGCCGTCTCGCACAGCAGATCGCTTCCATAGGCGTAGCCATAGCCGTTGCAGGCGAGCGGTCGGGTCGTCGCGCTGGTATCGGCCCTCCAGGCACTATGGATAGGTGCACGGCCGTGGTGCGGGGTGTGGACGGCAGCCGGGGTGGCCCCGACGACACCGGCAGACCCAAGCAAAGCCGCTGCCACGGCGCTGACAAAAACAGTGTTCATTGTCGTTCTCCATCACGCAGAGGCGGAACAATCGTGTTCGCCCTACAGTGGAAAAGACATCGAGGCGGTCGTGTTTATTCACGACGCCACCGCATTTTTTGCGTGTTTATGGCGTTCGCGTCAGGCCGCGTCCGTGATCACCTGACGCACTTTGGACGCCAGCTGCGCCACGGTGAACGGCTTGCCGATGAGATGCACGCCGGCGTCGATGATCCCGTTGTGGACCACGGCGTTGCGGGTATAGCCCGTGGTGAACAGCACTTTGAGATCGGGACGCTGCTTGATCGCGGTGTCGGCGAGCTGCTTGCCGCCGATCTCCGGCATGACCACGTCGGTGAACAGCAGCGTGATGTCGGGATGGCTTTCGAGCAGTTGCAGGGCGTGGGCCGCGCCGTTGGCGTGGATGACGCTGTACTGCAGATCTCGCAGCGTCTCGACGGTCATCCGACGGACGCGGTCTTCATCCTCGACCACCAGGATGAGCTCGCGCGGGCTGCCGACCGGGACTTCCGAATCGTCCCGGGTTGCCGATTTCGGGAGCGTCGCCTTGGCCGCAACGAGACGCGGCAGATAGATCTTCACCGTCGTGCCCTTGCCGACCTCGGAGTAGATCTTGATGTGCCCCGCGGACTGCTTGACGAAACCATAGACCTGGCTCAACCCGAGCCCGGTACCCTTGCCCGCGCTCTTCGTCGTGAAGAACGGGTCGAACGCCTGCGCGACGACATCTGCCGCCATGCCGCTGCCGGCATCGCTGACCGCAAGCAGGACGTATTGTCCGGGGACGGCGCCGGGATTTTCCGCGACGTAGCTGTCGTCGAGATGCGCGTTCACCGTCTCGATGGTGAGCTTGCCGCCATCCGGCATGGCGTCGCGGGCGTTGACAGCCAGATTGACGAGCGCGCTCTCCAACTGGTTCGCATCGACATGCGACAGCCAGAGGCCGCCGGCCAGGACTGTCTCGATGCGGATGGTTTCGCCAAGCGTCCGCCGCAGCAGTTCCGAGACGTTCGGCACGATCTGGTTGAGATCGGCGGCGACGGGAGACAGCGGCTGGCGCCGGGCGAAAGCGAGCAGACGATGCGTCAGGGTCGTCGCGCGTTCCGCGCCCTCCAGGGCATGGGCGATGTTCTGATCAATCCGCTGGTCGCCGCGGTCGAGCCGACGGCGGACCAGGTTCAGATTGCCGATGACGATCGCCAACATATTATTGAAATCATGGGCCAGACCACCGGTGAGATGGCCGAGCGCCTCCATCTTCTGCGACTGGCGAAGCTGCTGCTCCGCACGCTCGCGATGCGTAATCTCGGCGCGCAACGCGTCATGCGCCGTGCTCAGGCCGTCGAGCGTTTCGGTGAGGCGGCGATTCCGGCGCCATGCCGACGCCACGACGAAAACCCCGAGGCCAAGCGTGACGACGACTGCGAAAGCGATGGCGACCTCGACATTACGGCCGGACGACGCCGCCTGCGACTGGCGCGCCACCATATCCGCATAGGTCTCGTTGCGGAGCGTCGCGACCAGGGCGCGAATGCGGTCCATCAGCAGACGGCCCCTGTCCGAGCGCACCAGTGTCAGGGCCGCCTCGCCCTGATCGGCTTTGCGCAGCGCGATGGTCTGACTGAGCTCCAGCAGCTTGTCGTCGCTCGCCGCGCGGAGGGCCGCAAGCGTGCCGAGCTGCGTGGGTTCGCCGGCATAGCGGCGTTCGAGCCCGCGAAGAAGCCCGCCGATTTCGCCGACAACATTCTCATAAGGCTTCAGATAGAGATCGCTTTTGGTCAGGATGTACCCGCGCTGCCCCGTTTCGGCATCCTGGAGCGCGGAAAACAAGGCGTCGAGCTCGTTGCGATTGTCGACGGCCTGCAGAACGTCGTGGGCCACGCGCTCCTGGGTGCCGACGAGACCCGCAGTCGCCAGGATGACGGCGGCCAACAACAGAAACGCCGCCGCCATGGCGGCAACACCGCCAGGCCATCGTAGCCACCCGCCTCGCTTCGCCACCGCCACCGTCTCCACCGCGCCTTCGAACCAAGCCCCCCCGCGAACCGGCGTGAGGGCGATTGGTTGCCGCTCAGTAGATCAGCGCCGTAGCGCTTCTTGTCAAATAACGGACGCGGAACCTGTTGTTGCCAAAGCGGCATGGCCCGCCATGTCTAGATTGTAGCCGACGCGGATCGTGCCCCAATGCCGGCCGCAGGCGAAGATCGGGGCATCGAATTCCTTGAGCATCACGGCCAAACCGCCGCCCATATCGCGTGCGTAGGTCTGCACCAGAAACGATCGGAGATTTCGCGCCGCCGCCATCGCCGTGCGTCCTTTGGAGATCCAGCGGTTCCGACTGTGACGCGTGGTCCACGCCACGTCCGTCGGATCCGGGCGCGCCGAATACTTGGCGTTGTGCACAGGGTTGAACCCGTTGCGATCGGTCAACGTGCAGTATTCGGCCGACGGCGTCAGCCCGAGGCGAAGGTCGAGGACGTCGGCAAGCAGCGTCTCGAGGCAGGTCACGCTGCGGGTCATGTACTGGCTCGGGTTGGTGCCGGCGACGAGTCGATAATCCGTGTCGAAGAGGTCGGCTTCGCTGGTCAAGCCGTCCGCCACGGCGCTGTCCATGAGAAACCCGACTTCGTTTGCGCAGGCTTGTGCGTCCTCGACGAAAGGCCAGTAGAAGGCGTGAAGCTCGATCGTCTTGGCCAGCAGGCGCCGCTCCGTCTCCGGATCGGCCGGCACATAGGAGGCCTCGACTCCGCCGAGCGTCGCCACCAAAAGCCGGATTGTCACCGTGCCGATCCCGTCGAGGACCAGACTTCCGGCGTGACCGACCAGCGCCTCCGCATCCTTGGTCTCGACCAGCATGGCGACGCGCGACAGATCCAGGATGCGGATCTGGGTGATTTTTCCATCGATGGTGAGCCGACCGGCAAGGACGATCGGCCAGCGATCGGTGCGGCCGGTCTCGTCGTAATCCGTCTGGCGGACCAGATGCGCGGCGCTGTCGGCCAGTTCCACCAGGATCTTGGCGGCATCCCCAACCACGGCTTCCGCCGTCTGCGTCAGTTCGCTCGTGCGCTGACAGATCTCATCGAGCCCGAGCGCATGAAGACTGACGTCCTCGGCAAAGCTGGTGACCGCAGCCGATCGTTCGTCGATGCCCTCGGTCTGCTCGATCTGGCGCGCGATGGCCGCGGCCATGGTATCGAGCGTCGTCTGAAGATCGGCGACGGACATGTCGATATCCTGGACGTCGACCATGCAGGTCGCGGCACCGGTCCGCAGACGCTGGATCATCGCGGCGATGGTTTCGGTGACCTTGCGCGTCTCCACCGAGAGCGCCTTGACCTCGCTGGCGACGACGGCGAACCCCCGCCCCGCCTGCCCGGCCCGCGCGGCTTCGATCGTCGCGTTCAGGGCGAGGAGGTTGGTCTGACTGGCCAGGCCGGCGATCATCTCCACAGCCCGACCGATATCCAAAACGGACTCGCGCAAGGTCTCGACGCCGATGCGCGCCTTGGTCGACCGCGTATGGGTTGCCGCCATCGACCGGGTCGCAGCCCCGACCTGAATCCCGATGCCGTGACTGGACTCGCTGACCACCTGGATCGCCGACGAAAGTTTTTAAGCATTGTCGCGCGCGGCCCGCGCCATCGTGCCGAAATTCACCGACTGGGTGCGCAGCTCCGACACGACGTCGAAGGCGCGGGTCAGCGTCACGCGCGAATCGAGATTGCTGTCGGCCGCTTTGCGGACCCCTGCGAACACCTCGGCCTGCATCAGCCGGATAGTCTCAGAGCAATCGCGCGGAATCCGGACGATCGGTTCGCCTAACGTAGCGGCAGCGGCCGGCGGTTCCTCGGGAGACCTTCGCCAAAACCGCCACAGCATATGATATCATAATCCCATTAATACAACGGCGGCGTGCAGACGGCCACAAAATCGGAAGCTTGAGCATAGATCGGTCGACTGGCCTCTCGCCAGAGGCATAGTTGCTTTGCAAATCTGAAATCAAAACTTTCTTGCCCTCTGCCCTTTGGCGGAGGAAGATTGATCTATGGAAACGATACTTTAACAAAGCTTTAAACAATCGCTTGCCACCGGATGTGGTAACGGTACAACAACACGCAATACCACTCTGGGTCCCCGACCACGTCATGCTCTTATCGATTGAAATGCCACGGATTGCGCCTTTGACCGTCCGACGCGCGGCCGTCGTGGCCTGTACCGCTTTTTCTTTTTGCCTTCTCGGCTTCACGGCCCCGAGCGATGATGCTCCGCACCTGTCTGGCAAACCGACGATCCCGGCACACTCGATTCTGAGAATCATCGCCTTCGGCTCGTCCTCCACGCAGGGCGTCGGGGCCTCCAGTCCGGCCGGCGCCTATCCCGCGCAGCTGCAAACGCTTCTCGCCCGCGCGATGCCCAAAGGCCGCGCCGTCGAGGTGCTCAATCGCGGCATTGGCGGGCAGGACGTCGATGACATGATGCTGCGGCTTCAGGCCGACGTCATCGCGCCGAAGCCCGATGTCGTGATTTGGCAGACCGGCAGCAACGACCCGCTGCGCAACGTGCCGATCGAGCGCTTCGAAACCGAGACCCTGGCCGGCGTCAAGGCGATGCAGAAGGCCGGCGCCGAGGTGATCCTGATGGAACCGCAGTGGTGCCCCCTGCTCGACAAGACGGCGAATGCCGACCAGTTCCGCAGCGCCATCCGCCGCATCGGCCAGCAGTTGAAAGTCGCGGTGATCAACCGCTCCGAATTGATGCACAAGTGGATCGACGAAGGCCGGATGACGAAGAGCCAGATGCTCGCACCCGACGGCCTGCACATGACCGACAGCGGTTATGCACAGCTGGCGCGCGACATCGCGCCTGCAGTGCTGAAGGCCGGCGCTGTCCCCGCATCGACTCCGGTTGCTCTTCAGGCGAAGTAACGTAGCGGACCTCAGTGTCCGGCGGATTCGTTTTCGCCCCGAAATCAGCTTGTTGCAGCCAAGGATGCAACTTTAGCCGGTTTTGCGAACTTATCGGTCCGTACTGCCAAGCTCGGAGACCAACATATGTCGCTTCTACTCATTATCGTCGTGCTCATCCTGCTGTTTGGCGGCGGCGGCTACTATGGTCACCGGTCCGGCTATTACGGCGGCGGAGGCATCGGGATCATCGGCATCATCCTGATCATCATCATTCTGTTCCTGCTCTTCGGCAACGGCGGCGGGTTGCACATTTAATTTTTTGCCGCGCCGCATGCCATTTATGCGTGCGGTGCGGCATGGACGCGGCTAGAGTGCCCCGATCCACACGAGGGCAGAGCCAAAACCGTCCATGAGCAATTTTATCGAAGAACGCGTGTTAAGCGTCCACCATTGGACGGAAAGCCTTTTCAGCTTCCGGACGACCCGTGACCCCTCGTTCCGCTTCCGCAGCGGCCAGTTCACGATGATCGGCATTCCGGTAAACGGGAAACCGTTACTGCGCGCCTACAGCGTCGCCAGCGCCCATTACGAGGAAGAGCTCGAGTTCTTCAGCATCAAAGTCCAGGATGGCCCCCTGACGTCGCGCCTTCAGCATCTGAAGGAAGGCGACGCGATCATGGTCAGCCGCAAGCCGACCGGCACCCTGGTGCTCGACAACCTGGCCCCCGGCAAGCATCTCTACCTGCTCGGCACCGGCACCGGCCTCGCGCCGTTCCTCAGTCTGATCAAGGACCCCGAGACCTACGAGCGTTTCGAAAAAGTCATCATCGTCCACGGCGTGCGCTTCAAGAAAGATCTGGCCTATAGCGAGATCATCTCGGAGGTGTTGCCGAACGACGAGTTCGTCGGCGAGATGATCCGCGACCAGCTGATCTATTATCCCACCGTGACGCGCGAAGAGTTCCGTAACCACGGCCGGATCACCGAGGCGATGACGTCCGGAAAACTGTTCTCCGATGTCGGCCTGCCCGCGATGAACCGCGACGACGACCGCTTCATGCTGTGCGGCAGCCCGGCCATGCTGGCGGACGTGCGAGCCCTGCTCGACGCCAAGGGCTGGATCGAGGGGAACCACGGCGAGCCCGGCGATTTCGTCATCGAGAAGGCGTTCGTGGACAAGTAGGGGGCGCGGCCAGCGGTGCCGGCTTCGTGACACTGGTCGCGGCGCACGCTTGCAAGCGGTTGCGCTGACGACATAGGTTACGATCTGTAACGACTGATTTGGCGAATGACAGAGCGTTTTACCTTCAGCCTTTCGGAATCGACTGCGGTCGCATTGGATGCGCTCGCCGCGAAGACGACGCGTCCACGCGACTGGCTTGTGACCCGCGCCGCTGAAGATTTTGTTGCACTCAGCGCATGGCAGCTCGACAAAATTGAGGCTGGCATAGCTGCGGCCGACAGTGGTGCGTTTGCGACAGATGATGAGGTTGC
>NZ_LMUU01000093.1 GCF_009765775.1 Beijerinckia sp. L45
GACTTAGCGACGCCGGGATCTCCCATCATGCAGATGTTGAGGTCTCCTCTGATCTTCATACCGTCGCCCATTTCTTTGCCGACACCACCGATGAGAAGGAGAAGGAGCGCCTTCTTGACATCGAGATGGCCGAAGATCTCGGGCGCAATGGACTTGGCAAGCAGTTCGTAGACCTGGCCTGTCTGTCGGTACTTTTCAATGCGTCGCACCAATGAAGGGTCAACAATCATCTCGCTGTAGGCCTTCTTGTGCTGGCGGATGTAGTGGGCCT
>NZ_LMUU01000094.1 GCF_009765775.1 Beijerinckia sp. L45
GCCGCAGGTCGCGTCGCCACTCGCCAAGGAGCGGGCCCGCAGACTCCGCGAGGCCGGCGATGTCGCCCTGCGCCGGCATCTGCGCGGCCAGATCGGGCGCCGGCTTTCCGTTCTCGCCGAGCGCGGCGGCATCGGCCGCGCCGCGGATTTCACCCCTGTCGCGGTCGGCCGGGCCGAACCCGGCTCGCTGACCCCCATCACCATCGCCGGACATGACGGCCGCAAGCTCTTCGGAAGCCCGCTATGAACTCTGAACACCGGCGCATCGCGCGCGCGCTGATCTCCGTCTCCGACAAGCGCGGGTTGGTCCCGTTCGCCGAGGCGCTCGCGGCGCAGGGCGTCGAGCTGGTTTCGACCGGCGGCACGCACCGCGCGCTGCGCGAGGCCGGTGTCGCCGTGATCGAAGTTGCCGATCTCACCGGCTTTCCCGAGATGATGGACGGACGGATCAAGACGCTGCATCCCGCCGTCCACGGCGGCCTGCTCGCCATTCGCGAGAACCCGGAACACGAAGCGGCGATGCTGGCGCATGCCATCAAGCCGATCGATCTGCTGGTGGTGAATCTCTATCCCTTCGAAGCGACTGTCGCCAAAGGTGCAAGCTACGACGAGGCGATCGAGAATATCGATATCGGCGGGCCGGCCATGATCCGCGGCGCCGCGAAGAACCATGGCGACGTGGCTGTAGTGGTCGACCCCGACGACTATGATGCGCTGCTGCAGGAGATCGCCACTGAGGGCGGCACGGGCCTCGCGACGCGCAAGCGCTTGGCGCAAAAAGCTTTCGCCCGCACCGCCGTCTACGATGCCGCGATCTCGAACTGGATGGCGGATGTCATCGGCGAGGCCGCGCCGACCTACCGCGCCTTCGGCGGGACGCTGATCGAGGCGCTGCGCTACGGCGAGAACCCGCACCAGCAGGCCGCCTTCTATGCGACCTCGGCGCGCGAGCCGGGCGTCGCCACGGCGCGGCAGCTGCAGGGCAAGTCGCTCTCTTATAATAACGTCAACGACACCGACGCGGCGATCGGCCTCGTCGCCGAGTTTCCCGCCGCGCACGGGCCGGCGGTGGCGATCATCAAGCACGCCAACCCTTGCGGCGTGGCCACAGGCGCGACGTTCCTCGCGGCCTATGCGGCGGCCCTGCGCTGCGACCCCGTCTCCGCCTTCGGCGGCATCGTCGCCTTGAATGGTCGGCTCGACGCGGCGACGGCAGCGGAAATCGCCAAAATCTTCACCGAGGTGATCGTGGCGCCCGAGGCCGACGACGAGGCCATCGCGCTGCTCGCCGCCAAGAAGAACCTGCGACTGCTGCTCACCGGCGGCATGCCGGACCCGCGCGGCAGCGGCCTCACCTTCCGCCCGGTCGGCGGCGGCTTTCTGGTCCAGGGCCGCGACAATGCCGTCGTCGACGATCTCACCCTCAATGTGGTCACAAAACGCCAGCCGAGCGCCCGCGAACTGGCCGACCTGCGCTTCGCCTTTTCCGTGGCCAAGCACGTCAAGTCGAACGCCATCATCTATGCCAAGGACGGCGCCACGGTCGGCATCGGCGCGGGCCAGATGAGCCGGCTCGATTCGTCGCGCATGGCGGCGCTCAAGGCGATGGACGCGGCCAAGGCCGCAGGCCTCGAGACGTCGCTGGCGAAGGGGTCCGTGGTCGCCTCCGATGCCTTCTTCCCTTTCGCCGACGGGCTCTTGGCGGCCGCGGAGGCGGGTGTTACCGCGGTGATCCAGCCGGGCGGCTCGATGCGTGACGCCGAGATCGTCGCCGCGGCCGACGCCGCGGGCCTGGCGATGGTGCTGACCGGCACGCGACATTTCCGCCACTGATCGCGCAAATTGTCGGTAAACACTTAACCAACATTCAAAAAGCCGGGGAGCGGCCCAGGTCGGTCATTTTCTGTTCGGGTTCGATCCCTACATTCTTGGGAAAGGCGCAAACGACCCCCATCTGAGCGCTCCAGGAGATTCGAACCAAATGCTTACCAGTGAAAAAGACGCCATCGAAGGCGCCCGTGTTCTCTACCGTGTCGGCAAGATCAAGGCGGCTTCCGCTTGGCACGCATCCGGCCATACGCCGATGTCAAACAATTGGCGCGAGCGCGTGCTGCAGGATCTCATCCGCCGTGCGGAAGATGTCGATGCCGACGCGATCATCGGCGTCGACTACGAGATCGATGCCGTGACGCGTCGTGACGAAAGCGGCGTCGAGCTCGAGCGCGTGTGCGCCACCGGCATTGCCGTCCGTCTCGCCATCGCGGCGTAAGTCGTAAAAAATCAAACGTTTGACTGCAAAGAGCCGAGGCGTCATGCCTCGGCTCTTTGCGTTTAATACTCAGCACAAGAGTCGGCAACTCAGGAGTTTGGTATGGCGCGGGGACCAGCAGACGATCCCGTTCATGCGGGACAGGCGATCTATTCGCCGACCACGTTGGCCATTTATGACCTGGTCGTTCTGGGCATTTCCAATCCGTTGATCTGGCGCTGCCCCACACGCCGCATTCTGGCTTTGTACGACCGGCATGCGAGCGACGATCACCTCGATGTCGGCGTCGGCACGGGATGGTATCTCGATCGCTGCCGCTTTCCGTCGACCACGCCGCGGGTCGGTTTGCTGGATCTCAACCGCAGTTCGCTCGACGCCGCGTCAAGACGGATCGCGCGGTATCGGCCGGAGGTTTTTCAGGCCGACGTGTTGCAGCCCTTGACCGTGCAGACCGCGCCGTTTCGCTCGATCGCGCTCACTTACCTTCTGCATTGTCTGCCTGGCGCGATCGAACAAAAGGCTGTCGCATTCGACCACGTGGCGCCCATGCTCCACCGGGATGGCGTGGTCTTCGGCGCGACCATCCTTTCCGAAGGCGTGCACCGCTCTGCGGCGGCGCGGGCCCTCATGAGAACCTACAATCGGAAAGGCGTCTTCTCGAACGTCGCCGACAGCGTAACAGCACTCGATGCCGCCCTCAAGAGACGCTTCGCGTCCGTCGAGATCGAACTTGTCGGCTGTGTCGCGTTGTTTACCGCAAGCGGCGTCACGGCATCGGGACGAGCCTGAGAGCAGCCCTCACCGCTCAATAGGCAGCCTGCAGAGACGCGTCGGAATACACCTCTTCGCCGACCTCGTCCGTCCAAACCTTGAACGAATTGAGCACATGCGGCCCGAAGGATGTGGCGAGCGGGATGTCGGTGGCGTCGCGGCCGCGCGAGACCGTGATCCGACCGATGCGCGGCGTGTTGTGGCGCGCATCGAATAGGTACCAGCGGCCGCCGAGATAGACTTCGAGCCAGGCGTTGTAGTCCATCGGCGCGGGATCGCGCGGCACGCCGATGTCGCCCAAGAACCCGTTGGCGTAGCGGGTCGGGATATTCATGCAGCGGCAGAAGGCCACAGCGAGGTGGGCGAAGTCACGACACACGCCGACGCGCTCCTCGTACGCCTCGAAAGCGGTGCGGGTGCCGCGCGCATACTGATAGCCGAAGGTCAGGTGCTGGTTGACGAAGTCGCAGATCGCCTGGACGCGCCACCAGCCAGGCTGCGTATGGCCGAACAGCCCCCAGGCGATGTCGCTTAGCTTGTCGGTCTCGCAGTAGCGGCTGCCGAGCAGGTACACGAGATATTCCGACGGCACGTCGTACAGCGGGACCTCTTGCGCGTAGGGCGCATAATCTTGCGTCTCGCCATCGCTCTCGAACAGCGAGTCACGCGAAATGCGCAGGACGCCCTGCGGCGCCATGAAACGACGGACGGAATTGCCGAACGAGTCGATGTAGGTCGTCGACGGGATGAACGGATCGGTGCGGAAGACGCCGGGCACGCGGATCTGGTGCATGTGGTCCGAATGGGCGTCGAGCAGGCACACCATCATCACGGATTGGGGGCAGTAAAACTCGAGTTCGTATCCATAACGGATAAGCATGTCACCGGACTCCGACCGCGCTTTGAAGTGTGACGCCCGATGGTCAATGCAACGGACAGGCCAAAGACAAACACCTTTTTCACGCTGACGTTGCGCCGTCCAAGCGTTTTTTATTGTTCGTCTATGAAGACACAGATCAGTCCGATTGCGCCGCCAGAAGCGCCGCCTGATGCTCGGTCGTCAGGGCATCGATCACCTCGTCGAGCGCCTCGCCGGCGATGACCTTGTCGAGCTTGTAGAGCGTCAGGTTGATGCGGTGGTCGGTGAGCCGCCCCTGCGGAAAATTATAGGTGCGGATGCGCTCGGAGCGGTCGCCGCTGCCGACCTGCGAGCGCCGGTCCGCCGAGCGCTCGGCATCGAGCTTTTGCCGTTCCATGTCGTAGATCCGGGCGCGCAGCAGGGCCATCGCGCGGGCGCGATTCTTGTGCTGCGAGCGCTCCTCCTGGACGAAAATGATCGTGCCGGTCGGGATATGGGTGATGCGGATCGCCGACTCCGTCTTGTTGACGTGCTGGCCGCCGGCACCCTGGGCGCGCATCGTATCGATCTTCAGGTCCGCCTCGTTGATGTCGACGTCGACCTCTTCCGCCTGCGGCAGGACGGCTACCGTAGCGGCGGACGTGTGAATGCGCCCCTGCGTCTCGGTGTCCGGCACGCGCTGCACCCGGTGCACGCCCGACTCGAACTTCAATTTGGCGAACACGCCGGAGCCCTCGACCTCGGCGATGACCTCCTTGAAGCCGCCGGCCGTGCCTTCGCTGGCGGAGACGATCTCGACGCGCCAGCCCTTCAGCTCGGCGTAGCGCTGGTACATGCGGAACAGGTCGCCGGCAAACAGCGCCGCCTCGTCGCCGCCCGAACCAGCGCGGATTTCGAGGACGGCGCTTTTTTCATCAGCCGCATCCTTGGGCAGCAGCGCGACCTGCAGCTGGTTGGACAAAGCCTCGAGGCGAGCCTCGCCCTCGCGCCTCTCGTCGTCCGCCATCTCGCGCATTTCGGCATCGGTCGCGGAATCGGCGATCATCGCTTCGAGCCCGACGATCTCCTGCGCCTGCGTCCGGTACTCGCGGATCGCCGCCGTGACGTCCTCGAGCCCGGCCAGTTCGCGGGAAAGGGCGACGAAGGTGGTGGCGTCGTTGTTTTCGGACAGGCGCGCCGAAATTTCGTCGTGGCGGCGCAAAATGAGGTCGAGCTTGTCTTGGGGCAGTTGCATGGATGGGACGTAGCGAACGTGACGGGCCGGAACAAGGGGGATGCACCGGAGCGAGACGTATTGACGTCGAGAAGGGCGTCATCTCATATCGACCAGTCGAAAACGACCGG
>NZ_LMUU01000008.1 GCF_009765775.1 Beijerinckia sp. L45
ATGCCCAAATATGAGTCTTGTCCGCCACACGCCTAAAGGACACGACGGCGATTTCGGCTTAGCGCTTGCGCTCGGACTCAATCACTGATTCCCTGGGGGTAGTCGGTAACGGGGATCGTGATGAGACAAGCCACCAGCGGACGAACCAACCTGTTCTCACCCTTCCTGCAGGCGATCGCAGCGCGCGCGGCACAAGCCGCAGCCATCGGCCGTCCCGCGCAGGACGCGATCTACGCCGTTTCGCACGAGCGGCAGGGCACTGCGATCATCACGACGCGCGGTCAGCGCTTCTCGATTCACCAGATCGGCAGCATGTTCGGCAGTGAATGAATCGCGACGGCAACCGCTCCGGTCGCCGCGCCCTGCTTGCCGTTTTAACCCGGCGACATCAGCGAATGGTTCGCTGACTCACCATCGCCGCACGCCAGCTCGATTTGGGCCTGCGCCTCAATCCTCCTGCATCGCTTCGCTCAGCTTGTCGTAGTACTTGGTGACGAGCTTGATGTTTTCCGGATATTTCACCGGCGTCACTGTCTTCTGCGCGTCCTGAAGTTCCGCCAGCGCCTTCTTCTTGTCGAGCGGCGGAATCTCTTTGTCGGCGTTCAGGGTTGCGATCTGCTTCTTGATGACGGCGTCCGACCCGACGTATGTCTTGGTCTGCGGATCGAACCCCGCCAGCACCAGACCGATATTCGCGACGACTTGATCGAACTCGGCGTAATCCGCGAAGCCGTTCTTTTTTGCGATGCCGTCAAGCTCCGCCTGAACCTTCGGATCGGGCTTGTCGGACTGTTCCGACATCTTGGCGGTCGCCGCCCCAATGTCCTTTTGCGCCGCCAGCAGGCCCTGGACCTGCTTCTCGGTCAAAGCCATCTGCGCGAGAGCTGGAGCCTCTGCGGTGTCGGCTTGGGGCGTCGCGGGCGCGGGCCGGGGCTGAGCGGAGGCGGGGCCGCCGATACCCCAAAGCAGCGCCAGGGACAAAACCGATAGACCCGAGGCCGTTGCGATAGGGCGGATGAAGGCGCGCATAGGTGTCTCCGTAAGCATGGCCCGACAGGGCGACGGGCAGCGCCGCGGACCATGCCGCAACATTGTGATACCTTGGTGGCGGTAGGGTCGTGGCCGGCGTGCCGTCGGATCTGCGGATGGAGAGCACAGGGTGACCGATACCGAAATCACGGCGGATCAGTGCAGGATCGGCCGGGCTGCCGTCGGCTGGACCGAGGACGATCTTGCCGCCGCCGCGGGCGTCGCGGTCGGGATCATAACCGATCTGGAGAACGGGCTTGCTGCCGATGCCGCTGCATCGAGCCGGATTCTGGCGGCATTGGCGGACGTCGGAGTCAGTTTTTTTTCTGCGCCCGACGGCAGTGCGCGGATGCGAGCCCGGACCCTCGACGGCATCATCGAAGCGCCCGTCGCGATGACCCAAAGACGCTGACGTATGGTTTCAACTGATTGAAAATGCGGGACGTTCGCCAGATTGTAATCCGTGGCATGTCCGCCGAATTTCTTGCCAAACGGTAAATACATGCCAGAGGATCAAATTGCGCATGCCAGCATCCGCAAGTCTAAGTCCTGGACAATCGATTTAGACTGTATATTTCAGGGATTATGACCTTGGCGAATGCTCCGTCTTCCGTCTAACATCGTCCATGATTGCCGAGGGAATCGCTCCGCAGTTGAATGAGGATTGAATGATGGAAAAAGCGGATCTAAGACTACTCGGGCGGAGCACCGAAATCGTGTCGGCATTCGTGAGCAACAACGCCGTCCGCGTCAGCGACCTTGGCGCGTTGATCGAAAGTGTTCACATGTCGTTGCTGCAACTGTCCGGCGGGGCGCCCGTCGAAGCGCCGGTTGTCGCTGCCGAGCCGGCTGTCTCGATCCGCAAGTCCGTGTCCCACGACTATGTTTACTGTCTGGAGGACGGCAAGAAGTTCAAGTCGATCCGACGCCATCTGATGACGGCCCATGGGCTGACCCCCGAGCAATACCGGGACAAGTGGGCGCTGCCGCCGCAATACCCGATGGTCGCGCCGGCCTATGCGTCCGCACGGTCGGATCTAGCGAAGAATTCCGGGCTTGGCCGGGTCAATGGCCAGCGCTCCGACGTGCCGGCGTCCTCGGCTCAACCGGCCGACGCCGCTGCCAAGAAGCCACGCGGGCGGCCGCGGACCCGGCCAGCTGCTTGATTCTAAACCGTTATGATCCGCGATGAAGAAGGTTGGAGAGATAATCCTCTCCAACCTCAAGGTATAAAAATGCTTATGCTCAAGCTGATGCACCGTATTGCGACGGCATAAATCGAAACGTCATTTTAGAACTGCAATATGGGGACGCTGGAAACCTCATTGATAACGTATGTACCCTCATGCATACCTGAGGTTGTGTCAAGAAATCTTTTCACCTAGATTCTCTAAGCAATCCGTGTTGCGCGAATGCAGCATTTTTGCCTTTCGCCGAGACTCCATTCCCGCCCCGGGACATTCTTCGGCGTCTACCGCGCTTCACAAAAAAAACGGTAGGCGATGACCTGTCGGTAGGCCTCGCCCGGTTGCAAAATCGTCGAGGGAAAGGCCGGGTGGTTCGAGGCATCCGGATAGGCCTGCGGCTCGAAGGCGATCCCGGCGGTCTGGCGATACGTGCCGCCGTGCCCCACGAGCGCCCCGTTCAGGCTGTTGCCGGTATAGACCTGCACCCCGACCTGTGTCGTCGTGATCTCGAGACCCCGGCCGCTTGCGGGATGCGTCATCCGCACCGCCGCACCGTCGGTGTCGTCCAGAATGAAATGATGATCGAAGCCGCGCGCGTAGAGCAGCTGCGTGTCGTCGCCGCGAATGCGCGATCCGATCACCACCGGGGCGCGCAGATCGAACGGCGTGCCGGACACGGGGCGGATCTCGCCCGTCGGAATCTGCGTGGTATCGGTCGGGAGGAAGGCCGATGCGTTAACCTGGACGGTGTGGTCGCAGACGTCGAGGGCCGCCGCGCCGGCGAGGTTGAAATAGGGATGTGCGCTGAGGTTGAGCGGGGTGGCCTTCGTGGTGCTGGCCTCGAGCGTCAGGTTCAGCGTGTCGCCGTCCAGGCGGTAGGTCGCGCGAATGCTGACGGCGCCGGGAAAGCCCTGATCGCCGTCCGGGCTCTCCAACGTGAAAACGACATGCGTTGCCGAGCGCTCGGCCACGGCCCAGAAGGTCTTGGCGATGGCCTGTTTGCCGCCGTGCAGCGTGTTCTCGCCGTCGTTCTGCGAGAGCTGGTAGGTGGTGCCGTCGAGGGTAAAACGGCCGCCGGCAATGCGGTTGGCATAGCGCCCGATGACCGCGCCGAACGATCCCGCCTTTAGGATCATGTCGGCGCGATCGAAGCCGAGCAGCACGTGATCGCTTCGGCCGCTGCGGTCCGGCGCCTCGATCGACAGCATGCGTGCGCCATAGTTCGTCAATCCGACGCGCAGGGTGTCGCTCGTCAGGGTCAGCAGGCCGACCGGCGTGCCGTCAGGCGCGCGACCCAGAATGCTGTCGAAATCGGGGGTCATGGACGCGGCCTTTCCAGGAGGGACGAGCGGGCGAGGCGCCGCCCGCGGTGCAAAAATCCGGCGACGGTCAGAGCGATCAGCAGGATCGTCGCCGCGGCGGCCAGCATCATCACGCGCTCGATGCGCAGCGTGTAGACACCGGCCACCGGGTTCCAGCCGTAGCACAGCAGCAGTGCGTGCGCGCCGAGGGACAGCGGCGCGGCGCCCCCCTCTGTCAGCGCGAGCTTGAGACCGAGCGGGTCGAGCGCGAAGGGGCTCAGAACGCGCTGCGCCAGACCCCGCGCGTCGACAAGCACGAGGCCGGCAGGGTGGGCGAAT
Source organism: Beijerinckia sp. L45 (assembly GCF_009765775.1). Taxonomy (GTDB): domain Bacteria; phylum Pseudomonadota; class Alphaproteobacteria; order Rhizobiales; family Beijerinckiaceae; genus RH-AL1. Next base: position 3,857 of record NZ_LMUU01000008.1, read on the forward strand.
TGCCCGTGTTCGACATCGAAAGGAGCCACCAGCCCGACGCTGGCGCGCAGCGCCTGCAGCGCCGGGGCATCGTTGGTGAAGAACAGTCCGGCGTGCTGCAGCGAGCCCTTGGTGTGGGTGTCGCGAAATGCCGCCGCGTCGGCTTGCGTTTGCGCCGCATCGAGCGCGACGGCGATGACGTTGTAGTCCTGGCCAAGCGTCAGGCCGACCTTGGGCAGGGTCTCCGACAACTGGTCGAGGATCACGCCGCACAGCGACTGGCAGCGATAATCGGTGAACACCAGCAGCGCCGGCTTCTTCGCGAGCGTCTGACCGAGCGTCGTGTCGCGGCCTCCCGGTCCGTGGAGCACCGCGTCGGCTGGCAGGGATGTGCCGGGCACCAGGTGAAAGCCGGCATCCTTCAGGTCGAGCCGGGTCAGCGCCACCGCGGGCGCGATGCCGACCAGGACGGCGATGGCAACGATGATCATCCGCAGGTCGGTCAGCACGCGGCCTCCAGGACGACCGCCTCCGCGGCCTCGGCATCGACGAAGGAGAAATCCGGCAGCTGATGCCGCGCAAAAGTCTCCTGGCGCTTGATATAGCGCCGGGTGTCGGCTTTTCCCGTCTCGATCGCCTCATCGAGGGCGAGCCCGTCGCGAAGATGCTGGAGAAGCGGGGGGACGCCATGGGCGCGCATTACCGGCAGCGCAGGGTCGAGGCCGCGGGCGGCGAGAGCCGCGACCTCGGCGAGGGCGCCGTCCGCCATCATCGCATCGAAGCGCCGGTCGATCCGCGCGCGCAGCGCTGCGCGATCCATGGTGAGGAACACGGCGGGACAGTGGGCTGTATCGAGCAGCGGCACGCTGCGGGTGTTCTGGAAACTGAGCAGGCTATGCCCCGTCGCGGCAAAAACTTCCAGGGCGCGGATGATGCGCTGCGGGTCGGTCGGGCGCAGTTTTGCCGCCCCGAGCGGGTCGAGAAGGGCAAGTTCGGCATGCAGCTCTTCGGGCGCCCGGCCATCGGCTTGCGCGCGGACGTTCGCGCGGACCGCCTCGGGAACCGGCGGAATATCGGAAAGGCCCTGCGTCAACGCCTTGAAGTAAAGCCCCGTGCCACCGACGAAAATCGGAATGCGTTCAAGTGATCTCGCAGCGTCGATCGCGGCCGCGGCGGCGGCAAGCCAGCGGCTGACGGAAAAATTTTCGGCGCCGTCGATCGTGCCGAACAGGTCGTGGGGGACGCTTGCTTCCTCGGCCGGGGTCGGTCGCGCGGTGATGATGCGGAGATCGCGGTAGACCTGCATGGAATCGGCGTTCAGCACGATCCCGCCGAGGCGCCGCGCCAGGCGGATCGCCAGCGCCGACTTGCCGCTGGCCGTCGGCCCTGCGATGAGGATCGCTTGCCGCCTCTTCACGTCTCGATGATGCACAGACCTTGACCCACGTCGTGACCCTGATCGCCAATCCGGCGACGCCCGTTCTGGCCGAGCGCCACCTGAGAGCCGTCGCCGCGGCTTTGCCGCCGGTCGCCGTGCCGCAGTGGCTGGCGCCGGGCATCGCCGCCGATCTTTCTTTCGCACCGCCGGCAGGGGCCGACAACAAGCGTCTCGCCGCCGATCTCCGGGCGATGCTCGATGGCGAACCCATCGACGTCGTCGTGCAGGCCACGGCAGGGCGCCGCAAGCACCTGCTCGTCGCCGACATGGACTCGACCCTGATCGCGCAGGAATCCATCGACGAGCTCGCCGAGGCTGTCGGCCTGCGCGCCCATATCGCCGCCATCACCGAGCGGTCGATGCGCGGCGAGATCGCCTTCGAGCCGGCTTTGCGCGAGCGCGTCGCCTTGCTACGCGGCTTGCCGCTCGACACGGCGCTGCGCATTTTCGACGAGCGCATCACGGTAACGCCCGGCGCTTCCACGCTGGTGGCGACGATGCAGGCGCATGGCGCCCTGGCGATCGTCGCATCGGGCGGATTCACGGTGCTGACGGCCCGGATCGCGGCGATGCTCGGGTGCGACGCGCATTTCGCCAATCGGCTCGTCGTGGCCGAAGGCCAGCTCACGGGAGAGCTCGAGGAGCCGCTGTTCGGGCGCGCCGCGAAACGCCGGATCCTGGAAAGCCACCGTGACGCGAGGGGCCTGATGGCTCGTGACACGATGGCGGTCGGCGACGGCGCCAACGATCTCGCGATGCTGGACGTGGCGGGGCTCGGCGTGGCGTTCCGCGCCAAGCCGGCGGTCGCGGCGGCGGCAGAAGCGCGGATCGATCATGGCGACCTCACCGCGCTGCTCTATCTTCAGGGCTTTTCGCTCTCGGAGTTCGCCGGCGCTTAGGCCGCCGTTGCGGGCGAAGCGACCCGGTTTAGATCTGCTCGACGGCGTTCACTTCCGGAATGAAATGCTGCAGCAAATTCTGGATGCCGTGCTTCAGCGTGGCCGTCGACGACGGGCAGCCCTGGCAGGAGCCCTTCATCGCGAGATAGACGGTGCCGTCCTTAAAACCTTTGAACTTGATGTCGCCGCCGTCGCTGGCGACCGCCGGGCGGACGCGGGTTTCCAGCAGGTCCTTGATGGTGTCGACTATCTCAGAATCGTCCTTGTCGAAGAACTCGTCGGCCTCGTCGCCGTCATGCTCTTCGCCCTGGGCGAGCAGCGGCGCGCCGGAGGTGAAATGCTCCATGATGATGCCGAGCACGGCGGGCTTCAGCTCCTGCCAGTCGGTCGCGTCGGTCTTGGTCACGGTAATGAAATCGGAGCCGTAGAAAACGCCCGTCACGCCGTCGATGGCGAACAGGGCTTCCGCCAGCGGCGAGCGCTCGGCGCCGCGCGCGTCGCGGATGTCCAGCGTGCCTTCCGGCAGCACGGGTTTTCCAGGCAGGAAGCGCAGGGTTGCCGGGTTCGGCGTGGTTTCGGTTTGGATGAACATATTTTCTCGTCCGGTTCGCATGCGCGGTGCTGTTGCCCTTGATATGGGCGTGTTCGCGTGAGGAGACAAGCAGTTGTGGCGTATCCTCACCTGCGCGAAGCGCGGGGGAGGGGGACCGCCGAAGGCGGTGGAGGGGGCGCCGCACTACGTCCCTGGAGACACGAATGCGGATCAGGCTTCAGCATTTTAGCGTCGCGATGCGTCACGCGTCACGGTTCTTCGGTCTGCTGGGATACAGCGATACGCATTCAGAATGAGCGTTGAGGTGAGGCGGATCAAGACCTGAGGTTGGCTCGATCTGTGAGTTCTGACGTCTGCGCGGCTGCGACAAGTCCGATCGCCCCGCAACGGCTGCGCAGGCCCCCCAACCATGCTTCGCATGGTTCCCCCTCTCCTGCGAGGGGGAAGATCGCCGGCGACTTAGGCCGCCGCCTGATCCTGCGGCGCCTCGATGGCGGAAACATCTGCTGCAACTTCGAACGCCGTCGCGGCGGCGCTGAGCGTCACCTTGCCCTCGTCGATGCGGAAGCCGACGCTCATGCCGGCTTCGCGGGCGACGAGGCCGGTGTAGTAGGCCTGGATCCCGTGGGCGTCGACCGATCCCTCGAGATCGCCGGCGAGGAGATGCGGGATGTGGCTGGCGAGACGGGAGTTCGGGCCGCTCGCCTCGATGCTGATCGTCAGCGCCTCGTCGAGGCCCTCGATCGTCACGGCGATAAGGCCGCCGCGCGGCACGGTCGCCACGGCGATCATGTAGAGGTTGAGGATTAGCTTGACCTTGTTCTTCGGCAGCAGCGCGCGGGTGGCATTCCACACCAGCGTCGTGCGCTCGTCGTTGAGCAGGCCGCGGGCGACCTGTTCGGCGTCGCCGGTGTCGATCAGCGCGCCGGCCGATCCGGCGGCGCCGAAGGCGAGGCGGCAGAACTGCAGGCGGGCCGAGGCGCCGCGCGCGCTCTTCTTGATGAGGTCGAGGGCGAAGCCCCGCATGTCCTCATCCTTCTCGTCCTCCAAAACTTCGAGGCCGTTGATGATCGCCCCGACAGGGCTGATCACGTCGTGGCACACCCGCGAGCAGAGAAGCGCTGCGAGATCGAGAGGATCGAGAGAAAAAGCCGGCATTCGTCTCATCCATTCTGGCTGCTGAGGGCAAAGCCCGTTCCGCAGCTAAACGTCGATTGGTTAATGCGAGGTTACGACGCGAATCAGAGGTACGCCTGACTGCACTTTTGTAGCGCGCGTCCGAAAGTCTGAAAAGAGTCGGCCAGGCGAATCTCGCGATCTCTTCAAACTAAGTCGTAAACTTACACGTGCGAGCCCCAGACGATTGACGG
>NZ_LMUU01000095.1 GCF_009765775.1 Beijerinckia sp. L45
GATGTGGCTGGAGCGCCAGCTCAACGACCCCTATGTCGCCGCAGCCAAGAAGGACGGCTATCGCTCGCGCGCGGCCTATAAGCTGCTGGAGATCGACCAGCGCTATCGCATCCTCAAACCCGGCCAGCGCATCGTCGACCTCGGCGCCGCGCCCGGCGGCTGGTCGCAGATCGCCGCGAAGAAGATCGGTGCCGGCAAGGGTCGCGGCAAGATCGTCGGCATCGACCTGCTGCCGATCGATCCGCTGGCCGGCGTGCAGTTCGAAGTGCTCGATTTTCTGGACCCCGGCGCGCCGGATCGGCTGAAAGAAATGCTCGGCGGCCAGGCCGACGTCGTGCTTTCCGACATGGCGGCCAACACGACCGGTCACAAGAAGACCGACCAGCTGCGCATCATCGGCATGGTCGAACTCGCCGCCGATTTCGCCTGCGAAGTGCTGAGCGAGGGCGGGACGTTTTTGGCCAAGGTGTTTCAGGGCGGCACCGAGAACGAATTGCTGGCGACGCTGAAGAAGAGCTTTGCCTCGGTGCATCACGTCAAACCGGAGGCGAGCCGCGCGGGCTCCGCCGAACTTTACGTGCTGGCCAAGGGCTTTCGCGGGGCGATGCGGCGGCACGAGTCGCGCGAGCCGGACGAGCCGGCGGGCGATTGGGATCCACAGGCGGCGGTTTAACGATCCAAGCTTTCGGTCGGATTTTGATTGTTGACCCGGCACGGGGTCGTCGATGATTGCGCGAATGAGGCGTCCGGCTGGTTTCAGTTGGGACGATCGCAAATATCTCCGCAATCTTCAGCTTCACAAGGTGCCTTTCGAGGTCGCCGCCTTGGCTTTCGATGACCCGGATCGATTGATCGAATACGACGACCGGCCATTCGGGTACGACGAAGATCGATACTATTTGATCGGCAACGCGGATGGGATTTTGCTTTACGTCGCGCATACCTACATCGCGGTTGGCGGTGAGGGAGACGACAAGGACGACCTCATCACGCATCTGATTTCTGCGCGGAAGGCCGAAAGGAGCGAACGCGATGAGTACGAACGAAACAAAGCCGAGCGGCTTTAGCGCGGAGCAACGGGCCTATCTCGAGGCCCTGACCGACGATGAGGCTCACGCCGCGGCGCGGTCAGATCCGGATGCGCAGCCGGCAGACAATGCCATGCTTCGGCGTGGCCAGCATGGCAGAACAATCAGACTGGCGGAGGAAACGCGTCGCAAGCTCGCAGCGGACGTTGGCAGTCAAGATACGGATGCCAAGGCGGCATTGGCAAGTTCTAAGGCGCTTTAAGCCGCCCCAGGTTTCGCCTCCGCGACCGCTTGGGCCGCCGGGGCGGTGCGCCGCGACAGCGAGGCTCCGGCATCCTTCGCCAGGCGGAAGAAGCTCACCGCCGATAGGGCGGTCACGACGCCGACGGCGGCGAAGGCCCAGTGGAAATCGCTCAGTTCAAGTCCGCCGCCGTGGCTGTCACGCATGACCTGCACGACGCCGGCGCCGATGGCCACGCCGATGCTCAGCGACAGCTGCTGCACCACCGAGGCGAAGCTCACGGCGCGACTGAGATTGTCCTGATCGATGTCGGCATAGGCGATGGCGTTGATGGCGGTGAATTCGAGCGAGCGAAAATAGCCGCCGACCAGCAGGATGCCGAGGATGAGAGCGATCGGCGTGGCCGGCGACAGCAGGCCGTTCACCGCGATGAAGGCGGCGCCGATGACGGCGTTGAAAACCAAAATGCGGCGGAAGCCGATGAGGCCGATGATCGGCTGCGCCGTCGCTTTCATCGCCATGGCGCCGGCCGCCGCGACGAAGGTGATGAGGCCGGAGCGCAACGGGCTCATGCCGAAGCCGAGCTGCAGCATCAAGGGCAGCAGCAGCGGCACGGCGCCGACGCCGATGCGAAACAGCGAGCCCCCGGTGACGCTGACGCGAAACGTCGGAATCTTCAAAAGTGACAGGTCGATGATCGGTGCCTCGACCCGGCCGGCGTGCCAGACGTAGAGGCCCAGCACGGCAGCCCCGAATGCCATGAGAACCCCCGTCTCCCAGGCCGGCAGAAACCCGCGGCCCAGAATGGTGAGGCCGAAGACCAGGCACGACAGGCCGATCGCAGAGAGGAAGAAGCCGGGAATGTCGAGCCGCGGCACGTGCGCTTCACGGATATCCTGGATGCAGAGGGTCACCAGCGTGACCCCCAAAACACCGATCGGCACGTTGATCCAAAAGATGTAGCGCCAGTGGAAATAGGTGGTGATGAAGCCGCCGATCGGCGGCCCGATCATCGGACCGAGCAGGGCGGGCAGGGTGAGGTAGGCCATCGCCCGCACGAGATTGTAGCGCTCGACCGAGCGCAGCAGCAGCAGCCGCCCGACCGGCACCATCATCGCGCCGCCGATGCCCTGAAAAATGCGGGCGAGCACGAAGCCGGTGAGCGAGTTGGAGAGGCCGCAGAGCACCGATCCCACGGTGAAGACGACGATGGCCGCGCGAAACACCGTGCGCGTGCCGAACTTGTCGGCGACCCAGCCGCTGGCGGGGATGAACACGGCGAGTGACAGGAGGTAGGAGGTCAGCGCCAGTTTGAGCGCGATCGGGTCTTCGTGCAGGTCGAGCGCGATCGCCGGCAGCGAGGTGGCGATGACCGTGCCGTCGAGGTTCTCCATGAACAGCGCGCAGGCGACGATCATGGCGGTCAGGGCATAGCGCGGCAGCAAGGCATTCTCCGGGCGGGCTTGTCCAGACGCGGCCTCCGTGCGACGCGCGGCAGAGATTTGAACCGCGGAAGGACGGATGTCATCTAAAAAGGAGGTCTTATGGCGAGGAAGAACGAGCCTATCGTGCGCTACACGGCTGACGAATTGAAAGCGCGGGCGGCCACGATGCCGGTCCCGGATGGCAGCGATCCCGACGACGCCATCGAGCCTGTCCGCATGGATCGGGTCAGCACGACGATCCCGTTGCCGCGGGCCAAGGACAGCTGACGCTACCGCCGCTAGAGCATTTTCCACAAAAGTTGCAGACTTTTGTGATCGAGAAAATGCTCCAACTTTTTGAGAAGAGAGCGATTTCTGATCGCTTTGGTGATTCCACCAAAGCGGAAAGCGCTCTATGCCGCCGCGCCCTCCCGGCGATCGGCCGAGGCCCTGGTCCGCCGCGCGCGGACCGCGTTTTCGCGTTCGCGATCGTGCGCGTTGGGGTCGTCGATGCGGAAGCGGCCGACCATGCCGGTCAGGCTCTCCATCTCGCGGTTGAGGCCGTGCGCGGAGGCCGTCACCTCTTCGATCATCGCGGCGTTTCGTTGGGTCACATCGTCCATCTGGCCGATCGCGATGCTGATTTCGGCGAGGCCATCCGCCTGATCGCGCGCGGCGTCGGAAATATCCTGCACGACGGCATCGACCGCGGCGATCATGGTGACGATCTTGGCCAGGGCGACGCCCGTCTCGCCGACCAACGCGACCCCGTTCTGCACCTCGGCGGTCGAGGCGGATATCAGCGCCTTGATCTTGTCGGCGGCGCTGGAACACTGGCGCGCCAGGACCCGCACTTCCATCGCCACGACGGAGAACCCGAGGCCCGCTTCGCCCGCGCGCGCCGCCTCGATGGTGGCATTCAGCGCCAGAAGGTTGGTGCGTGCGGTCAGCCCATCGATCACCTGGACAATCTGGGCAATCTCCTTGGACGCCGTCGTAATCCGGCCCATCGCTTCGACCGCATGGGTGACGACGGCGCTGGAATGTTCCGCTTCCGTCTTGACGTCGCTGACGAGCTGCCGCGCCTGGATCGCACCGGTCGACGTCTGCTTGACGTTGCGGGACATCAAATGCATCGACGACGAGGTTTCCTCCAGGGAGGCCGCGTGATGCTGGGTGCGCAGACAGAGATCGTCGGCGGCCAACGTGATTTCGTGACTCCCGGCGAAGATGGCCTGGGTGTTGTCCGTGATCTTGCCCATCGCGTTGCGAAGCTGGCTCACGGCAAGATTGAAATCGGTGGCGAGTCGTTCGTATTGCGCCCCGAACGACTTGTGGAGCGTGCAGGTCAGGTTGCCGCTGGCGAGCTGCGCCAGGCCAAAGGCCAGCGCATCGACCACGGCGGCTTGTTCTGCCGAGGCGTCGCGATTTGCCTGCTCCATACGCTGCTTTTCGATGGCCGCGTCCTTGAACAGCGCGATGGCGCCGGCGATGGCGCCGATCTCGTCCTGCCGGCCCAGTTCCGGCACGACGACGGCCAAGTCGCCCGCGGTGAGTTGCTCCATCACGGCGAAAAGCGTTTTGAGCTTTTGCGCGATCAGACGGAGGCAGACGAGAACGGCGAGAAGCGTGCCCATCGCCGCGGCCGCCGTCGCTTCCAGCTGCTGGACGACGTCGGACACGAAGGCCGCATGCAACGCCTCCTTCGAAAAGACGACGCGCAACTGCCCGAGCGGTTCGCGCCGCGCCCTGTCCGTGAAGACGATGGGCACGTGGAACGTCATGGCGTCATCGGCCGCGGAAGGAGCGCCGCCGTGATTGGCGGCCGTTCGGTCGGCCACGGTCTTGCCATCGACGCCGACGACCGTTGCGCTGACGAAGTCGCCTTCGTCGCGAAAGGTCCCGAGGATCGCCTTGACCTGATCCAGGTCGAAATCCCAGAGCGGCCGCGCCAGAGCGCTCGCCTGCATCTTGGTGATCGTGGCGAGCCGCGACGCCGTGGCGTCTTCGCGTTCCGTCGTGTGCGATCGGAGCTCGAGAAGGCTTTTGCCGACGACGATCGACAACACCGCGATACACACGAGGACCGCCGCTCGAAGCTGCAAAGTGATCCGCATCACCACATCTTTCACTTATTCGTTGGGCTGGGGGTGGCCAGCGCAGGAGGCAGGGGTCGTACAAGTACGGCGTTCAAGGCGTGTAGGGCTTTCCGACATAGCGGCTGAAGATGCGGCCGACGGTGCCATCGGCCAGCAGGCCCTCGATGACGGCCCGCACGTCCTTCGTCTCGGCCGTGTCGAGCTTGGCGCGGGTCACCTGCATGCCGACCTGGACCTCGCCGTAGTCCAGCTGGTCTCCGATCTTGGCGGCCATGTCGGTCTTGTCGAGCGTGTAGATGAAGCCGGCCTTGATGCTGCACCAGCCGTCGAGCCGGCCGGCCGCGAGTTTGCGGATGCCCAGCTCATAAGAGTCCTGGCTGACGCGGTGGATCGCCGGATCGTCGTCGATCTCGGCACCGCAGCTTCCGCCGCGCAGCTGGCCGACCTCGGCAAAGTGATGCATGTCGGCGAGGGTCTTGAGCGAAAGCCCTTTCCGCGCGACCGCGATCATCGGGGCTTTCGCGATGATGACCGTGAACGGGGCCGCTGCGGCCTTGCCTTGGCTGACGATGCTGAACGCATAGTCGAACTCGCCGGACCGGACCCCCTCCAGCATCCGCCCATAGGGCACGAACGTGACGGTGATCCGTGTTTTGGCGCGCGCCGCGACGGCATCCGCCAGATCGGCGTAAATGCCGCGCTGCCCGGCCGGAAGGTCCGGCGTCAAGGCCCAGGGCGCAATGTTGACCGGCACCGCAATGATGGCGGCATGCGCCTGCGTGCCGAGAACGGCCATGGCAAGAAAAGTGATCAATGTCGTGCGCACCGCGTGTCCTCCCGGTTGCGGAATGATCGCAGCGAACCATGAAGATTGTTGTACCTGCCGACGAAATGCCAGGAAGAACAGGGCGAAAGGCGGATGGGCCGGGCGTTCCGGCTAGGGCGGCATCGCCTATCGCGCGAACTGAAACGCCGAAAATCGGTCCAGGGCCGCTTCGATCGCCGCCTTGTCCGCCGCCGAGCCCGCGCCGACCCCGCTCCATTGCTGGACGAGGAGCGTGCCGCTCGCCCGATCCGCCTTCAGGTCGAGCACCGCGGCGACGCGGTCGCCGATCAGCACGGGCAAAGCAAAATAGCCGAACAGGCGCTTGGCCTTGGGCACGTAGGCCTCGAACCGATGGTCGTAGCCGAAGAACAGGGCCAGCCGCTTGCGCTGGATCACCAGAGGGTCGAAGGGCGAGAGCAGATGCACGGTTGGGCCGGCTTGCGCCGGGGTCTGCTCGAGCGTTTCGGGTTGGGCCCAGTGTTCGGTTTTGCTGCCGGCGAGCGCCACGGCGACGAGCGTCTTGCGCCGCAGCCGCGCCTCGATCGCGGCGCGGATCGCCGGCTTGCGGGAGGGCTCGAGGTGGCAGACCGACTCGAGGCTGACGAGTCCCTGCGAGCGCAGCGCCCGGTCGAGCTGGTGGTCCGCGATCTGCCGGTCTGTGGCCGGCCGCGGCGGCTTGTCCCAGCCGAAGTGGCGCGACGTCAGCTCGTAGGTCTTCAGCATGCCGGCGCGGGCGCCGATCGTCAGGTCGCCGTCGTAGAAGGCGCGCTGCAGCGCCCGCTTCGACGGTTTCCGGCTTGCCCAGGGATGGTGCTTGTCGACGAGCACGTCGTCGTCGATGTCGCGGATCGTCAGCGGGCCGTCGTCGCGGATGCGCTTGATGACTTTTCTCAGATCCGCCGGCGTCACCATGCCGAACCAGGTTTTCGGCGCCGCCTTGTGGCGTTTCATCGCGGGCATGAAGAAGCGGAAGTCCTCGCTCGGCACATAGGACAGCGCATGGGTCCAGTATTCAAAGACCTGCTTGTCGACGCTCTGCGCCTGCTGCAGATGTTCGCGCCGATAATCGGGAATGCGCGTCCACAGGATGTGGTGATGGCAGCGCTCGATGACGGCGATCGTGTCGATCTGCACGTAGCCGAGATGACGTACCGCAGCCGGAGTCGCCGCGGCGCCTGTGCCGAATGGGGCGGATACGTCCAGCCCCTGCGCGTGCAGCCAGATGTGTCTGGCGTCAGCCCGGGTGAGCGAAGCCGGGCCGCCTGGCCGCTTCGGCATCAGGCGCCAAACCCGCGATGGCGCGGCGCCGCGCTACGCATGGCCGGCCCGCATCCGGCGCCGCCAGTGCGCCGCCTTCTGCAGCACGCGCGACAGCTGCTCGATCGAATAGGGCTTTTGCAGCAGCTCGAAACCGAAGGTGCCGTTCTGCGCCAGCACGTGGCTGTAGCCAGAGGTCAGCACCACTGCGAGACCGGGATGACGGCGGCGGATTTCCTGGCCGAGTTCGATGCCGTTCATCCCCGGCATCACGATATCGGAAAACACCACGTCGAAACGCCCGGAACCGGTCGCCAGCATGGCGAGCGCCGCCTCGGCATCCGCGGCGAGGACGGTGACGTAGCCGAGTTCCTCGAGTGTCTGCGTCGCAAAGGCCCCGACATCGGCATTGTCTTCGACCACGAGCACGCAGGTGCCGTGGCCGTCGACGAGCGGCGCCTCGTCGGCGTCGTCGGCGAGCACGAGCACCGCGTCTTGCACGCGCGGCAGGTACAAGGTGAAGGTCGTGCTGACGCCGACGGTGCTGTCGACGGCCACCTCACCCCCGGATTGCTTGACGAAGCCGAAGACCTGGGAGAGCCCCAGGCCGGTGCCGTGGCCGACGCCCTTGGTGGTGAAGAAGGGCTCGAAGATGCGATCGAGATCGCCCGGCCCGATGCCCGAGCCGGTATCGGTGATGGTGACGGTCACGTACTCGCCCGGGATCGGCGGATGCGTGCGCATCGCGGGGATTTCGGCGGTGGCGCCGACGACGATGGTGAGGACGCCGGCGCCGTCCATCGCGTCGCGGGCGTTGACCACCACGTTGACCAGCGCGGTGTCGAACTGGCTCGCGTCGGCGTTCACCAGACAGGCGTGATCGGGGACGCGGGTTTCGACCGTGATGCGCGAGCCGGTCAGCGTGGCCACCATGTCGCCGAGTGCCAGCACGCTCTGCGCGACGTCGAAGACCTCGGGCTGCAGAGGCTGCTGGCGGGCGAAGGCGAGGAGCTGGCCGGTCAGCTTGGCGGCCCGGGTGGTGGTGTCGGAGATCGCGTCGATGTAACGCGCGCGCCGCGCCTCGGCGAGGTTCGGCCGCTTCAAGAGGTCGACGGAAGATTGGATGACGGTCAGCAGATTGTTGAAATCATGCGCCACCCCGCCGATGAGCTGGCCCACCGCCTCCATCTTCTGGCTCTGCCGCAGCTGCTCCTCGAGACGGCGCTGCTGCGTCACGTCGATACCGACGCCGGTGCGGCGGCGCGGCGTGCCGTCGGGATCGAAGTAGGTGTGGCCGCGCGACTGCACCCAGCGGACCGACCCGTCGGGATGCCGGATGCGGTATTCCAGCTCGAGATCGCCGGATCTGTTCAGGCCGCCGGACATCGTCGCCCGCAGGGCCGGGACGTCGTCGGGATGGACGTTGGCGAGAAACTCGACGCGCAGGATGCCGGCGGCGGCGCGGACCGGATCGAGGCCATAGAGGTCCGAAATCCCGGCATCGCAGAAGAAGCGGTCGCTGGCGATATCGTAGGTCCAGACCCCGACGCCGCTCACTGCGGAGAGGGCGAGGCGGGCAAAGTCGCCGGCATCGCGCAGCGCGACATCGCGCTCGCGTTCCGAGGTCACGTCGCGCGCCACGCAGTAGATCAGGCCCTCGACCGGAACGGCGGTCCAGCTGAAGATGCGATAGCTGCCGTCCTGGGCGCGTAGCCGGCTCTCGAAGGCCTTGGTTTTCATCCCGCCGACGAGGCTCGCGAGTTCGACGCGGACCTTTCGGCGGTCGGCCGGGTGCCCCATCCACTCCGACGTCTGGCCGATGATCGCGTCCGCCGACCATCCGAGGATGCGCGTCCACGCGGGGTTGATGCCGATCCACACGCCCTGGGTGTCGGCCACACCCAGCATGTCCTGGCTGACCTGCCACATCTGATCGCGCACGCGGGCTTCGGCGCGGCGATCGAGACCGTCTTCCGCGCGATGAGGCATGGCGTCGGAACTCTTGGGCGCCTCAGCCATGGACCACGCGGCGTCCGGCAGCGCAGGACGCTCTCCCGCGGGGCGCGGCGTTGCAAAGGACAAGGTCGTCTGGAAGGACGGCGAGAATGGGTTCGGCCCGCATGTCGGGCGAGGTACCATCCTCTCGTGTCGCTGTCATCTCACAGGAGCTCGCTTCCCTGTTTATGCCGGCAGCAGCCCGGCGGCGCGGTAACCATCGATGAGAGCGTCGTAGATCCCGATGTCGGCGCGGCTCCGCGCCATCAGCTGCGCCCCGGCGATCGCCGCGAAGATGGCGCGTGCCCGAGCGTCGCTGTCCGCGGCCTGGACCAGACCCGATGCGGCCAGCGTCTTGCTCAGCCATGCCACGTTGACGTCGGCGAAGGTTTGGACCTCCGACATTACCCCGTCCGGCAGATCGTCGTATTCGGCGGCCATGAAGCTGCAGAGGCAGATGCGGTTGTCGCTCGCCAACGCTTTGCGGAAGGTCTCGGGATAGCGGCGAAGCGCGCCGCGCGGATCGGCGCCGTCGCTCGCCAAGGCCTCCAGGGCTGCCGCGGAGTCTTCCCAATACCGGCGCGCGACCGCCGCGCCGAGCTCGGCCTTGCCCGGAAAATAATGATAGATGCTCGCGGCCTTGATGCCCACGGCCTCCGCGAGATCGCGGAAATTCAGGCCGCCGTAGCCATGCGCCTGCGCGATCGTTCTGGCCGAAGCGAGAATCTTCTCCCGAGCGTTTGAACCCACCGTCACGTCCTCATTGCTGTCTGTGCGCCTGAACGAAATGCAGAGATTGACCGCCTGCCTCATCAGCCCTAACGTTTACCTACCAAACGTTAGGTAGGGAGAGCAAGTCATGAGCGCGAACAGCACCCCGTTTATCGCGGACACGCAGCCGATGATGACGATCTACGACTGGCCGACGGGACCCTATCCCGCGCGCGTCCGCATCGCGCTGGCCGAGAAGGGCCTGCAATCGCGCACGCGGTTCGAGCGGGTCCATCTCTGGAAGGGCGAACACAAGACGCCCGCGTTTCGCGCCAAGAACTATTCCGGGACGCTGCCGGTGCTCGAACTCGACGACGGCACTTTGATCGCCGAATGCACGGCGATCACCGAATATCTCGACACGCTCGATGGCGCGCCGACCCTCACCGGAACGACGCCGCGCGAAAAAGGCCTCATCCACATGATGACCAAACGGGCGGAGCTGGAGCTGCTCGATCCGGTGAGCGTCTATTTCCATCACGCCACGCCAGGGCTCGGGCCAGACGTCGAGATCTACCAGAACGCCGACTGGGGGCTGCACCAGCGCGACAAGGCGCTGCGCGGCATGCACTATTTCGACGGCATCTTGCGCACCCAGCCGTTCGTCGTCGGCGAGACGTTTTCGATGGCCGACATCACCGTGATCGGCGGCCTGATCTTCGCGGGCCTCGTGGATCTGCCGCTCCCGGACGCGTGCGACGCGCTGCAGGCGTGGTACGCGACGATGCAGGAGCGTCCCAGCGTCAAGAACCGGGTGGCGATGTCGAAGCCGGTCGCGGCGGCCGCCTAATAGCCGCGCGCGATATCCACCGTCCCGGGCAGCGTGCCTGAGGCCCAAAAGCGCCGGATGTTGCCGGCGACGATCGCCGCCGCCGTCTCCGGATTGGTCGGCGCGGAAACATGCGGGAGCACGCTGATCGCCGGATGGTCCCACAACGGCGACGTGGCTTCGAGCGGCTCATTGTCGAAGACGTCCAGCACCGCATGCGACAAAGCCCCGGTATCGAGCGCGGCGCAGAGGGCGCGCGTGTCAACGATCGGGCCGCGGGCGAAGTTGATCAGCGCGGCGCCCCGTGGCATCAGGGCGAGCCGGGCGGCGTCAAGCAGGCCGCGCGTGTCCGGCGTCAGCGGCAGCAGGCAGACGGTGATTGTCGCACGGGCGAGCAAGGCGGCGAGACCGGTGTCGCCGCAAACGGTTTCGACACCATCGATCGTCTTCGCGGTGCGGCTCCAGCCGATCACCGGAAAGCCGGCCTCGCCGAGGCGGCGTGCGGCCACCTGGCCGAGGGTGCCGAGGCCCAGCAGCCCGACCGGCGTGGTGGACGGCGATCGATAGGGACGGGGCACCCAGCGATGCGCGCGTTGCGCCTGCGCATAGGCCGGCATGTCGCGGGACAGAAAATAGGTCCAGGCCAGCACCGCCTCGCCCATCACCCGCGCGAGATCGGGATCGACCAGGCGCACGATCGGCACGCGGTCGCCGAGCTCCGCGACCAGCCGCTCCGCGCCGGCCCAGAGGCTGTGAATCCATGCCAGGTTCGGCAGACGCGCGAGCTCGGCAGGATCGGGATTGGCGACGATGGCAATATCGACCGCCGCGCAGGCGGTGGCGGCGAGCTCGCGCAAGGGACGGATCTCGGCCTCGGGCAGCGCGGTTCTGAGGGTGGCGAGCCAGAGGGACTCGTCCGCCGCATCGAGGCGGCCGGTGAAGGCGATGGGCGGGGGCATGGCGTCCGTGGCTTCAGGGCAGAGGCAGGACGCTATAGCATGGGTGGCCGTCGATCCGCGACGTTCGAGACCTCATCGGGCGTCGTATGGGGTACGCCAAATAAGGTCGTTTCCGAACGGCATCACAAAGCAAATCGCCTGGAGACCTGTGCCACAATCGGGAGGTCGACGTTTCTGTGTGACGTCAAACATTCCTGTGACAACGAGTATGCCGTCGCCAACGCGGAGGCCGCCGGTCACCTTTGCGCCTCAGATCGCCGGCGCGGGGTGCGCTCCGCGGTCGCGCCCCCGGCGCTCCGTGAGCAGCGACGTCGCCCAGAACGCGAAACCGACGAGCGCCAAGCCGACGCCGACCCACCCCGTCGCGGGCAACGGGTATCCGGCCACGAGGGCAAGACCGGCCAGCCAGGCGCCAAGCGCGTTGGCGACATTGAACGCCGAGTGGTTGAGGGCGGCGGCGAGCGTCTGTGCGTCTTCGGCGACATCCATCAGGCGGGTTTGCAGGATCGTCGCGAGGCCGCCGCCGCAGCCGATCAGGAACACCACCGGCGCCAGCGTCCACAGGCTGCCGACGGCGAAGGGGTAAAGCGCAAGGCTGCCCGCGCTCCACAACAAGGTCGCGCCGGCAGCCGGCATCAACGCGCGGTCGGCAGCCCAGGCACACACGGAATTGCCGAGGGTGAGGCCGATGCCGAAACAGGCCAGCACCAGCGGGATCGACGCCGGCGCCGCGTGAGTCACCCCCAGCATCGTCGAGGCGAGATAGGTGTAGACCGCGAACATGCCGCCCCAGCCGATCGCCCCTGTCGCCAGGGTCAGCCAGACCTGTCCGCGCTTGAGGGCGCCGAGTTCGCGCAAGGCGCTGGCGCCGGCGGCGGGGAGGCCGAGGGGGGCGTAGAGGCGCACCAGCGTCGCCGTCGCCACCGCGAGCAAGGCGACGAGGCCAAAGCTCCAGCGCCAGCCGACGCCCTGTCCGATGCCGTTGGCCAGAGGAACGCCAACGATCGTCGCGACGGTCAGGCCTGCGATGACGCGGGACACGGCCTGGGAGCGCTGCGCACGCGGGACGAGCGAAGCGGCAACCAGCGTGGCCACGCCGAAGTAGGCGCCATGCGGCAGACCGGCAAGGAAGCGGAACGCCAGCATCCAATGGTAGCTCGGCGCAAGCGCGGAGAGCCCGTTGCCGAGCGCGAACACGAGCATCAGGCCGACGAGAAGCGTCCGCCGCGCAATTTTGGCGGCCAGGACCGTGATGACGGGGGCGCCGACGACGACGCCGAGGGCATAGACGCTGATCACGTGACCGGCCGTGGGATTGTCGATCCCAAGATCCGGCGCGAAGGCCGGAAGCAGGCTCATCGCCGCGAATTCCGTCGTGCCGATCGCGAAGCCGCCCATCGCAAGCGCCAGAAAGATCAGATTCGGATGTGACGTGGGCGTCGCGGCGTCCGGCTGCCCTTTGGCCGCGGCCGCCGCGTCGAGGGGCGTGATCTCCGGAAGGTCGACGTGGATCATCGCGGGCCTCCGGCGGCACAGGTTCGAGCGGGGCCGACGACGTCGTCCGTCACGGTCAGCGGGCGTCGCCCGTCTCGCGCAGCAACACTCATTGAAGTCCCCGCTTTCGATGGTTTGGTCCCACTCGACATCAAGCGGCAATCTCGATTTATTTCCTAATAGGAAAAAGATTTGAGGTCGAGCCGGATTGGTTGCGTCTGTGGAAGGGCTGCTATGCGCCGGTTCGAACGACGCTCGCGCGTCGCAGCGGTCGTCTTGAGGCCGGCGCTGGCAAGGATCGATTCCCCGCCTCACGTCTCCGCGACGTGCTTGTAAAGGGTACGGCCGATTGGCTAGATCGGCATTCCTGTACAGGAGAGATCGATGACGCAGACAGCCACGACGGAACCGCCCAAGGCCAAGACCCCAGAACCCTGCGCCATCGTCATCTTCGGTGCCTTCGGCGACCTGACGAAGCGGCTGGTCGTGCCGGCGATCTACAACCTCGGCTGCGAAAAGATCCTGCCGGAGAAAATCGCGCTGATCGGCGTCGATCTCGCCGAGGGCGACGCGGCGGGCTGGGCCAAGCACCTGCGCACCATGCTCGACAGCTTCGTCGGCAACGCTTCGTCGGAGTTCGACGTCGACCATATCGACGACGCGGTGTGGCAGGGCCTCGCCAGCCGCATGGACTATGTCCGCGGCGACATCACCAAGCCGGACCTCTATCACGCGCTCGGCGCGGCGCTCGACAAGGCCGGCTTCGGCCAGGGCAACGTCATCTTCTATTTCGCCATCGGCGATCGGTTTTTCGCGCCCGTCGCGGCGCAGCTGGGGCAGGCCGGCCTGACCAAGCAGGAGGACGGAAAATTCTGGCGCCGCGTGGTGGTGGAAAAACCCTTCGGCCATGACGTCACATCGGCCCGCGCGCTCAACGCCAGCCTGCTGGAGACGCTCGCCGAGGACCAGATCTTCCGCATCGATCATTTCCTCGGCAAGGAGACGGTGCAGTCGATCATGGCGTTCCGCTTCGCCAACGGCATGTTCGAGCCGATCTGGAACCGCGACCGCATCGACCACGTGCAGATCACCGCCTCCGAGGTCGTCGGTGTCGAAGCGCGCGGCAAATTCTACGAACAGACCGGCGCCCTGCGCGACATGGTGCCGAACCACCTGTTCACGCTGCTCGCCATGGTGGCGATGGAGCCGCCGACCACCTTCGACGCCACCGGCATCCGCAACCGCAAGGCCGATGTGTTCGCCGCAATGCCGGCGCTGAAAGTTACCGATGCGGTGCGCGGTCAATATGCCGCCGGCACGGTGAAAGGCGTGCCGTCAAAGGCCTACCGCGAGGAACCGGACGTCGGCCCACAGTCGGCGGTAGAGACCTATGTCGCGCTGCGCGTCGAGATCGACAGCTGGCGCTGGGCCGGCGTGCCGTTCTACCTGCGCACCGGCAAACACATGACGGATCGGCTGACGGAGATCGCCATCCGCTTCAAGCCGGCGCCGCTGTCGTCCTTCCAGACCACCGCGGTGGATGCCACCGCGGCGAATTGGCTTGTTCTGCATATCCAGCCGGAGGAAGGCATTTCGCTGCATTTCGACGTCAAGCGGCCGGGCCCCGACGTGGCGCTGGCCGGCGTGCGCATGGATTTCGCCTACAAGGACTTTTTCGCCCACGAGCCGAACATCGGCTACGAAACGCTGCTCTACGACGTGATGATCGGTGATGCCACGCTGTTCAACCGCGCCGACATGGTGGAGAACGCCTGGCGCGTGGTGCAGCCGGTGCTCGACGGCTGGGCTGCCGGCGGCGAACCGGAGCTTTATGCCTCGGGGGCGGCGGGGCCGGCGGGGGCCGACGCGCTGCTCGCCGATGATGGCGGCCACGTCTGGCGCGACCTGCGACCGAAGTGAGGGCGGCCGGCCAACCGGCGCCAGCGCGCTACCGAGCGCGAAGTGCCAGATGACGGGATCGGAGGCGGCGTCGGTCAGACGTCGCCCCCGCTGCCGCAGATCCGCAGCGAGCGAACCGCGGCGATGGAAGCGGGGTAGATCAGCCGCCGTTGGGGCTGCCACCGAACGGGCCGGCGCCCTTCCAGGACGCGCTGCCATCGTCCAGGCTCCGCGTGGAGTTGGTGATGCGAAGCTCCGAGGGATCGCGTCCTGCCGGGGCCGCATAGGCCTGGAACGCCCGGAGGCGGGCCGTGCGCTGCGACGCCACGCCGTTCGACGTCTGCGCATCCGCAGGCGTCGCCGCGAAGGCAAGCAAAATCAAGGATGCGGAAGCATAAATCGTATTCATTTTGCGCATGATGGCTCCATAGTTCAGTTGGTGTCAAAACGATTCATCTGGTGAACCCGTGGTCGGGCCGACCCGATTCTTGTTTTGACTTCAGCTTACTTCGGGAGATAATCGCCTGGCCGAAGACCGTCTATTAAAAGAACTTTTATGACATGCCGGCCGGAATTCATGTCTGTTATGCTGGCTGCGTCGCGGCGTCGGGAAGCCTGAATGAAGACCATATTGATCGTCGAGGACGAGGCCGCGATGGCGGCCGAGATCGGCGCGGACCTCGTCGATCGAGGCTATCACGTGCGTCATGCGGCATCGGCCGCGGAGGCCGCCGAGACTATCGGCGAAGCGCAGATCGATGCGATGATCGTCGACCGGATGCTGCCGGGTCTGGATGGCCTGTCCATGATCGCGGCGCTGCGCGCCGAGGGAAACCGCATTCCCGCGCTGGTCCTGAGCGCCCTGTCGTCGGTCGACGACCGGATCAAGGGCCTGAAGGCCGGCGGCGACGACTACCTCACGAAGCCTTTCGCGGTCGACGAACTCGCGGCCCGCGTGGAGGCCTTGCTTCGCAGACCCGTGGACCTGCCGAAGACCACGTTGCGCGTCGGGCCGCTGGAACTCGACCTGATCACGCGGGAGGCGCGCCGCGGCGAGCGCGCCATCGAGCTGCTGCCGAGGGAGTTCAAACTACTCGAATACATGATGCAGCGGCCGGATCTCGCGCTGACGCGGGCCATGCTGCTCGAGGACGTCTGGGCCTACCGCTTCGTGCCCCAAACCAATCTGGTGGACGTTCACGTGGGAAAGCTGCGCCGCAAGATCGATGGCGCCGATGAATTCGCCATGATCAAGAACGTCCCCGGCGTGGGTTTCATGCTGCGCTCCAATGCTTGACCTGCTGCGGCCCTCGCCGTTTCGCCTTGCGCTGACGTTCGCCGCAGCGGTGAGCGTGTCGACGCTGGTGGGCGTCGGCGTGACCTACCGCAGCATTTCGAACACCATCGAGACGCGCCGCGAGATCATCGTCGCCGACGAAACGGCGGCGGTGCTCGAGGGGAACCGCGACCGAATCCGCAAGGATCTGCAGAGTTGGCTGCGCAACGGCCTGCTTTTGTATTCCGTCGCGGGGCTCTTCGAGGCCGACGGCACGCCGATCGCCGGCAATCTCAACGCGCTTCCCACAAACCTGACCCTCGATGGAAAAGTCCATGGCATCGTTCTGGCCGAAGGGATGATCACGGGAGCGCCGTTGTCATCGAACCCGCTGACGGCGCTGGTGTCCGGCACGCGGCGGTCCGATGGCACGATCCTCGTCATGGGGCGGACTCTCTCGGAGATCGGCGACCTCCGCCGGGCCTTGTTCGACATGGTCCTGTTCGGTCTCGCCGGGCTCCTGCTGGTGTCGCTCGGCTATGGACTCTATGCCAATGCCAGGCAGGCGGCCCGTCTCAAGCTCATCCAGCGGACCTTCGCCAGGATCATGGAAGGCGCGCTCGACGAGCGTGTGCCCGTGAGCCGGCGACGGGACGATCTCGATCGCCTCGCCGCCGACGTGAACCGCATGCTGGACATGCTAGGCAGCCTGCTGGCGGAGGTGAAGGGCGTCGGCGACAATATCGCCCATGATCTGCGCACGCCGTTGTCGATCGCCCGGACGCGGATCGAACGGGCCCTGGCCAGCGACGCGGATGCCCCGGCGCTGCGGTCGACGATGGCGATTTCGCTGACCGAGCTGGATCGCGCCTTCAGAACGATCTCGGCGCTGCTGCGGCTCGCGGAGATCCAGAACGGCCAGAGGCGCGCGGGGTTTCGCATGCTCGATCTTGCCCTGGTATGTCGGGACGCCGTCGATTTCTACGAACCGCTCGCGGACTCCCGGGGCATCGGCCTGACGCTCGATGTCCCGGCCGCGCTTCCGATGCGGGGCGATGCGGACCTTTTGGCGGAAGTTTTGAACAATCTCATCGACAACGCCATCAAGTTCTCGTCCGCCGGAAGTTCTGTCACGGTCGCCGCGCGATCCGATGCCGAAACGATCGCGGTGTCCGTCGCCGATCAGGGACAGGGCATCCCGGCGCACGAGCGCGACAACGTCGCCAAACGGTTTTACCGGCTCGACAAGAGCCGCCACGAGTCCGGCACCGGGCTCGGCTTGAGCCTGGTTTTCGCCATCGCCGAGTTGCACGGCTTTCGCGTCGCCATGCAGGACGGTCTCCCCCATGGCACGGTCGTCACGATGTCGCGCGACATCCGCTGACCGGGACGCGATGGTCGGC
>NZ_LMUU01000096.1:0-477 GCF_009765775.1 Beijerinckia sp. L45
CGGCGCATGGCGTCCTGGCTGCGCGTGATGGAGTAAAGATTACACACGACGTCTCACAATGAGCCTAGAGGTTGACCGGCGACACGCTGGCGCGGTCCAGCTTCAGCCGGTCGGCTTCGGCGTCCAGCGTCGCGCGTACATTGCCGAACTTCGCGATCAGCCCTTGGGCCTCCTCGTGCGTCAAGCCATGCTTCTTTGCGAAGTAGGAGACTTCGTAGGGTTCGTCACCGGCGACGGTGCGGCGATCCTCGGTGCCGGTCTTGGTCTTGTCGTCGGACATGATGCAGCCTTCGTCGTAAAGGGTTGAACTGGCGGAACGACCTCGGGCGCGTCAGGTTGCCATTCATGGCGCCGATGGACGTTGCGCGTTGTTGTGATGTCATTCAACGTTGTGCACCATCGGCTTGAATCTTCGAGACGTCGCGATCACCAAGCTCACCAAAAAAGCGAAAACGCACCATCAGGTGGGAGCACTGC
>NZ_LMUU01000096.1:487-659 GCF_009765775.1 Beijerinckia sp. L45
TGACTGGCGGAACGACCTCGGGCGCGTCAGGTTGCCATTCATGGCGCCGATGGCCGTTGCGCGTCTTGGTGATGTCGTTCAACGTTGTGCACCATCGGCTTGGATCTTCGAGATGTCGCGATCACCAAGCTCACCAAAAAAGCGAAAACGCACCATCAGGTGGGAGCACTGC
>NZ_LMUU01000096.1:829-1549 GCF_009765775.1 Beijerinckia sp. L45
CGTTGCATGTCGAACGGCAGCTCACTGACTGGCGCGAGAAGGGCCAGAGGGTCGCCACGTGGTTCAGCGTTTTGGAAGCGACTGCGCTCGTGGAGGAAACAGGGCTCCAGGCGATCATCGTCCAGCTTGGGCTCTCGGCCACTTGAGGCTCGCCCAAAGCTGCAACTACGACGAGATCGTCGCGTCGGTCAGCGTCGTGGCGCAAGCTGATGGAACGGGCGCTGCGGGCTGAAGACAGGGCGCCTTTCCGTCCGCTCCGGCATTTCACAGTGGCGGGGGATGGTCGTTCAGCAAGGCTTTATACTCATCCCGATCGCGGCGCAGCTTGGTCAGCCATGCCCCGGCGGCTCTGGAGAGATCATCGCAAGCGCCTTGGTCCAGATCTGACTCAAGATGGGCTATCGCGGCATCGATTTCGATGAGCGCGTAGGTCCACGCATCGCGAAGGTGATCGATCGTCACCATGGCTGAGTCCAGTTGTCGGTCAGGGCTTTAACAAGAGGGTACGCTGACTACCTTGCGATGGCGAGTGCGGCATCTGCGTTCAGGCATGAGCGCGGCGCGCGCTCTATAGGGAGTTCTCCGACCAGAGGTCCGGTACTTGCTAACGTAGCCTGACATTGTGTCTGCCATCTCGGTCGGCCGCCTCCGAGATCGCTTCCATGCTGACCAGCGTATTCGAGAAGAGTTCATTCGACCCGGCACAGGCAGCGATCTTGA
>NZ_LMUU01000096.1:1559-10360 GCF_009765775.1 Beijerinckia sp. L45
CCGCCACCAAACGCATCAAGGCCGGAGGCAAGGTGGAAACCCACATGGACGCGGAAAGCATCGCGACACTCGCCAGCACGCGGCTCCTCCACCTTCTCGCCGATGATCCGGTCCAAGCCTATGCCCCCTGAGGGCGGTTCAAGACGCAAGCTCGGATCAATCCACCAACCCCTTGAAGCTCGCATGTCGCAGCTCGCCGGCGGCCGTCGTCCCGCGATAGGCGATCTCGGCCTGTAGATCCGGTCGAACCCATACGGCCCCCTTCGTCTTCAGGCCCGGCACGGCGCACTTCGGCATCACGATCGCGTCGAGCTTCGCCCTTAGCATCGTCGCAACACGGTCGCTGAAGCCCGTCCCGACGTTGCCGACGGAGACCAGCCTGCCGCCATCGAGCCGCGCCAGCTTGAGGTTCGCCAGCGCGCCGCGGACGGCCCCTGACGTTGGTTGGTACCCGACGACCACGAAGGCCTCGGTCAAGATACTCTTGGTCTTGAGCCAGGTCTTGGACCGGCCGGAGCGATAGGGTGCATCGATCCGCTTCGACACGATGCCCTCTAGCTCGTGCTCGCAGGCGACGCGGAACAGATCGGCACCGGAGCCGGTGTATTCGTCGCTGAGCATCACGGCACTCGACGGCCGCATGAGGAAGCCCAGGGCCTCGCGGCGATCGCCCAGCGGCTTCGTCCGCAGATCCTCGCCGTCGAGGAACAGCAGGTCGAACGCGTACATCACCGCGGCCTCCGATCCATGGCGCGTGAGGTCGGCCTGCAGCTCCGAGAAGTTCGAGCGGCCCATGTCGTCGAGCACGACCGCCTCGCCGTCGATGACGGCGGAGCGCACGTTCAGCTTCAGCAGCGCGGCGGCGATGTTCGGGAACCGGCTGGTCCAGTCGTGGCCGTTGCGGGTGCGGATCGTCACCTTGCCGTCGGCGACGTAGGCGGAGACGCGGTAGCCGTCCCACTTGATCTCGTGGATCCAGTCATCACCGACCGGCGGCCTGTCGACGAGCGTCGGCAGGCAGGGCTTGATCCACTTCGGCAGTGGCCTGTCGAAGAGACCGGACTGGCGCGGGTCGATCATTTTTCCGACGAGGGCCCGACCCGCGATCCGCTCGACGGCGACGTCGTTTGATTTCTTGGTCTGTGGCGAAGGGCGGCGCGGCGGCTTGGGCATAGGCCGACGATGCCGATGGTTGGTTAAGGCGCCGTTCGTCGGTCCTCCGTTCGCCTTCGCAGGGCGTTCGAGGCATGGGGCAGGGAGTATTCGCCGCGACTTTGCGGAACGTCCGCGAACGAAACTGACCTATCGCGATTAGGGGTGACATCTTCCACAAGGAGACATTGCCGATGACCATCGATACCATCCCGCTCCAGCCCTCGGCCACACCGCGGACACCAGCGGCCGGGTGAAGGCGCCGTCGTCAGTGTCGGACGGCACGCCCGACCCGGCGATGAGCTGCGGCTCGCTGGACCTCGCCATGACGACCCCGGCACCAACAACCGATACGCCTGCACCTGCGACACCCGACAAGGAGTAGGCGCTTGCTCCGACCTTCGGGATTGGCTGGAGGTCGGAGCGCGACTTCAATGGATTTATCCCCATTACCCACAGCCCGTTGCCCATCGACTCGCCCGCGTATTAGCAATAGAACATAGGGGGAACAACGAGGCGGCGCATGGCATCGAGACGGAAGAGCCGCTTTGAGCGGCCGCGCGATCCGGCACAGGTTGTCCGCTCGCTCCGCGCCTGTCGGGAGGCGATGACCAAGGTGCACATCGAGACCATCCCCTTCGGCCCCACCTACCGCCTCGCATCAGGCGTGATGGAGGCGGTCGACGCGTTCGCGGATCACCTGTCGGGCGCCAAGGGATACTTCCATGGTGCCGGCGGATCCGCGAGCGAGGCCGCCCGTCATTACAACTGGATGGCTCGCGAGAAGGGAGATCTGCCGTGGCCGCGGTGACCTACTACGTGGCGTTGCCGTTCGTATGGAGCGAGGACGGCGAGCTCGTCGCCGGCGAGGCGCAGGAGCGTCAAACCGCGTCAGCGGCGATCCGGGCGGCCCAGGCGCTGGCAAACACGCCTACCGGCGCCGTTGCGTTCTCGCGGACCGGAGGCCCGTCGACCGGCGACTTTGCGGATGCCGAGGTCATCCGCTCCTTCGGCACGGTCCCCGACGCCGACACGCTGCTGGCCGCGCCTTGAGATGACGATGCCGTATTCGATCGACCAAGAGCCAGTCATCGCTCGCGAGCACGTTGATGCGGACGTTATGACGATCGATACGGGGATGGCGCCGATCATGGGGCGGGGGCTTGAGGATGTCGGGGCCAACGCTCCGGAACCGCGGCAGCGCAAGATAATCCACGTCGACATGGACGCGTTCTTCGCCTCGGTCGAGCAGCGCGACAATCCCGAGCTGCGCGGCCTGCCGGTCGCCGTCGGCGGTTCCCGTGAGCGCGGCGTCGTCGCCGCCGCGAGCTACGAGGCCCGCGTCTTCGGCGTTCGCTCGGCGATGCCGTCGGTCACCGCGCGGCGCAAATGCCCTTCGCTCGTGTTCGTCAAGCCGCGCTTCGAGGTCTACAAGGCAGTGTCGATGCAGATTAGGGCGATCTTCGCCGAGCACACACCGCTCATCGAGCCGCTGTCGCTCGACGAGGCCTATCTTGACGTGACCGAGAACATCCAAGGCATCCCGCTAGCGACCGACATCGCCCTCGCGATCCGCGCGAGGATCCGTGCCGAGACCGGCCTCACCGCGTCGGCCGGGATCTCCTACAACAAGTTCCTGGCGAAGCTCGCCTCCGACCATCGCAAGCCCGACGGCCAGTACGTCATCACGCCGCGAATGGGTCCAGCCTTCGTCGAGGCGCTGCCTATCGGCCGCTTCCACGGCGTCGGGCCCGCCACCGAGGCGAAGATGCACCGGCTCGGCATCATGTCCGGCGCCGACCTCAAGACGAAGTCGTTGGTCTTCCTGCAGCAGCACTTCGCCAAGTCGGGACCCTATTACTTTGGGATCGCGCGAGGCATCGACTTCCGACCAGTGCGCACCAATCGCATCCGCAAGTCCGTCGGTGCCGAGAACACCTTCATGGCGGACCTCGTTGATTACGAGCCGATGCGGGACGCGCTGCAGCCGATCCTCGACAAGGTCTGGCGTCACTGCGAGGCGACCGGCGTCCGCGGTCGGACCATCACCTTGAAGATGAAGTTCTCGGACTTCACGCAGATCACCCGAAGTCGGTCGGAGGACACGGCGATCGGAAGCCGGGAGGCGCTTGAGACGGCGAGCCTCGAACTCCTGGTGCGGGAGATGCCGGTGCCACGAGCCGTGCGGCTTCTCGGTGTGAGCCTGTCGAACCTGGAAGCGCAGGGGCAGGACCAAGCGGGGACGCTGCTTATTGAATGACGGCCACAGTCACCTGAAGGCGAAGAAGGGGCCGGTTTGGCCCGTTCCGCCCGGCACGCTCATTCCATCGAAAACGAGAGCAATGCGCTTACCCAGGAAATAGGGCGCACCCCACACGAACGTCCTAGATCCCGTGTCGGCGGCGATCGCCGCGTCGCCAACTGCGCCGAGACCTTGATCCCCGATGGCCTGGTAGTTGCCGACGGCGAATGACGTCGGCACCTCTTCGCCCGCGCCGATCATCGTTGCTGCGAAGGCCCGGGCGGGGTCGGCACAGAGAGCCCACGGCATGCGCGGACATCGTGGAATGGTGTTTCCGCCGACGATGTCGCTCATGGTGCCGCTGTCCAGATAGCTGTCTGGATACGCAACGCCGTCGTAGACGGTCGTGAAGTAGCCTCTCTGGTCCAGCCGGACGATGCGCGCGTCATCGAGCTTGTTGTCGATCGCCGTGCCGACCCCGAACGTCAGCGTGCCCGTCACCTCTTTCTCTGCCCCGACTGCACAATCTGTGTGGTGGCCGGTAAGGTGATCGCGGCGAGCCAGGCGACGGCGACCATGACCAGGTAGGGCAACCGGGCCTGTCGACTTGGTATGGCGCCGCGTGTCGATCCGGGACGATGACGCAGCCGCCCATGGTCTAGTGCTGCGCGGAGCCCGTCTCCCGCATGGCCTTGTCGAGCGTCGTCTCGCATCCCTTGACGTCGCCGCGCTGGTCGGCCGCCTTCGCGTTCTCGATGACCTCGCGGGACTTGACCGTGCGGGCGTTGGCTTGGTTCGAGGGGGCTCCATCGCTTGCAGCGCCGTTGGCGTTCAGCTTCTTCTCCAAGGCCTCGACCTTGTCGCCGCACGGGGACGCGGCGGCATGCGTGACGCCGAGCAGGGAGAGGAACAGAACCGATGTTGTGACGACGCGCATGGTGATCTCCGACCGGCTTGATGCCGGCTAAGGCGAACGGTCGGCTGCTGCTTCGGTTCGGGTTGAAGGCGATGATGTGAGCGTCTGGAGCCGCGCTGGCCGCAGTTCGTGCCGTTCTACCAAGAGGGGTGACGATTAGAAGGCGGATCGGTCGCGAAGTTGAGAATAGCGAAGAAAACGACGATCCGGATCGCCGGGTGGTTGCATGGACATCGAAATCCGCGATGCTGGCGTTGCGGCATCTGAAGCGACGGGGACCCGACAATGTCGAACGTCATCGAATTCCCAAGACCCAAGGTCAATCTTCCTATCCGTACGCGGGAGGAGTTCTGGGCCTACAAGCGCGACGGCGCCAAGATCTCGAGCGACTACGCCCGACGCTTCGAGATGCGGGTTGCCGAGGTCCTCAAAGACGGGTCGCCCGCGCAAACGGATGGCAGTCGGAGCTAACGGCAGCCGACGAAGACGCGGCAGATTCGCTGAGTGCGACAAAGTGTCGAGGGCGTCGAACCATAGTCCGCGCTCATCATTTGCCTTCCATAACGAAAGGAGACGGACATGAACACGACCTTGAAGAACATCACGATCGCAGGCCTGACCGCCCTCACGTTGGGTGCAGGCGTTGCAACGACGACAGCGACGGCGGACGCTCAGGGCTTCCGCGGCGGTGGCTGGCATGGCGGCTACGGACGCCACTACGGTGGTCGCGGTGCGGCGATCGGGCTTGGCATCGCAGGCGCGGCGCTGGCTACGGGTGCAGCCTACAACTATTATCATCGTCCATACGGTTATGGCTACGGTGACGGATATGGCCGTCCGTACGGCGCCTACGGTTCTGAATACTAGGCGACGTTCAGCAGATCCCGAGCCCCGTCGCGCGCCGCGCGGCGGGGCTTTTGCGTTGTATCGGCGACTGGCGAATTACGCCGTGGTCAGATACGCGATCATCCTCGATCTTGCGCTCGACCAGCCGAGCCGGCGATATAGATGCATGGACCAGTCCCAATCGATGGCATCCGCTACCGGAACAGGCCGCCTGACGCTCTTACAGACGTTCGTGCACTGGCTCGCCCCGAAGTCGATTTACATCCGGCCTCCGGCCGTGGCGCGTCGAACCCGTGGCTTCCGGCTTATCAGTGTCACCCACGAACTTGTCCCGACCCCGCTCGGTCGGCGATTGAGGTTTCCCTACATCCGCGGGGGCTACGAGGGCGCCGCACGCCGATGGAACAGCATCGAGACCGGCGAGCCGATCACGAACGAACGCTTCATCGATTGGCTCGAACGCATATGGTTGGCCGCGATCGGCGTCGAGCCGGCTCCCGACCTCTTCCTCGATCGGCCTGTCGATCGTGTCACCTGACCCAAGCGCTTCGGCACGAAGACGCTCCATTGACTTGGCTCGACGGTGGCCGACGCATCACGCGTGCGCTGGCTTCCGGCGCTCGCAGGTCAGATGTCCTTTTGCAATGCCTTCCATAGGATCATGCGTTCGCGCAGGTCGACGGTGCGCCCGTCGACCGTGAAGGTCCCGTCGCCGTTGTGGTGCAGCGTACGGCGCTCCTTGCGCTCGTCGTCATAGCGGATGGCGACGGGCTCGAGCAGGAAGAGGTCGTAGTCGGACGCCATCCGGTCGTCGGCGATCCGGCACTCGATGTTGGCGAGGCATTCGCGGATGTGCGGTGCCTGCACCATCGCCGCTGGCTCCGGCGTCAGCCCGAACCGCTCGAACTTGTCGACGTCGTCGCCCGAGCAGTTGCCGATGTCGACGACCTTCCGCGCGAGATCGACGGTCGGGACGCAGATCACGCACTCCCGCGTCTCGACGAGAGCCGCATGGCTATGGTCCCAGGGGCCGATCACGACGCCGATGAGCGGCGGCGCGTGCCTGACGACCATGTGGAAGCCCATCGTCATGATGTTCGCCCGGCCGGCGTCGGCCGTCGTCACGAGGACGATCGGACCAGCCTCCAGAAACCTGTAGGCGAGGACGGGATCGACATCCCTCATCTCACGATCCGATGCCTTCTCACTGCGGACAACCCGCACCACCCGCGTTCCGGATGAGGTAGAGGCCGTCGTTCGCCGCAAGCAGGATGCCACCGGTCGCCGGCTCGCGCGCCATGGTCAATCCTGTCGTCGGCAGGATGGGGAACGGAGTGCCCAGGCGCTCAAAGGTGAGGTCGGGTCGCACGAGGTACAAGCCGTCTTCGCTCCTCATTACGGCGCCGCCACCCTCCGGCCAATCGATCCACGCCCGCCCCCGGTCGAACGGCGCTGGAAGCGGCTTCAGGCTTGCTTCCTCCGTCACTTCGGACACCTTCTGCGGCGTCGTCGCCGCGCGACCGGACACGACCCCGTAACGCCATTCCAACAGCACGGCCCGTCCGATCGAGGGAAGGTCGACCGCTTCGAGCCTCGAGGCTCGATCGATCTGGTCCGCCATGCGATGCAGTCTGACGCCATCGTAGAGGAACAGGCCCTTGGATCCCTCGAAGAGGATCCGCTTCAGCGTCGGAAGGTCCTGGTGGTTTCTCATGTCGCCGATGTCGCCGCCGATCTCCTCGAGGGTGTCGCCGTGAAACCTCAGCCATCGGCGGGCCGAGAGATCGAACCAGTGGCGCTTCCCGTAGTAGAAGGCCTGGGAGAAGATCGGCGACGTGTGGAAGTACGTGCTCGCGTCGTTGATGCTCGTCGTCAGGACGGTCGTGGCGCTGAATGCCTGTGTGCGCTCATCCTTCGTGATGGCGACGACGATCTTCTGGCCGAGATAGAGCGCGAGGCCGGATCCGGGCGCATCGAAGACCGGGCCGAACTCGTCCTTCCCGACGTTGAGGAGCGTCTGCAGGCGGTTGTCGTCGGACAGGACGAGCAGGTCGTGGTTCGAGCCGAGCATCGCGATCCCGCCGAGCGACGGCATGTCGGCGAGTGCTTCAAGCGGCGGGATCGTCACCTCGCGCCCGTCCGCCTTCGGTCGCCAAGATTCCATCGTCGTCCCGTCGAAGGCTAGGACATCGCGTTTGCGGGACAACGCCAGCGAGAGCTTGTGCCGGGCGATCGTGGCGACGCCGATGAAGCTGTCGTTCGAGATCCTCAGGAAGCTGCTGTTGTCCGGATTGGACACGAAGAAGCCCTTCTTGAACTTGTAGGCCAGCACGCGATGCGACCATGGCTCCATCGCCTTTCCTCCCCAGTCGACGGCGCCGATGGGCCATGTTCCGAAGGGCACGACCGTGGCGCTGGCGTTGACCGTGTAGCGGGCGCTGTGCCCGTTGGTGGAGAAGACGACGCGCTTGAAGCCGGCGATCGCCTCGACATTTAGCTTCGGTTCGCGGCTTCCCGTGGTCTTCTTCGGTTCGAGGCGCGGGGTCAGGTCGGCGTCTGCCGGGTCCCCGAACCGCAACTGGACCACACATCGCGTGGACGCCTGTTGCGGGAGGACGGCGGTCGGCGCGATAGCGAGCATGGCGCCGAAGGTAAAGGACATGCCGATGGTACGAGGCAGGCTCATGGCCCTTCGTTGACCGCGATCCGCTTGGCGTCGGCCGTCTTTGGCTTCTCTCTGCATCACCTCGATCGCCGTCACGCGGAGCCTGCCCTGGCAGAACGGTAAGCTCTACATCCTCGTGCATGCCTTGGGCACATCTCTCATTTCCTCCGACCCTCCGCCCGCGCGTTGCTTCTTGCCGGCCGTCGGCCGACAAAGAGTCCATGAAGCTCACCTCCATGCTCAAGCTTACCGCTCTCGCGATCATCCTCCTCGCGCCGCTTCCAGCCGTCGCCCAGGCGCCCGAGGACGACAGCGCGCTACGGCAGAACTGCGTAGGCGACTACTTCCGGTTCTGCGCGACCTACCTGCCTGGCTCGAAGGCGATCCGGCAGTGCTTCGCGGCCAGGATCGACCAGTTGACGCCCGAGTGCCGTGGCGCGATCCGCGACTTCGACCGGCGCAACCCGAAGCGCTGAACCGCCTGCAATGTGTGGACCGAGAGCCGGCCGCTTCCGGGCGGCAAGGCTCCCAAGATGGAGCCGATCGTGTTTCCGTGATCCGACGCAAGCCTCGAATCGTCGTACTCGCCTTCTGCACGATCGCGTGTGTGGCGATCATCGTTCTCGTGCCGGTCGTCACCGTCGGTCGCGTCGAGCAGGTGCTCCGGCAGCAGCAACGGCGTTGGTCGCCGTAGGGTTCGTGCTCGGAGCGAAGATGGGGCAAGGACCCAACCGCATCGCCCGCCGCGACACCAGGTTGACCGGGCAGTGTCCGTCAGACGGCCGAAACCATGACCTGCACGTCCAACGACAGGAAGTCGTCGGCGGCGCCAACGTACCCGCCCGTGACCGGCATGATCTGCGTGTTCGCGCGCGCGATGGCCACCGGAATGAGATGGCTCGCGCCGACGCGGCGATGCGTCGGGTCGAACGCGATCCAGCCCGCCTCCGGCAGGAACACCTCGGCCCAGGCGTGGGTCG
>NZ_LMUU01000096.1:10370-14348 GCF_009765775.1 Beijerinckia sp. L45
GCCACCGTCGCCGTCCTGCATCGAGGGGTCGGAGAGATAGCCCGAGACGGCGCGCGCGCCGAAGCCTAGATGGCGCACGGCGGCGATGAAGAGGGCGGCGATGTCACGGCACGATCCGCTGCGGAGCCTTAGCGTCTCGCCCGCGGACTGCGTGCCCTCCTCGTCGCGGACGCGGTAGGCGATCGCGTCGAGCATGCCGGCGTTGACGTCCTTCAGCAGCGACAGCGTGTCGGTCCGCGGCCCGGCCACGAAGCCGCGCGCCCAGGCCTCGACGCCATCGTCACGCGGGCCCGTGGCGAGCAGCGCTCCGAGGTCGACGACGTCGTCCGCCGTGTAACCGAACGGGTAGGCATGCGCGTAGGGCGCTATCTGGAAGGTCGGCCACTCGGGTGCGGAATGTTCGACGACGCTCGTGACGAGGATGTCGAGGACCGACGCCGATATCGCGAAGTCGGCCGTCGCGACGGCGTTCCCGTAGACGTCCTGTCCCCACGTGACCGTGGCGTCGGGCGAGCACCGGAGGTCGAACGCGATCACCTGGAGGTCTTGGCTTCCGCGCGGCCGTACTAACAGGCGGTGCGCGCGCAGTTCGACCGGGCGCCGGTAGCGGTAGGTCGTGCGGTGGAGGATCGAGAGCGTCGGCACATGTCCTCGATTCAATCGCTGAAGGGTAGGGCATCGCCTGGTCGTCGAGACCGGCGTGCTCGAGATCTGGTTAGCGGGCGCCGCCAATCCTGCAGACGTCGCTTTGCCAAGCTTTTTTAAGTTCGTCGTCAAGGCGCCGGATACGACGCGCGCCGGCGAGGGAGCAATTCCGCGTCCCGGCGTTGGCAGTACGGGCGCAGCATCTGCGCCGTATGGAAACGTGAGGCTTGAACCCCGCGCGGAACCATACTTAGTCGATCGTGACATTCATGATCGATTTCGCCTGTTCCTTCAGTCTTTCATAGGCCCAGTTCCTCTGACCCTCGTGTGTCAAGAAGTCCTTCAAGCCCTTCACGATCTGGTCCTGCTCGTCGAACACATGGCCAGCGCGCTTCATTGAGATCAAGAAGAAGTACATCTCGTACAGAAGGAAGATGGGCGCCCGCCGATTGACGTCCCGGTACTTCGATTCCGCTTGTCGAAAGTACGTCCAGACACGGTGTGGATCGTCGAACCCTTTGAAGTGCGGATTCTCCCAATCCTTAAGCCTCAACGCGCCCTTGATATTCTGGGTCGCGTTGACCGCGTCACGATGGAAGTTTGCCGTGTTGATCGTCCGATCGCCATCGTCGGCGATGTGCTCTCGTCTTTTCAGGTATTCATCGAGGTGCCCGAGCGCCGTCTGACTGTATTGCTCGAATTTCTGACGGTTCCCCTGGTATGCAGCGAGGTTCATCATATAGACGCTGAGGTTGAAGTTTATATTCCCATAGATCGCATACTGAGCAGCTGATATATCAGTGTTCTCGAACGCTATCTCCGAATCGGTCAGCCGGTGATCGATTATCGTCGCTTCGATCTGTTTCTCGACCTCGTCCCTTGACTTCTCATCAAGATCTTTGAAGCCGCTCTTATACTTGTCATTGAGTTGTCGACGAAGATGATAATAGGCCAATGCGCCGTCGAGTAGTCTCGCGGAGACCCGCAAAGCATTCGCATCCTTCGTCCCGTCGTATAGGCTTGCGAGGTTTCGCGCATCGATGACGAGGTCTTTCGCAAGCCGCTCTCCGTCTATTCCTCCGTAAGCGTACCACCATATGAACGCGAGCAGGAAGTTCGCGGCGTCGATTGGATTGGCCGTCCCGCTCTTGATGTTTGCGACCCAGGCGGCGACATAGTCGGCTTCCGTCATCGCTTTCATGATCATCGACCCGGACCCGGAAGCCAGATGGCCGTGGCCGATGATCGCTGCGGCCACGAGCGAGCTTATGAACTCGAACTTCCTCGCCTTCTCCTTCTTCAGCCTCGCATTGAATGTCTCTTTGTCCGCGAGACGCACGTTTGTGGCGGCATCGACGGATGTCGCCTGCTGAAGCAGGATGTCCGTGATGAAGTGCGCGGTGTCGAAGGTCGTGATCCGCTTGTATTGTAGGCTGGCTTCCTGAATGGCCATCGCCGCGTACGAGATCTCGTTATCGATCGTTGCAGGCTCGAACGGCTTGTAGATCTCCGCCTGCGCCTTCGTCTCTCCGATGACGGAAGGAACGCTAAGGTGCACGCCCATGAGGGAATGGAAGCATAGATGGCGATATTCATTCCTGAAGAGCGACCTCTGCGCCTGGTTATTGACGTCCAGGATTTTCTCGGATCCGCTCCCATCCCTTTCGATGGCCACATAGCTGGACGGAATGAAGATGTCGTGCGCGTACGTGGGATGCCGAAAGCGCCCGGCCTTGGCACAATAGAGGATATGGGCGGCCCCCCTCTCGACGAGGATCTTACAGTATTTGGCCAGGCCCGAGCCCCAATACGTTTCCATCGACCCTATGAACAGGGCCGATCTCGTGCCGTCCCTTGACGAGACGCGAAAGCAGGCGAACATGTTATTGTAGCCGAAATGGTTCGCCGGGCCGACCTTGAATTGGCACCGTCCCAGATTCTCGGCAATGGCTTCTACGGCTCCGAACAGCACGAAGTCATTCGGCCTTAAGTAATTGCTGATTTCAGAAAACGACGTCCAGGATAAGTCTTCTAGATCACTAAACATCAGGGCGCGAACCTTTGGCCGCACCCTCTCCTTCATGTTTAGTTTAACGTAGGCGGCGAGGACGTCTACGGACTGGATCACATACTCCTTCGTCGGAAATGCGCTGAAGAATGCATAACGCTTGCCGTCTTTCTGGCAATCGAACATGACGCTTCTGATATTGTTATATCTTTTACCTCTTCTGGATTCCCGCTTATAGGTATTTTTGATCTCGAACTTGTTGTACTCCAGCCAGCCTTTTGCAGCTTCCGCAGGCAGGCCGAGAACGACGACCTCCTGGATAAGGCCGCCGTTCTGCAGGATCACGTTCTGCTCGTCGGATATCTTGCTTAACACATACGCGCGCAAGTCATCGAGAGGCATCGTATGCCGTCTGAAGTCTATGTCTCCCGGAATATACTCTTGATGCGAAAGTCTTCCAAAATCAAAAATCATCCAATTTCGCCTGACTGAGTATATTGTGAATGATATCGTTGGTCTTCCTTGCGGCGGTAACATCTACCGCTTGGTTCGATCCGGCACCCTCCCTTATGCGGGATGCGATATCCCGGAACTGTCCATGGAAACCCGTGACGTCCTCCGAGAGGTTGAACGCCGACGAGGCGCTTTGCGATTCTGCCCTTCGCCCGCTGGCCTCGTCCTTATCGGCCTTCAACGTCGATGTTCTCCAGTTACGCAGGTTCGTCAGCGTGACCCTGCGTCCATCCTCGAAATGGGCCTCTATGACGAACTCGAGCCCGGTCGCGCGGTTGTGTCCCCTGACGACGCACGGGGTTCCGTCCCGCCTGTGCAGCGAGGCGTTCAAGAACACATCCTCTCCGACGGCGATCAATGACGAGCTTCTGACGTCTTGGAACTCGAAGATCGATGCCGCCAGATGCAACGGATGGCAGGCGACGGAGTACATGAAGCTGGCGGCCGTGCTGTCCAGGCCCCAGACCTTGGAGCGGGGCTTGTTGGTATTGTACGTGATCGATAGGTAAATGATCCGGGCTGACGTCGTTTCCAGCAACTTCAGTCTTTCGATCGGGCTTGCGAAGGCCAGGTTGAAGCCAATGTGCAATATGCCTTTGGGCTGGTCGCATGGCCATTGCGGATGCAGCGGCTTCTCTATGAACGAAGCTGCGCCTATCTCTTCCGCCCTCCTGTATGCCTCCAGATTGTAACCGGGCGGCCCCGCCGCGACGACGAGATCGGCTGAAGGCGGTATCTGATCCAGGTGATCTACGGCGCTGCAACCTGGCAGCAGCTCCAATAATCTGGCCCGCTTCGCGCCGTCACCGCTC
>NZ_LMUU01000096.1:14445-74856 GCF_009765775.1 Beijerinckia sp. L45
GGATCCTTCAATCCCTTGCACGAATTAGCTCCACACGCCGGTCGATGCATTTTTGGCAATCCTTCGTAGCTACTTCGGATCGTCACGCTTGCCAAGCATCTGCCGTCCGGCGCCGATGTGGCGGACGTGATCACCCAAAGGCGAGTATGAGCGATGACAGATGTACAGGCATCGCCTTCCCCTCCATGTGTCGGTTCTGGCGGTCCGGGCCTGAATTCTCACGGGCGTCCCATCGTCCCCGGATCAAGGTCACGTCGGGCTTGCGGGTATAACCTCGCAGAATGCGGGAGGCGCTTTTTTCGATTGGACGGATTCTTACAGCGCCGCCTATGGTCATCATGACTGCTCGGCCCAGACCGGGCGGGCTGGATGTCGAACCTCGACCGCTCCTCGCCTACGCTAAAAGGGTTGGCGCAAAACGGGTTCAGAGTTCGATAGCTGACGCCTGTCACGCGTACCGTTCCGAGAAGTAGGAGAATGATCGCTACGGACGGAACTGAATGACGTCTTGGCTTGGCTGAATTCGGTGTCGGCGTCCATCCTCGTCGTACCATCGATCCTAGCGTGCTGCAGTGTCACCGTACGCGCGCACTGTGCTTGTCCGTGTGTATGCGCAGTGTGCGTCTTCGCGGAGAAAGGCCGGGTTCGTCCCATCGGGGAACCGTCTGACCCGCTTACCGCCCGGAGCCTCGCTTCCGGGTCCTATTGACGTTCAACGGAGTAGTTCTCGATGCAGGTCGCCATCCTTGGAGCCGGTGCGGTAGCCTATGGAAATGCAGCGCTCCTCTGCCACAACGGCCATGACGTTGTGCTCTGGTCCCCGTCCGGACGGCGCACCGCAGCGCTTTCCGCCGGCGCCCCATTGCAGGCGACAGGTGCCGTCGAAGGCCTTTATGAGCCGCGCGTGGCCGAGAGTTGCGCCGATGCGTTGGCGGACGCCGAGGCGGTGGTGGTGGCGGTCCCAGGCTACGGCTACCGTCAGGTGATAGGCGCCGCGGCGCCACATCTTCGCAGCGAGCAGGTCGTCGTATTCAGTTCCCACATGTCGCTCGGTGCGCTTTACCTGGAGGGTTTGCTGCGAACGCGCGGCGTCGCGTCGACGATCGCCGCGCTTGGGACGACCGTCACCACCGGGCGGCAGACCTCGGACGTCTCCGTCACCGTGGGGACCATCAGGGCCCGGGTGGATGTGACCGTGCTTCCGGGTTCTGCCACCACGATCGCCGTGGACGTCTGTCGCGCGTTGTTCGGGGACCGCTTTTCGTCGCGGACAGGCCTTCTGGCGTTGGCGCTCAGCAACATGAACGCCCAAAACCATCTGGCGATCGCCTTATGCAACCTGACGCGGATGGAACTTGGCGAGACGTGGGGGCAGAACCGAAACCTGACGCCGGCCGTCGCGCGGTTGATCGAGGCGCTCGATCTGGAGCGCTTGTCGATCGCGAAGGCCTTCGGCGTCGAGGTGCGGACCGTCCACGAGCATTTCCACGCGTCGTTCGGCATACCGATCGCTCCGCTTGCGGACATGGCCGAGGTGCTGGCGCAGCGTCCTAAAGGTGTGAATGGTCCCACCACCCTCGACACGCGCTACGTCACGGAGGACGTGCCGTTCGGCTTGGTGCCGACGATCCGTCTCGCGGCGCTCGCCAATGTGCACGTCCCGCTGCACGCGAGCGGTCTGAATCTGATGTCCGCGCTCTACGGGCGTGACTTCGAATCTGAAAACGACATCCTGCCGTTGCTCGGGCCGCTATCCTTGACGATGCTGAACGGCGCTGCATGACGATGCGGCGCTGAACTGTACCGAAGCGAGCGGCGTATCCGCTTCGTAAATCTTCACGTCGCTGCGCGTGGCGTGCCGCTCGCCCTCCATGACGAGAGGACACGGTCGGGCGTCGCAGCCGTCCGTGCCGCCGGCATCCTCGCCGTGCAGATGGAGACGATGGTCCGCTCCCCCGGCGGGCACGGTTACCGCGTCTGACCTTGGGCGGCTATCGGCGATGCGCCGACGCTTAGGATTTGGAAACGAGCGATCGTCGAGTCCTCTGCCCGCCATTTGGACGCCAGCCTAACGCGAAACGTTCCCGTCGAAATATCCTCTGTTCCTGACCCATATCGTGAAGGCCTTCATCGATTCGCTGTCACGATCGTCGTAAACCGCAAGGTATTTGCTTACGGCTCTGAGGATGGAGAAGACCACATCCAGTTCGCTGATCCCGATCTGGTCTGGCTCCTTATGGTGCTTCAACCAATTCCTGATGCGGTTCGCGTCCATCTTGTCAGGCCCCGTATTCCGAGCTTTCAGGATTTGAAACAGGGACGTCTTCCCGTCCGTCGGTTCGGGGAGCTGATCCTCGGCGGCGAGCGCAAGCGTGATCGCGGCGGCCTCCGATCGTCGTCCGTCGAAAAGCTCGATAGCGGCTTCGATCTGCTGCCGAGCAGCATCTCTTCGCGAGATCGGATGTGGTACGCCGACATTGATTGTTTCGGACATGGGGAACCGTTTCAAGCTCACGTTAGAGGTCAGAATTGAGCCACGACCGGCAAATGGACGCTTGAATGAGACGATGCAGTTTGAGCCGGCCTTTTTGGCAAAAGGTTTGTACCGGAACGAAGCGGCCCGTCATAAGCGCTTTTCAGGCCTGGCTCAAGGCCAAGCTAGTGGAGGGGATTGTCATGGCGCGTCGCGGCGCCGCGACGTCTCGCATCCGTCCTCACCTTATGAACGGCAGGAAGCGGACGTTCAAGGCCGCTTGCCTTCGCTCGCATGGAAGTGACGTCGGTTTAGATGACGCCGCTTCGCGGAAGGACTTTTCAACCTCGGCACCACCGTCGGCGACGCGACCCTCCGCGCGCGACCTCAATCGAGGCCGGGGTAAACGGTTCCGATTTGCTCCAGCATCAAACGATGCTGCAGTCGAGACAGGCCGCACGCCTCGTGGCCCGCACGCGCAATGCAGCCTTCCGCCTGCCACAGGACGAAGCGAAGCGATCGCCTCTTGTCCTCCCTCAGGGATGATTTTGAAGCGCCCGTGCATGCGGGAACGGCTTCAGGAACGCATGCGAGCGGACCTTCGCCTGGATCGAGGACGCCTTCCTTGAGATGCGATCCGAGGGTTGCGTCCGTTCTCGTCCCTGCGTTCTGTGTCGGCATGTGTCGCCCTATCGTTGATACGGGCATTACGCCCTCGTGGGCAGAAGGCCTTGTCTTAAGAATCTAGCTTCTCGACCAAGCATATGGCGTCGCAGATCCGCCTTGATGCCACATCGACGGAGTTACGCCGGTTACGGCGGCCGAAGTGTCCGCTCGACGTCGCCCGACACCGTACCATTCGCTGTTCGCGCGATGACCGTGCGGTTCTTGAACGCCGCGGAAGCGCAGCATGCTGGCAACTGCGCCTACCGGGCACGGCGCGAACTCCGCGGACTCCAAGGGAATTACCCTAGGCGGCGCAGTTGCCGGTGGCCGCAGCGCCCGCACCGGCCCTCCGTCGGCGCTCACTTTTGCTTGGAAATCCCCGCGTCCGGTTGGAGTGCGGCCTGGATCCGGATCGACCCGTAATCCCTCTCCGCCGCGGCGCGGGTTATCGTTCCCTCCCTTATGTCGCGCGCGATAAGCTCGATCGGGCGGTCGCCGCACGATCCGAAGCCCGCCCCGCCGGGGGTCTCGATCCGGATGCTCTCGCCGCGCTTGAGGTCGATGCGTGCGACCTTCGATGGCAGGCGTTCCTCGTCTTCGCGACCGGGATTGAGGATCAGCGAGCCAAGCCCGCCGGTGCCGCCCCCGTCGATCCCCTCGGCCCCCCGGAGGTGGCTGTCGGAGCGCCCGGAGAAGATGGTCCCGTCCTGAAGAGCGCGGACCTGGCGTGCGATGCCCAGCCCGCCGCGTTGGCGTCCGGCCCCGCCGGAATCGACGACCAGGGCGTATTCCTCGCAGAGCAGCGGAAACTCGTTTTCCAGCGCCTCGGTGGGGAGGTTCAAGCTGTTGGTGACGTGGACGTGGACGGCGTCCATGCCGTCGCTATCGTATCGGGCGCCGCTGCCGCCGCCGAGCGTCTCGCCGCATATGTAGAAGCTTCCCGTATCCGGCTGCGAACCGGAGAACGCGATCGAGGGGAGGAGGTCGTTGCTTGACGCGATCAGCCGATCGGTCGGGAGCACCTCCCGGAAAGCGCCGAACACGGCGCCGGCGATCTTCTGACAGGTCATGCTGCGGACGCCGCACGCCGCTGGAAACTCGGGATTGGCGATCGATCCTCTCGGCGCCGAGATGGTCACCGGGACGAACATGCCGCTGTTTGCCATCAGTTCGGGATCGAGCAAGGCCTTGACGCAGTAGTAGACGGTCGCCCGGAGCGCGTTGGGGCAGACGTTGAGGGCGCCCTTCGCCTGGGGACCGGTGCCTTGGAAATCGACGTGCAGCGCGTCGCCGCCCAGCGTGATGGTCGCCACGATCTGCACCGGCGCGCCCCCGCTGCCGTCGTCGTCGAGCCACGTCGTGAAGCTGTGCTTGCCGGCGGGAAGAGCCGCCAGGCGGCGGCGTAGGCGATCGGCCGTGTAGTTGAGGATGTCGTCGATGGCCGCCCGGGCTTGCTCGAGGCCCATGCGCAGGAACAAGGCCCGCGTCTCCTCGCCGCCACGGATGTTCACGGCGATCTGGACCTTGAGGTCCAGCCGTCGCTCCTCCGCGAGGCGCGAGTTGTTGGAGATCAGGTTCAACAGATCCTCGTCGACGACCCCGGCGCGCGCGATGCGGATGATCGGGATCCGCAACCCCTCCTCGAAGATCGAACGGGAGTTCGCCGAGAGTGAGCCGGGCACGGCGCCCCCGATGTCCGCGTGGTGGCCGATGTTCGCGGCGAAGGCCGCTATCTCGTTCCCGATGAAGACGGGCGTGATGACCGAGATGTCGGGCAGGTGCGTTCCGCCGGCCAGGTAGGGGTCGTTGCAGATGAACGCGTCGCCTTCGGCCATGTCCGCGAGCTTGTAGCGTTCGAGCAGCGCCTCGACGGCGCCGAGCAGCGATCCGAGGTGCAGCGGGATGTGGGTCCCCTGCGCGAGCATGTTTCCGCGCGCGTCGAAGATCCCGACGGAGAAGTCGCGACGCTCCTTGATCTGCGACGAGAACGAGGACCGCATCATGTGGATGGCCATGCTTTCGGTGATCGAGAGCATGCGGTTGCTGAAGACCTCCATCGCGACCGCATCGAAGCGGGGAGGGAGGCTACCAATCGCTTCTTGTGACGTATCAGGCACGCTAGCCTCCGTTCAGTTTGTGACGACGATGTTGCCGAAGGGATCCACGACGGCTCCCCAGCCCGCAGGGACGACCGTCGTCGAGCTCATCTCGTCGATGATGGCGGGACCCGGCACCGACTGCCCGATGGGCAGCGCGGAGCGGCGGTAGATCGGCGTTGCGCGCCAGCCTTCCGCCGGACCGAAGTAGACGCTGCGCTCGTCGATCTGGGCGGCCGCGACGCTGCCGCCGCCGACGTAGGATGGCGCCACGGTCTTCGGGACGCGCCCCACCGCCTGCAGGCGGCAGCTGACGATGATGACGGGCAGTCCCGGGATGTCGTATCCGTAGCCGGACGTGTGCGCTCGGGCGAAGCGTTCCAGGAAACCGTCGAGCCCCGTCTCGTCGGCGATGCCGAGCGGTACGCGGATCTCGTGGTTCTGCCCGGCGTAGTGGGCGTCGATCGCGAGGTTGAACTCCCGGACTTCTGGTTCGACCTTTTCCGAGGCGAGCCACTGGTTCCCCCGGTCGGCCATCTCGCGAAGGGCTTCGCAGGCTCGCAACCATCCCTCCGGCGTCGCGGGCGAGAGTTGCATGCGCACGAAGTCGAGGCTGACGTCGGAGAGCAGGGCGCCCCTCGCGCACATCGTCCCCGGTTCCTGCGGGACGAGCAGGCGCCCGATGCCGGCCTCGCGGGCGACCTCGACGGCATGCAGCGGGCCGGCGCCGCCGAAGGCGAAGAGGGTGAGCGCCGTGACGTCGTGGCCCTGCTCGGTCGTGACGGCACGGATGGCGCGGCTCATGTTGACCGCGGCCACCTGGATGATGCCGAAGGCGGCGGCCTCCACCGAGATGCCGAGCGGGCGCGCGATCCGCGCTTCGATGCTCGCGATCGCGGCGGCGCGATCGACCGGCATCCGACCGTCGAGGAGCGCGACCGGATTGAGCCGGTTGAGGCAGATGTTCGCGTCCGTCAGCGTAGGCTCCTCTCCGCCACGCCCGTAGGCGACGGGGCCTGGCAAGGCGCCGGCGCTTCGAGGGCCGACCTTCAGGGCGTTCGCGTCGTCGACGTGGGCGATGCTGCCGCCGCCGGCGCCGATGACGTGGATGTCGACCATCGGCAGCTTGACGGGATGTCCGGCCACGTCGCGGCTGGAGGTGAACTTCGGGCGGCCGCCGACGATGAGCGAGACGTCCGTGCTGGTGCCGCCCACGTCGTAGGTGACGAGGTCGGGAAAGCCTGCCGCCGTCCCGACCACGGCGGCGCCCATGACGCCGGCCGCCGGACCTGAAAGGCATGTCGTGACGGGGAGCCGTTTGGCCGTCTCGATCGAGAGGAGGCCGCCGTTCGAATGGATCGTCATCGGCGAGACCGCGATCCCCAGTTCATCGATCTTGGTGCGGAGGCGATCGAAGTAGTTCGCCATCTTGGGGCCGACGTAGGCGTTGAGCACGGTCGTCGACGTCCGCTCGTACTCGCGGATCTCCGGCAGCACCTTGGACGAGACGCTGATGTACACGCCGGGAAGCTTGCGGGCGATGAGCCGCTCCGCCGCCTCCTCGTGGGCCGGGTTGCGGTAGGAATGGAGGAAGGAGACCGCGATGGCCTCGATGCCCGTCCTCGCGAGGTCTTCGAGAAC
Source organism: Beijerinckia sp. L45 (assembly GCF_009765775.1). Lineage (GTDB taxonomy): Bacteria > Pseudomonadota > Alphaproteobacteria > Rhizobiales > Beijerinckiaceae > RH-AL1. Next base: position 21,322 of record NZ_LMUU01000096.1, read on the forward strand.
GCCCTCCAAGTCCCCGTCGTCGAGTGGGCTGAGGCATTCGCCCTTCGCGTTCAGCCGTTCATCGACCTCCCGGCGCCGGTGCCTCTCGACCAGCGGTTCCGGCTTGCGCTTCGAGGTGTCGTACAGCGCCGGGCGCGTCTGGCGGCCGATGGCGAGCACGTCGCGGAAGCCCTTCGTCGTGATCAGGGCGGTAGGCACGCCACGCCCCTCGATGATCATGTTTGTCGCGACCGTCGTGCCGTGTCCGATGTAGGAGATCGCCCCGGGCGCGATGTCGTGGATCTCGAGGATCTGTCGGATGCCGTCCACGATGGCGACGGAGGGGTCGGCCGGCGTCGACGATGTTTTGAAGTAGAGGTTCTCCCCGGTCGCGGAATTGGAGACCGTGAAGTCGGTGAACGTGCCTCCGACGTCGATGCCGATACGATACATTAGCTCTTAGCTCCGTCTGCTGACATGGTCCGATCCGGGGGCGCGCTCGGCCGCCGATCGGCATCGATGAGGGTGTTCCCGGACCGCGGCGATGGGCGCCGATCCGGCGCGACGGGTGCGCGACGCGAGACCGGATGGTACGGGCGGATGCGGGCCGGCCGGATCCGTGGAGGCCCTGGTCCCGAGCGCATCCCGCGACGGCGCCGCGGCGGGTTGCGGGATCGGCGCGGCGGAGCGGGCGTCATGCGGCAGGCCTCCGGGCCATGAGGCGATCCGCAGATAGGGCCTCGATGCATCGGTTGGTGCCGCCATGCACGATGAGGTCGGCCAGGATCGCCCCGACGACGGGGACCAACTGGAAGCCGTGGCCGGAGAAGCCGAACGCGTGATAGACGCCGCTGGCGGTCGGCGATGGGCCGACGACGGGGAGATGGTCGTCGGTCTTCCCCTCCATGCCGGCCCACGTCCGCACTATGCGTAGCGGCCCGACCGAGGGGAAGAGGTCGGTCGCGGCGCGGGCGCCCTTGGCGAGTTCCGAGAAGTCGACGAAGCTCTTCTGCGCCTGGATGTCGGCGCTTCCCTGGAGACCGCCGCCGATCACGAGCGTCCCCTGGTCGGACTGCTTGAAGGAGAGCGGTCGCCCGACGACGCTGACCACCGGTTTCAGCAACGGTGCGATACGCTCGGTCACGATCATCATCGAGGCCTTGTGGCCGAGCGGGATGTCATCACCCAGCATCGCCGCGATATCCCCCGCCCACGCTCCGGCGGCGTTGACGACGGTCGGCGCCACGAAGGACCGCCCGTCGGCATGGACCTGCCAGTCCGATCCGACCCTTTCGATAGCCGTGACGCCATATCCCTCGTGGATGGTCACGCCCGCGCTCTCCGCGCTGCGACGGAAGGCCCGGAGGGTCAGATGCGGATCGGCGGCGCCGTCCGTCCGGACGATCAGCGCGGCGACGCAATGGCTCGAGATCGCGGGGATGAGCCTCGTCAACTCCGCGCGGTCGATCAACTCCTCGTGGGTGTAGCCGGCGGCGCGCGTCAGAGCGAGACGCTTTTCGAGCACGGCGACATGCTTTGGATGCTCGGCGACGTTGACCTGGCCGTAGGCGCGAAAGCCGCAGTCGCTGCCGACGATCGCCTCTATGTTATGCCACATGTCCTGGGATTCCAGGGATATCGGGAGTTCGGCCAGGTCGCGGTTGAGCGTGCGCACGCCGGCCGCGCTCGAACTGGAGGCGTGGCGGCCCACCCATGATCGTTCCAGCACGACGACCCGGCGGCCCGCGCGGGCGAGATGCAGGGAGGCGGAAAGGCCGTGGAGGCCGCCGCCGATCACGATCGTGTCGATTGCCGCTTCGCTCACGTCGGGCATCCCACGTCGTCGAGCGACGCCAACTCGTCGAGCGTGAGCGGCTTCAGAGGGGGGCGCACCCTGTAGAGGCCGATGTCCGGCACCTGCCGGCCCTCGGCGTCCGCGAGCACGCTTGCGATCGTGTAGCTGCACTGTCGTCCCTGGCATGGTCCCATGCCGGCACGCGTGGACGCCTTGATCTGGTTTGGCCCCGGCCTTCCGATGGCCGCCTGGGCACGGATCGAAGCAACGCTGACCTCCTCGCAGCGGCAGGCGATGGTCTCGTCCGCCGGCACGAAGATGCTGGCCCGGGGACGATAGAACGCATCCAGGAACGAACGCGCCGTCAACGCCCGCTTCAGACGCGAGCGGATGGGCTGCGCGGCGGCCTGCGCCTCAACGGCCGAGATGCGACCGGCACGGGCGGCGATCCGCAGACCGGCGATCTCGCCCCGCAGGGAGGCCACGGCCGCCCCGCCGATGCCGCCGCCGTCCCCAGCGACGAAGATCCCGGCTTCCGAGGTCTCCCCCCATGCGTCGAGCGCGGGCGCGAAGCAGTCCTGGCCGCCGAGCCAGTTGTGCACGCACCCCAACGAGAGCGTGGGATGGATCGATGGTACGACACCTTCGTGGACGAGGAGGAGGTGGGCATCCACGGTCGCCGCGACGCCGCTCGCCGTCTCGTATCGGAAACGTTCGAGGCGATCGGTGCCGAACGCCTCGATCCTCGCGACGTGCCGGATGTAGGGGACGTGTCGCCGCAGGTTTACGATCCAGCCGAGCCCCTTCAGGAGGTCGCCCGGCGCCGCGAACGCCGCAGCCGCGAGTTTCGGGATGGTTGCGGAAACGTCGATGGCCGGTGTGGTGTCGAGGAAGCCGGCGATCCGCCCGCCCATCTTGAGGAGTTGCGCGGCGTAGAGCAGCGCGAGGGGACCGTTGGCCGCGATCCAGACCGGCTCCACGGGGACCTGTCCGGACGTCTTGAGCATGATCTGCGCCGCACCGACGGTCATCACGCCGGGGAGCGTCCATCCGGGGAAGGGAACGGGGCGTTCCTGGGCACCCGTCGCCAGGAGCATGGACCGGGCCTTCACCGAAGACGCCGCCCCGTCACGCGTCAGGAAGGCGCGCGGGCCGGCTTCGACCTGCCACACCTTCGTGTTGGGCTCGTACGTGGCGCCGCTTGCGCGGAACCGCCCCACGGCTGCCAGCCCCTCGTGGTAGGCGTTTCCCAGGAAGGCCGCCTGCGGCTTGCAGGAGACCGCTTCGACGTCGCGCCAGATCTGTCCGCCCGGGGCCGCCTGCTCGTCGACGACGAGCACGTCGAGTTGATGCCGCCGCGCGGTGACGGCGGCGGCCATGCCTGCGGGGCCCGCCCCGACGATGACGAGATCGGCCGTCCGGCTCACGGCGTCACGCTTCGACGGCCGATCTGGCGGTCGATCCGCATGCCGTCGTGGACGGGGGCGAGGCAGGTTTGGACCGACGCGACGCCATCGACGGTCGCAACGCAATCGAAGCACACGCCCATCATGCAATAGGGCGCCCGTCTGGCGTTCGACACCGGCGTCCTACGCGCCCACGGCGACCCTTGCCGCATCAGGACGGCGGCTGCGCTTTCGTTCGCTTCAGCAAGCGCTGGGACGCCGTCGATATAGACCGTGACGGCCTCCGCCTCCGGATCGTGCAGCTTTCGAAACATCGAACACCTTTGTTGGTATGATCGGCTTGCCGGGATGCGCGGATAGCGCCGATCGACCAGCCGGAAGGCGCTTGGACTGGACGTCTGCACCAGTCCGATACGCGGGCCGAAGGCTCCAGGCCGGCGGAGCCGTTTCGATCGAGCGTTTCCTCACGCTCGGCTCCGCACCCGCACGATCTGGATGAATGTGGGAGATCGCTCCTGCTCGGTGCCGTGGATCGAATAGATGACCCGTCCCGAGCCCCGGGTCCGAAGATGACGAATTCTGCGAGCATGTTGCCTTCTGCCTGCAGCCAATACGAAGCAACAAGCCGTGGTGTCCAAGGCTAAAAAGCACGCCTTGTATTCCTGAGATTATGGCGCCCGCATCCGGCGGACCGTTTCATCGCTTCGCTTCGCGCAATGGAAAAAGGGCCGGTCGCTTGAGAGCGAGCGGCCAAGTCTAGGGAGGAACGTCCAAATAGGAAGGGTGGGGACAACCACCCTTCCATTGATCAGGATAGATAGATTCGTAGAAATAGAAAGCGCGGCACCCATCCTAATTTAGTCGATACTGCCGTTTGCAAGACGATAATATATCTATGTATTATAGATCGCTCGGTTTATGTTATATAGAGGTGCCTGTCAGCCTCGGCCGAATTACGAAGTCGATTGCTCGCTCGGGTTCTGAGGGAAGGCGTTGGAAGAGATGTCGGATGTGGCCCGTCGCACGGCATCGCCTGCGGTCTGGGACACCCGTCGCCGAACTCCAGGCCTACGACGCACGGCGCTTGCCGCGACGTCGAATGAATTCAATAGCGGTCTGCTGCAAGGTCGGATTCGCGTTTTGGTCGACGGCAAGCACAACGGCCGACCTGATTTGCTCAGCCACGGTCTCGCATCCAGTCCCAATATGGTTCGGCAGCTGCCGTTGGCATTCGTCGCGTATCGATAGGTGGCGGGAGCAACCGCTTTCGATCACGCGAACGGACGATCCCTGCCGTCGACGCTCAATGTCGGAGGCATCCGATCCGGAGCGGATTGATTGATCCTTTCGACGAGGCGTTTCGCATTGGCCAGTGTCTCCTCGACGAAATCGGCGATCAGCCGGGCGTTCCGGGTGTCGCGGACGAAGCACAGCGAGAGGCCTAAGGTCGTCGTTGGCTCGAAGGGACGTGAGACGACGCGTCCCTCCATGTCGGCTATGAATAGGGGGTGGACGAGCGAGATCCCCAGTCCGGCCGCGACGAACTGGCAGACGGTCGGGCTCACGTCGGCCGTCAGCACGACGTTCGCGTCGACACGGTAGTTCTTGAAGATGCCCTCGACCTTCTGTCCCGTCGTGGATGCGTTGGAGAAGGCGACGAAGGCGATGCCGTTCAGGTCTTCGGGGCGTATCACGGCCTTCTGCGCCAGCGGGTGTCCGATCGGCATGATGCAGATCAGCGGATGCTCCGGAAGCGGTTCGATCACGACGTTCGGGTTGTCGATGAAGGAACTGACGAGACCGACGTCCAGCTTGCGGGTCAGCACGGCTTCCAGGATCCAGTGCGAACTGAGCGATTGGAAGGAGCAGTAGACGTTCGGGTTGCGCTTCAGCATGTTCATGGCGGATCCCTGGACGAAGGCCCCCGCCAGCGCCGGGATGACACCCGCGGCTAGCCGGGCCTGGTCCTCTCGCCGGATGTACGCGATAGCGCTTTCGACCTGACGCATGCCGGCGAAGATCCGGTCCACCTCCTCGTACAGGCGCAAGCCCTGCGAGGTCGGCGTCAGCCGGTTCTTGTGACGGTCGAAAAGTTTGAGGCCCGTATCGCTTTCGAGATGCATCATCAGCTTGCTGGCGGCAGGCTGCGAAATGTTCAGTACCTGGGCGGCCTTGCTGACCGTGCCGGACTCGATCAGCGCCTTGAAGGTTTCGATCTGACGAAGGGTGACGGTGCGCGGCATGTTATAACCTGCAGAATAGCATGCGCAGTATTTCGCATTAGACATCATAACATCAGAATTCCTAATCTAGTCAATGGCAGGGGTGGAACATGTAGAAAACTCCGCATTGGATGCGAATATAGTGGCTTTTGAATTCATCTCGGCGAGAGGTCGGTTTCTTGCTTCCGGCATAAGCACCCGATGCTCGGCGCTCGGCGCGGTCATGGCCCTACGGGCACCGATGCTATGCGATCGCACGGCCGAAACGGCGAATATGCATCATCTCCGGCATGGCGTTCCGAGATGAGGATACCCTGACGGGCCGGGGCGCGGTTTGCCGATGAGCCGCCTGGAAGGCAATCGGATTGGAGCCCTCGGCCCCGGTGCGAACGCGTTCGTACCGCCAAGCCGCCTACCTCAATCGATCCTGATCGGTAAACCCGGAAACGCGACGCCCCCTAGGGAGCGACGGATGATGAAGCGGGCCACGGCAGGGTCGCACCTGTGGGGAGCGGCATGTCTAAAGGGATTGCGAGACGTGCGTTCCTGGCTGATTACTTCATTCTAATGGCACGGTGATTAGAGATGGCAGACGAACTGGGGCTGGATTTAGCGATCGATGCCGATCCGTACGCGAACGGTGCGCGACCGCCACTGCCTGCTTCGATTGCGTCCAAACGAGTCAAGCGCCATCAGCGCACTGCTTTGTTGTTCCTGATCGTCAGCAACGGCCTGAACTACGTCGACCGCGCGACGGTCTCGATAGCGAGCCCTCTGATCCGTCGTGACCTGGGCCTGTCGCTGACCCAGATAGGTCTCGTGATGTCGATCTTCCTGATAACCTACAGTCTCATGCTGCTGCCGATTGGCGCCCTGGTGGATCGCCTCAAGCCTCGTCTGATGCTGGCGGTGGGACTCGTGGTCTGGTCCGGAGCGCAGGCCGTGGGCGGGATCTGCAACAGCTTCGGACAGATGGCGGTCACGCGTGTGCTTCTCGGCATCGGCGAGTCCCCGCAATTTCCGAGTTCCCTGCGCGTGCTCCGCGATTGGTACAATGGGCGGGATCGCGGGTTTGCGACCGGCCTTTTCGCCACCGGATCCACGTTGGGAGTAGCCATCGCTGCACCGTTGCTGACCTGGTTGATGCTGACGTTCAGTTGGCGCTGGATGTTCGTGATCATGGCCGCCTTCGGCGTACTGCTCGCGATAGGCTGGTACGTTTGCTACCAGGATCCCCGGTCCGTCGATCTGACCGCTGAGGAGCGCGCCTACCTGGACGATGGCGACCGCGAGGGGGCCGAGGAGAGGAACGTGACGTTCGCCGAGTGGGCCGGCCTTCTAAGGTTCCGGTCGACGTGGGGCATAATGCTCGGCGTCGGTACTTACACTTACCTTCTGACGATCTACAACTCGTGGCTTCCGGTCTACCTCGAGATGGACCGGCACATGAGCATCGGCAACACAGGCTTTACGGCCGCGATCCCGTTCATTTTCGGCGTCTTCGGTTCCGTGCTCGGCGGCGCCTCGGTCGACCTGCTGACCAAGAGAGGCTTTACGCCGCTCGAAAGCAGCCGGCTCGTTTGCGTCGCCGGCGTGCTCGCGGCGACCATGTTCACGGTTGCCGCCGCCGAGGCAACGACCACGGTAGGTGCCGTTGCCGCCATGAGCGGTGCGGTCTGCAGCCTGTACGTGAACGTCGCTGCCTCGTGGACGCTCGCCGCGGCCGTCGCACCGAAGAGCTATGTCGGGTCCCTTGCGGGTATGAAGACCTTCGGCGGCTATGTCGGCGGAGCGCTCGCACCGATCGCCACCGGCTATCTCGCCCATGCTACCGGATCTTTTGAAGTCGCACTGCTTGTCGGCGCCTCCACTGGAATATTATCGGCACTCTCACTGCTGGTGGCGGTACGCCGACCGATATCGGCGGAAGCGCTCGATAAACGATCGGATCTTTCGATCGTCGGGACGGGTGCATGAATCCTGGTGCGATCGCGGCAAACCCGCGACGCACCGAAACGCATCATCGACAGGGTCGAGTCGTATCGTCGAAGCCACATCCGCTCCGCCACAGCGGTTTGGTAACGGACCTCTGGCATCTGCCAGTTACAGCGTAACGTGATCATAAGCGTTTAACCGCAGAAGCAAGTTGCGATGGCGGCCGGCGATACATTGATCATGAGGCGGCGCGGTTTCCGGCGCGTTTGCTTGGCCCGCACAAACGATATCGTGTTCGTCGGCATCGCATCAGCCGACCGTCACCGCACCCAGGTGCGGCTTCTCAACGACCCGTTTGACGCGCTTGAAGGATGCGAGGGGTTCGCCACTGGCGATCTGACGAAGGTCTACGTTCCGACCGGCACGAATGCGTGACGGGCGGCCGGGTCTCATGTCGATCCGGAAGACAGGGTCGTTTAACGCCACTTGCGTTGGCGGCAGGGTCCAGGGGATCAGCCATTGGCACGGCACCTTGGCGGTATGATCCGCGGCCGTATTCCCACCCGGCCCCAAGAGGCCCGGTATAAGGCGAAGTATGAGAAGATGAACAAACGCAGCCCTTCCGCTAATCCTGTCGTTCTCCCGCAAGCCCGACGTCAGCCCTTTGGCGTTGCCGATCTCTTCAAGGTTGGCATCGGACCATCATCCTCCCATACGGTCGGTCCGATGAAGGCGGCCGCCGAGTTTCGTGGGACGCTGACATCGGGGATGCATGACGGTCGGCCGCTGGAGGTTGCCCGCCTCCGCGTCGTTTCGCATGGATCTCTTGCTTGGACCGGAAAGGGACACGCCACGGATCGCGCTATCGTGCTCGGTCTTGCTGGGGAACGGCCGGAGTCGATCGATCCCGATCAGGCCGAGGCGAAGGCTCGTCGCATCGATATCGACAAGCGTTTGCGTCTGCGCGTCGACCTGGAGATCGATTTCGATCCTTCGACGGACGTCGTCTTTGATTTCGGCGAACCGCTTGGACGACATCCTAACGCGATGACCTTCGAGGCGTTCGGTCGTGGCGGCGCGCTGCTGCTGCGCGAAATCTGGTATTCGGTGGGCGGCGGCTTCGTCGAGCGCGAAGGCGACGATGTCGATGGCGCGCACTTGTCCCCCGCGGTCGTTCCCTACATCTATGCCAACGCCCGCGAACTGCTGTCGTTGGCCACGCAGACGGGCCTTTCGGTGGCCGGTATCGCGTTGGCCAACGAGGAAGCAAGGAGTTCCGAGGCGGAGGCATACGCCTACGTGGATCGCATCGCGGCCATCATGGCCGACTGCATCGAACGCGGCCTGTCTCATCGCGGCATCCTGCCAGGCGGTCTGAAGGTCCGTCGACGCGCCGCCGAGATGCATTCCAGGCTCGTGGCGAACCGCTTCGCGAACGTTCGTCCGCCCAACGAGGCAATGGATTACGCGTCGGTCTACGCGATGGCCGTGAACGAGGAGAACGCCGCCGGCGGGCGCATCGTCACCGCGCCGACAAACGGGGCCTCGGGCGTCATCCCTGCGGTCGTCCGCTACTATCGGGAGTTCCACGAGGGCGGCAACGACGGCATCCGGACGCTCCTTCTCACCGCTTCGGCCGTTGGCGACCTCATCAAACGGAATGCCTCCATCTCCGGCGCCGAGGTCGGCTGCCAGGGCGAAGTCGGATCGGCGGCGGCCATGGCGGCTGCCGGGCTCTGCGCGGCGCTCGGCGGAACCCCGCAACAGGTCTTGAATGCCGCCGAGGTCGGACTGGAACACCATCTTGGCATGACCTGTGACCCGATCGGGGGCCTGGTGCAGATACCCTGCATCGAACGCAACGCGTTCGGCGCCGTGAAGGCCATCAACGCGGCCTCGCTTGCTCTCCACGGCGACGGGTCACATTTCGTGAGCCTCGATCAGGTCATCGAGACGATGCGGCAGACCGGCTTCGATATGAAGTCGGCCTATCGCGAGACCTCCCGCGGCGGCCTCGCCGTCAACGTCCCAGAATGCTGAGCTATGTGGGAACCGGCGCCCGCTATAGCCCCGAGGAATACCGACTTCATAACTTATATAACATCGCCATACATCGAGCCCGTCTAAGAGGATGTAGACGGATTCTCTTGAGATCATCGTTGTTCGATCGCGCTGTTTATGAGACGAACTACTGCGCGTATCATAGATGGCGCGCTGCCTGCGTTGGGGCTTCGACATCAACGATTAACGCCGCCTTTCCCCCCTGGATGGCGGCGTTTTTCGTTTGTTCCCAAATGGGCATGGTTTTTGACGGCTGCGGTATGCAGGTCGGGGATCCTTTAGCATTTGGCATCGATTGGGATAGGTCGACTTCCAAAGATGCATTCGCGCCTAGGAATGCCGAGGTGTTATGCCAAACTATAACTGAATTGACGTCTTCTATTACCGCCGTGGCGCCGTGGCGGCGTGTCTAGTCAGTAGTTCCAGCGGTTTCAATGGTGACAGCGACTGATCCAGGCGACGTGGCTACCGTCCCAAGACCGCGTTGACGTTTTCATTGGCCGATGCATGCGGGTCTGCTATGCGGAAGCTGCCCTCGCGCGAGGCATAATGGCGTCTTATGTTGCAACGCAGTGCAACATAGGAGCAGATGCAGATGCGCTCGATTATCGAAGCGATTGGCGGACTCGCTGCCGACGAGGTTCGCCGGTTGGGGAAGCGGATGCTTTCCGATTGTGGTTTAACGGGAGGAGATAGCGAGGGCTTCTTCGAATATGGGAGCATCAAATGCCCGCTTCGCCGAACGGAGCGATGTCCGCGGTGGATATACGAGGGCCGGATGGCGGCACGGAACGTATGCAAGCCATCGAGGTCCGTAGTCCAAGGCTTTTGGAACGGGCCTTCACCTTGCGCCGAACCGCGTCTTCACCGACGATGACCTGGAGGTCGTGAGACGGAACCGGCGCGGCCACAAAGGCGATCTACGACACCTTGACTCCTATTCGGGGCACGCGGGTCGCGCTCATTCGATGATGACGCGAGCGGCAAGCAATCTTGAACCGTACCGGTGGTGGCGGCCTTCTTCGTGCCAGGGTCTTTACGGGGCGTGATGCGGAAAGGTCCTCCTGCCGGGGACTGCAGACCTCTTCGCAGGTGCATGTCTGGCGGAGCGGCGTTGTAGCGCCCTTGTCGGCTCCTCCACCATGGCGGCGGTCTGCTGAACCTCGTGTCCACTTATCCTACCGCGACGTTGATTTCGGCGATGCCGGATGCCTGTTCGCGCGATGCTGCCCGAGATCCGGCAAACGATTGCATCCATAGTCGACACCTGTTCGATGATGTCTTTGAGCGCGCCGCCGGTCTCGTGGACGAGGGCGACGCCGTTGGCGACGTGAAGCGTCGAGACCGAGGTCAGATCCTTTATCTCATTTAGCGGATCCGGCGGACCTTTGCGCGAGGGTTTCGCACTTCGGGTGCGACGACCGCAGGTCCGCGTCCCGCGTCGCCGGTCCTTGCGGCTTCAACCCCCGCGTTGAGCGCAGGCAGATCCGTCTGGAACGCGATCTCGTCGATCAGGCCGATGATGTTCGTGAATTGGGCGGAGGCCTCCTTGATCTTGCGCATCACGGCTTGGGCGTCCCCGGCGATGACGCCCGAACACTCCGCCGCGATGGGCGTTTCTCACTGCTACGGCCGATCCGGTCGCGTCCGTTCCTGACCGTCGCCGTCAATAGATTCTGGGCGGCGACCGTCTCTTCCAGATTGGCCGCATGTTGCTTGGTCCTGCGCGACGTGTTGTGCGACGAGGTCGCGATTCGATCAGCGCCCGAACTCCCGCTCGACGAATAGAGAGTTGATTTCGTCGAACGCCGTCTCTATTCTTTAAGCATTATAACGAAGTCAGATATGACTATAACCAAGTCTGATGCTTGGCGTCGGGACGGAGGCGGACTATGGGACTTATGCTGTTGAAGGCGGGGTTTCGCTGCCTTGTCGTATCGGCGTGCGTCTGGTTCTCCATACCCGCCTTCGCGGATCCCGCCGAGCGCCCGACGACCATGAACAAGATCATCAAGGAGGTCGTGGACGACCTGCGCGTCAATCGTGCGGGCGGCGGATATGACATGAGCAAGGCTTTCACGCAGGATCTGAAGTATGGATCGGATTGCTGCGTCAAGGCTTCCCACCCGCATCTGACCATGTGCGTCGCGGCCTCTTCGGAGATCATCATAGAGACGCTCAACAGGTACTTCCATCAGACCGGCGACGGGAAGCCGTTCAGCGATCTTCCGATGCGGAGTTGGACTTCGGGCAGCCGTCAGTCGATCAGGTCGTACGTGTTCATGTACGAAGGGACCGGCTCGCGGGGGACCGGGTTTGCGCTGGCCCGCTTCGGGATCGGAGGGGAGAAGCCGTTCAAGGAACTGGCACCGTACGACTTCATCAACATGAATAGGACGGGCGGAAGCGGCCATTCGGCCGTCTTCATCGCCTACCTCAAGCCCGATCAGACGGAGACGAGCGAGTACTCGTCCGACGTGATCGGCTTCCACTACTTCTCGGCGCAGGGCAAGGGCAAGCCGGATGCCGGTTTTGCCGACAGGTACGCCTTCTTCGACACCCATTGTCCATCCGCGGGCACGAAGATCCCGCGCGACTGCAAGATCATCAAGAGCGCCAACCTCGCGTTGATCGACGGCGGTGAACTGTGGAGTCCGAAGTACTGGCGGACCGCGGAGGCAAAGGAGGCCCTCGTCAAGGATGTGCGGCGGGGGATCGAGGACGCCTTTCCCGGCACGGATCGCGGGTTCATCGACAGCCGGCTGGATGCCGAGTTGAGCCAGGAGCTGTCGCCCAACCTTTCCACGTTCACCGGCGAGACGACCGATTGACCATGCACGCGCGCTGGCTGCATCCCGCCGCATTGCTGATGCTCGTGGTCGTCGCGCATCTCATCGCTGCAGGCGACGTGCGCGCCGAGGACGCGCCGCGTTTCGCGCTGCTGATCGGCAACTCTTCGTACGGTGCGGATGGAGCGCCGGCCAACGGGACGACCGCGCTCCCGGACCTCCACAATCCCTGCAACGACGTCATGCAGGTCGGCGCCGCGCTGGTGATGAAGTCGCATTGGAAGGACGAGGATGTGAAGGTCGTCTGCGATGCGGACAACCTGACGATGACCGGCCTCCTGAACGATTTCATCGTCCGGTTCCAGGACGCCACCAACCCGACCGCGCTTCTCTACTTCGCCGGGCATGGCGTCCAGGTCAGGGGACGCAACTACCTTTTCGGCGCGAGGGCCGCACCCGATCTCAAGAAGGCCACCCGGCTCTTCCAAGGGGACCCGTACGCACGCCTGTTCATCAACGAGGCGCAGGACCTCAACCTTCGCATCGCGTCGGACGTCGGGATGATCCTGAACGGCGGCGTCATGCTCATCGTCATGGACGCCTGCCGGACCAACCCGCTGCTTTCCGAGATGAAGCGTCCCGGCGGCATCGCCGAAGTCGCCGGGATCTCGCCGGTGAAGATACTGATGGGCGTTGAGAACGCGTTCTCGACCTCGGAGGGGGCGCCGGCCTCCGATGGCATCGGGGACATGAGCCCTTACGCGGAAGCCTTCATCAAGCGTCTAGATGAGCGCGGGAGCATCAACGACGTCCTCGACGAGATCGCCACGGACGTATACAGGCGCACGATGACCGGCCGCCTGCAGCAACCCGACAAGAGCGGTCACTTCCTCCAGCCACCGACGCCCTGCTTCCCGGACTGCAATGCGGCGTCCCCTATCGACCACGTCGCGACCGAAGGCGCGCAGCACGTGAACGCGGGCAGTTCCCCGCCGGCGGCGCTTGCCGGTTCGCGCGGCGTTCCCGCGCTGGCGCCTGCCTCGGCCGTCGTCCCGAACGCCTCGGCGGCTTTGAACGCCGACAAGGGCGTCGAGGACGCCGCGCCTAAATCCGAGATCGCGGTCGATATCCTCTTCTGCGATGGCGACGACAGGTCGGCGTCGAGGCGCGCGACGGCAGACACGATCGCCTCGAAGCTTCGCGAATCGATTGGGAGGCAGAAGGTGCACGCATCCTCGGTCGTATCCAGCGTTCGCGTCAGGGCGCTTCCGGCCTCCGAGAACCTGAAGCCCGACCTTTCATACGACGGGGACGTCATCCAATACGATCCGTCCGACAAGCGGGCCGTGCAGTGGGGTGACGTCGTCAGGGCAGGCTCGCCGAAGCCTCTGACCTTCAAGGCGCCCCTCGTCCGCGTGGCGGATTATCTCAGCGTCTACGTCTGCGACGGGACCAAGCTGTCCGAGGACACGCGCCGCGTCTACGTCCAACTCGCCAGCCAGAACCAGGAGTTCATCGCCCGCAAGGTGCTGTCGGACGTCAGGTCGAGCTTCGACACGTTGGCTGTCGCCGACGAACTCGAACTGCGCCCGGCGTCGCCGGACAGGTCCGAGGTCCGCTTCTACAAAGGCTCCGACAAGCCGTTCGCGGAGGGCCTGGCCAAGGTGATGCAGGCTCGCATCGGCCGTGCCGTCATCGCGAAGGAGATCGATGGCGTCCGCGTGAAGCCGGGCCTTTTCGAGATGTGGTTCGGCAAGGACGTGAACGGATTGCTACTGCAGGCCAACGTCTATTCCTGCGGTGGGATCGATTGCGGCGGGAACGGGACGGCCGTCGCGGCCGCCCGGGAGGCGCAAGGACATCGCGTGGCGGTGGGCGGCGCGCCGATGCTGGAAGCCAACAAGAACGTATCCGAGGATCACACGACCCTCGTTTCCGCCGTGAAGGCGGCCGGCCTGGTCGACATCCTAAGCGGGCCTGGACCCTTCACGTTGTTCGCCCCGACCAACGAGGCGTTCGCGAAACTGCCGCCGGGCAAGGTCACGGATCTCCTGAAGCCGGGCAACGCTGCCGAATTGAAGGACGTCCTGAGCTATCATGTCATCCCGGGGAAGTTGACCACTTCGAACCTGAAGACGTTGATCAAGGCGGGGAATGGAAGAGCCGTCATCACGACCGTTCAAGGCGAACCGCTCACCTTCGAACAGAGCGGTAGCGACATCCTGCTCATGGATTCGAAGGGCGGCGTGGCGAAGGTGACGATCCCCAACATTATGCAGTCGAACGGCATCATGCACGTGATCAACACCGTCATGGTGCCGTAGTGGACTGCGGATAGATGCGCCGTGACCGGCTTCGACGAGCGGTCCCGGCGCCACCGTTAGACATGCGCCGAAAACCGCCGACGACTTAGCTTGCTCGTTGTTGATATTTTTAATATCTATCCCATATCAGGTGGCTCGTTCGAACGGCGTCCGCACGGGCGTATGGAGAGGCCATTGAACATCAAGATCACCGCTGTCGCGGCGGAAGACGGCTTAACGCACCCTCTTCCCCGCACGACGGCGGGCAGGCCGCGGATCGAACTCGTCGTCGTCGACCTCGACAACACGTTGTACGATTGGATGGCCGCGTTCATCCCGGCACTCTACGAACTCGCCCTCGTCGCATCGGAGATTCTCGGCGCCGATCTCGAGGTGCTCCTCGACGAGCTTCGGGAGGTCCATCGTCTCCATGCGGACATCGAGCATCCGTTCGCGCTGCTGGAGACGACGACGGTCCGCGCCGCCTATGGACCGCACGGGCGGCAACGGGCCCTGGCCGCCCTCGATCCGGCCTTCCTCGCGTTCAACCGCTATCGACGCAGGACCCTCCGCTTCTACGACGGCGTCGAGGCGACGCTTCGCGCCATCGCGGATGCCGGGGTTCCGATCGTCGGCTACACGGACGCCCGCATCGTCAACGCCTCCTTCCGCATCCGGAAGCTGGGTCTTCGTCGATACCTTTCCCGCTTCTATGCGCCCGCAAGCCTCCTGGGCGCGGCCGTCATCGAAGACGACTTCGTTCGCGCGCTGGCACCCACCGATCGCAAACCGGATCCGGACATCCTGCTGAGGATCTGCTCGGACCACGCGAAGTCCCCCGGCCGCGTCCTCTTCGTCGGCGATAGTTTGACGAGGGACGTTCACATGGCGGTCTCGGCCGGTTGCCGCGCTGCGTGGGCACGCTACGGAACCGTTCACGACCCGGTCCTCTGGGCGACGCTGCTGCGGGTGAGCCACTGGACGTTGGAGGACGTCGCTCGCGAGCGGCGCCTCGCGGCCTCGGCGGCCGCCGACCGCCCCGATGCGGTGCTGGACAGGTTCGACGAACTGCTGGACGTCTTCGACATCGGCGGGGCCTAGCGCTGCGATGTCGGGGGCGAAAGCGCGACTGGCGTCTAGGGCCGTTCGCCGCGCCTTTGGCGCGGAGGAGGGGCTCCAGATGATCGAGCGGACCGCGTCGTAAACGTACGGATCACATCGCGAGCGGTACGAGGCCCACGGTGGGATCCCGGTCGAGGCGGCGCACGCGGCGGCATCGGGCCTTTCGGTGTTGGCGCGATTACGCCGAACGTCCTCACGTCCTCTTCGCTGCCGACGTGCGACTCGACGCGCTTGGCCCAACCCTAGGGACCGCCGCCCCCTTCGAAAAGCCCGATCGGATGGCCGACAACGCTATGGATTCGAAGCGATCAGATCGTCGAGCGCCTGGAACTGCACGCCCCGTCCGACGATCTCGTATTGGAGGACTTCGATGCCGAGCACGGACAAGGCCTTCTGGAAGAGGTCCGAATCCGGAAGCCGCGAAGTGACGAGGACCTTCCGCAACCCGTCCTCGTGCCCCTGCGCGTAGACGAGCAGTTGCCCGATGGCGGTGAAATGCGGTTGCGCTCCCGTGGAGGCCTTTATCTCGAACAGGAGGCCGCCAGTCTTTTCACCCCTGTCGTGGACGGCGAGATCGGCCCGCAACCCGCCGGTAAGCGATACGGGGCGTTCGTCGTATCCTGCTTTGCGCAGCGCTTCTGTCAGCGCGTTCTGGACCATGCCGTGGCGTCGCTTGAACTCGATCCGGCCCGCCACGCGATCGTAGGCGCCATCCTCCTCGTTCTCCGGCACGCCTGCCTTGCGCGCCGCCCCCTTCAGCGCCCAGGCGCTGAAGTCGCCGGCGTGCCCGCGGCGGATCTTTCGGATCCTTTCCGCCTGCTTGACGTAGGCGGCCAGATCGGCGAGGTCCGATGCCCGATCGACGTCCGCGATCACGAACATCTCGCGTTCGACGTCGCCGTCGGCCACGGCCGTGCGGACGAACCCCTCGATGAGGAGCGCGAATGTCTGCCGTCCGACGGCGAACTTGTTTCCGCCGAGGCCGCCCTGGTGCGCGAGAAGGAGGCGCCCGGCGTCGTCCTCGACGACTTGCCCGTTGGAATGCAGGGACCGCCCTGCGGGGATCTTGACCTCGATGCCGATCTGCCAATGCGGCTGCCCGACGCCGAAGGCGAGGATGCTTCCCGGCTCCTCGCCTATGGAGGCCCAGATCCCAAGGTCTTGCCGCAGATGGGTCGGGGCGTCGCGGTATTCCCCGCCCGGTGATTTGAACGTGTGGACGGAGTGGACCGCTCCCTTTGCGAAGTTGCGCAGCAGGGCCTTCCGCGCGGCGACCTGCCGCTGCTCGTCGATCACCAGGGTGTGCATGCGAGGGTTTACTTTCTCTCCGTTACCAGGACGGTTCGAGGGTCCGGGTCGAGGGGATGTCAGGACGTCGTATGGATGGCGCGTCGGCAGAACTCTACACCGTGTGCGCCGCAGATCCGGAATCGTCGACGAAGCTCCTCCGTTCGTTTCGGGCCCGGTCTCGACGGACCAGGTCGGACGCTGCCCTCAGCCGGCAGCCTGGTAGCGATCGAGCGCGAGATCGTCGCTCGGGATCTCCGGGGTGCGGCCCGATATCAGATCGGCCAGCAGCCTGCCCGAACCGCATGCCATCGTCCAGCCGAGCGTACCGTGCCCGGTGTTCGCGTAGAGGTTCGCGATCCGCGTCGGACCAACGATCGGCGTGCCGTCCGGCGTCATCGGCCTCAGGCCGGTCCAGAAGTCGGCCCGGTCGAGGTCGCCGCCCATCGGGAAGAGGTCGCGGACCGAGCGCTCCAACGTCCTCCTCCGGGGCGTCCGCAGCACGTTGCTGAACCCGGCGAGTTCCGCGGTGCCCCCGGCTCGGATACGCTCGCCGAGGCGGGTGATGCCGACCTTGTAGGTCTCATCCATCACCGTCGAGGTGGGCGCCGCGGTCTCGTCGGTGATCGGCAGGGTCAGCGAATACCCCTTGACCGGATAGACCGGGATGCCGATCCCGAGGGGACGCAGGAGGGCCGCCGTATAGCTGCCCATCGCCGCCACGTATGCGTCGGCGCGCAGGATCTTGCCGTCCGCGCCCTCGATCGACTCGATGCGCTCGCCATCCAAACGAAGTCGGGCGACCGATGAATCGTACCGGAAGGTCACCCCCATCCCCTCGCAGATGGCGGCGAGGCGCTGCGTGAACAGGTAGGCGTCACCGGTCTCGTCGCCCGGGAGGCGAAGGCCGCCGACGTAGACGCCCGGCACGAGCTTCAGCGCCGGTTCGGCGGCCACGCAGCCGCCCGGATCCAGCACCTCGTAGGGCACGCCGAAGGCGTCCAGGACGCGCGTGTCGTCGCCGACGTGGTCGAGTTGCTTCCGCGTCCGGAAGAGTTGGAGCGTCCCCTTCTGCCTGTGGTCGTAGAGGATGCCGGTTTCGGCCCGCAGGTCGCCGAGGGCGTCGCGGCTGTATTCGGCCAGCCGGACCATCCGACCCTTGTTGCGCCGGTAGGCCTCCTCGGTGCAGTTGGCCAGCATCCGCGCGAGCCAGCCGTAGAGCGCCGGGTCGAGCCGGGGCCATAGCACCAATGGACGGTGGCGCATCATCATCCACTTCAGGGCCTTCACCGGAATGCCCGGGGCGGCCCAGGGGGCGGAATAGCCCGGGGAGACCTGGCCGGCGTTGGCGAAACTGGTTTCCAGGCCGACCCCAGGCTGGCGCTCCAGCAGGGTGACCTGATGGCCAGCCTTCGCAAGGTAGTATGCCGAGGCGACGCCGACGACGCCGCCCCCCAGGATCATGACGTGCATTGGATGCCCTCAAACGTCGATGTAGGAGCGATGGTAGCGGTGGCCGAGGCCGGCCAGGATCTCGTAGCCGATCGTGCCGGCGTCCGCGGCGACCGCGTCGACGTCGCGGCCCGCCCCGATGATGTGGACGAGGGCGCCCGCGCCGAGCGCGTCCGCCGGGATTTCGGTGACGTCGAGGATGATGCTGTCCATGGACACGTGGCCGACGACCGGAAGCCGCCGGCCCTTCCACCGGACCTCGCGCACGGCCGAGGCGCTGCGGAGGAATCCGTCGGCGTAGCCGACGCCAACGGTCGCCAGGCGGCTGTCCCGCGTCGTCACGGCGGAGTGGCCGTATCCGATCGGCGTTCCCGTCGGCACGGACCGTACCTGGATGACGCGGCCGCACAAGCCGACGACCGGTCGCATCGGGCCGGGTCGCCCGGCTTGCGGGGCGAGCCCGTAGAGGGCGGCCCCTGGGCGCACCAGATCGAAGTGGTAGTCGCGGCCCAGGAAGATCCCGGAGGACGCCGCGAGGCTTGCCGGGACCCCGGGGAACCGTCGCCTCACGTCCCGGAAGGCTGCGAGTTGGCGGACGTTCGCCGGATTCTCCGGATCGTCGGCGCACGCCAGGTGGCTCATCAGCAGTCTCAGGTCGATGCCCTCGAACGCCTGCGGATCATCCAAGAGCGCCAACGTCTCGTCGATGCTGAGACCGAAGCGGGCCATGCCGGTGTCGATCTGCAGGATGGCTGGCAGGCGCTCGCCCCGCCGCGCCGCGAGCGCTTTCCAATTCCCGATCTGCCCGCGGTCGTTGAGTACGGGAACGAGGTCGTGGTCGCGGCAGACGGCCTCGCCGCCGGGCAATGTCCCGTGGAGCACCGCGATGTCGAACGCGGGACCGAGCACCTCGCGAAGCGTGGCGCCTTCGCTCGCATGCGCGACGAAGAAGCTGCGGCAACCGGCGCGCGCCAATGCCGGCGCGACGCGTCGGACGCCGAGCCCATAGGCGTCGGCCTTGATGACGGCGGTGCATGTCGCCGTGCCCACCAGGCCCTGGAGCAGGCGGTAGTTAGCCGCGATCGCGGCGAGGTCCACGGTCAGGGTGGCGCCGGCCGCCTCTGAAGGGACCGGCGGCGGTGCCCGCGTTCGATCGGTACTTTGCATCGCTGGCCATTCCGATTGGGACGGACGTAGAGTGCAACGAAGGATCGTCGAATTTCCCCGTTTAAAGTCGAATGATCTCGCGTTTTTATTGCTTCGATGAAATTTCTTATCAAAGGTTGGAAGATTGTTGGAGGCTGGACTTGGACAACATCGATCGGAAGATTATTCAGGTGCTCCGGTCGGACGGCCGCATCAGCAATGCGGACCTTGCCGAAGCGGTGGGCCTCTCGCCTTCGGCCTGCCATCGGCGGGTTCGGCTCCTCGAGGGCGCGGGCGCCATTCGTGGTTACACGGCCCTCGTCGGCGGGCCGGTGGACGAAGGCGGCCTCGTCGTGATCACCCAGTTGACGCTGGATCGTCAGACGAGGAGTTCCTCGATCGTTTCGAGGCGGCCGTCAGGCGTTGCCCCGAGGTCCAGGACTGCTACCTGATGACCGGGATCGCGGATTACCTCGTCAAGATCAAGGTCCGGGACGCGGCCGATTACGAGCGCCTGCACAAGGAGGTCTTGTCGCGACTTCCGGGCGTGGCCCGCCTTCAATCCAGCTTCGCGATAAGGACCGTCGTGTCAGGTGCCGACCGGCGCCAACCCTGAGCGGAGGAAGTCGCGGGTCCGCGGAAGGACGCCGGCGATGGGAATCCCCGCGCAACGTCGGGCCGTCAGTAGGCGTAGCTCAGCTTCACGAGGTATTGGTTCAACGGACTCAGCGTCTCGATGTCCGTGCCCCGGTCGTATTCGAGGCTGATCGTCGTCACCGATGCGGGATCGTAGCCGGGAAGCTTATACTGCAACTGCGCGGTGTAGTAGTCGTAGTGGGCCCGCTGCCCGACGTCCGAGAACAGGGATGCCGTCGCGACGAAGGCCAGCCTGTCGGCCAGCCAGGAGGGCCACTGGCCGCCAGTCGACGGGAAGAAGTTGAAGTTGGCCCGGACGATCGCGCCGAGGAACGGATGGAAGCCGGTCCTGTAGTTGGTCAGGCCGACCGTATCGACCTGCGCGAAGGTCGCCTGGGGCCTGACCTGCCACCAGAAGTCCAGGACGTCGAAGCTGTGGCGCACGACGCCGAGGTTGAGCGCGCCGACCTGGGGTTCGGCCGCGAACGTGCCGCCGTAGACGCGGGCGGTCCCGCGGAAGTCCGATTGGAAGAACGGGCTTGCCGACAGGTAGCCGATGTCGATGGGCCCGACGTTGGCGAATTCGGCTTCCGCGTCGGCTCCGAACTTGAGCGCGCTCCGCTCCGTCGCCTTCCGGGGTTCGCTCCAGTTGCCGTTGGCCGAGGTGAAAAGCGCGAAGGCGTACCCCGAAGTGTAGAGCGAGTGCGGATCGTCGGTCCGCGGGCACGCGTCGCCGGTCAGCACGTAGCTCGCGCGCCCGTTCACGGTCAGGCTCTTGGTCGCCGCCCGCTCGTCATCGGTGAACGCGACAGAGGCGCCTTGCGGCGACGGGCTGAGATCCACCAGGTAATGGTAGTCGGCCAGCGGATCGGAACGGAAGAAGAGGCGCTTCGCGCAAGGGTCCTGGGCGTCCTTCGCCGGCGGGCGGTACTTCGTCTGCTCGTTGAAGCGGTTGGCGTCGTCTTGATCCGTGGCGCCGTCGCCGGGCGTCTGGGCGGCCGAGACCATCGTCGTCTGCGGCGGCGGCCGGCGCTTCGCCGGCTTGCCGGAGAGGACGCCGTACAGCGCGCACAGTTTCTTGGTCGTCGCCGACTCCCCGCCGCTCGAACTGCACAGCGCATGCAGTTCCGCATCCGCCGCCGTCTTCGTGGGCGCGGTGGCGGCGAGCGCCCCCATCGGCGTCACAGCCGAGAGGAGGGCGACGTAGGGAAGGTTACGATACATGCCATTCATGGTCGCGATACCATTGGTAGATGGCTTCCAGGAAAGCCCCGACCGTGGTCGCTTTCGCAACGTCGGCCTTCTGAAGCCCTAGGTGGTCGGCGGCGAATTGAGGATAGCGGTTGCACTCCAGGCAGAGCGTCAACGGAACGTCGGCGGCGCCTGGTCGCACCTGCGAGAGCTTCGTCGACCATCCTATGATCTTACGGTCGGCGACGGCGATGAACCACGTGTTGATGTCCTTCTTGTCCCGGACCTTCGCCGCGACGGAGAACGACGCCGCGCGCGCCCTCAGGTCGTCGGCGGACTTCGACATCTGGACCGACTTCGACAACAGATCGGACGCATGGTCGCGCATGAGCGCAGATTGGGCATCGAGATCCTGCGCCCGCGTCAGCAGTGCGGCGGCCTCGAAATGGTGCGGAGCATTACTGTTCTTCGGCATTGCTCGAGGAGTATTCGCCATCGTCCATCCCCCCAGATGTCTGGCTTATACAGTGCAACCGAAGCTACATGGTCAAGAGGGTTGCCGCAGTTCGTTACCGATTGATACTAAAGAACAATGCTAAGCGCGGAACTTCGATGGAAACAATAACGAACCCGTGGCGGCAGTACAAAGGGCGCCACGGAAGCCGCGATGACCATCTTGTTGCAGGCGATTTATTGCGCAGGCGATATGGTACGCTACCCTGCATGTCATCGATCATCCACGTCCGGCGGCGCAGCGTCCGCCCAAATGCCGGCGAGAGCGGACCGCGTAGCGCACCTCGCGAACCAGGGTAGGAGGTCGGTCTCGAACCCGTAGTTCGCCACACGGCCGCGGAGAGGTCCTCGTTGCGACAGGATGGAGACGCACTGCCGCGTGCAGGCGGCCATGCGGACGTTCGCGTCCCCGCCGACCTTCTGCGCGATGGCGCCGATCTGCGGGTACATCCGTAGGCGTATTCGTCGAGCCATGTGGGCATCGGTCCCAATTCTTTCGTTGCGTCCCTTGCGCCGCCGTTCGATCGAAGTGGCGCAGGTGTTGCAGAGGGTTCGCATCGCAACCTCCGTCTTTGCGATCCGGGCCGGCCTAGCCTCGAGGGGCGTCCGCCCGCGCATGGCCGTCGAGGATCCGATCGTACGCATCGAGCATCTTGACGACGCAGCCCGCGGCCACGGGGAGCCTGCGCTCGACGAAATCGAGCGAGAGCACGATGTCCGCCGGCCGCGGACCGACCAGCAGGGCGACGATGATGTCGTTCCTCTCGTCCTCGGGGCTTCCCTCGTCGGTCTCTACGACCCAAAGGCGCAGGCCGCCCGGGCCATCGGGGATGTCGTCGACGGACGCTTCGTCTTGCCCGACCGGACGGGCCGCGTCGTTGCGATCGCGGTCCACGCATCGGCGTTCGACGGCGGCGGCCTCCTCGAGGAACTCGGTGACGTCGCCAAGCGAAGCCGGGAGCCGTCTAGCCCAGCCGTCAAGATCGAGGCCCCGTCCGGCGACCCCTTCGAGGACGAGGGCCCGCCGCCGGCCGCGCTTCGGCGTGGCGGGCGCCGTCCCCAGGGGAGGGCGCGATGTGGCATCGAAGAAGTCCGTGAGGATGTCGACCGCCAGGCGGCGCCCGTGCGGCGTCGCAAGTGGCAGGGCGACATCCGCTTGGCGGTTCCTGCGCATCGAAGCACCGTCGATTTCGATGATCCACGCCTCGAGCGACGATGTGCCCTCCCTCGTTTCGGGGCCGCGCGCTTCGGCGATCTCACGCATGCAGGCGCTGACGAAGCGGTCGACGTACCTGCGGGGACCCGGCAGCGAAGCGCCCAGCAGGCGCGCGTGCTCCGCGCGGCGGCCGAACGAGGCCAGGAGGGCCATGTCGGGTGCAGGCTTGGCTTTGATGTCGTTCATGTGGATTCCTCTCGGGGCTTGTTTGGATGCGGTTGTCGCCGTTGATGCCTTTTTCGCGTGATTTCGTCCGGCGGCACGATGCGGACGATCCGACGGGGCTGCAGTGCCCGGAGACTTCCGCTGTTCGAAGAAGGCAGCGGCCGTCGTGCGCCACCCATTCGATCCATGCAGGGCGGCGGAGGAGGCAAACCACCGCTATGGCCTATCTCGTGTCCGCGACCCCAACCTCTGATCCCTCGTTTCGCGTCGCGTGTGTCTCCCCCGCCGACACGTCTTCGGAGCGTCGCCGCCTTCGCCCCCATTCCTCATCGGATGTGGCGCCGCAAGCGGATTCGTGCGCCGCGCGGCGTCAACGCCGTCCCGTTCGACGCGGTAGGCGCAAGACAGGCAGGTTTCGATGCTGCGCCGTCGTTTGGATACGAACATCCGGCCGGTACGCGGTGCACGGTCTTTGGCGACGATGAGCAGTCGGGCCGACAAGGTCGCGGCAAAGACGCGTTGATCGAGCGTTCGGCGGTGTCTGCGGTCCCGGTGCAAAACCTGGCGAGTGTTGCTTTGGCGGCGCCGAACTGCAGACCCTGTTCGTACCGACTATGCCGTCGTCAAGGGGGACGATCCCCGATCCGGCTCACAAGTCTGCGTGGCTTCGGATGCGCCGGGCCAGCCCGGCGCACGCATGGACCGGAGTCTATGATACCTTTGTCTGAGGCCGCACGCAGTCTTGGGAATAAGGCCGATGTACGCTTGCGAGAAGCCACGTAGTAACTCCAGGCTCCGGTATCAGCGTCGCAAGAACGGTAGTCCGGTCGAGGATCGAGCGGGACGGCTAGTCTTCCTTAGAAGGTATGACCGGTAAGATCCTGCCTGTGCGTCGCATGACAGCGGGGCGGAAGATAAGACAAGCCCATTTCGGTAGATCTGGACTCGTGAGTAGACCGTCCTTTACTTTTTTGAGGAAAGGCAGGCTTGGGCACTTCACCTTCAGCTTCGGATCGTTCCGAACTAGATCATAGACCTCTTCCCGTTGGCGACTGGTCGCGGAAGCGTACTCGATGTAGCTGCGGTGTTTTACGATCTTCCATGGCACTTCGCCGACCTCGATGACGGACGTCTTGTCGCATTCATCGAACCAACTGCAGATAGGCACCGATACGAGGCGGTTTTCTACGATACCGACGATCACGTGGGCGTGCCTGTCCTGCAGGGAAGGTCCCGTGTCCGGGTAGTTCACGACGTCGCCAACGAGGATCGTGATCTCTTTCGCGGCGACGGTCGTGGTTGTCTTCCTCCTGTCCATCAACGCCTGCCGCGAACCATGCGACGCGTACGCGCTACGCGCTTTGCGTAGGCGACAGGATCTTCCTTCTTTAATGTCGCCGCCAACTCGACGTCGTCGATCTTCTTCCGCCCCGTCTCTACCTCAACGTATTCGGGAAGATCGTGGGTGTGCTTACGGATCTCGCTGGTCGACATGTGGCCGACTTCGGCATGTACGGCTTCGATCAAGTCGATGTCCGTATCGCTCAGCTCGTCGAAATCGTCCTCCGACAGCCTTTCGGAAACTTGTACGTTCCTACGGTTCGCCACCGTGATGAATTTGCTCCAGGTCCCTTCGTCCGCCTCCCCGTTCATTCCGTTTAGGCTGTTGGTGCCGCCAGGGCCGTGGGGCAAGGAGAAGTTCTCGTCGAAGAACATAGGCCTTCCGTGCAGCTCGACCGACTTTCTTTCGACGAGGTAGAGCAGCTTCACCAGCTTTAACTTATCCAGGCGCCCGCCGGCCCGAATGAGGAAGACGGCCGCCACCTGCGCCGCCTTCGATGCTTGGTATCCTGCGATGACGGCCATTTCAGTAGGGTCCACGTTCTCCGGCACCATGGAATCAAATCCTTAAGATCTTAACGGACGCGACATTCGTCGCTGAAATTTCGAGGAGCATTCGGCCCGCTTCGAGCCCCCGCGCAATCGGCTGGATCAGACGCTAAGTCCCGCTTCCAGGTCCGACAGACATTGGGGTGGTTAAAATTATTCTGCAATAACAGTGACTTATGAAAATTGGGTTGGCTTAATTGAGCATTGAGTCCCCTCAAGTACGGTGCGGTATACTTGAGGGCCTAAATGCCAAAACGATCCATAACAGAAGGTTTGTAGTCAAACTCTTTGAGCAATCTCGATCTTGTCGACAAAGCCTAGATTGGTGGCTTCCGTCGTGATGAGAGTCGTCTACTTGAGAAGTTTGGCGGCCATCTCCATCGTCTCGTCGTGACGCCAAGCGTGGGCGAGTTTCCTCCCAAATCGGATGGAGCCATCGGCTGGGGATAGGGCAAGACCGTACCAGGTGTCGACGCGCTGGCGGTACTTGCGTAGCATCATATGCGTTTCCAACCGATCTTCGGCCTCGATCCGGGGCGCGGAATTGGCATGAACGGTAATGCCGGTATTCGAGAAGCCGAACCCGAAGTCGGATGATCCGTGCCGTCTCGCGTTCTCAAGGACCTCGTCCACGCCATCCCGCAACCTCTTCAGCGAATTGCCGCTGAGTTGGTAGATCAGCAGCACCAAATCTATCATGGCGCCGTGCGGACAGGCCTCGATCGACTCGATCATCGCGTCGAGCCTTGAGCCTTCCAATGCCGTGAGGATGCCGGCGGGCGTCCGACGTCCAGGCAGTCCAAGCCTGCGCGCCCCCATCGCGATTTCCACGTCGGCCGCGAAGTCGTCCTCCAGCATCACGAAGTCATATTCGTCGTCGAGCCACAGGTTGTTCTTGAGATGGTAGGACAGGAGCGTGATCTCGTGGTGGATGTGCACCTTGGAGCCGTGGATCGCGCGCAATTCCATGTAGCTGAGGAAGCGCGCGGGCCGGTGCAGCATCTCCGCCATGACATCCAGCATGAACACGTCGATGATGAGCGGCGGGAGCACCCCGTCCTCCTTGCGTTGGACGAGGAACTGCCCGGTCTGGAACGCGAGGGCGGGATAGTGGTCGGCGACTAAGCAGATCGGAAAGACCTGCGCGGGCTTTTCCGATAGATCGAGCTTCCGCCCGTCCGCCGTGACGAAGCGCAAGCGCGGGTTGCCGAGCGCCGCCGCGCAGTCCATCGCCTGGTCGTAGGCGTCCTGCACCGCACCCTTGAAGTCACTCTTGAGTTGGCGGTCGTCTCCCCTACGGGCTTCGAGGGTCAGCCGCTTGGATTTGGCTTGCAGCACCACGGCCCGGTCGCCGAACAGTGCCAGCACGTCGATCTCGCCGAGGCGTTCGCCCTTACCTCTCTCGATCTTGACGCCGCGGTGCACCCTTGCAGGGCCGAACACCGCCTCAAGGCGCTCCAGCGCGAAGGTCTCGGTAAAGTCGCCGCGATGCTTGAGGGCCCTTTGCGCATAGGCCTTGTCGGCGCACAGCCAATAGAACGGCGACTCGTAGATCGCTTCGGCCAGCGCATTGAAGTGGAACAACAGAAAGCGTCCGTCTCCCGCGGAGACGATCGGGGATGCGTTCACCGCGTTGAAGTCGTGCAGCCTGGTGAATCCTGGGTTCCTGTGGCCGGGCGGCAGGGCGAACGCGAGGACGCAATTCCCGATGGTCGCCGGCGGCAGGTCGACGTAGGGGGCAAGCTCCGCGACGGTGAAGGAGAAGGCTTCGAGAAGACGCACGTCGCCCATCTCGGTTAAGCCACCCGAGGCGACTGCCCTCAATCGCTCCGTCGCGAGCGACGCGGTCGCCCTGGCCACCGCGATCATATCGTTGATAGACGCACCCTTGTTCGCAAGGATCCACGCATGGTCCGCCGCGTACTTCCTGGTGGCGAACTCGCAGGTCTGGAACGAAAAAGCGCCCTCGCCGCCGTAGAAGATCGGCTCGCGCATCGCATCGCCTACCAGCCACGCGCCGGATTCTCGACCTTCCGCACCAGCCGTTCCAACCGTTTCGACCCACGGTCTGCTCAGAGCGTCGTGCAGTTCGCTGAGCAGCGCCTCGACACGCCGGGTAACGGATGCAAGGTCGATCGGCGGCGGCGCGGCGTAGTCAGGATCGGCCCTTACCATCAGGCCTATCAACGTGGACATCTCCGTGCGGATCACGCGCGACCGCGAGTAGAGGTGTCCCATGTCCTCCGCGGTCATGTCCTCCTTGAACCATACGAAGTTGTCCCGCACGGACAGAAAGGCGACGACGTGCGCAAACCCCGGCTTGGCCGCTAGCGCGGCAAGCTCCTCGAACACCTCTTGCTCCGGTCGCACCGGCTTCATTTCCGTCGTCGGCCTCTGGAGGCAGCCCCATATGCAAGGATGCGGGCCGCTCGAGCATGATGCTGGTTGCGTATTGCTTTCCGCAATCGCAGCGCGAAGCGCTACATACCGACCGCCATCTGGTTACGCAACGCGTCGCCGCCGTGCGCTCGAAGGCATGAGGATCGCGGCTTTTCCTACAGCGGAAGCGGTGACGTCCAACGCCTTCATCTTAGCGCCGCGGATGAACGGAAACACTGCAGCAGTGGTCCCGCTCACGACGTTCAGCTTGCCTTCCTGAAGTCCGGCACGGCGATCTTGGCGTTGGCCAATGCGCGTTGTTGCGCGGCCTTCCTGACCCCCAGGCCCTCCTTCTTCAGAGCGGCCCATATCGCGTTCCCGGAGACGTTCTTCGAGAAGACCTTCGACACGTGCAGCTTAAGCGTCGAAAGCCCGATGGGTGCCCCGGGATCGTAGGGATTGATACCAGCTTCGAGGAGCGGTTTCAGCTGACGAGCTTCTTCGGGGGTGAGCCGGGCGGGGGCCCCTCCACGCCAGTGTGAGGCCTCCAACCCGCTCGGCCCCACCGCACTGAAGATCGAAGACCACTTGGCGACCGTGACGGGGGCGATCCTGTTCCTGGCGGCGACCTGCCAATGAACGATGTTAGGCTCGCGCGTCTGGGCAACCACCTCGAGACGAAACTTGAGCAGTGGCTGCTTCGCCGCCACGCTGAGGCTCCGGATCTCGGCCGACGTCATACCGGCATAGGGTTTGACCGCGAGTGCGGTCGATCTGCGGTAATTGGTGCCATTCCAGCGCGTGGTATCGGCGCGTGCGATCTCGTCCGGGAAGTCTGCCTTGAGTATTTCGAGGCAGCGGTCCCAGCCGTGGCACCATACCAATCGCTTGAAGGCCTTCCTGAACAGATCGGGCTCCCCGAAACGGGACGGGATCTCCGGTAGCCGCTTGCCCGTCTTCATAAGGAACATCAAGCCGTTGAAGAGCAGCCGCGGTCCCCCCACGTCGTCGAACCTGCCCTTGCCGGCTTCGGCGCTGATGGCCTCCCACGCCTCATCGCTCAGGTCGTGCTCGCCATTGTCGGCGATCGCCGCAAGGTCCGCGCTGCGTTTTGCCGCCGCCTTGGCGCTCGCCGCCGCATTCGTCTCCAGGATGTTGTAGGAGACCCTGTGGACCGACTGGAGCGGGAATAGCGGCCACTCCGAGCCGGCTACGCCGACGAGTTTGGCGACGTCCGTGTCGATCTCGATCCAAACGGTGCCATCCTCGAGTGGGGCCTCGACCTTGACGGAACGCACGAGGCTCCGGATCGACCCCACGAGGATGCGGCCCTCCGCGGTCTCCGGGCGGAAGGGGGTGCTGTCGATCATCATCTGCAACGCCCCCGCCAGGGTATCGAGCTTCGCAAGTCCGACAAGGCTCTTCGCCGAAGCCTTGAGGTCGCTCAGATCCTTGAGCGCCTTGTTCTTGGCGGCGGTCGCCCGCTGGCGCTGGTAAGCCGCCTCCGCAATGTCGAACCCCGCCATGGTTTTATGGTCGAACGAATAGTCGAGCGCGTTCTGGTGGTGTTCGATGTCTGCTTCGAGGCGCTGCCTCTTCCGGTTCAACTCGTTTGCCGCCATCGCGGCGCCGGAGGCGTATTCGGCGCGATACTGGGTGATTTGATCGGGGCCTAGGACGCGCTCCGCCAGATGGCGGAACACCTGCTTCTCGAGTACAGAGGTCTCATGGACGCCAACGCCGCAGCAACGGTCTGGAAGGGTCGACGCGGTCAGGCAGCGCACGCATGGCGTCAACCACGAGTTCGAAGTCGCCTCCAGCTTGCTGCCGCATCCGCAACGGTAGAGGCCGGTCAGGGCGTATTGCCCGTGATGGGCCACTCTGACGCCCAGGGCGTCACCGATGCCCTTGCGGATCGCGAACACCATTTGCCATAGGTATGGCGGGACGATTTCGAGTTTCGCGTTGTAGTTCTCGACCCACTGGTCCCGCGGTCGACGGCGGTAGCCTACGATCAGGTTGGTCGCCGGGTCGCGGATGGCCTCCTTCTTGGCGTAGGTGATGCAGCCCATGTAGATGGCGTTGTCGAAGAGGCAATTGACCATCCATGGCGACCACTGGCACCGGCAACTCGCTTCGTTCAGCTTCTCGCGATCGATCTTTTGGAACTCGCTGGGTTCTGGAACCCGATTCTCGCTCAGATGGCGTGCGATGACGATTGGCTGCACCCCCGCGGCACGCTGTCTGAAGGCGTAGAGCACCCATTCGGCTCGTTCGGGAGCGATGACATGGACGCCTTTTAGCGTTCTGTGCCGCAAGTAACCCATGGAAACCTTGCTCGGAACGCGGCCGTCGGCGACCATGTTGCGGACGCCTGCGGCGAGTTGCGCCTTCATGCGTTTCAATTCGCGGCCGCCGAAGACGGCCTCGAACATGACCTCCATGTCGGAGATCTTACCCTTGTCGACGGTATGGAATTCGGCCTTGGCCCTTTCGATGACTTTCCAGACGTAAAGGAGATCGGACGAGTCGCGGGATGCGCGGGACGCGGTGAAGGTCAGGAAGATGTCCGCCGTCTCGTCTGTCAGGAGGCCGAGCGCTTCTTCAAGGCCCGGTCGTCCGAACCGCGTGGTCCCGGTGCATCCTTCATCGACTTTAACGGCGACGATGGTGCCGTCTATCCTGAGGGCGTAGCGCTTGATCTCCGCGAGTTGCGTCGGCAGGCTGGTCTCCTGATCGTCCGTCGAGTTCCGCAGGTAGGCCACGATGTTGCGGCGGCCGGCGTGGCGAGCCGATGGCTGGCCGGCGTGCTTGTCGAGATATCCCTCGGGCAGCAGGGCCGCGGTATTCCGGAGATCTTCGCGCAGATTTGCCGGGCCTTCCACGTCGAGAAGCCCCGGAGGCGAGGGGTAAGGTGGCGACGGGCGCAGTGCACGCCCGATCGCGTCATCCTGCGCCGCAACCTCGGCGATGGCCGATTGAGCTTCCATCAAGTATTCGAGGTCGTTCGTCATCCTATCTGTCATTTCCGAAGCTCCTCACGATCGCTGCTTCGATTCCGCTCGGTTTTGGCACCGACCTGGCGCTCAGGTGACGAGCGAAGACGTCAGCCGGACGCTTCGCGGCGAACTGTCGGAAGATGAAGCGGAACAATTCCGCCCGCTCCTTGTGGATGATGCCGGTTTTCCCGGCCGCAAGGATCCGCAGGCGGTATGCAGACCGATCTCTCTGGATTGGATCCGGCGCGACCGTGACGTACGTCGCCGCCGGAAGTGAAGACGTCGTGGTCAAGAGTCCGCGACTGGTTGCAGTCTTTTCGCTCGCGCACTTGCCAATCGCTGGTAAGCACAAAGGTACCTGATGCGATGTGTTGCAGATCGGGACTTCCCCACGTTCGATCACGCTCATGCCTGGTCTCCCTTCGCGCGGCTCGGCCTCTTGCGGGACGCGCTGGTCGTGAGCCTCAGGATGAGGAGGCCAACATCAATGACGCGGCCGTCCTTGACGGTGTGGAATTCGGCGCCGCTCTTCTTGATCGACATGCGGATTTCGAGGAGATCGATTACGCTGCGCGAAACCCTGTTCTCATCGAACGCCACCAAGGCGTTGGTGGTCCGGTCCGCTAGACGCTGGAGCGCCTGTGCGAGACCGGGACGACCGTACCGCGAGGCGCCGCTGCAACCCTCGTCGATATAGATGTTCTTGATGGTACCCCCGACGCGCGCCGCGTAGGCCTTGATCTCCATGAGCTGATAGGCAAGTTGTTCCTGGTTAAACGTCGCGCTCCGCAGATACGCCACGATGTCGCAGCGAACCTCCGTCCCGGCCGGCACCTCCCTGCTTCCCTCCTCGTCGTGCGACTGGTCCTCCGTCGGATGTCGGATGTATTTCGTCGCGACAGATGCGACCTCTGCGACGTTCGCTTTATGCAGCCTGGCCCAGGGGGACGCCGAACCGGCGTTTGCAGTCACGGCGCTGCCTGGACCCTCATGCCTTTTGCACGCCTTCGGCGCATCATTGCAGTTCAAGCCGGTAGCCTCGGCACCGACGCACAAGACGTTTCGAGAGGTAAGCAGGTAGGCGGCGCGGGGCCGCTTTCCGCCGGTCACGCCCGGCCCTCCCGTCACTTCCCGGCTCGCCTTCGTACGACGGAGATGCTTGACGTGTAGCCAAAGATCGCGCGGTACGATCGCGAGCGTTTCGTTGTAGCCGGCGATCACCGTGTTTTCCGGGCGGTGCCGCGAGCCCGTGCGCTCGCGCTTCCGCGTCACCGTGTCGCGAATGGTTTTGGTCGCGCCGTAGACGATGATGCCGATGTAGAGCGGATTGTCGTACAATGCCGCCACCATCGCTTCCGACCAGGAGTGGCGGCACTGCCCGCGCTCCATCGTACCGGCAGCGATGCGCGCGCTTTCACCCGGCGTGGGAATGCCGCGCGCGCTGAAGTCGCGCGCGATCTCGGCCGTGCGCGTTCCTTGAGCGCGGCGACGGAACGCCTCGCGGACGATCATCGCGTTGAGGGGATCCGGCACGTGCCGGCCCGGCTGGAAACCACGCGCATAGCCGAAGCATGGCGGCCGCGGGACGCTTCCCATGAGTACCGCCTGGCGGCGACCCATCTCCATGCGTTGCATGATGTGCGAGTCTGCGCTCGCCATGCGGTAGGACCGCCGAAACTCGGCATCCTTCGCGTCGTCGTTTCCGCTCGCGTCCATAGGGTCGAGGCCGTGAGGCGGAGCCGGCAAGACGAAGCTGCCGAGGACGGCTGACACGTCGCACCCGGTCAACGCGACCTGCGGATCCGGAGACAGCCAGGAGTAGACCGCGCGGCCTTCTTTAGAAGATCCGCCGTCGGCCGCCGTCGCTGTGTCGATCCCGATCGCGGGCTCTACGATACGTGAAGGTTCGTCCGGCAAGCGTTGGTTGCCGCCGGCCGACGTCGGTTCAGTCGCGCCGATGCGGCGCGTTCTAATGTTTATGGTCATTGTCTGTGGTCCCTCGGCCAGTCCCACCGCCGGTATGGCGGGCCGACCTACGGACGCGCGTTCGCGTCCGCCTGGCGGGTCGAAGGGACTTTAGGGTGCCTGAGGGGCTGATGCAGACTACGCTCGCCATCCAGGCCCCGTCTAGTCCCGATTTCGTGTTCAGTTAATCCGTCCCTTTCGCGCCCTCTGGGATGGCGTCGAAGCCTTTTCCGGCGACGGGCGATTCTCGATTGTCGACGTGGACGCCGCGGCGCGGCGCAGATCCTCTTGGACCGCCCAAGCGGCTAGTGCCGCTACAAACTTCTCGACGGGATCGTTCCTGTCCATTGCTGGCCTCCTGTTCGATGCGGTGCCGTTGAAGGCCGTCAAGAGCGTCGCCGCATGCGACCGAGATGAAGAGATTGGACCGATATTAATAATATCAATAAGCGCCATCGATTTTTCATCGACCGAAGCGCGCTTCAGACGGCGCCTCCTGTCTCCGCGCGTTTGACCGTAGTTTTCCAGCAACCTATCTCGATGTTGCGCAACGAAAGGTGTGAGGCGCGTCGGCATCGCCGATCGCATCGATGCCGAAGGCCTTCCCGAAGAACCATTGGAAGATACTCGACGCCGCTGACACCGTCGGCTTCGGCTCGCTGGCCTCAATGAGCGGCCCGATCCGGCGATTCCAAAGAATGCTGGCCGGTGCGGAGAGCGGGGCCTCGACGCCCCGCTCGTCCCGCCGCTCCATCGAACGGTACGAGAAGCCATCCCGAAGGGAGCCAATGATTGGCGTCCGCCACCCGACAATCGTCCGGAGGTCGGTAGCGGAAGGTAGCGCGCTCGGCAGGTTCGGCGTGCCCGCTGGATGCTCCTGTCCGCAAAGTCTGAGATCAGCGGCCCGCCGACCCTGTTGGACGTAGCGGCGCTCGAAGCCGGTATCTCCGGGCGCTAGGCCGCCGTGCTTCCCGGATGGCCGGATCCTTGCCGCAGAATCCGCGACAACGCCTCCCGCTCGTCGTCCCCCAGGGCGAGGGCGCGGAGGTCCGCCTTTGTGATCGCGCTCCTTGCCAGCTTCACCGTCACGCTCTCCCTGCGCGCCATCTCCATGCTGTCCGAGAGCGAGCGGAAGACCTCCTCGACGTCTGACTTCGCCTCGTACGCGTACGGAAGCTCGAAATCCTGGTAGTCGAGGAAGATGCGCTCGAGGCGAGCCTCGTCGTCCCGCAGCGTCGCGGTCCGTTCCCGCCAGCGTCCGAGACGGTCCTCGTCGGCCTCGACGAATCCGCGTGCGACCAGCGCCCCCTCGCGGACGGCCTCGTCGGCGACGATGCGATCGAGGGACTCCGACGTCGTCTGTCGGCGGAACGAGGCGCGGAACGCTTGGAAGGCCGCGTTCCCCGAGACGGACGCCGACACGACGCTCCAGACGCAGTGCGGGCACCAGCGCCCCAGCAGCGTGTCGACGGTGTAGTCGCGCGAGAAGCTTCTCGGAAGGACCTTGCGGGCCTTGAACGCCAGCGGTTGGCGCGATAGCGAACCAACGCCCAGTTCGAAGCCCTGGTCCTTGATCAGGTCGGCGACGGTGACGGCGTCGCGCCGCCCGCGCTCCGTCATCGGGTAGCGCAGCGCGAGTTGGGCGGCGAGGGGCGTGGCCCACCGGTGCAGGAACGTGCCCGAGGCGAGGAGCCCGTACTTGAACCCGTAGTCCTCCGCCTTCCTGACCGGTCGTCCGATGTCGACGCTGTACCTGTTTTCGAGGTCCTCCCAGATCGTCAGAAAGCTTTTCAGATCCCTGCGCCTGTCGGTCGTCAGCGAGAGCTCGAAGTTCGGCGTCCTCTGCCCGAGGCCGCGGGCGGTCGCGTTTCCCGAGGTGACCCAGATCCGGCCGTCGTGCACGGCGCCGCCCTTGTGCTGGACGACCGCGAAGGCCTTCGCATGCATGAGCGCGCCTGCCTTGACCGCGTTCCAGGTGAAGGACGCGCCCAGTTCATGGCAGCGCCCCTCGATCGAGGACAGGCCCGCGATCGCTTGGTCGGGCGTCCGCTGCCGATAGATCTCGGAATAGTCGAAGATGAGGCGCACGTCGGTGAGCCTCACCTCCTGGGCGATTGCGGCGACAAGGCCACGGACCGCGTCGAAGTCGATGAAGCATGTCAGGATGCGCAGTTCGTGCCTGTGCTGCCGGCGCTTCTCGAACGAGCCCATGCCGAGCTTCATCTGGGCCTGCAGCCCGTCGTGGTCGTCGTGGAGGCTGAGCGTCAAGCGGACTCCGGGTCAGTCGCCGACGTGCGGCACTGCGCGAACGTCTGGCCGACGCGATCGCCGGTTACCACCCTACGTCTGCGCGGAAGACCGGTCCATTCGTTGGATGGCGGGCCGCATGTGAAGCTGCCCTCCGGTGTTGCCGCCGCTCGACGGCGCCTGTAGCTGTCTGCGGCGATCGGATTCCCCGGAGACCCGCCTTGCCGTACCGTTACGAAGAGCTCGAGGCGATCCGGAGCGATCTCATCGAGGGCAGGGCGCCGCCGTCCCTGCCCATCCGGACGTTCATGCACTGGTTCGGCGCGCAACGGCGCACGGCGCAGAACGTCGAGACGATCGAAAGGGCGTTGGCCGACTACGGGATCCGCACCGTTCCGAACTACCTGAACATATGGGTCGATACGCCGATCACCTTCGAACTCGCGCCGGCGCCGGGCGCCGCCGACGGGGACCATGACGACAAGGCCCCGAGCGCGGACGCGACCGGTGCCGGCGATGCGCCGACCGAGACGAAGTCGAGCGACGACCCCTCGTTCAGGATCAGCAAGATCGCCTCGGCCAACAGGCCGCCGGTGAGCGTCAAGCCGAACGCGAGCCTGCTCGAGGCCGTGACGATCATGATCGTGCGGAACTATTCGCAGTTGCCCGTCATGACGACGGATAGGGAGGTCAAGGGCGTCATCAGCTGGACGTCGATCGGTGTCCGGCTCGCGGCGGACGCACGCGGATCGGACGTCCAGGCCTACATGAACGAGGCCCACGAGATACCCGCGTCCGCGTCGATCTTCGCGGCCCTCAAGGTCATCTTCGACCACGACTACGTGCTGGTCAGGGCGCCCGACAGGAAGATCGTCGGCATCGTCACCTCCAACGACATCGGGCAGCAGTTCGAGGAGAGCAGCACGCCGTTCCTCCTGCTCGGCGAGGTGGAGAACCATCTGCGCGCGTTGGTGAGGGGACGCCTCGATCTGCAGGACATCGAGAGAGCCTGCGCTTCGCAGTACCTCCCCGAGAAGTTCACCGGGGCGGTCGCCGAGTTGACCTTCGGCAATTTCGTCCGGATCCTCGACCACGAGGAGAACTGGACGAAGCTGGCCCTCAAGCTCGACAGGGCCGCGTTCTGCAAGGAACTCGCCGCCATCAACGCGATACGCAACGACGTGATGCACTTCGATCCCGACCCCATCTCGGAGGACGATCTCGCGAAGCTGCGCAACGTCGCCAGGATGTTCAGCACGCTGCGGGGCATAGGCGCCTTCTGAGGGCGTCCTCGAGACCAGGGCCGCCTCGACCGGCCGGGCTTGCGGTCGCCGCGGCGGCCGTCGATAGGAATGATGTTTCCGCACCGATCATCCCTTCGGATCTCGGGCGCTCTGTAAGGCCTTCGCCCACGAATGCATGGCTGAAGCTCAGTGCGGCGGCAGGAATCCTGGGGTCGGATTGAAGGGTGCTCCGCCGAGCGGCGCCGAAACCATAGCGCCCTCGCCCGTCAAGACCTTCCGCCTTCCGAGACTGAATTCCTCGGCGGTCTTACATTGCATGGCGCTGATGTTGTTTTTACAGGCCTCGTCTTTCGCAGTCAGACTGTTCACGTAATCGGATACGTTTACCGTTGTTTGCGCGCAAATCCGCCATTGGCTCGCGCCCGCAAGGGTCGCCTGACTGTATTTGGCATCGCAGTCCTTTCGGATGTCGTCTGCATAGAGCACGCATTCGTCCGACATCCCATCCAGGCACTTCTCGCGCCTCGTCCTGTTGTCCGGTGGCGTTGGACTGAGGTCTGACGCGCCTGGAGACTTGAGCGTCAGGGAGTCGTTCTTCGCCTGGAAGGTTACCGTGATGGCCTTCTTCGCATCCCCATGGCATTGCTTTTGGAGCTTCAGGCTCCCGACATGCGTCCCGTCCGGCCAGATGGTTTGGCAATTCACCCCGTCGATGTCGGTATTGACGAGTTCGGTCGAGTCGATGCTGTTCAATCCGATCCACTGGAGGTGGAAGATGACGATGTCGCCATTTCTTTCGATCGAGCCGACCAATCCTCCGCTTCCGATGCATTTGGTCCATGCGGCGACGGAGTCGGCGTCCACCACGTCTTTCGCGACCTGGTCGAACTGGTCATTGGAGAGTTGCGACTCTCCGGAGGAGCATATTTGGCTCTGGGCCGTCTTGAGGTTCTGCTTCCCCTTATCGAAGGTTCCCGAGCCGTAACCGAGGACGCTCAGGCCGGCTCCGATGGACGATGAGCTTCCATCCGACGACGATGTGCCGTTGCACATCGCAGTCTTGAGATCGGATTTGATGTTGCCTGTCTGGAGGGACTGATACCGATTGTGGGCGGCGTAGATTAGGATGTCCCGACACTGGTCGGCGGACCCCGCCGCCGAGGCGTTCGCACCCGATAGCCCCAGCAATGCCATGGCCAAGGCTATCGCTCGCATACCAGACCCCTGTTATGAACTGAATATTCGACGTTGCTTCAGCGCGATCTGACGCAACTTAATGCCAAGCTTCGCGGCTCACAACCTTGCCGTATAGCCCTCGTTGCCCCGATCGGGGCACGCCATCTGCTGGGAACCAAGCATGTTAGGAGCGTTCTTCGACGACAGCGGGACGCATGACGGTGCGCCTGTGACCGCCATCGGCGGGTTGCTTGGCACGGACGAACAGTGGGACCTTTTCGACGCGAAGTGGAAGCATGTTCTTGCGAACCCGGTCGCGGGCAAGCCGCCTCTCACCCGGTTCCATCTCTCCCCCTGTCGGGCCGGCGAGGGCGAGTTCCGATTCTATAAGCCTGTCGAGCGCGACTACGTCACCGGCAGGTTTCGGAACGTCATCCTCGACGTCGGCCTCGTGACGATCGCCGCCGCCGTCGACAGGAAGGCGTGGCACGACTTGATCGTCGGGGAAGTGGCTGAAGAGGTCGGCGGGCCTATCGAGCTTTGCTTCTACAAATGCATGGAGGCGATGATCGAGACGATCCGCCTCCGTAAGCCGGGGGAGCAGGTGGTCGTCGGTTTCGATCGGGGCACCAGACAGGACCTCGAGATCTGGACCAGGCTCTACATGACACGGCCACAGCCGTTCCCGGAAATAGCGTCGATGGGATTCTCGGCCGTTTCCGAGGTTACGGCCCTTCAAGGCGCTGATCTGATCGTCACGGAGACCTACCAATACGCCAAGGAGTGTATCTCGAAGGGCGCCGACGCGGTGATGAATCCGATGTTCGACATGTTCAAGGACAGGGAACTCACCGCTGGACTGATGTTCTACAGGGAGCACGTCGAGGAGGTCGCTTCTCGGATCAGGACCACCATCGCTTCGCGTTGACCCGACCAATCTCACTTGAGGGCCAGCGTCGGCTCTTTCGCGAACGGAACGAACAGATGGAGGTAGATGTGCGCCTGCTCGCGCGGCCCTCCAACTCCGGCGTCACCTCCTTATCCCATCGACGAGACGGTCCCAGTTGCCATGCGCGATCGCGTCCTTCTCCGCGTCCGATAGGTTCGCCTCCACGAGGTATCGGCGGGCGCCTCCATCGGGCGTGAAGCGATAGGGGTAGTCGGTGGAAAAAAGGATGCGCTCGATGCCGAGGACCTCGATCGCCCAACGCAGATAGCGTTCGCTCCAGATGCCGCCGGGCGTTATCGAGACGTGCCGATGGAAGTAGTGGGAGACCGGCCGTTCAAGCTTTGCAGGTTTGGTGAGTTCATCGATCCGGTCCAGGTAGAACAGGACCACTTCGCCCCAGTGGCCCGTCACGATCTGCAAATCGGGGAAGCGGTCGAACACGCCCGATAGCACGAGCCGCAACAGCTGGACGCCCGTTTCATAGTGCCAGCCCAGACCGAACGTCGAGAGGGCCCCGTCCAACGGTTCACCGAAGCCGCCGTAGATCGCCTCGCGTACCGCCGGCGTCGGGGACTGCGGGTGCAGGTAGAGCGGTGCCCGGAGCGCGGCCGCCGCCTCGAATATCGCCCAGTTCGCAGGATGGTCGAGGTTGCGATCGCGCGTACGGCCGAACAGCATGGCTCCGTTCAGGTGAAGTCGGGTGACCGCACGTTCCAGTTCACGGGCGGCGGCATTCGGGTCGGGCGTGGCGAGCGTCGCAAGGCCCTGGAAACGGTCGGGCCGCCTTCGTATGGCTTCGGCCAGAAGGTCGTTGGATGCGGTCTGCAGCGCGGCGGCCTTACCGGATTCCAGGCTTTGCACGCCTGGCGCCGTTAGCGACAGGACCTGGACGTCGAGCCCGGTTTCGTCCATCGACGCCAAGCGCTCGGCTGCAAGGTCGATCAGGCGGCGCTCGACGTCGCCGCGGTCTGATTGCTTGAGTGCGACGTCCTGCCACTTGGGGTCCAGTTCGCGCCAAGCCGCAAGGACGTCGCTGGTTACGAAATGTTCTTCGAGCCCGATGATCTTCACGGCCGAGCGCTCCTGATCGCTGTTGTCGACCGTCGTCAAGCGCTCGAGTTCGGGCGGGTTCCACGCTGCACCGGCGCGCGAATGCGGCTCCATCGATCGTTGCGGATGCCCGTCCGGCAAGCAAAGAGCGGCAAGCGATGGACACCCGGTCCTTGGAGATGCCGGTTGCGGTCGGCCTGAAGATTGTCGCCGACCGCGGTCGTCGATGTCATGACCGCGGTCGACGAGGGCGTGGCGATATGGACTTTCAGACCGCCTCCGCAAGCACCCGTTTTGAATTCGTGGCCTTGGCGCGGTAGGGCGTGCCCTAGAAACGAGGCTCCTCGGGCAGGTCCGGCGGCGTCGGGCCGACGGCGATTCCTTTCATGAGCCTATCGAATGCATCTTTGTAGAACTGGCCTCGCCCTGCCTTGTTGGCGAGAATGGCGACATGCCCTACACGGTCCTTCGAGGCGTTCGCGAGGATCATGTTCAAAGCGTCTTCCATGGAATTCGCAGCCGGGATGTCGGCGAATCCGTTAATCGCTCGGAGGACGTACGTTGCGAGATCGACGCTGCCTTCAAAGACCTCGGTCCGCGGCGAGGTCTCGATTGGTCGACAGGCGGAGGTCGGCTTCACCATTGGAAGCGCGGGAAGGTCGATCCGCTCGCTTCCGTTCTCGTAGAACAGATAGTTCGAAGCGCAGACGGTCTGCCGCAAGGTATCGAACTGGTACCCTCGATCATCGTGGTGCTGGGATATGTCGGCGGTACTGCCGACGTAGCGCTTGGCTTGGAAGACCATGGGGATGATGACGGAGCCACGCAGCGGCCCGGTCAAAAGGAGGATCTTCGCCTCGAGGTCGCAAGGACTGATGTCCGCCTCGTCTATGTCGAGGATGAGCGCCAGATCGCCGCCCGTCGCCTGTTCGTATCCGCCGACCGAAAGATCTATCCTCGATATCTCTATGCTGGTGCCTGTCCTCGACAGGTAGGCTTTCGCCGCGTCCGTCCATTTATCGCAGGCGCCGCGTATCCTGCCGACGAGTTCGCCCGTGAGGTATGTCTCGTGGCTACGGGGCGGACACGCCTCGAGCGCGAAGTCCCTTTGCGCCTCGAGGAGCGCCTGGAACAGGAACCAGGTTACCTTGTTCTTGAATACCAGGGGATCGAAGTAAAGTCTTTCAAGCAGAAACTCCCAATCGCGCATCGACGCATGGTTCGCGATGTCTCGTGCTACCATGATCTGCCCGAGCATACCCACCTGCGACAGCACTTGTTTGCATTCCCACAATCTCGCCGCGATATGTCCCGAGAGGCCTTGCCGCCTCTCAAAGGTGTTGGCCCGGCTGAGCCGAGCCATGCGCCCGAAGTTTTCATCGAAAGACTTCTGTCTGAGCGAGGATATTTCATCGCCGGAAAGGCCAAACGCGTCGAGGAGTTCAGATGCCATGGCATTGCCTTTCGGTATGGCTGTTTCGCTAAGATCGCTTCGACCTTTGCGAATGCATATACCGTTCATGGCCTCTTGGAGTTGTCCGCTTGGAGGCCTTCCCCCCTTTCGAGAAAATCTTCTCTCGATGCTCGCAAACCCGTCGAACGACGTAGCCGGCGCATCGGGAGCCCAAGCCGCGATCACGACAAGCGCGGGCTACGGTGCCGTCCGCTACATTCTTAGGTCTTCGCATTCGGATCTGATCGGCCCTCCAGACTCGCTGATGGCGTGAACGATCGTCCGCCTCGGGTTTGGGCGTCGTGACCGGTAAGGGCCGACCCGATTGCGGCGAGCCGTCGCGATCACATGAAGCGGTCGGAACCTCCGGAGG
This sequence comes from Beijerinckia sp. L45, assembly GCF_009765775.1. GTDB lineage: Bacteria > Pseudomonadota > Alphaproteobacteria > Rhizobiales > Beijerinckiaceae > RH-AL1. The sequence continues at coordinate 62,265 of NZ_LMUU01000096.1, forward strand.
CCTCGATGGTGTCGCCCGTGACGAAGCCGTTGCGGTCGGAGGCCAGGAACGCTGCGATCGCCGCGATCTCGCGCGCCGATCCCGGACGTCCGACGGGCGTGAGTTCGGCCGAGACCTTGGCGAGGACGTCATGGTCCGAAAGCGCCGCCAGTTCGGGCCGGCCGCGGCGCACCGCCGGGAGCATGTTGTTCGCCCAGTTGTCGGTCGCGACGGCGCCGATGCCGATGGCGTTGACGAGGATCCCCATTCCGGCGACCTCGAGCGCGAGCGACTTCGTCAGGTTGCAGATCGCCGCGCTCAGGACGTGCGACACGAGCAGCTTCGGGTTGGGATAGATGCCCCCGATCGACGACATGTTGACGATGCGTCCCCAGCCGCGTCTGCCCATGATGGGGATCGCCACTTTGCAGAGCCTCCGCATCGAGGTCAGCTTGACGCTCGTCATCTCCTCCCAGTCCGCCTCGGTGGCGCTCATCAGGCCGCCGGCGTGCGCGCGGCCGGCGTTGTTCACGAGGATGTCCAGGGACCCGAAACGCGAGACGGCTGCGTCCGCGATCCTCGCCGCCGCGTCGGCATCGGCGACGTCGACCGCGATCGACGAGATCCTGCCCCCGGTACGGGCGGCGAGGGTTTCTTCCGTGGCGCGAAGCCTTCCGGCGTCGCGCGCAGCGATCAGGACGCACGCGCCGTTCTCGAGCAGTTCCTGCGCGACGGCCTCGCCGATTCCGGCACTGCCGCCCGTGACCACCGCGACGCGGCCTTCGATGCCAAGGTTCATTTGTCTTCTCTCCGGTTCGTCAGGTTGGAAGGGCCGCGGTGCCGGTCTCCGGCATGAAGCGCAGGACCAGGATCGCGATCGTGTAGAGGAGGGTCAGGGCCAGTACGGTGGACTGGTACCCGCCGAGGCTGGAGTAGAGTAGGGCCGTGAGGATCGGCAGCGGGAACGCGACCATCCTGGCGCAACTGAAGACGCAGCCCATCGCCGTCGCCCGGATGCTCGTGGGAAACAGTTCCGGCAGGTAGATCGGCATCCAGGAGAAGACGCCGAGCGTGAAGACGCCCAGGACGAAGACGCAGGCAAGCGATATGGCGAGCGTCGGCGGCGCGAGGAACGTGAGCGCTCCGGCACCGACCGCACCCGTGAAGGCGAGGTACATGTACGGTTTGCGTCCCAGACGATCGACGAGGAAGCCGGCGCTGACGTAGCCGACGATGGCGCCGCCGTTGTAGACGAGGGCGCTTATCCCGGCCCAGCGCGAGGCCTCGAGGCCTTGGCCGGCGGCGATCGCGCCGATGTAGGGACCGCTCAACGCGCTGATCGCGTAGAACACCGAGACGGTGACGGCCGCCATCAGGAAGGCGCCGGCGGCGCGGCCGCGAACCGAGGGATCGCGCAACAGGTGTATGACGCCTTCGGGCTTGCCGCCGGTGTCCCGCGTCCGCTTCCGCTCGGTCGCGGCTGCGATCCACAGTTCCGACTCCGGAACGCTGCGACGTATGTAGATCAGCACGAACGCCGGCAGCACGCCGCTGCAGAACATCCAACGCCAGCCCTCGGGACCCGTCAGGGACTGGAGGATCAGCCAGATCCCCGCTGCCAGCAGGAAGCCGAAGCCGTAGCCCGACTGCATGACGCCGAGCGCCCTGGCGCGTGACGACGCCGGCCAAGTCTCCGCGACGAGCGCCGTCCCGGTGCTCCACTCCGAGCCGAGGAACAGCCCCGTGAGGAATCGCGCGACGACGAGCGCGGTCACCGACGGGCTCAGGGCCGTGAGGCCCGTGAAGGCGCAGTAGCCGGCGATCGAGATCATGAGCATCGGTTTGCGTCCGACGCGATCGGCGCCGAGGCTGCCGACGACGCCGCCGATCGCCCAGCCCATCAGCGTGGCGCCGAGCGCGGTCCCGACCGCGAGGCGGATGTCGTCGGGATTGGGGTTCGACAGGAGCGAGGCGGCCGCGGCGTTGCCGACGAGGATCAGGGTGCTCGTCTCGAAGCCGTCGAACATCCAGCCGATGAAGCTGCTCAGCAGCGCCTTCCTCTGCGCGGGTCCTATCTTGCGTGACGCGTCCAGCACCGTGTCTTCCCTCCGGCCTTCAATCATTCCGACCAGCCCGGGGCGCACGCCCGCATCCGCCGGTTGAAGGTCGGCAGGTCGAGTCCGAAGATCTCGAAGCGGCAAAGTATGAGGAGCAGGAACGCCGAGGCGCCTTCGCGGTGGAGGCACGCCACGTCGCCGGCGATCAACGCCTCCCGCTCGCGGTCCGTGAAGGGCATCGAGGCGAGCGCGACACCGGGATTGGACTTCGCCAGCGCCCGGAACGGCTCGTCGTGCAGGATCCGCCGGCACAGCTTGTGGATCAGGTAGACGTTCACGCGCCGCCCTCCGCGCCCCACGCCGCGAAGGCGTTGCCGAGCGCCGGCTGTTCGAACAGGAGGTCCGGAGCGGTCTCTCCGACGATGCCCAGCGCCGTGATCCACGTGAGGAGTTCGCCCGCGACGTTCCCGGCCTCGAACATCCTGGTCTCCGTCGCCGCTTGGATGAGTTCGGCGTGTTGGCGCGTCCTGACGCGGTCGAGGACCCATGACGCCCATTGCGGGTCCGGCACCCCGAAGGTCTTGTTGAGAAACGCCCGCGGACCGCCGATCTCCAGGCTCAGCGATCCGCTCGCGACGACGGCGATTCGCTTGGCTGGCTCCCAGCGTCCCAGGGCTTCACGCAGCACCGCTCCAAGCCTGTGGCACCGGCTCGCGGCGGGCAGCGGCCGGACGATGCAGTTGATGAAGATCGGAACGATTGGGATCTTCATGTCCGGCGTCATGAAATGCAGGGGGACCAGGGTCCCGTGGTCGAGGTCGAACTCCTGGCTCTGGGCGAAGTCGAAGCCGTTCTCGACCACCGCACCTAGGAGGTGCGCCGCGAGGTCCCGGGCCACCTTGATCTCGTAGCGCGGCATGCCCGGCGTCCGGTCGCTCGGACCTCCGGTGCGCTCGGCGAGACCGATGGCGAAGGTTGGCCAGTTGTCGAGGAAGAACGTGTTGAAATGGTCGTTGCTGATCGAGACGATGAGGTCCGGCCTCGATCGTTCCAGGTGCCGCCTCATCTCGGCGAAGAAGCGGAACGTGTCCGAGGCGTCGCCGGTCGCCAGGACGTCGCTGACGAAGCTGGGCGTGTGCGGGATGACGTAGGTCGCGACGATCTTGGACAATGGGTTCGTTCCGGGAGGCGGCACCCTCCCGCGAGGCCGGTGGCGGATCACGCGGGGAGGGTCGAAAGCGGCGTGGTTGCCGTCGCTGCTTCATGCTACGGGCGGCGGGCGGGATCTTTGCCGCTGGATTTCAGGGGTCTGAATTCTCCGTCGATCCCGGGCGGAAAGGTATTCCTGACGAGGCTTTGGAGCGTCGCCGACGTGACCCACGATGCGGAAACCCGGGACGATCGGGACATACCGTTCGGTGCCTATCGGATCTTTCCGCGCCTGCGCCTCCTGATGCGCGACGGGCGGAAGGTCGAACTCGGCCGCAAGGCCTTCGACGTGCTGCTGGCGCTGGTCGAGGCCGACGGCGACACCCTGACCAAGGACGATCTGCTTTCGCGCGTCTGGCCGTTGGAAGTGGTGGAGGAGAACAACCTGCAGGCGCAGATCTCGGCATTGCGGTCGGCCCTGGGCGTTGACCGGCACCTCATCGCCACGGAGTTCAACCGGGGATACCGGCTCACGCGACCCGGGCGCAACGCGGACGCGATCCCTGCGCCGCCGCCTGACCCTGTCGCTCGGCTTGGGCCCCTGATAGGACGCGAACACGAGATCGCGGCGCTTGCCGGGACGCTTGCATCGAGCCGTCTCGTGACGGTCGCCGGCCCGGGCGGCATCGGCAAGACGCGGCTTGCGGCCGAACTCCACCGTCTCGCGAGGCCCGCGTTTCCAGGCGGCAGCACGTTCGTCGAACTGGCCCGGCTGACAGGCCCGGGGCTGGTCCGGGCGACGATCGCCGCCAGCCTTGCTGCCGGCGGGCCCCGAGTCGCCGCCTCGGACGCTTCGGGGAGGTCTGCGCGTCTGCTGATCCTCGACAACTGCGAGCATCTGCTGCAGGAGGCGGCGGAGGCGGTCGAGGCGATCCTGGGCGTTTGGCCCGACCTGTCCGTCCTGACGACGACGCAGGAGCCGCTGGGGCTCGAGGGGGAGCAGGTGTTCCGCCTGCAGCCACTCGGTCTGCCGCCGGCGGGGACGTCCTCCCTCGAGGATCTGCTCCGATACCCGTGCGCCCGATTGCTGCAGCATCTAATCCTCGCCAACGACCGCGATGCGCCGCTCGGCGACCGAGAGGCGGCCGACCTGTGCGCCATCTGCAGGAGCCTCGACGGCATCCCTCTGGCGATCGAACTCGCGGCCGTGCGGGTCGCGCAGATCGGCCTGCGGGACGTGGTCGCCGGGCTGAGCGACCGGTTCCGGCTCCTGACGGCTAGCCGACGCACGGCGATGCCCCGTCACCAGACCCTGCGCGCGACACTGGATTGGAGCTTCGGCCTGCTCATGGCGGCCGAGCGCGACCTTCTTCTGAGGTTGGGGCTGTTCGCCGGGAGCTTCACGCTCGACGCGGCGCACGACGTCGCGGTTCCCGACGCGGCCGATGTCTGGCTGGTGGCCGACCTGCTGGGCGCGCTCGCCTCGAAGTCGATGATCGTGAAGGAGGCGCACGGGCAACGGACCCGGTTCCGGCTTTCGGAGACGGTCCGGTCCTTCGCGTTGGAGGGGCTCGCCGCCACGGGCGGCTCCGCGGTCTTTGCGGCGCGGCACGCGGCGTACTTCCAGCACCGCCTGGGCATCGCCGCCGGCGAATGGCGGCGGTTGCCTTCCAACGACTGGGTCGTCGAGTTCGCGGACGACCTGAGCGACGTGCGCGCCGCGCTCGACTGGGGCTTGTCGACGGAAGGCGATCCGCGAGCGGCGCTTGGTGCCCTGTGCGCCTCGCTGCCGTTCTGGATCCAGCTATCGCTCCTGGACGAATGCCGGCTCCGGGTCGAGCGGGCGCTTGCGGCCTCGCCAGAGGTGCTGGAACGGGAGCCCAAGCTCGAGATGGCGCTCAACGCGGCGCTCGGTGCCTCGACCACCTGGTCGCAGGGTGCCGTTCCCGGCGCGGCCGTCGCATGGCACCGGGCGCTGGCGCTCGGCGGGCGCATCGGCGACGCCGAATGCCAATCGCGCGCCCATTACGGACTGTGGCTGCACGCCCTCAGGACCGGTCGCTACGCGGAGTCGCTCGGGTGGGCGCAGCGCCTGTTGCGGGACGGCGCCGCACGCGGTGACAACCACGCGGTCGACGCGGGCAGGCGTGCGGCGGGCGTCTCCTGCCATTTCCTCGGGCGCCACGACGAGGCCAACGCTTCCATCGGCTCGGTCGTGGCGCTGGGCCGGCCGTCTCCGGAAAGCTCGTTCACGCTCCGCTTCGGTCTAGACCAGCGGTCCGCCGGCTTCGCCTTCCTCGCCCGCGTCCAGTGGGTCCAGGGTCAGACCGAGCGATCCGTCCATACGGCGTGCCTGGCGGTGGATGCCGCGGAACGGCTCGACCACGCCAACACGTTGTGCTGCGCGCTCCTCGAAGGCACCTGCACGGTCGCGGCCTTCGGCAATGACCTTCCGACGCTGGAGCGGAATGCACGCCTGGCCGTCGCGCTTGCCGAGCGACATGGACTGGGCTTCTGGCGTGCCTACGGGCAGGCGTTCGCCGATCTCGCGCGCCTGTGGAGCCTCCGCGCCACCGCCTCGACGGACCGCATGCTGGCGTCGCTGGCCGCCCTTGAGGCCGTCGGCGTTTCCCCCGGCTACACGATGCTGACGACGGCGTTGGCCGAGCATCTGATCGGATCGCGACGCGTCGACGAGGCGGCTCCGCTCATCGACCGGCTCCTCGGGGACGATGCCGCGACATGCTGGGCGCGTCCGGAGTTGATGCGGTTGAAGGCCCGCATAGCGCGGGGGCGCAACGGCACGTCCGATTCTGAGTCCCTGCTCGGATCCGCGCTGGACCTCGCGACGGAGCAGGGCGCCCACGCCTGGCGGCGGCGGCTCGTCGAGGACATCGGGGGCTACGGGCTACGGATCGGTGAACCGTCTTGACGGAAGTTCTAGCGCAACGACAGCCGCTTCAGTCCCCCTGGTCGTAGACGCGTAAGAGACACGCAGATCGAGCCTCCGCTTCCGCCATGCGACCGATTGACATGGCTAAGATGTACGACTGATATGTCAGATAGGCCGCGACAGTCGGCAGATCGGGAGGCGGCATGTCGATTGTGGCAACAGGGGATTCATTCGCGCGCGACGACGGCGCGACGGCCGTTCGCGACACCGGCGGCACGGCCGCAGCCATAGCCGGGCGGCTCGAACGCCTGCCGCTGACGTCCTATCAGCACGGCATCTTCGTCATCATCGCGACGGCGTGGTTCTTCGACAGTCTCGATCTCGGCGCCCTCACCTTCGTTCTCGGCTCGATCAAGGCCGAGTTCGCGCTTGACGCCGCGCACGCGGGGCTGCTTTCCAGCATGAGCTTCCTCGGCATGTTCCTGGGCGCGAGCGGTGCCGGGCTTCTCGCGGACCGTTTCGGCCGCACCAAGGTCTTCCAGGTCAGCATGATCTTCTGGGGCCTCGGGAGCATCTGCTGCGGGCTGGCGCCAAGCGTAGAACTGCTTGGCCTCGCCCGCATTCTGCTCGGCTTCGGCATGGGCATGGAGTTTCCCTGCGCCCAGTCGATGCTCTCGGAGATCATGCCGGCGAAGAACCGTGGGCGCTACATCGCCTATCTCGAAGGCTTCTGGCCGATCGGCTTCATCGCCTCCGGCCTTCTCTGCTACGCCGTCTTGTCCTTCGCGACGTGGCGCTGGGTCTTCATCATCGAGGGCCTGCCTGCGATCTTCGTCTTGGTCGTGCGCCGCAAGGTGCCGGAATCGCCACGCTGGCTCGCCGCCCGCGGCCGTACCGCCGATGCCGAGCGCGTCATGGCCGGCATCGAGGCGCAGGTGCAGCGACGGCTTCCCAACGGCACCGTGTTGCCGACCCCAAAGCCCTTCGTCACGCTGCCCGCATCGACCGCAGGCGGGTTCCCTGCGCTCTTCGCGGGCGCCCAGCGCAAGCGCACGATCATGCTGTGGTGCCTCTGGTTCTTCGCGCTGCTCGGCTTCTACGGGCTGACGACATGGCTCGGCGCGCTTCTGCAGCAGAAGGGGTTCGCGGTCACGAAGTCGGTGTTCTACACCGTCCTCATCTCGCTCGCCGGCGTTCCGGGCTTCTTGACCGCGGCTTGGCTGCTCGAGCGGATCGGCCGCAAGGCGACGTTGATCGGCATGCTGCTCGGCAGCGCCGCGGCGGCCTATTTCTACGGGACATCCGCCACCGTGGGCGCGCTGATCGGCTTCGGCCTTTGCATGCAGTTCTGTCAATTCGGCATGTGGTCGGTGCTTTACGCCTACACGCCCGAACTCTATCCCACCCGCATCCGCGCGACGGGGGCCGGCTTCGCCTCCGCGATCGGGCGGCTCGGTTCGCTCCTCGGACCCTACGTCATCGGCCTGGTGCTGCCGCTGAGCGGGCAGACCGGCGTCTTCACGCTCGGCGCCGGCGCCTTCGTGCTGGCGGCGCTGGTAGTCCTGGTCCTCGGCGAGGAAACGCGCGGACGCGCTCTCGAAGAGATCGCCGCATGAGGATCGTCGCATGAAGGTCTATGAAGGCGAGCGTGGCTTGAGCGGCGCCGTCGTCACCGTCGACGGCGAGCCGCTGCCACCGAAGTCCGAGGTCAAGGTCTTTTCGAAGATGGGCTTCGAATGGACCTACGTCGGTCCCGGGCCGCGCCAGCTCGCCCTGGCGCTGCTGTCGGACCACCTCGGCGACGACGCCAAGGCGCTGGCGCTGAGCGAGCCGTTCATGACCGCCGTGGTGGCGCATCTCGACAATGCGTGGCGCATGGACGGTGCCGAGATCGACGCGGCCTTGGCCGCGCTATGATCGCCATTTACTGATATATCAGCAGTATGTTATATTCGAACATCAGATCCGACAGGAGGACAAGCTCATGATGACGGCTCGCCAGGAAGCCTTCCGCACGGCCTATCGCGCGCAGATCGCCGCGCTTTACGACGGGATCGTGCACGTCGCACTCATCTTCCTGATCGGTGGCGCGGCGCTCTGGTATTGCGTACAGAACATCCATGCGCCGACCTGGCTCGAACTGCTGGTCATTCCCATCGTCGTGATCTTCGCCAACGTCTTCGAATGGTTCCTGCATGCCCAGGTCATGCACCGCCCACGCCCCGGCTTCATGGGGATCTACAAGCGCCATACCCTGGCGCATCACCAGTTCTTCACCGAGCACGAACCGTTCCACGACACGACCAAGGATTACCGCATCGTGTTCTTCCCGCCCTATGCCGAGATCGCGTTTCTCGTCATGGCGAGCGCGATGGCCTACGGCGTCAGCCTGGTCTGGTCGACGAACGCGGCGCTGATCCTCGTCGCCTCGGCCGCCGGCATGTACATGAACTACGAGTTCTTCCACTGGTGCTGCCACGTCCGCGACGACCGGATCATCAAGCACATTCCCTTCGTCAACACGATCCGGCGTCATCACATTGCGCACCACGACACCGCGATCATGATGAGCAGGAACATGAACCTGACCTATCCGTTCGCGGATTGGCTGTTTGGGACGAGCGACGTCCAACGCGGCCTGCTCGGCACCTTGTTGAACGGCTACGAGACGCGCTTCGTGCGCAAGGACCTGCCGAAAGTGCGCTCCAGCGCCGACGTCACCCGCCCCGCAGTCCCGGCGGAGTAGGGTCCATGCCGATCACCGTTCGCGACCTGAAACCTGGCATCAAACCGCCGCCGCGGCAGCGCAACATCGCCTCCCTCGTCGGCGGCTTCGTCATCGCCTTCGGCTGCTTCGTCCTCTGGCTTCTCGTCGCCTCGCAGATCGTGGGCGGCCGCCCGAGTGCGGCCATCATCGCGGCCGGTGCCGCTTTCGCCATCGCCGTCGGCGTGTGGATCCGGTTGGCGGATCTGTAGGGCGAGGGTCGTGCCGCCCGGCTATCCGGACGGCGCGCTGCATTCAAACGTGCCGGCGCCTGGCGACCAATGAGAGGAATTTGTCGTACTCGTCGTCCTTGACCGTGTAGGAATGCTCGTCGTCGGGAAAGGCGCCGCTACGCACCTCTTCGGCGTAACGTTCGATGCCCTCGACGGCGAGTTCGGTGATCTTCGCGTAGCGCTTGGTGAACTTCGGCTTGAAATCGGTGAACACGCCGAGCAGATCGTAACAGAGCAGGATCTGCCCGTCGCAACCGGCACCCGCGCCGATCCCGATCGTCGGGATGGTCAGTTGTTCGGAGATCACCTTGGCGATCTTCGCCGGCACCGCCTCGAATTCCAGCATGAAGCAGCCGGCGTCCTCGATGGCGAGCGCGTCCTCGAGGATCTTCATCGCCGTTTCGGCGGTACGCCCCTGGATCTTGAAGCCGCCCATGGTCGCGATCGTATGCGGCGTCAGGCCGATGTGGGATGCCGTCGGGATACCGGCATCGACGAGCGCCTTCAGGATATGGGCCTGCGATCGGCCGCCCTGGGGCTTGATCGCGTCGCAGAGCGCCTCCTGCATGAAGCGCGTCGCGTTCGTCAGCGCCCGCTCGACGGTGTTGTAGCTCTGGTAGGGCATGCAGCCCAGCGTGAACGTGTTTGGCGCGCCGCGCCGCACCGCCTGGGCGTGGAGGATCATCATGTCCATCGTCGCGGGGATGGTGTTGGCATGGCCGTGAGCGATCATCGCGAGGCTGTCGCCGACGACGGCGACGTCGATGCCGGCCATCTCCGCCCACCGCGCCGACGTGTAGTCGGGCACCGACATGTAGACGAGCTTCTCGCCGCTCTTCTTCGATCCGCTGATGTCGAGGATGGTCCGCTTGTCGCGCTTGGAGCAACGCGTTGTGATGCCGTCGGCCGCCGTCGGCTGGATACCTTGTGACATGTCCGCCCCTTTTGTTCCTTATGGTATATGGTTGATATATTACAAGGGTTGGTGCGGCTGCAAGCGGCGCGCGGGCGGATGCTGGTGGATATGAGGCGCATATCACTGGACGACAGCCGTCGGGGCGGTCATACGAGCAGGCGTGACGTGGTGTCCTCAGCGAGTTTCTCCATGACGTCGATACGGCCGGCCACGGTTCGAAGCGGGCCGAAAGCGGTTCCAGCCGCGCGATCTGTCGGCAAGGCGGCGAAGCAGAGGCCCGCCCAGGAGAAGCCCGACCCCACCTTTACCGACCGCGCCTACCGCGAACTCGAGGAACGGATCGTCACCCTCAGTCTCGCGCCGGGAGCCGTCCTGTCGGAACAAGGGCTGTCGAAGGAACTCGACATCGGGCGCACGCCAATCCGCGAGGCGCTCCAGCGGCTCGCCCGCGACGGTCTCGTGGTCGTGCTCCCGCGTCGTGGGATACTGGTCTCGCCGATCAACCTGGAGACTCAACTCAAAGTGCTTGAGGTCCGCCGCGTTCTCGAACGGCTGATGGCCAAGCTGGCGGCGGAGCGGGCGAGCGATGGCGAACGGCGGGATTTCGCGGACATCGCCAAGGGGATGCTCGCGGCCGCGAAGGCGGCCGACGACCGCGCCTTCATGCGGCTAGACCTGCGGTTCAACACCATGCTGTCATTGGCATCCCACAACGAATTCGCTACCCGTTCGATGGGACTGATGCACGGCCTGTCGCGCCGCTTCTGGTATCAGCATTACAAGCAGACGGCGGACCTGCCGCTGGTCGCAAAGCTGCATGCGCGGGTTGCCCAAGCCGTGTCTAAGGGGGATGGCGAGGGCGCTGCCAAAGCGTCTGACGATCTCGTCGACTATATCGAAAGCTTCGCGCGCAAGACGCTGCATTTCAGTTTCTGATATCGAACCGAGGTCTCGGACGCTTGACCTGCGAGGAGCGCGGTATCATCGCGCGGGCAGGGGATCCAGTGGACGCGTATAAGGACCTGTCGGCTTCCGCGCGGCGTCCTGACCGCAGGTCCGCGAACACGATCCCGCGCGCCCTGTCGAAAAGGATATCAGCGCGATTTGCTGCGCGTCTTCACGGCCCTAGCGGACGGAGCAGGCGGATGGCGGATCGGCGCCGGCCAACGAAGCCGGTCGCTGCGCGACGATGCCGGCTTGGACCTCGGTGAGAGGTCTGCTGAAGAGGAATCCCTGGACCTCCGTGCATCCCGTGAGGCGGCCCGAGGCGTACTGGTCTCCGGTCTCGACGCCTTTGGCCGTGATGGCCATGCCGATCGCGGTCGCGAGGCCGACGACGGAGCGCACGATCGACGCCGAGCGCGGGTCGCCGATCTCGCTGACGAACGAGCGGTCGAGCTTGATGCGGTCGAACCGCATCCGCCTAAGATAGTCCAGGGACGAGTAGCCGGTTCCGAAGTCGTCCAGCGCGATCTTCACGCCGAGCGTTTTGAGCGTGTCGAAGTTTGCGACGGCAGGCTCCTCCTGGAGCAGCGCCGTCTCCGTTATCTCCAGTTCCAGGCGTTTGGCTTGAAGACCGGAGGTCGCGAGCGCCGAAGCGACGATCTTCGGGAAGCTTGGGTCGGTGAACTGGACCGCCGACACGTTGACGGCGATCACGATGCCGGGCCAACGCGAAGCGGCGATGCAGGCCGTCCGGAGGATCCACTCCCCGATCGGCAGGATCAGGCGGGTCTGTTCCGCCAACGGGATGAACGACTGGGGAGGCACCATTCCGTGCACGGGATGGCGCCAGCGCACGAGCGCCTCGAAGCTCACCACCGACCGCGTCCGCGCATCGAGGATCGGCTGGTATGCGAGTTCCAGTTCACGCCGTTCCAAGGCTCGTCCGAGGTCCTGCTCGAGTTCGGTCCGCATCCGCGCAGCGTCGTCCATGTCCGGCTCGAAGAACTGGAAGGCGTCCTCGTCCCGCAGTTTGGCGCGGAGCAGCGCGAGGTCCGCGGCCCTGAACAATCGATCCCCGGTTGATCCGTCGTCGGGGGCCATCGCCACGCCGATGCTCGCACCGACGCGGATCGACCGCCCGTTCAGCGAGATGGGCGCCGCTATGACGGCGATCAGCCGCCTGGCCAGTTCCTCCGCCTGATGGACGCCGCCGGCTTCCTGGATGATGGCGAACTCGTCGCCGCCGAGGCGCGCGACCACGTCGCCGTGTCGGACGGCGCCCATCATCCGTGCGGCGACCTCCTGCAGCACCTTGTCGCCGACCGGATGCCCGAGCGTGTCGTTGACGGATTTGAAGCGGTTCAGATCGAGCGCCAGGATCGCGAACCTCTTTTGACCGGAGGTTTGTTCTCCGACTTTCTCGTGCAGCATCTCGTGGAACGTCGTCCGGTTGGCGAGGCCGGTGAGGCCATCGTAGCGGGCCATCCGCTCGAGGCGCCGTTCGATCCTCTTCCGCTCGGTGACGTCGAGGTTCAGGCCGACGATGCGCACCGGTCTGCCGGTCGCCGGGTCGCACACCACCCGGCCAAGCGCCTGGAGCCAGCGGTGCTTGTCCTCGGCCCCCTCGTCCCGGATGCGGAATTCGACGTCGAGGCG
>NZ_LMUU01000097.1:0-1313 GCF_009765775.1 Beijerinckia sp. L45
CCCCATCCTTAAACCCACGGCTACCAGGACAACCCACCCTGCTTTTTCTGTCAATGACGGGGCGACGCCCCGCCGCCTCCGGCGGTCGCAGATCATTGACAGCAAAAGCAGGGCGGGTTCGGGTCGGCCGTTGCGTTTAAGGCGCGATTTGCGCGACGCGCTTTGGAGAAAGAGGGTCATCATGAAAATCCCTGTTTTTGTCTCCTGTCCGACGTCGCTCAGCAAGCCTCAGGAGGCGCAACGCGCTATCATTCTCGCGATGCTCGATACCCTCAATCTTGAGCCACGCGCACTTGGCCGTTCTGATTATCCGGCGGAACTGCCGCTTCGCGAAGTGCTGGTTATTGCCCGGCATTGCGCTGGTGGCGTGATCCTTGGGTTCAACCAGCTGACGGTGACAGCGGGGACGTGGAAGCCCGACACCAAAGCTGCAAAGCTTGTTTCCGGTCTTACTAGGCTGCCGACCGCTTGGAATCATCTCGAAGCTGGCATTCTTTTTTCTCTCGGTCGCCCTCTGCTTGTCTTCAAAGAGCCGGACATTTCGGGGGGCATCTTCGACTTGGGAACAGCCGATGTCTTCGTCCACACTATGCCGAGCACGCGCGCCAAGAAGGATGATCTCAGGGAGGTCTTCCTCAAATGGCGCGACAAGGTCGGCCACATTTATTACGGGGTCTAGTCCGCCAGACGGCACTTTATCGCGAAATTCTGCGGCTTTAGAGAGAACGCGCGCTAGCGCACCCCAATCCTTAAACCCACGGCTGGCAGGGCGGGTTCGGGTCGGCCGTTGGTTTAAGGATTTCTCTGCCGGCACGGCGGGCTCTCCTTCTCCCGCTTGCGGGAGAAGGTGGCCTTCGCGTGAGCGAAGGTCGGATGAGGGCGCTGGGCGGGAGCTGCCGTCCTCGTAGCAGACTCTTTCTGTATCGCCCTCATCCGACCTCGCTGCGCGAGGCCACCTTCTCCCATGAATGGGAGAAGGGGTGCGGCCGCGCACCGAACGTACCTCACCGCAAACCCTCGGGCTTCAGGTCCGGATGCTCCTCCAAGATCGGGTAGAGCGCATCGAGGTCAAGCGCCGCCCATCGTCTTGCCGATCATGGTCCGCACCCGCACAAATTCCTCGTGCGATTCATCGCGCTGGACTTGATGGAGGATGTCGTTCTGTTCGGCACCGTGGCGCAGCAGGAGGGCAGTCAGCGCTTTCGCTGTCACGTGCTGCATGCCTGCTCCTGTCGCAGCCGCGCCGCCCGCGCAGCCCCATCCTTAAACCCACGGCTACCAGGACAACCCACCCTGCTTTTTCTGTCAATGAC
>NZ_LMUU01000097.1:1323-23142 GCF_009765775.1 Beijerinckia sp. L45
TCAGTGAGGGCTTTCGCTGTCGCGTGCTGCATGCCTGCTCTTGTCGCAGCCGCGCCGCCCGCGCAGCCCCCATCCTTAAACCCACGGCTACCAGGACAACCCACCCTGCTTTTTCTGTCAATGACGGGGCGAAGCCCCGCCGCCTTCGGCGGTCGCCGATCATTGACAGAAAAAGCAGGGCGGGTTCGGGTCGGCCGTTGCGTTCAAGGATCGCTCTGCCGGCGCGGCGGGCGTGCTCCTTCTCCCGATGCGGGAGAAGGGGGCCTTCGCGTGAGCGAAGGTCGGATGAGGGCGCTAGGCGGGAGCCGCCGTCCTGGTGCGGACTCTTCCGACATCGCCCTCATCCGACCTCGCTTCGCGTGGCCACCCCGGATCAAGTTCGGGGCAGGCTCTTCTCCCATACATGGGAGAAGGGGTGCCCGGTGCCGCCGCCCGCTCTTCTCACCGCAAATAATCCGGCTTCAAGTCGGGGTGTTCGGCGAAGATCGGGCGGAGCGCGTCGGCACTGATTGCGCCCATGGTTCGGCCGATCATATCACGGATGCGTAGGTACTCAGCCGGCGTTTCGGCCTCTCGGATTTGGAAGAGGATGTCGTTCTGCTCGCCGAGATGGCGCAGCAGGAGATCGGTCAGCGATCCTGGGCGCAAGCGAAGCTCTGCCGCAGGCCGGCCAGTTCCGCGATCCATGGCTCGAACTCCGCCACCACTTTCGCCTCCAGCGTCGCTGTAGCGCGAAAGCCGTCGCCGCGCGCGATGGGGTCGAGCCATTCGCCAAACAGCGGGTGCACGTCGGCGATGGCCTGGAGCTCGCCGAGGATGCGCTCGAACTGCGAGGGCGGGGCGGCGTTGCGCATCGTCAGAATGGCGCGATACCAGATCGGGGGGTGTTTTAGGGCGTGGTCGGGCTGGTCCAGCAGCACGTTCTTGCCGTGCAGCAGAATAAAGACGGCGGTGATGCCGATGAGGCGGGCGCAGATCCTGTCGCCGTCGCCGCCGTGTTCGCGTTGTGCCGCAAGGCGGCGCGCCGCCCAGGCGTCGGCCTCGACTTCGGCCCCGTAGTGGAAGGCCGACAGGGTCGCCGTCGACACGTCTGGTGCGGCAGGCGCGGCGGCCGGCATCGCCGGTTCGACGGCAGGCGTGGTTTCCGCCATATCGAGACGACGCTGTCTGAAGACCGTCGTATCGAGATGACCGCGCAGGATATGCGCGAGCTCGTGCAGCCAGGTGAAGTTCACGGCCGCCAGAAAACTCGCCTCGAAAAGCGCTCGGCGCGTCCGATCCATCGCGGCGAGGCGATCGTTGAGAATGGGCCCGGTGATCTCCCGCGTGGCACAGCGCGCGAGCCGGAGCCAATCGGCCCGCTCCAGGCTCTCGGGTCGTCTGTCGTTGCGGCTCTCGCGCTGTGTCTGAAGGCTCCAGGCAAGGTGTTCGAGGCCTGGCGCGAGGTCGGGGAAGGCGGTTGGCTTCGCCAGCGGCGCGACGTGGCCGATGCCGGCCATCACGCCCGGCTGCGTCCAAAGGCCAGCGAGCACCGAAAACAAGCTGGTCAAAAAGCCTTCCGACATCGTGGCGACAAAGCCGACCGCGCCGGTTGGAGCGGCGAAAACCTGGATGTCGTCGTTGGGTACGCAAAACAGCGCAACGATCCGACCGTCCTCCAGGACCGCGAGGGCAGCACCGTCGGGCGCCACGGTGCCCTTGGCGCCGGCAACGAGCCGCTGTGCCGCACGAACGGCCGTCGGCACGAGCGTCGTGCCCCGCCAGGTCTGCAGATCGATCGGCACGACGCCGATCGGGTGTTCGAGATACGCCGCATAGACCTCATGCATCGCCAGGGCTCGCGTGAAGCGCGCAATTGTTACAGAGAGCACTCGACTTTTGAAAGCGGCCTATGCTATCGATTGCGACAAGCTGGATTTCGCCGACGCATTGGCAGGTTCGGATATGGACGACTCGATTAAAAGCCATATGGATCGATGGGAGCACCTGTCGACGGATGAGCTTTACGCTCTGCTGCCGCCGGAAACCTTCGGCCTCGACGAAGACGATGCCGAGGGGCGGGTCGACTCCGGGCGCACGATTTTCATCCGTATTTTGCCGAGGATCCGCGAACATATCTGCGGCACGGAGCTGTATCACAAGCTCCTGCGGGAGCGCCCGATGCGGACGCATGTGGAGATCGCGGTTTTGCTGCTGGATCTCCTGCCGGGAGCCTCGATCATGGGCGTGCCCTGCGGGCCGGTGCTTCTGATCATCATCCGCGAGATGTTCGAGTCGTTCTGCGTTCCGGGCCGGAGTTTTTAAGCCGCATGGGCGACGCGCCGGCCAGCGTTAGACATGCGGGCGGCGGCGAAGCGACACCGACGGCCGCTCAGGACAACCCAAAATATCTCGAGCAGCGCACCTACACCGGGCTGCTCGACGACGTGATGATGCGGTACTCGAACGACTATGCGAGCGCCGACTTCTTCAACCGGATCATCGCCAAAAACCTGTTCTTCGGCGGCGGCATCTATTTCAACGACGGCTATCTCGTCAATCATCCCGTTGCCCGGAAAGCCCTCTACAACGAGAATAGTCTGCTGCGGGCGATGCTGACGACGGGCTTCATCCGCATCCTCACGCGCACACGGGATGGCGACGCGCTTGCGGCAATGCCGCAGAGCATGGCCAAGCAGAATAATGCGTCCTACAAACAATTGGTGGAGTCCACGGAGTGGCCGACGTTCTCGCGCGTCTGGGAGCGTGTCGCACACGCCGCGTTCTACACCAACATGGCGCGCAGCTGGCCGAACTACGACATGTCCTACGGCTTCACGAAGCTGATGCATCGTGCTTTCGGACACGATCCTGCGAACCTTGGGCTCCCCAATATTTCGACCGCGGAATGGCAGCGCATTCGGGACGACTTCGATCGGCGTCGTCCGCAAGACAGCGGACCGCGCGACAAGCTGGAAAAGGCGGCCTTGACGGTGCTGGCGGACAAGGTCGATCTTCGCGGCGCCATGAACGACATCATGACCATCGGCAACCAAGCCTATCACTACAACTTCGGTTTGACGCTGACCGATGAGGAACAGCGGGGCGTGGCGGTCGATACGACGATCGGCCCCGCGTTCGACGAATTGCTCGAAACCCAGGAGATCGAGCAAGGAGCCCTCGACGATCTCCCCGCCATGTGGCTGCCGCGCAACTTTCCGCTCGAGCACGGCGACGTTCTCATGCCTTTGGTCAGTCCCGGCTCGGACGCATTCGAAGCGAAAAAAACCTATCTCGCCGCGCTGGAGGCGGCGGTCCGGCAGTCGCGACAGAATGCCGAAGCGGCGAAGGAGCGGCTCATGGCGGCGACGGAGCGCTATCAGGCCGCCCTCGTCGATATTCTCGCGCCGCGCTTCGAGCGGTTCGATCTCGATCGCGCCTTCGGCGACAGCTTTACCGTCGCCTTCGGGTCTATGGGCGCGAAAGCTTCGGCGGCGCCGACGCCGGGTTTGGCCATCAGCATTCAGGGCGAGGCGACGCAGCGTGGGCGCGATTTTTTGATCGAGCGGTTCAAGATGCGCGACGTGACCGAGTCGTTCGATCCCAGCAAAGAGCACGTCGTGAAACTGGGCGAGATCCAGCCGCTGCTGCGCCCGCACATCTCGTCGCTGGCCTTCGCCAAACAGGAAGCCGAGGATTTCGTTTCAGACATTCCGCGGGCCCCGGACTTCTGAAGTGAAGGCGTGTTCCGCTGCGTGGCAAGCCACGCCCCGTCTTGAAAGAGCCCATTCCAGACCTCGTCAGCTTCAAAAAATACAGGCACCGACCTCTTGTTTGCCGCCCCCGACCCTTCATATGACAATCATCATATTAATGGGAGTGCATCATGGGTAAGCTCAGCAACAAGGTCGCGGTGGTCACTGGGGCTTCGAAAGGCATCGGCGCGGGAATCGCCGAACGGCTGGCGGCGGACGGCGCGAAGGTGGTCGTCAACTATTCGCGCAGCGTCGCGGAGGCCGAGGCGCTCGTCGCCAAGATCAAGGCGGCCGGCGGCGAAGCGGTCGCGGTGCGGGCGGACATTGCCGACCCGGCGCAGATCCAGGCGCTGTTCGACAAGACCCTTGACGCTTTCGGGACGGTCGACATCCTCGTCAACAACGCCGGGCTCTACATTTTCGGCGGCCTCGACAGCGCGACGCCGGAGCTCATCGACAAGCACTACAACTTGAATGTCAAAGGGCTGATCCTGGCGACGCAGGCGGCGGCGCGGGTGTTTCCGAAAGAGGGCGGGGTGGTCGTCAACATTAGCTCGGGCGTCGCCAAAACGCCGATGGTCCAGGCGCAGGTCTATTCCTCGACCAAGGGCGCGGTGGATGTGCTGACGCGCGGTCTGGCGGTGGAACTCGGGCCACGCAACATCCGCGTGGTGGGCATTGCGCCGGGTTTGACATCAACCGAAGGTACGAGCGGCATGGACCAGCCGACCAAGGATCAGTTCATCGGGCGTACGCCGCTCGGCCGGCTCGGCGTGCCGGCGGATATCGCGGCGGCGGTGGCGTTCGTGGCGTCGGAAGATGGCGCCTGGATCACCGGCGAAACGCTGCAGGTCGGCGGCGGCCTGACGCTGTAACTGCACCTGCGCCAAGTCGTCGGCTTCGGCTTGAACCGGGCTGCCGCCTATGGCTGCGTCGGCAGCGAGCCGGTCTGCTCCTCACTACTGGGAAGCGTGGGCGGTGCCCCTGTGATGTCGTCCATGACAAGCTGATTCATCGCACAGATGAACGAGCTGAGCCGGTAGCCGTCGTGGCGGGCCAAGGCGGTGTCGTAGGCTCGCATGTTCCAAAAGGGATCGTTGGCCCGCGTGATGGCTGCCGCCCCCGACAATCGCGCGCCGTGGCGAAACTCCGCCGCTGCCGCCCCTTCGCCGACCGCGTTCGGCTCGGACGGCTTGAGGGTCTGGCTGTCCCAGAACGTCCCATTCGGTTTGACTTGCTCCGCCTTTCGAGCACGGATCAGCCAGCGATTTGCCGGCTCGCATTCGATCGCGGCATCGGCAAGCGTCGCGTAAGGATGATGCATTTCCTTACCTCGGTCGGAGAGACCAAACAGTTCGTGGGTCGTGCCGAACGGGGCCGCCGAGGAATAAGCAAAGTCCGTCGGGAAACCATCGGCTGGGCGCGGCGGATCCAAATGACCGATCGTGTGCGACATTTCCTGATTTGTGTTCTGGAAGGGGAATGTGGCAAAGCCGAGAGAAAGCCAATGCGCGGGACGAGACTTAACCCATTCCCAAGGTGTCGGATCGTGCCATAGGTCGCAACTCTGGCCCGGCGCATGGGGCTGATTTTGCATTGCCGCCTCCCAGCGTTCAAACATCAAGGACAGCGGCCGGAAATCGAATTTGAACGTCGGAAAAAGCTCCTGTGTCGCCCAGTCATAATCAGGCGCGTCGTCGCCCTTGCCGATCTTTTTGTAAAATTCTTGTTTGTCAGAACTCTTGGCCTTCCAGGCCAACCAGACACAGTCGCTTTTGCGCAAGTCAGCGGGCGGAAAAGAAAGCGCAGATGTCACCGAGACGACGATCGGCTTCTGGTCTGCCGTAAAAAACGTGTGGCCGCTCACGACATCGTCCATCGACGTGACTTCGTCGACATGGAACGGGATGCGGTCCCAGACCACGCGTTGAAGCGCCGTCCATTTCGCCGCTTCTGTCGCCGGATTGACGAGAACGACGAGGTTGCCGAGGACCGGTGGAACATGCGTCCCGCTCCGATGTTCATGAACCATTTTGACGAGGTCATCCTGCAGACCTGTCGCGAGCATGTTGCCGCCGAGACTGTGCCCGAAGACGATCATCTTGTTCGTCTTAAAATTGGGGCTCGGTGCGCCGTTGGGCTGCGTCGGCCAGAGGGTCCGCTCAATAGCCCGTAGGGCCGATATGGCGCCAGGCGCCACCTGCTCGCTCACCGGTTTTCGATCAAACAGAGTTGTAATGGCCGCCAAAGTCCCGAAGGTGGTGCCGAGATCTCGTCCGAGCCGCCTCCGCATCGCGGTCTCATCCACTCGCGCGCCTCGCCAGCCGACATAGATCGCGGTCACTTTCGTGTCGCAGTAAAGTTGCTCTGTTTCGCATCGTCTTTTTAGAAAGCGCGCGACGTGGGCTGCGTAGTGGCGGACATCGGCAACGTTGTTGTCGCCGATGTCAGCATTGTGCTGCCACCCATGAATGAACACGATCACATAATTAGAGCCCTGCGATAGATGGTTTCTGAGCGCATCGAGTTGGGTGATGATGGGAGTCGGGCCGGCCTGATGTTCAAGGTTGAGAATATCCGGCACAGGCGGACGATCGTTACCGCGATCATCGGTCTCGATGAGAGGATAGGGATCGCCATTTTCATTGAATTCAAGGAAGCCGAGATAATAATCTAAAGTATGTGCTGACGTTGAAGAGGACACCACATGGTGTTGAAGCGCACATCTAAACCGTGTTGCCCAAGCGGGATCCTTCGCAATAGCATCGTCTTCATCGTTGCTCGGGTCAACACAGCCATTGTCGTCTGTCGTTTCAGTTTTTGCACGCGCCGGATCAGTCTCGGAAAGGATCGTCCACCCCTGATCAAGTCCGGCCTGGCAAATTGCTAAAGATGGATGAAGCGTGCGATAGGCGCCAACGCGCGGCGTCGAAACGGCAATGTTCGCCAAGAAGAAAAGGCCCATGATAAATAAGGCAAATCCAAAGAATACTTTGACGATTGTCGATGTCGCGCCGGAAAGAAGACGCCACGCCTTCCCTATAAAGACGATAGCACTTACAGGCCAGCGTCCTTTTGGCCGAAGATCGATTTCTGGCTCTGGAGCCATGGTGAACGTCCGCTAAATGCGCTATCGCGCTAATAAGATTTAGTTTTGCGAATCTCTATACATTATAAGCA
The DNA here is from genome assembly GCF_009765775.1 of Beijerinckia sp. L45. Taxonomy (GTDB): domain Bacteria; phylum Pseudomonadota; class Alphaproteobacteria; order Rhizobiales; family Beijerinckiaceae; genus RH-AL1. Next base: position 8,238 of record NZ_LMUU01000097.1, read on the forward strand.
ATTTCTGTGTGGGCCTACAAGCCTTTAGAACAGTATAGCTAGGTTCGCGCTTTTCGAGTTTGCAAGGCGTTCATATAAGATGGGCGCGAACTCCGCGTAGGTCAGAACCATCTCCCGTCGATCACCCGGCGACGATCAGGTCGGCGGTAGACTGAAGCTGTAGATCCTGGCGTCGTGACGGACGCGCCCCGGGATGATATCGCGGCTCTCTTATTTGCCGAGGAAGTCTCGCGGCAATGAAACCCCGTGTCATCCGACGGCGACACGGGCCAAACCTGTGTCGCCGTCCGCTGATCTCGGGCTCCGTCTGTGTCGCCGTCCGTCGACCGCGGCCCTCGCCTGTGTCGCCGGACGGCGTCTTGCGTTACTTGCCGATCGCCTTCTTGGCGTAGGTCTGCACCACGAAGTCGGCATAGACCGGCTGCGCCTTTAGGTTGCCGAGGCCGATCTGGGTGTTCATCGCGGTGATCAGCGCGTCCGGCGTGGTCTCGACGGTTGCGGGGTAGACCTTTTCCGCGATCATCCGCTTCACCGCCGCCTCGACGACGCTGGGCTCGAGTTTCGGAAATTCCTGCTGCGCGATCTTGATGGCTTCGGCGGGATTGGCCTGGATGAATGTCAGCGCCTCCTGCAGCCCGTTGACGACACCCTGCGCCTTCACCGGATCGGCGTCGGCGCGCGCGGTCAGCGAGGAGAAGGCGTAGGGACCGAAGGCTTTCGGGAAGCCGAAGACCACCTTCATGCCCTTGGCGACGACCTGGTCGAGGCCGGGTTCGTACATCACCGCGACCTTGGCCTGTCCGGCGAGGAAGGGGCCGGGCTCGGTGCCGATCGGCACGGGGATCTGGTCGACCTCGGTCTTGCCGTCCATCCCCTTCTGCTTCAGCAGGTTGAGGAACAGCGAGGTGCTGGTCGTCGGCATCATGCCGGTGACGATCTTTTGGCCCTTGAAACTCTGCACGTCCTTGAAGTCGAAGTCCGGCGTGGCAGCGATCCACACCGCGGCGCCGCCGACGATGGCGGCGATGATGTCGACTTTCGCGCCTTTGGAGGCGGCGATCGCCGTCCATTCCGGGCCGTGGATCGAGAAATCGGCACTGCCGGAGATGACGGCCGACAGCGCGGCCGGCGGCGTGCCCGCGGTCTCCTTGTCGACCTCGAGGCCCTGCTTGGCGAAGAAGCCTTTGTCCATGGCGATGTAGAAGGGCAGGTACAACACCGACTGGAAGGCCTGGGTGATCACCACTTTGGTCGCGGCTTGCGCCTGACCGAGCGGCGCAGCGAGGAGGGCAAGAGCCGTCGCCGAGGCGAAGAAGGCGGAACGTTTGGAAGCAAACAAGGGGTGGTCCTTTGAAGCGAAGGGCGTGGAGCCTAGGGAAAGATCAGATCTGGATCTGCTGGCGGCCGCTGTCGAGCTTCCACGGCAGCAGGCGGCGCTCGACCATGTCGATGAGGTGGTAGAGCACGAAGCCCAGCGCCATCAGCATGAACAGGCCCATCCACACGGTGTTGAGATCGTAGAGGCCGGAGGCCTCGTAGATCATGTGGCCGAGGCCGCGCTTGGAGGACATGAATTCGCCGACCACCGCGCCGACGAGGCCGAAGCCGATGTTGATGCGGAAGGTCGAGATGATCACCGGCACCGTCGAGGGCACCACCACGCCGAAGAACACCTGCCGCTTGTTGGCGCCCATCGAGACCATCAGGCTCTGCAGGTCGCGGTCGGCGTCCTTGGCGCCCTGATAGGCGGCGATGAGCGCGACGAGCGCGGTCATCGACACCGCCAGCGCCACTTTTGAGACGAGGCCGGTGCCGAACCAGAGGATGACGATCGGCGCCAGCGCGATTTTCGGCACGCTGTTCAGCGCGACGATGAAGGGCTCGGTGAGGCGCGCGAGGAACACGGAATACCACAGGCTGAGGCCCACGGCGGAGCCGAGGATGGTGCCGATGACGAAGCCCAGAATCGCCTCATACAAGGTGATCCAGGTGTCGTAGGGCAGCGACCCATCGGCCATGCCGGAGAAAAAATCGGCGCCGATGCCGAGCGGCGCGCCGACGAGGAAGGCGGAGATCCAGCCCTGGCTGGCGCCGATCTGCCAGGCGCCGAGCACGGCGACGACGGCGAGGATCTGCAGCGCCGCGCGGCCGAGCGCGGTGTCGAACAGGTTGGCGCGGCGCGGCTTGCGGATGGCGCCCGCCGCAGCCTCTTTGCGCGTGGCTTTCGTCGTGACGGCGATGCTCACGCGGCATCCCTCCGGGTCTGGATGTCGAGTTCGCCGCAGAGCGTATGAAAATAGTCGGAAAAACGCGGATCGCTGCGCGCGTCGATCGGGGTTCGCCGGTCGATCTCGATGACGTGCTCGGCCTTCACGGAGGTCGGGCGGCCGGAGAGCACGACCACGCGTTTCGACAGCGCCACCGCCTCGTCGATGTCATGCGTGATGAGAATCACCGTCTTGTTGAACAAAGCCACCGCGTCGAGCAGCACGCCCTCGAGGTAGAGCCTTGTCTGGTAGTCCAGCGCGGAAAACGGCTCGTCGAGGAGGAGAATGTCGGGGTCCATGATCAGCGTGCGGATCAGCGCCACGCGCTGGCGCATGCCGCCGGACAGCGTCGCGGGAAAGGCGTTCTCGAAGCCGGTGAGGCCGAAACGGGCGAGATACTCCCGGGCTGTGTCTTCCGCGGCCTTTAGCGGGGTGCCGCGCACCTGGAGGCCGAGCAGCACGTTCTGCAGCACGGTGCGCCAGGGGAACAGCAGGTCCTTCTGCATCATGTAGCCGATGCGCCCGCGCAGGCTGCTGACCGTCTCGCCGCGGTAGACCATGGTGCCGGCATCGGACTCGAGAAGGCCGGCGATGATGTTGAACACGGTGGTCTTGCCGCAGCCGCTCGGCCCGATGACGCTGACGAAATCGCGCTCGTAGATGTCGAAGCTGATGTCGGCGAGAACCGGCGTGATGACCTTCTTGCGCTCGAAACTTTTGCGCATGCCGCGAATGCTGAGTTGGACGTCCTGCGTCATGCGCTTTGTAAAACCTGCTGTTTCAGAAGGCAGTCCACGAGCAATCGCTATGCCAGGGGTGCCGGCGTCCCGTGAGTGTCACCCAAGCGCGGGCGCGAGTCGAGAGCAGCGCCAAGCTGCGGATCGGACATCACGTCGCGGGGCGGCCGTCCTGTTGCGGATCGCCGCCGGCGCCCGCTGGCGATGCTCTAGCGACGGATGAGCACCACGCCGCCGATGAGGAGGGCGACGCCGGCGAGACGCGCCAGGTCGACGGGCCGCTGCGCGAGGCCGAGCCAACCGAAGTGATCGAAGGTCACCGACGCGAGCATCTGCCCCGACACGAGAAACGCGAGGAATGTCGCGGCGCCGAGTTGCGGCACGAGATAGATCGCGAGGCCGACGAAGATCGCGCCGAACATCCCGCCGCTCCATCCCCACCAGGGGATCGTCCGGGCCACGGCGGCGGAGGGGAGGGGATCGCGCAAAGCCATGACGACCGTCACCATGCAGGCGACGCCGACGGCATAGCTCATGAAGCCGGCCCACGCGGCCGAGTTGAGCGCGGCCCGCAGATTGGCGTTCAAGGCCTGCTGGATCACGATGCTGACGCCCGCGGCAACGGCGAGGAACGCGGGGAGAAGAACCTGCAGCATGACGATGTCCTCGGCGAATCGCAGCGCCGTTCTGGCCCACCGCAGGGCATCGACAACCATCATCGCTTTGCGGGGTCAACACGCCGACCGGCCCGGGCGGCCTTCGCAGGTCGAGCCCCGGGCCCGTGCGTCCGGTTTGCGTCGCTGCGCTCGCAAACGCGGAGGCGCCGGCAAACAAAAAGGCCGGTCGCTTGCGCGCCGGCCTTTCGTCTTCGCAAGATTGGTTGGATCAGAATCCGATGGTGACGTCGCCACCGAAGGTGAACTGATCCTTGTGCGCGGCGCCGGTGTTCGAGTTGACGATGAACGGCGAGTTGTTGCTCAGCGCCCGATCGTAGCGGATTTCCGGACGCACCATGACGAGGGCGAAGCCCTTCGGCAGGTTGCTCGGCTTGTAGGTCAGGCCGAGGGTGATCGCCCCATAGGTGGTCGGGCCCGGGAGCAGGGTCGGGTTGGCGACGGGCAGGCCCTTTTCGCCGCGGACGAGGCCGAGGTTGTCCGGGAAGTTGGCGACAAAGAAGCCCTTGTCGTCACGCGCCACTTCGCCGCGAGCGTTCAGGGTGACTTCCTTGTTCAGCGCATAGCCGAAATACTGCGCGATGGCGTAGTAGGACGCGGAGCCGGTCGGCAGCGGGATGCCCGTCGTCGAGAAGCCGCCCGGCGCGTTGCCGAACTCGTCCTTGGTGTAGTTCAGCTCGGTGACCGAGGTCCAATCGTCGTTGATCTTATAGGTCAGCACGACGTCGTTGTAGTAGCGCAGATCGCTCTTGGCGTTCGGGTCGACCAGCAGCGACTGCTCCGGGCCGATGTGCGACAGCGCCAAAACGGTCAGCTTGTCCTCGAACAGGTGGTTCAAACCGAAGCCGACGAAGCCGGCGATCTGACGGTTGGGATCGCCACCGCCGAAAGTCGTCTGGTTGCCGGTGTCGACGCCGAGCCAGATGTCGAGCGTGTTGTTGACGTGGGTCGTCGAGAGAATGCCGGTGTGGTTGAAGGTCACCGCGTAGTTGTAGGTGTAGGAGTGCGAGTAGAACGGGTTGGTGCTCGGATCGAGCGTCTCGTAGCCCTGCGGCGAGCTGTAGAGACCGACCTTCAGGTCGACGCCGCCTTCGGTGAACCAGGGCAGATGCGCAGCGCCGTAACCCTGCACCAGACCGAACTGGTTGCGGCCGGTGATGTTGCTGTCGGCGAAGCCGAGGAAGTGGTTGTAGCGCTCGTCCGAGCCGAACAAAGCCTGCGCCGTGAAGCCGAAGGCGTAGCCCGTGGCCTTCGGGTCGATGTTTTTGGCGACGGTGAGCAGCGCCTGGTTGATCTGCGGCGTGTTGGACCGATCGGTGTAGAGGTGACCGATGTTCTGTCCGTTGGCGGAGTTCGAGGCATTGCCGAGAATGCCGCCTTCGAACTGCGCGTGGTATTCAATGCCGTCGAACAGGCTGAAGGTCGGAAGCGCAGGGGCGACAGGCGCAACCGGCGTCGGTGCCAGATCGGCGGCGTGAGCGGTCGACAGAGCGGCAGAAAGAGCAAAGGCCGCTGAACACGACAGAAGAACGGATTTAAAAAGACGTCGAGTTGCCACGAACTAATCCCCCCAGGAATGAAGCCTTAGGAAACAGAAATTCGTCATTCGAAGCAAGATCTTGAAATCACTAATGCCTTTTAGTTGCAAAGATAGCACTCTTCGCGGCGTTGGCCGGCAATGTGGACAAAAAGGAGGCACATTTTGCCTTATTCGTCGCATAGCGCAGGCAGATTCTTGAGCGATCTGGCGTTTCCATTGGGGATCCGGCGGCGGCGCGTGGCGCATTCCGTTTGGGCAAGTTGTCGAATCATGCCGCACCGTGGCCCTTCTCCTCATCCTACCAATTCGATATACCGGCTTTGGAAACGAGAGGTCGGGGCGCTGCCCAAGCCTCGTCTGAAGGAATGAATATGTCGCAAGACATCGCGGGCGAGGCTGCTCCGATCCCGGTGGACCCTGTCCCCGGATCGGCGGCAGAAAAGACTCACGCGCCGGCGGCCGACATGCAGCATCCGCACAAGGCCTCGCTAGCGGCCATGGCGGTTGGTTCGATCGGCGTGGTCTACGGCGATATCGGCACCAGCCCGCTTTACGCCCTGCGCGAATCGCTCGCCCATTCCAAGGCCGTCGGGCTCCACGACAGCACGGTGATTGGCACGGTCTCGCTGCTTGTCTGGGCGCTGTTCTTCACCGTCACCGCGAAATACGTGCTGTTCCTGATGCGTGCGGACAACAAGGGCGAAGGGGGCACCTTGTCTCTGATGGCCTTGGCGATCACCGCGCTCGGGCGTCGGTCCGCGGCGGTGTTCTTTCTCGGCGTCGCCGGTGCCGCGTTGTTTTCCGGCGATGCGATCATCACCCCGGCGATCTCGGTGCTGTCGGCGCTGGAAGGCCTCGACCTCATTACGCCCGTGTTCGATCCCTACGTCCTGCCGATCACCGTGCTGATCCTGGTCACCCTGTTCTTCGTGCAGCAGAGCGGCACGGCACGCGTGGCCACCTTCTTCGGGCCGATCATGGTGGTGTTCTTCGTCGTCATCGGCCTTCTCGGCATCATCCACATCGGCGACGCGCCGCGAATCTTTGCCGCGTTCAATCCGTTGAACGGGCTGTGTTTTCTCTTCGGCCATGGCTTTCTCGGCTTCATCGTGCTGGGCTCGGTATTCCTGTCCGTCACCGGCGCCGAAGCGCTTTATGCTGACATGGGCCACTTCGGCCGCTTCCCGATCCAGATCGCCTGGCTCGCTTTCGTGCTGCCGTGCCTGCTGCTGAATTATCTTGGCCAGGGCGCGATGGTGCTGGCCGATCCCAAGACCGTGGAAAACCCGTTCTTTCTGCTCGCACCCGGCTGGGCGCTGCTGCCGCTCGTCCTGCTCTCGACCGTCGCCACCGTCATTGCCAGCCAGGCCGTCATCACCGGCGCCTTCTCCATCGCGCGTCAGGCGATTCAGCTCGGGTTGCTGCCGCGCATGCTGGTCCTGCATACGTCGGAGATGCAGGAGGGGCAGATCTTCATTCCCCGCGTCAACCGCATGCTGCTGATCGGGGTGCTCGCGCTGGTGCTGCTGTTCAAGAACTCCAGCAATCTGGCGAATGCCTACGGCATCGCCGTGACCGGCACGATGGTGGTGACCACCGCACTCGCCTTCGTGGTGGTGTGGAAGATGTGGAAATGGCCTCTGTGGGGCGCACTCGCCTTCATCTCCATGTTCCTGGTAGTCGATCTCGCCTTCCTCGCGGCCAACCTGGTCAAGGTGGTGGAAGGCGGCTGGGTGCCGCTGCTGCTCGCGCTCTGTTCGATGGTCATCATGTGGACCTGGGTGCGCGGCAACATGCTGCTGGTGCGCAAGACGCAGCGCGATTCGATCCCGACGCTCGAACTCATCAAGATGCTGGAGAAGTCCAAGCCGACGCGCGTTTCGGGCACGGCCATTTTTCTGACCAATCACGCCGACACCGCGCCGTCCTCGCTGATGCACAATTTGAAGCACAACAAGGTGCTGCACGAGCGCGTGCTGATCATGTCGGTGAAGACCGAGGGTACCCCGCGGGTGCCGGCGTCGAAACGCTACGAGATCGAAAAGCTTTCCGACGATTTCACCAAAGTGGTGCTGCATTACGGCTACATGGAAAGTCCGCGCGTGCCCGCAGCGCTCGCCTCGCTGCGCAAGACCGGTCTGAAGTTCGACATCATGACGACCTCGTTCTTCCTCGGCCGGCGCACCATCAAGACGTCGCCAACGTCGGGGATGCCTCTGTGGCAGGACAATCTTTTCGTCGCCCTGTCGAAGCAGGCGGCGAATGCCACGGACTTCTTTTCGATTCCATCCGACCGGGTGGTCGAGCTCGGCGCCCAGGTCACGGTGTGATGCGCCACTACGATCTGCTACGTCATTCCGGGGCGGCGAAGCCGAACCCGGAACCGGTGTGCCGCTACCGCGAATGTTACAGGTGGACAGCAGCAATGTCGGTGCGCACCGGTTCCGGGTTCGCGCCATTGGCGCGTCCTGGAATGACGGCGCTCGGTATCCATGCGTAAAACCGACCGCGATCAGGCGCCGTTCAACCAGGATGCCGTCGTCCCCGACGTCGCGACAAAGCCCTCGCCGATGATGGTGCAATACCTCGGTATCAAGGCCTCGCATCCCGATGCGCTGCTGTTCTACCGCATGGGCGATTTCTACGAACTGTTCTTCGGTGACGCGGAGATCGCGGCCAAGGCGCTCGGCATCGTGCTGACCAAACGCGGCAAGCACGAGGGCGCGGACATTCCGATGTGCGGCGTGCCGGTCGACCGCTCCGACGAATACCTGCATCGGCTGATCGAGCAGGGCAACCGCGTCGCCATCTGCGAGCAGATCGAGGACCCGGCGGAAGCGCGGAAGCGCGGCGGCAAATCGGTGGTCGAGCGCGCCGTGGTGCGGCTGGTGACGCCGGGCACGCTGACGGAAGACCGCCTGCTTGCGCCGGATCGCGCCAACTGGCTGCTCGCGCTGTCGCGGGTGAAGAGTGCCGACGGTCCCTGGCTGTTTGGCTTCGCCGCGGTGGATATTTCCACAGGCGCCTTCGAGGTCGGCGACACGCCTTTGCTCAACCTCGGCGGTGAACTCGGCCGTATAGACCCGCGCGAAATCGTGGTCCCCGAAACCATCGCCGCGCTACCCGATGTCGCCCGCGTGCTCGCGGAATGCAAGGCGCCGGTCACGAAACTCGGGCGCGAGCCGGGCTCCGCCGAACGCCGGCTGCTGGATTTTTTTGGCCTCGCCACGCTGGAGGGCCTGGGCCAGCTGACTTCAGCCGAGATCGCGGCCGCGGCCACCGCGATTCTCTATCTCGATCGCACGCAATGCGGCGCCAAGCCGAACCTGCATCCGCCGCGCCGGACGAGCCGGGCGAGCCACATGGAGGTGGATGCCGCGACGCGCGCCAATCTCGAGCTGACGCGCACGCTCGCCGGCACCCGCGAAGGCTCGCTGCTCGCCGCGATCGACCGCTGCGTGACGCCCGCCGGCAACCGTCTGCTTGCCGCGCATCTGTCGAACCCGCTGACAGACCGCGCAGCCATCGAGGCGCGACTCGACGCGGTCAGCTTCTTCGTTGAGAACCGCGCGCTGCGCGCCGATATCCGGCGCCTGCTGAAAAGCGTGCCCGATCTCGCGCGTGCGCTGTCGCGCGTCGGGCTCAACCGCGCCGGGCCGCGTGATCTTGCATCCCTGCGGGACGGTTTGGAGGCGGCGCGCGCGCTCGCCGCGCTGCTCCACGACGATGGCTTTCCGCAAGCGCCGCCGCCGACGCTTCTCGTTGCCGCCCGCAAAAAAGCGGCGGCCACGGATGCGGCTTTGTCCGTCAGCCTTGCGGAAACGCTTGGCGATTCCCTGCCGCTGCAGCGCCGGGACGGCGGTTTCGTCCGTGCCGGCCGCGACGCCGCGCTCGACGAAATGCTGGCGTTGCGCGACGAGAGCCGGCTGGTCATCGCCGCGCTACAGACGCGCTATTGCGAGCAGGCCGATACCAAACGGCTCAAGGTCAAGCACAACAACATGCTCGGCTATTTCGTCGAGGTGCCGCAGGCCCTCGGCGAGCGTTTTGTCGAGGCGCCGCTCAACGCCACCTTCATCCATCGCCAGACGATGATGGACGCGATGCGCTTTTCCACCGCCGAACTCGCGACTCTGGAAGCCAAAATCGCTTCGGCCGGGGAGGGCGCGCTGGCGCGGGAGAACGCCCTGTTCGACGAGCTCGCGGCCGCCATCATGGCGAATGCCGAGACGATATCGGCGGCTGCGGAGGCGCTCGCCAAAATCGACGTGGCCGCCGCCCTTGCCGAGATCGCCGCCAGCCGCGAATGGACGCGGCCCGAAATCGAAACTTCCGGCGTCTTCGCCATCGAGGGCGGCCGCCACCCGGTGGTGGAAGATGCGTTGCGGGTGCTCGGCGAACCGTTTGTCGCCAATCATTGCGATCTGTCGGCGAAGACCGGCATGGGGGCAGGCGGCGGGCAGATCGCCGTCGTCACCGGCCCCAACATGGCCGGCAAGTCGACCTTTCTCCGGCAGAACGCACTGATCGCTGTGTTGGCGCAGATGGGCTCCTACGTGCCCGCCAGCAAGGCCACGATCGGCATCGTCGACCGGCTGTTCTCCCGCGTCGGCGCGGCGGACGATCTGGCGCGGGGGCGATCCACGTTCATGGTCGAGATGGTCGAGACGGCGGCGATCCTCAACCAGGCGACGCCGGCGTCGCTGGTGATCCTCGACGAGATCGGCCGCGGCACCGCGACCTTCGACGGGTTGTCCATCGCCTGGGCGGTGATCGAGCACCTGCACGAGAAGAACCGCTCGCGGGCGATCTTCGCCACCCATTTCCACGAATTGACGCAGCTCTCGAAGCGACTCGACCGGCTGGTCAATCTCACCTCCCGCGTCGCCGACTGGCATGGCGACGTGGTGTTCCTGCATGAGGTCGTGCCGGGCGCCGCCGACCGGTCCTATGGGATCCAGGTGGCGAAACTCGCCGGTCTGCCGGCGGCGGTGGTCAAGCGCGCCAAGGCGCTGCTCGCCGAACTCGAAGCCGGCGACCGCGGGGCGCCGATCGCCCGCCTCATCGCCGACCTACCGCTGTTCGCCGCGGCCGCCGCCAGCGCGCCACCGCCGCCGGATGACGCATGCGACACGCTGCGTGACGCCCTTGCCGCGATCGACCCCGATGTCTTGAGTCCGCGCGAGGCGATGGCCGCGCTGTACCGGTTGAAGAGCCTCGCCGACGAGGATAAATAATATTTTAGACTGTGAGCCGGGCCGCTCGAACCGACGGTGCGAGACTCCGCTAGAGTCTTGTTTTCATTTGAGCAGCGCCGTCTCACGGTCAGGTATTGGTGTGGCGCCACATCAATCAGGGTTTGCCATCACACAATTCTGTGTGTTGGCTAGCGGCCGCGATGATGGCTCTGTCCGCCGGCCGCAAAACTGATCCCCCCAAGGCCCCGTTTGCGGTTGAGCCGTTCGGCAGGTCAACGAACCTGCCGAACGGCCGCTACCTTGCTGATGCGCGCATCGCTTGGTCTGACGCCGCGGGCACAAGTCAGGGCCAAAACCGTTCCTATAGAAACGAATTCAACGCCGCGAGGAAATCGGCGGCATTGGTCTGCGATGCCGCGTGGCCGCCGTAGGTCAGCCTCGCCAAGCGCGCGCCCGCAATGCCGGCGGCAAGCTCTTCGGAACAATGCATCGGCGTCAAAAAGTCGTCCTCGGCGCAGAGCACCAGCGTCGGCACCGCGATCTCGCCCATCCGCGCGCGGCGGTCGAAGGCAAGCAGCATGTCGACGCGCGCCGCCATGACTGCGGCCGGAGGCGAGGTCGCGATGAACATCGCGATCAGACGTTTCAGGCGGTCGCCGTCCTCGGAAATCCAGCGCGGCGGGTAGAGGAAGAGCGGCGAGCCCTGGTGGTAGGCCTCAATACCGCTGCTCGTCAGCAGTATTTTTCGGGTGACGAAGCAAAGATCGAAGAACGGGTCGGGGCCGGCCCAGCCGGCGTAGAGGACAAGCTTGTCCAGCCGCTCCGGACAGTCCTGCCCCATGATCTGTCCGACGGCGGCGCCGGTCGAGTGTCCGACGAGGTGGGTCTTGGCGATACCGAGATCATCCATCAGCGCCGTGACGTCGGCGGCGAGCGCTTCGACGCGATGCGTGGTGCGCCGGCTGCGCGTTTCGCCTGTTCCCATATGGTCGTGCGTGACCACCGTAAACTTTTCCGCCAGCTGCGGGAGCAGGTTGCTCCAGTAGCCGCGCGATCCGCCGAGGCCGGTGACCAGAAACAGCGGCGGTCCGCTGCCGGTCACGTCGTAGACGAGCGTGCCGTCCGGTCGGTCAAGTGTCGGCATGGTTCGATCCCCAACGGTGTGTCTCTGGCCGTGGAATCGCGAGCTAGAAGCGTGCCAGGCTCGCCACGGCCCATGGCCCAGATCATGCGGGGGCGGCGGACCATCCCAAAGAGTATCCCATGACGCGCAGCAACCACACCGAGCCGACGACGCATTTCTGGCAGCAATTCCACGACCACCTGCCGGCTGTCGAAACGCAGGCGCCCTATCGCTTCGCCTTTCCGGTGCAACTGCCCGACGGCCGCTGGCTCAAACTGCCGATCCGCCAGCGCGCCGACGATTCCGAGCGCGCCGTGGCCTCGTTCATTGCCAACCATGCGGCCTTTACGGTTATCGATGCCCTGGCCGGCCATATGGTGGCGCAGGTCCGGGATCTGGCGGTCGACGTGGTCGTCGGCCTGCCGACGCTCGGCCTCGCCCTTGCTCCGCCGATTGCCCGGGCGCTGGGGCAGGACCGCTTCGTGCCCTTCGGCACCTCGCGAAAATTCTGGTACGACGACGCCTTTTCCGCGCAGGCGGCGTCGATCACAACCACGGCGGTCCGGCCGATCTACGTCGATCCCAACCTGATCCCGTTGCTGGCGGGGCGTCGCGTACTGCTCGTCGACGACACGATCAGCAGCGGCGCCACGGCGGTCGCCGCGCTCGCCGTGTTGCGGGCGGCGGGCGCGGTGGTCGTCGGCCTCGCCTTCGCGATGAGCCAGGGCCAGCACTGGCGCGGCCTGCTTGCGGCGCAGGCGCCGGACGCGCTCGAAAAAGTGTCGTTTGTCTTCCAGTCGCCGCACTTGGCCTTTTCCAGGGCGGACGATGGTTGGATCCCGGTCGCCCCACGCTAGGCCGCGATCATGCGGAGCGCTGCACGCAAGGCGTCGGGACCGACGTCCTCGAGCTTCCCTTCCAGCGCCGCATGCGTGCGTGTCCAGATCGGCATCGCCCGCGCCAGGGCGGCCATGCCGGCTGCGGTCAGGCTAAGCAGGCGGCTGCGCCTGTCGTCCGGGGCCGGCGCGATTGCGATCAACTCGCGCCGTTCCAGTACTTTCAGCGCGGCGGTCAGCGTCGTGCGGTCCATCGCCAGAAGCGCAGCCACGGCCCCGATCGCCGGCGGCTGCGGTCGGTTCAGCGCCATCAGAAGCGAGAACTGCCCATTGGTGAGGCCGGCCGGGCGGAGCGCCTCGTCGAAATGCCGCGCCAGGGCCCGCGCCGCGCGCTGCAAATGCAGGCACAGGCAGGCGTCGCGGACGTGCAGCGTAGCCGCGTAGGGCATGGTCGGCGCCTTTGACATGATCGCGTTACGTTGATATCAACTCTTTAACGAATGCAAGGCTTGAAAGCCGGCACGCGCCGCGATCGACGCGGACACCAGGGGAGGGATGCATGGCCGCACAGGGCAAGTTCGTCTGGTACGACCTGATGACCACCGAAAAGACAGCCGCGCTCGCCTTCTACCACGCCGTGATCGGGTGGGGCACAGCCTCGGGCGGCGTCGCCGACCGCGATTATACGATCCTCAGCGCCGGCATGACGCCGGTCGGCGGCGCGATGGACCTCCCGCAGATGGCGCGCGATGCTGGCGCCCGGCCAAGCTGGATCGGCTATATCGGCGTGGACGATGTCGACGCCGCCGTGGCCCGGCTCGAGGCGGCGGGCGGCGGCGTGCATCGCGCGGCCGAGGACATCCCCGACGTCGGGCGTTTCGCCGTGGTCCACGATCCGCAGGGTGCGACCTTCACGTTGTTCACGCCGTCCGGCAGGCAGCAGGCGCTGGACGCCGCCGCGGGAACGCCTGGGCATGTCGGCTGGCACGAACTCCATGCCGCCAGCGGAGACGACGCCTTCGCCTTCTACGCGGAGCAATTCGGCTGGACCAAGGGTGAGCCGCACGCCATGGGGCCGATGGGCATCTACCAGCTCTTTGCCACCGGCGGCGAGGCGGTCGGCGGCATGATGACCAAGATGCCGAACTTTCCAGTGCCGGTATGGATCTTCTACTTCAATGTCGAGGATACGGCGGCCGCTGTCATCCGGATCAAGGACGGCGGCGGGCAGGTGCTCAACGGCCCGATCCAGGTGCCGGGCGGCAGCTGGATCGCCCAGGCGCTCGATCCGCAGGGCGCAATGTTCGCGGTGGTTGGGCCAGGAAACGCCGAGGGTTAACCACGCCTCGCGAGAGCATTAAAAAATTGATTGAAGGCGACGAACGAAAGCGGAGCTTCGGCGTTTCCGGAACGCGCGGCATTGCGCTTTCAACTTGTAGAGCGTGCGATGTCCAAGGTTCTTCGTCGATGCGTCGGTTACGGCGCGCTTGCCGTCGCGACCTATCTCGTTCTGCTTTTCCTCACCTCTTTGGTTCCCCCGCCGCTCGAAGGGCGGCAGATTGCAGGCGTGCCGAGCGGCATGCCCAGCATGAGCGCGGCCGAGCGCCTTCGCGGTCAGGCGTCGTTGCTGACAGGCCGCTCCGTCGCCGAATGAGCGTTTATCGAGAGCGTTTCACCGTCGCATAAACGGTCCCAGAACGCCTCGGCCGCCTTGTCCTGCGCCACCGCCGGCCGGAACACGTGGATCGCCAAGGTGATGTCGGTATCGGGCCGTGCGACGCGCACCAGCGTTCCCGCGGCGAGGTCGGCTTGGATCAGGCTCAACGGCAGCCAGGCGACGCCGCGCCCGTCCAGCGCCACCGTCCGTAATGCCGCCGCGAGATGCGAGGTGAACACCGGTCGCGCATCCGCTGATGGCCGCCCGGCTGCGGCGACGATCCGGCCCAGTCCCGACTCCGGGCTATAGGCGAGCAGGGGCGCTGCCGACGCAGCCTGCGCGGTCGCGGGCGCCGCGACGAGACAGAGCGCGTCGGTGCCGACTTCGACCGACGGGAACCGTGCTGCGTCGAGCTTCGTCGGCGCGGCGGCGTGATGGTGGCACAGCAGAAACTGCACATGACCCAGCAGCATCCGTTGTTCGCAGGCCAAAAAGCTGTCCGACATCAAATGCACGGTGGTCGGCGCGCGGCCGTCCTCGAGCCGGTGGAACCAGGCGGGAAAAAAGGTGAAGGACAGAACGTGGGTGGCGGCAAAGCGCAGCGCCGCGGTCTGGCTTCGCGCCGCCTCACGCACGTCGTCGCGGGTCTGCGCGATGCGCCGCAGCATGTCCTGCGCCGCGGGCTCGAAGCGCCGACCCGCCGTTGTCAGGGTGACAGGCTGCGCCTCGCGATCGAACAGCGGCACGCCGATCCAGTCCTCCAGCGCGCGGATGCGGCGACTGAAGGCAGGCTGCGTCACGTGCCGCAGCACGGCGGCGCGGGAAAAATTGCCGGTGCCGGCGAGGGCCGCGAAATCCTCCAGCCAGATCATG
>NZ_LMUU01000098.1:0-43418 GCF_009765775.1 Beijerinckia sp. L45
CGACCTGGGCCACGGTCGACGTGCTGCTGCTGCCGACGACGCCGATCACCTACACCGTCGCCGCGATGCAGGCCGATCCGATCCGGCTCAACAGCCACCTCGGCCAATACACGAACTTCACCAATCTTCTCGGTCTTGCCGCCATTGCGGTGCCCGCCGGCTTCAAGGCGGATGGTTTGCCGGCGGGCGTCACGCTCGTGGGACCGGGATCGAGCGACGACGCCATGGCGCCGCTCGCCGACGCGCTGCACCGGGCCTGCGCCAGCGGGATGGGCGTGGACCGCCGTGCGACACTGCCCAAAGCAAGCCAGATTTCGCACGACGACGAGGACCGCGTGCCGCTGGTCGTGGTCGGCGCCCATCTCGATGGTTTGGCGCTGAACCATCAGCTGATTGCCCTGGGCGGCACCCTGATCAAAGTGGCGCGCACGGCGGGCGATTATCGGCTTTACGCCCTGCCCGGCACGACGCCGCCGAAACCAGGGCTCATCCGCGTGCCGGGCTTTGCCGGGAGCGGCGTGGAAGTCGAGGTCTGGGGGCTGAACGCCGCCGCCTTCGCCAGCTTCGTCACCGCGATCCCTGCGCCCCTCGGCGTCGGCAAGATCACCCTGAACGATGGGACATCGGCGTCAGGGTTCTTGTGCGAGGCCCATGCCGTGACGCATGCCGAAGACATCACCGATTTCGGCGGCTGGCGCGCCTATCTCGCGGCTTCCGCAGGCTGACCGATCCGCTCGGGCGCGAGGGACGCCACCTCGTCATCGCTGAACACACGCCCGCGAGTCAAAAAACGGACGTTGCGACCATTCTCGAGAGAGAACATGCCGCCGCGGCCGGGCACGACGTCGATGATCAGCTGCGTGTGCTTCCAGTATTCGAACTGCGAGCGGCTGATAAAAACCTCGGCGCCGCCGATCGTGCCGAGATGCACGTCGTGGTCGCCGACGATGAAGTCGGACACGGGGTAGCACATCGGCGAGGAGCCATCGCAACAGCCCCCGGATTGATGGAACAGCACCGCGCCATGCTCGCCGCGCAGCGTCTCGATGAGGGTGACCGCGGCAGGCGTTGCGGTTACGCGGAGAGGGGCGTCGGACATCGGAATCCTCAAAGGTGGCTTCGGTTTAACGTCTTTCGCGGTTGTCATCCCGGCCGAAGCGAAGCGGAAAGCCGGGCCCCATAAAGACGATGCGCGTCAGGTGAACGCGATGATGCGGCATCGTCGACGTCCATCTGAAACATGGTGCGCATGGGTTCCGGGTTCGCGCTACGCGCGCCCCGGAATGACATTGCGGCAGACGGTACGATAGCGGAAGCCGGCGCGGGAGGCGCCGGCCCCGTCGCTTCGGCCTAGAAGAAGCCCAGCTTCTTCGTGCTGTAGCTTACCAGCATGTTCTTCGTCTGCTGGTAGTGGTCCAGCATCATGCGGTGGTTTTCGCGGCCGATACCGGACTGCTTGTAGCCGCCAAAGGCCGCATGCGCGGGATAGGCGTGGTAACAGTTGGTCCAGACGCGACCGGCCTGGATACCGCGGCCGAAGCGGTAGGCGCGATTGCCGTCGCGGGTCCACACGCCGGCGCCGAGGCCATAGAGCGTGTCATTGGCGATCGACAGGGCTTCGGCATCGTCCTTGAAGGTCGTGACCGAAAGCACCGGTCCAAAAATCTCCTCCTGGAAGATGCGCATCTTGTTGTGGCCCTTGAAGACCGTCGGCTTGACGTAGAAGCCTTCGGCCAAATCGCCCTCAAGATGGTTGCGCCCACCGCCGGTCAGCACTTCCGCGCCTTCCTGCTTGCCGATGTCGATGTACGACAGGATCTTTTCCATCTGCTCGGACGAGGCTTGCGCGCCGATCATCGTCGCCATGTCGAGCGGCGAGCCCTGGGTGATCGCCTCGACGCGTTTGACCGCGCGTTCCATGAAGCGATCGTAGATCGACTCATGCACCAGCGCGCGGCTCGGGCAGGTGCAGACCTCGCCCTGGTTCAGCGCGAACATCGTGAAGCCTTCGAGCGCCTTGTCGAAGAAGTCGTCGTCCTCGTGCGCCACGTCGGCGAAGAAGATGTTCGGCGACTTGCCGCCGAGTTCGAGCGTCACCGGGATCAGGTTCTGCGAGGCGTACTGCATGATCAGCCGACCCGTCGTCGTCTCGCCGGTGAAGGCGATCTTGGCGATGCGCGGGCTGGAGGCGAGCGGCTTGCCGCATTCGAGGCCAAAGCCGTTGACGACGTTGAACACGCCGGGTGGCAGCAGGTCTGCGATGAGTTCTGCCAGAACGAGGATCGAGGCCGGTGTCTGCTCGGCCGGCTTCAGCACGACGCAGTTGCCGGCAGCGAGCGCCGGGGCCAGCTTCCAGACCGCCATCAGGATCGGAAAGTTCCACGGGATGATCTGCCCGACGACGCCGAGCGGCTCATGGAAGTGGTAGGCGACGGTGTCGTGATCGATCTCGGAAATGCCGCCTTCCTGCGAACGGATACAGCCGGCGAAATAGCGGAAATGATCGATCGCCAGCGGGATGTCGGCAAACGTCGACTCGCGCAACGGCTTGCCATTGTCCCAGGTTTCGGCGAGCGCGAGGATGTCGAGGTTTTCTTCCATGCGGTCGGCGATCTTGTTGAGGATCACCGCACGGGCTGTGGCCGAAGTCTGACCCCAGGCATCCTTGGCCGCGTGCGCGGCATCGAGCGCCTTGTCGACGTCCTGCGCGTCGGAGCGCGCGACTTCGCAGATCACGTGGCCGGTGATCGGCGAGGTGTTCTCGAAAAATCGTCCGGCGACCGGGTCGACGAACCTTCCGCCGATGAAGTTGCCGTAACGCGCCTGGAACGGCGCCTTGCTGGATGCGCCGAGAAATTCTGGTTTGTTCATTGTTGTATCCTCCCTGAAGGGCGGACAAACCCTGGGCAGTGCGCGTGCCACACCGCGCCGGAATCTGTGCTGCGATGCGGGAAGCGCCTGAGGCGTGGCGTTATTTCCGTTCGAGGGATGGACTGTGACGGACCACGGTCAATGCCGGCCGAACGCCGGACTAGACGCATCCTGCGACAGCTGACACACTTGTCGCAACTCGCAACAGATCTCGAGGCCCCCTTGGCTGAAAGCGATCGAACTGTTCACGTCCCGTCGCGATTCACGGGGCGACAAACGCTGAGCAAAACCGGGATCGCGCCCTCTACGACACCGATCCAGCGGTCATGGCAACGCTGTGCGAATCTCGGGCTCGACCAGGAAGCGCGCCCGCTCCTGGCGCCGCTTCCCGAGCAGGCGCTGCGCGAAGCCGTTGGTCGCAACGAGGCGCTCAGGCGGCGCTGCCGCCCGGAGTTCGAAGCCCTGTTCGCCCGGACGCGAAACGATGACAGCATCGTCATCCTGACCGACGCGGAAGGGCTTGTACTCGATGCGATCGGCAGCGCCGCCTTCGCCGACCGTGCCGCCCAGGTTGCGTTGCAGCCAGGCGTTTCCTGGGCCGAGCCGGCCACCGGCACCAACGCCATCGGAACTGCGCTGGTCGAGCGCCGCGCAATCGCGGTGCAGGGCGCCGAGCATTTCTTCAAACGCAACCGGATTCTAAGCTGCGCGGCAGTACCGATCCTCGATGCCACCGGCCAGCTTCTCGGCGTTCTCGATCTGTCGGGCAACGCCCAAGCGGACCACCAGCATGCGCTGTCACGCGTGCAGACCGCCGTGGACGCCATCGAGCATCGCGTTTTCGATACTGCGTTTCCGGGCTGCGATGTCGTGCGGCTACATGCCGACGCAACGATGCTCGGAACGACACGCGAAGGGGTCCTGGTTTTCCGTGACCAGGTCCTGGTCGCAGCCAACCGTTACGGCCTTGCCTTGCTGAATCTGGATTGGCAGACGCTCGGACGGCGGAGCTATCACGCCCTGTTTCCGATGCAGCAAAGCGTCGGGGCGAGCGGTGTCCTGCTCCGTGATCCGGCAGGCCGCCTTATCCATTCACGGCAACCAGATCGCGCCCGTCCGCACCTGCCACCCGCAAAACACAAGGATGAGCCGAAACCTCAACAGCCAAACGGGCCCGCGCATTTCTTCGACAAGAATGGGCAGGCCCGCCTCTCGCGCGCGGTGCGGCTGCTCGATGCCGGCGTGCCACTGCTGGTGCAGGGCGAAACCGGAACCGGCAAAGAAGTGTTTGCGCGCGCGGCGCACGCGGCGAGTGCGCGCGCCAGCAAAGCTTTCGTCGCGATCAACTGCACGGCCCTGCCGGAAAGCTTGATCGAGGCGGAACTCTTCGGCTACGAGGCCGGGGCGTTCACGGGCGCTCGTCGTGCCGGCGCCAAGGGGCTGTTGCGCGAGGCGGACGGCGGCCTGCTGTTTCTCGACGAGATCGGCGACATGCCCCTTGCTTTGCAGCCGCGCCTGCTGCGCGCCTTGCAGGAGCGCGAAGTCGTCCCGGTCGGCGCGGTTCAGGCGACGCCCATCGACGTCACGCTGATCTGCGCCACGCACCGCGACCTGGCAAAGCTTGTGGAGGACGGCGCCTTTCGCGCCGACCTGTATTTTCGGATCGCGTCCTACACGGTCGATCTGCCGACCTTGCGGTCGTTCGACGACCGCGCGGCGCTGCTCCACAGGATGTGGGCCTCGCTCGAGCCAGAGCGACGCCGGATCACCCTGTCGCCGGATTGCGCCGCCGCCCTTGCGACCTACACGTGGCCGGGCAATTTCCGCCAGCTTGTCGGCAGTCTGCGTGCCATGCTTGCGCTTGCAGAACCCGACGAAGAACTCGGGCTCGATGCGCTGCCATCAAATCTCAGGGCCCCACGCGCGGCAGAGGTCAACGGCCGCGCCGAGCATGACGATCCCGCGCGGTTCGATTCGATCGCACGCGATGCCATGCGCAATGCGGTTCGCGCCAGCAAGGGCAATGTCTCCGAGGCGGCGCGACGGCTCGGAATCAGCCGCAGCACGCTATATCGCCGGTGTCTGTCGGACGGCCCCCTAAGGTAGACACTAAAAAACCGCGTCCCCTTTCGGGGCCACGGCTTTTTTGCTGCTTCCAAGATCGAAAAGACGCGTTGCGTTAGATCAAACTAGTCCAGGATTTCTACGATCCGACGCGTGACTGGATCGACCAGGACCGGACGATCATTGATGATCGTGTAGCGATAACCCGGACGCACTTTGTACTCGGTCGGGACGTCGTAATATTCCACGCCACGCTCCGGAAGAACCGCGCCGTCGCGCACGTCTTCGTCGTAGTGATACGAGGGGTGATGCTCGCGCACGACGTATTCGTGAAAGCGGGGCCGTTCGTCGACACCCAGGATGCCACCGACGGTGCCGGCAGCGGCGCCGACCGCGCCGCCCACGATCCCACCGACCGGACCGGCCGCGCGATCACCACGTTCTGCGCCGCGCTCCGCGCCGCCGACCAGGCCCTGAGCCTGTGCCGCCATGGGCGCCACGAGAAGGGCAGCCACAACTGCGATACCAAGCTTCTTTTGCATTTTCGTCTCCGTTGATTGCGGCGGTAGAACAGAGCTTGGCGGCAGAGGTTCCGGATATTGTAGTCTAATAAAAACAGGGACCAGACCCGCGAGCAGGCGGTCGCGATCTCTTGGCGGCCGACGCCTTCGCTTGTCGCGCGGATCCGACGATGCTACCGGCGCCTAAGCCACTTCAATCTTTCCAGGCTCGCCATGACCATCAGACTGCACCGCGGTGATCTTCCGTCCGACTATGCCCCGGGCGACGCCGTTGCGATCGACACCGAGACGCTCGGCCTCGTGCCGCGCCGCGATCGGCTCTGCGTGGTGCAACTGTCGCGCGGCGACGGCCATGCCGACGTCGTGCAGATCGCGCCTGGCCAGACCAGCGCGCCGGTACTCGAGCAGGTCCTTGCGTCACACGCGGTGACAAAGCTGTTCCATTACGCCCGCTTCGACATCGCCGTGCTCCACAAGACCTTCGGTGTCATGGCAGAGCCCCTGTATTGCACCAAGATCGCCTCGAAGCTGGCCCGGACCTATACGGACCGGCATGGCTTGAAGGACCTGGTGCGCGAGCTGCTTGGCATCGACCTCTCCAAACAGCAGCAATCCTCCGATTGGGGCGCGGCGACACTCAGCGACCCGCAACTCGCTTATGCCGCATCGGACGTGCTTCATCTCCATGCGTTGCGCGCCAAGCTCGACGCGATGCTGGCCCGCGAAGAACGGGCGCATTATGCCGACGCGGCCTTCGCCTTTCTCCCGACGCGCGCCAAGCTCGACCTCGCAGGCTGGCCGGAAAGCGACATCTTTGCCCACGATTGAAGCGCAGGCTTGGCCTGCGTCGTCCCTGCCTTGCCTTCGCCGCTCTGCGAGCGCAAACAGGCAGCGATGAAACCACCCTGCCCCGAAGCAAGAGCGCCATGGCGGATGTGACGAGCGGGGACGGCCCGACCGACCAGAGACGCGCGACCCTCGGCGAGGGCATGGACCATACGCCGCCACCGCGCGGCAATGCGGTCCGCGCCGCCGGGCGGCACACGGCGCGCGTGCGGTTTCTGAGACGCGCGATGATCGTGGGCTCGGTCCTCGGCATCTCGATCATCGCGATCGTGGTGGCGTTCGATCCGTTCCATCACCTGCCGCATGGCTTTAGCGTCAGCAGCGTCGGTGTGCAGGGGACCATCGTGACGATGCAGTCGCCAAAGATCTCCGGGCTTCGCCCGGACGGCAGCGCTTATGCGATTACCGCGCGCCAGGGCGTGCAGGACATCACGACGCCGAACGTCATGGAACTGCACGGCGTCGATGCCACCGTGGGGATGGAGGACAATACCAGCTCGCGGATCACGGCCGACATCGGCGTCTATGACGGCAAAGTGGATACGATGACCCTCACCGGTCACGCCCGGATCAAGAACACCAGCGGCTACGACATGTTGATGCGGAGCGCGACCATGAACTTCAAAACCGGGGTCTTCGCCTCCCGCGAGCGTCTCAAAGTGAACATTTCAGGTGGCGACGTATCGTCGAACGAGCTCGATGTCACCGAGAACGGGCACAAGATCTCGTTCACCGGCGACGTCAGCTCGAACTTCAATCCGCCAGACGACGCGGCGCCGACGGCTGACGGTCAGTGAGGCTTTTCGTGACACTTTTGGCGCGCCGTTCGCTGCTTGTCTTCGGCTTGATCGCGATCCCGTTCAGCACGCCGTGCGAGGCTGTGGAATCCCAGACGTCGCGCGCCGGCGCGGTGCTGCCGGGTGGCAATTCCAAGCAGCCGATCAACATCCAGGCGACCAAGCTCGACTATTTCGACAAGGAACAGAAGCTGATCTACACCGGCAATGTTCTGGCCGTGCAAGGCGACAGCAAGCTGAAGTGCGGCGTGCTCGTCATCTACCTGCCGCCCAAGGGCGAGGGCGCGAGCAGCACGCCGTCCTCATCGAGCCAGGTTCGCCGGATGGAAGCAACCGGTCCGGTAACCATGGTCTCAAAAGATCAGGTGGGCACCGGCAACAGCGGCGTCTATGATAAGGCTTCAGACACCGTGGTTCTGACCGGCAATGTCACGCTGAGCCAGGGGCCGAACGTGACGCTGGGCGACAAGCTGGAGTATGATCTCAAGACCGGGCAGGCCAAGGTCACGGGTAGCCACGTCCGCAGCATGTTTCAGCCTAGCAATTCCGACGATACGACGGCGAAGAAGACGGCCCCGTCTCACGGGCCACGACCGGAAACCGCGACGCAATAAAGTTCATAATCGAAGTGGCCGCGACGCGCCGCAGCTTGGCAGTCAAGGCGAAGGACACCGTTGAAAGCGCTCATTCCCTTCAGACCAGGAAAGTGGTTCGCATCCCGATCGCCTTCAGGGTCGCGTCCGGCCTCCGCCGAAGGTTGGCCCGCGGATGGCGACGCGGCGACGCTCGACTACGCGCCCGATGCGGACGACCGCCGGTCGATGGGCGAGGATGACGGCTTCGACAGTAAGGACAGTGGTCCCGGCGGCGGGTTCAGCGTCGCGGCGGAGGCCGGCGACGGCGTGCTGGCGATCAACCATATCCGCAAGGCCTACAAGGCGCGGCGTGTCGTGGAAGACGTCAGCCTGATGGTGCGGCGCGGCGAGGCGGTCGGTCTGCTGGGTCCGAACGGCGCCGGCAAGACCACGGTTTTTTATATGATCACCGGTCTGGTACGGCCGGACGCCGGTTCGATCGAGCTCGACGGCAATGACGTCACCAGCCTGCCGATGTATCGGCGCGCGCGGCTCGGCATCGGCTATCTGCCGCAGGAGGCCTCGATCTTTCGCGGCCTGAGTGTCGAAGACAACATCCGCGCCGTGCTCGAAATCGCCGAGCCCGACAAACGAAAACGTGAATACGAGCTCGACGCGCTGCTCGCCGAGTTCGACCTCACGCGGCTCCGAAAATCACCGTCCGTCGCGCTGTCCGGCGGCGAGCGGCGACGCTGCGAAATCGCGCGCGCCCTCGCGAACCGCCCCTCGTTCATGCTGCTCGACGAGCCGTTTGCCGGCATCGACCCGATCGCCGTGGGGGATATCCGGGTGCTGGTGCAGCATCTGAAACGCCGCGGCATCGGGGTGCTGATTACCGACCATAACGTCCGCGAGACGCTGGGCCTCATCGACCGCGCCTACATCATTCACTCCGGCCATGTCCTGACCCAGGGCATCCCAGAGGAAATCGTCGAAAACGCTGATGTCAGAAGGCTTTACTTGGGCGAGGACTTCCGCCTTTAACCATCTAGTTGTATGCGTTGTCGGAGCATGCGAAGTTAATGCCAAGAGGCGAGACACAGGCAAAAGGCGATGCTATAAGCAAAAAACGGGCCGAGAAGCTCGCAGCCTTATAGGATCCTTGCCCGTGCACGAGTTGCGTTCGCCATGGCTCTGACAACAAAGCTTCTCATGCGCCAGGGTCAATCCCTGGTCATGACCCCGCAGCTTCTGCAGGCCATCAAACTTCTGCAGTTTTCGAATATCGAATTGGCATCGTTCGTTCAGGATGAGCTCGAGCGTAATCCGCTCCTGGAGCGCGCCGACGAGGCCGGCCCGATCAACGAACCCGCCTCCTCCGCCATGGACAGCGACGCGCGTGCCGACGCGGATAGCTCGCTGAGCGAAAACTTCAACGATGCCGTCGAGGCGGACTGGAGCTCGGAAAGTTTCGCCACCGACCAGAGCTCGCTCGAGGCGAGCCTTGGGACCGAACTGAACAACAGCTTTGACTCCGACCGCGCCGCCACACCGGCGGAGCAGCACGATCCCTTCTCCGAGGCGGGCCTGTCCGCCAGCTCCTGGTCCGGGTCGAACGGCCCCGGTCACGACGGCGAAGCCTCCAACCTCGAATCCTACATCGCGGCGCGGATGACGCTGAAGGAGCACCTCGCCGCGCAGCTTCCCCTTGCCGTCTCCGGCGCACCGGATCGGCTGATCGGTCACGCGCTCATCGATGCGATCGACGATTCCGGCTATCTGAGCGAAAGCTTGGCCGATATCGCGGACCGCCTGGGATCGCCGATCCGCCACGTGACCGAAATTCTGATGGCTATTCAGACCTTCGACCCGGTCGGGGTCGGCGCCCGCAATCTCGCGGAATGCCTGACCTTGCAGCTGCGCGATCGCAACCGTTTCGATCCTGCCATGCAGGCGCTGGTCGGCCACCTCGAAATGGTCGCGCGGCGTGACATGGCCGGGCTCCGCAAGGTCTGCGGCGTCGACGACGAGGACATCGCGGACATGATCGCGGAGATCAAGCGGCTCGATCCGAAGCCGGGCCGGGCCTTCGGCTCGAACGCGATCCAGCCGGTCGTGCCGGATGTTCACGTCCGCCTCGCGCAGGACGGATCCTGGATGATCGAACTCAACACTGAGGTTCTGCCGCGCCTGCTGGTCAACCAGACCTATGCGGCCCGCATCTCGCGCAACAAGGGCAACGAGGCCGACCGCAGCTTCGTCTCCGGCTGTTTGCAGACGGCGAACTGGCTGACGAAAAGCCTGGAACAACGCGCGCGGACGATTCTCAAGGTTTCGAGCGAGATCGTCCGGCAGCAGGACGCGTTCTTCGCTTATGGGGTGGAGCACCTGCGGCCGCTGAACCTCAAGGCGATCGCCGAGGCGACCGGCATGCACGAGTCGACGGTGTCGCGGGTGACCTCCAACAAATACATGTCGAGCCCGCGCGGACTCTTCGAGCTGAAGTATTTTTTCACTGCTTCGATCGCCTCGAACAATGGTGGCGACTCGCACTCAGCGGAGTCGGTGCGCTTCCGGATCCGCCAGATGATCGAGCGCGAGAGCGTCGGCGACGTCCTCTCCGACGATGCGATCGTCGAGCGGCTCAAAAGCTCGAACATCGATATCGCACGGCGCACCGTCGCCAAATATCGTGAAAGCATGCGCATCCCATCATCGGTCGAGCGGCGCCGGCAAAAAGCCGTGCATTGAGCCCATGCCACATGACCGCCAATACAACCGCTTGATTTAAACCATAGGTTGCATATTCTGATCTCAAAGGCGAGATTGGAACCATAATATCATGTCGAACTGCACGGATCGTTCGCCGGTCGGCCGAGATGATTGCCCTCAAGACTATTTCGTCGACATGGTCGAGCAACTTGCCGAACGCGCCCGCGCGCTCGGTGAAGTCGAGGTTGCCATTCATCTCGATGCGGCAGCCAAAGCTCGACAATATGCCTTGAGCCGAAAGGCATCGTGACGAAGGGCTAGAGCGCCGGCCGCTTAAGTAGACGCACTTAAGCGATAAGCCGTCGCACTCTTTTCAAAGACTTAGAGCATCGGGTCCCACGCAAAGCCGGCAACTTTTGCGTCCGATGCTCTAGACGGCGAGCGTGCTGTTGAACGCGACGATCCGCGGGACGATGGAATTGCGGAACCGGGACCCGTTGAACACGCCGTAATGCCCGACGTCCTTCTGCACGTGGTGCGTCTTGGCTTCGCCAGGAATGTTGCAGCACAGCGCGTGGGCGGCGTAGGTCTGGCCGAGGCCCGAAATGTCGTCGTTCTCGCCTTCGACCGTCATCAGGCCGACGCGGCGAATGGCGGCGAGATCCACGCGCGTGTTGCGGTGGATCATCGTGCCCTTGGGCAACTGGTGTTCGACGAACACCGCATCGATCGTCTGAAGATAGAATTCGGCAGTGAGATCCATCACGGCAAGATATTCGTCATAAAAATCGCGGTGCCGTTCACCGGAATCGTCGTCACCCTTGATGAGATGGTTGAACATTTCGACATGGGCGTCGACATGGCGGTCGATGTTCATCGCCATGAAGCCGGAGAGTTGCAAAAACCCCGGATAGACCTTCCGTCCGAAGCCCGGATAGGGATACGGAGCCGTATGAATGCAGTTGTCGCGGAACCACTGGCTGCCGCGCTTTTCCGCGAGAAGATTGACCGCCGTCGGCGATTTGCGGGTGTCGATCGGGCCGCCCATCAGCGTCATCGACGTCGGGACACAGGGATCGTTGTCGGCCTCCATCACCGCAATGGCGGCAATCAGCGGGACCGCAGGCTGACAGACCCCGAGCGTGTGCAAGGCGCCGCCGTCCGCCTTCAACACGTGGCACATCTCGATGAGGTAATCGATATAGTCGTCGAGATCGAAGGTCTCGATCGCCGGCACCGTGCGCGCATCGCTCCAATCGGTGATGTAGACGTCATAGTGCGGGAGAAAGGCTTCCACCGTGCCCCGCAGCAGCGTTGCGTAGTGCCCCGACATCGGCGCGACGATCAGCAGTTTCGGCTGCGCGGCGCCCCCTGACAGGTCGCGTCGGAACCGCAGGAGCCGACAGAACGGCTTTTGCCAGACGACCACCTCGTCGACCGCGACGTCCCGCCCGTCGATCGTGGGGTAGTGCCTCAGTTTGAATTTAGAAATTGATCTCAGGACCCCAAGGAGAGAGCATGTCGGCATGACCGAGCGATTCGTAGGATTGGACATGCCTCGCGGACCAAACGGACAATACAGGCCAAGCGATCCGATAGCGGCGGCCGCAGCGGTCGCTCGCATCGCCACAGGTCAGACCGACGAGACGGCTGAGACCGCGAAGGCCGCCGCCACGGCAAAAACCCGAACGCCGGCAGCGAAACGTGGCGTTACGCTGGATGCTCGACGGCCGCCAATCGATCGTTAACCATCTTCGACTACGCCATCCCGAGGGGTGGACGTATGACGACGATCGAAGACGAGGCGCGTTTACTGAAAGCGTGGATACGGGACGGCCACGCCCTCAGCTTCGCCTCGGTCGAGATGATCGAAGAAAAGAGCCCCGATCATTCGCTCTTCTCAAGCCGGTTCGATGAACAAGCGGCGCTACGCATACTCAGAGCCTGCCAGGTCAACCTCGTATGCGTTGCGCCCGGCCGGACCGAGATACGCGTGGGCCTGGAGAAGGGACCTTCGCTACAACAGACCGTAGCGTTACCTTCACGAACAGCTCAGCGCCACGCCATTACCTATAAACGGATCAGGAAGCCCGTCACGGCATTGCCCGTCTCCAGCGTCGCCATCGACCCCAAGAAGGCGCTTTACGCCGGACGCTTCTATCCATGCGGATCCTCGATCTCCGCGTCAGATCGACGAGCCACGGGGACACTCGGATGCCTTGTAACCAAGGACGATCAGCTCTACGGCCTGACGAACAACCACGTGACGGGAGGATACAGCCTCACCGTCCCCGAGATGCCGATCCTCGCTCCGGGCCTCATCGACGTAGGTCCGGGAAACCTAGATCCCTTCACAATCGGTCACCATTCGCGTTGTGCGCCATGGACGACCGGCATCCCCCAGAACGTCTCCATCAAGGGCAATCTCGACCTCGCGATCTTCCGGATCGGAAACGGGGATCTGGTGACATCCCATCAGGGCAATCATTTCGACACCCCTACAGACGTCGCAACGCTTGCCGACATCATGTCCGCGCCCGGAGCCCACGTACTGAAGGTCGGACGCACGACCGGTCTCACCGAAGGAAGGATCTTCGGTCGAACCACCGGGACGATAGAAGTCCTGATGAAAGATACCCACTTCAAGAGCCCAGTGCACTTCGACGATACGCTGATCGTCGAAAGCGTGGACCAGCGGCCCTTTGCTTCGCCGGGAGACTCCGGGTCACTTGTCGTATGGAAGAAACAGGGCAGATACCAAGCAGTCGGGATCGTATTCAGCACCTCCCCCAATTCGACGATCACCTACCTCCTGCCGATGGAGGAGGTGCTGAAACAGCTCCAGGTCGGCATGGTAGGCGCGCACAATGTCCAGCAAGGAAAAGGTACGGGCGGCATCTGAACGCCTCATCGAGGAATACAGTCTCAAGCCACAGTTCGCGATCGTCGTCGTGAGGGCAACCGAAGAGGACATCATCCACGTGATGACGATCAAGGGACGGGAAAGGCAGATGCCCGAGCTGCCGAAACACTACGAAGGCTTCCCGATCACGCACGGCAGGACCGGGCCGGTGAGGTTCCTCGCAGCACGATGAACCGACTGCCGTTCGAGACACGCGTAAAGATCCTGCATATGCTCGTGGAGGGATCCTCGATGCGATCGATCGGGCGCGTCCTGGACGTGAGCCCAAACACCGTAGACAAGCTCCTGCGAGAGGCCGGCGCCGCCTGCATGGAGATCCATGACCGGGAGGTGCAGAACGTGCGCTCCGCCCGCATCCAGTGCGATGAGATCTGGTCGTTCTGCTATGCGAAGCAGCGCAACGTCGGCGTCGCCAAGAGTCCTCCCGACAAGGCTGGAGACGTCTGGACGTGGACGGCGATAGACGCACAGACGAAACTGCTCGTCTCGTGGTTCGTGGGCGACAGATCGGCAGTCTCGGCATCCATCCTCATGGAGGACCTCAAAAGCCGGCTCGCCAACCGGGTGCAGCTCACCACGGACGGTCACGGCGCCTATCTGGAAGCCGTCGAGGACGCCTTCGGCGCAGACATCGACTACGCGCAGCTCGTGAAGATATACGGCGAACCGCCGAAGACGCGCGGGGAGTCGCGATACAGCCCGGCCCAGATCGTAGCGGCGGAACGCAGGCGCATCGAAGGATCTCCCGATCCGGATCACATCTCGACGTCGATGGTCGAGCGTCACAACCTGACGATCCGCATGGCGCTGCGCCGCTTCACTCGGCTGACGAACGCCTTCAGCAAGCGCATCGAGAACCATGTGAACGCGCTGGCCCTCCACTTCGTCCACTATAACTTCATCCGGATCCACAGGACCCTCAAGGTAACGCCCGCGATGGCCGCCGGTGTGACGACGGTCCTATGGTCATGGGATGATATCGTCGAGCAGATGGACGCCATGGCGCCGCCGTCCCAGCCGCGCGGTCCATACGGTCCCCGCGCACGTGCGGCCCCAGTGCGATCTTAGACAATATTCAAACTGAGGCACTACCGATCGTGGTTCGGTCCAGACCGAAATGCGGCTTGCCGTAACGGCGCGTCAGGCGCTCGAACATTTCGGTAGAAGCCAGGATATTCCGGCCGATCTGGGTCGTCGCAAACGGGTTGAGCGGATTGCGCGCCCAAAACCGCGTCGCGTCGGACATCGCGCGCCAGGGTGCGCAGGCCAGATAAGCCATTTCATGCAACTGGTAGGTGAACCGATTCATCACATCACCGGTCATGGGACACATCATTCGTCGGAAAGGCTGTCGGCGACCTGAACGAAGCCTTCGCCGCCGACGTTCGCCGTTTAATGGGAGTTTCGCGTTAGATCAATTATCCGACTAGCCCAACTCATTGCGAACAATTACTTATGGCGCAATCCATAAGGTTGCATCGATATGAAACTAGGAACAGAGAGCGCACCCATTGCCTGATGTTGCGGGACAGCCCTTGGATATCGATCTCGGTCACCGCTCCCGCCGCCCGCGCGTCGATACGCTTGTCCGGCTGCGTTGGCTTGCCGTGTCCGGCCAGGCCGTCGCCGTCCTCACGACCTACTTCATTCTCGGCTTCGCCCTGCCCTTGGGCCTCTGCTGCCTCGTGATCGCGGCCTCGATCTGGGTCAATGTCGGGCTTCGCATTCGCTTCAGTCACAGCGACCGGCTCGAGGATCGTCCGGCCTCCTATCTCATGTCGTACGACCTCCTGCAGCTCACGGCCCTGCTGTACCTGACGGGCGGTCTCGAAAACCCCTTCGCCATGCTGTTCATGGCGCCGATCATGATCTCGGCCGTCTCCCTCTCCGCGCGCTACACGGCAGCGCTGACGGCCCTGGTGATCATCTGCGCGACGTCCCTGCTCGCCTGCCATTACCCCGTGCCCTGGTATCCCGGCCCGGTCATGCATCTCCCGTTTCTGTACACGGTGGGCGTGTGGGGCGGCATCGTGCTCGGGGCGAGCTTTACCGCGGCCTATGCCTGGCGGGTGGCCGAGGAAGCGCGCCGCCTGGCGGATGCGTTGGCCGCGACCGAACTCGTGCTGGTGCGCGAGCAGCACCTGACTCAGCTCGACGGCTTGGCTGCCGCCGCGGCGCATGAGCTTGGCACGCCGCTCGCCACGATCAAGCTGGTCGTCAAGGATCTGCAGAAGCAGTTTCCGGCCGAGGGTGCGATCGGCGAGGATTTCACCCTTCTGATGCAGGAGGTCGAGCGGTGCCGCAAGATTTTGGGCACCCTGGCTTCGCTCGGCAGCGAGCCCGGCGAGATCATCGGCAATCTGACGCTCGGGCACCTGCTCGAGGAGGTGGTGCAGCCGCAACGCGACTTCGGCATTCGAATCGCCATCCAGAAGGAAGGCGGCGGCAAGGAGCCGGTATGCCGCCGCAATCCCGGGATGCTTTACGGGATCGCCAATCTCGTCGAGAACGCCATCGACTTCGCACAGACAGAGGTGCGCCTAATCGCGCGTTGGACGGACGCGATCGTCGCCGTCGTCATTGAGGATGACGGACCAGGCTTTGCCCCCGACGTTATGATGCGGCTCGGCGAGCCGTACGTGACGCGAAAGGCCAATCGTCGCGCCAAAAGCGAAGACGGTTCAAGTCTCGGGCTCGGCCTGTTTATCGCCAAGACGTTGCTCGAGCGCGCCGGTGCCAGCGTTTCCATGACGAATGCCGTGCCACCTCTTCGCGGCGCGCGCGTTACGATTTTATGGCAGCGCTCGACGTTCGAACGGCGACGGACGCCCGCCCCCGTTTTGGACGAAATAGACCTTGCGGCACCCGCCGCACACGACCAGATTGCGGAAAAGGTTGATGGCAATGGATAATGTAGGATCGGTTCCCTCGGCTGCAGATCGCATCGACCCCGCGATCCTGGGTCTCGATGTCGATGGCGACAAGTCCCTGTTAATCGTCGATGACGACAAGCCGTTTTGCCTGCGGCTTGCGCGCGCGATGGAAACCCGCGGCTTCGTCGTAACAGCAGCTTCGTCTGTCGCCGAGGGTCTTGCTGCCATCGCAGCGTCAGCGCCAGCCTTCGCGATCATCGACATGCGGCTCACCGATGGCAACGGGCTCGACGTGATGTCGGAGTTGAAGGCCAAGCGCTCCGATGCCCGGGCTATCATCCTGACCGGCTACGGCAACATCGTCACGGCGGTCACCGCGGTCAAACTCGGCGCCTTCGATTATCTCGCAAAACCCGCCGACGCCGACGAAATCTACAACGCCCTGATGGCGACGCAGCATGACAAGGCTGCCCTGCCGGAAAATCCGATGTCGGCCGATCGAGTCCGCTGGGAGCATATCCAGCGGATCTATGAGCTCTGCGGCCGCAACGTTTCGGAAACGGCACGCCGGCTCGCCATGCATCGCCGCACCCTGCAGCGAATTCTGGCGAAGCGCGCGCCGCGCTAGCTGAACGGCTGCATCGCCGCGATCTGCGGGTCACTCAGGGTATGCAGCCGATGCGCGGCGGTGTGCGCGAAGCGCATCAGAACCACACGACGCGTCGCCGCCGCAAGACGATGCTCCGACGCGTCGCGTACGATCTCGGCGCCATAGGCATCGGCGACGATAAGCCCGGCATCCTCAGGCATGATCTCGATCGGAACCTCCGGCGGGATGGCAAAGAATAGCCTGTCGCAATGCAACCGGTAGTCACGCCACTTCGTGTCGGTGCGAAAATCCGCGATCGACGATTTCACCTCGATGATGTGGATCGTCCCATCGCCGGAGACCGCGACGATATCGGCGCGACGACCGGAGTGCAGCGTCATCTCGGTGATGCTGGAAAAGCCCTTGGCGCGGAGCAGGCGCCGCGTGCCGCGCGCGACGAAGAGCGCGGTTTCGGACTGGCGGCCGTCGATCGGCGCGACAGGTTCGATCAAGCGGGGCGGCATGTGCGGAAGCCTGTGAACATCGTTTGAATCTACCGCCTTTGTACCGTCGCCGCCAAGACCGAAGCCGCCGGATCGGTGGCGCGCACCGACCGAACGCCATAGATTGCCCGGAACACGGGGGCTGTCGCAATGCTGGTTCGGACAATGATCGCTTTTGGCGCCCTAATGGCGGGCCTTCTGCCAGGCCTTGCCGACCCGTTGCCGACCCCGCCTGCGATCACCTTGGCCGACGCCTTCGCCCTCATCGCATCGAAACCCAAGGTCGACCTGACCCATGCCTTCAGTCCGACCACCCCGGTCTGGGAAGGGTTTGGTCAGGCCAAGATGACGCCGGCTGTCGATCCCACGACGCTGGAGGCCTACACCATCGCCAAGGACGGATTTCGCGCCACCTATTACGCGATGGTCGGGCAGTATGGCACCCACGTCGATCCGCCGGCGCATTTCTCGGCCACCGGCGTGACGATGGACCAGATCCCGCTCGACGACATGATGCTGCCCATGGTGGTGCTGGACGACACGCCATTCCTGGCCAGCGATCCCGCGCATGCTTTTTCGGTCGAAGATCTTTTGGCATGGGAAAAGGTCCACGGGCGCGTGCCCAAGGGATCTTTCGCCGCGCTGCGCACCGACCTGTCCAAGGACTGGGGCGATCCAAAGAAATTCAAGCGCAACCCGTTCCCCGCCTGGTCGCTGCCGGTCGTCAAAATGCTGATCGAGGAGCGCGGCGTGACCGCCATCGGCCATGAAGCGATGGACACGGATACGACCAAGGAAATGGCCAGCGAAACCTACGTGCTGGGCAGCGGCCACTTTCAGATCGAGGTCATGGACAATCTCGACAAGGTCCCACCGATCGGCGCCTACATCGTGGTGACCTGGCCGAAAGTGAAGAACGGGCTCGGGTTTCCGGCGCGGGCGTATGCGGTGCTGCCATAATGACGTGCGTGGACAGCCCGGACGGCCACCGCTACGATTGGTAAGCTACGATCTCGAACATTGAGAATCCGTGTGACGACGTCAATCGAACTCGACGACGATCTCAAGGGCAGGATCCAGAAACTTGCAAACCAGCGGCAAAAGCCTGCCGACCGGATCATGCATGAAGCTATCGTCCAATATGTCGAGCGCGAAGAAGCCCGCGAAGGCTTTGACCAGGAAGCGGCAGCGTCCTGGGCGGCGTATCAGAAAACCGGCCGGCATTTGACTGGTTTGGAAGTCAGAACCTGGCTGAGCACCTGGGGCACTGACGCGGATTTGCCCGAGTGCCACGACTAATCGTGACGGAAGGAGCGGTTCTCGGTCTCGAGCGCTGCCGCCGCTTTTTGATCGCGAAGGATCGGCGAGTGGCCGAGCGCGCCGGCCGCGTCATCGAGCAACAGTTCGCATTACTGGAGTTGAACGCAGCGATCGGGCGCCCATCGTCGGACTCGCTCGACCTCCGCGAGCTCGTTATCCCTTTCGGAAATGCCGGCTATGTCGCGCTCTACCGGCACGATTCGGCAGACGATGTGATCTACGTCCCGGCGTTCCGCCACCAACGGGAAGCGGGCTATTGGTCACCGCGGATCAGATCGCCCAATCCACGAGATCATCGAACCGATCGATGAAGCCGCGGTGTACCAGCGCTTCGATCACCGTCGCGGCCGCCTTCTCGATACCCTCGTTGTCGCGCCCGACCACGACGTCCGGCTCTTCCGGCGGCTCGTAGGCCTGGTCGACGCCGGTAAAATTCTTGATCTCGCCGGCCAGCGCCTTCTTGTAGAGGCCCTTGGGGTCGCGTTCGATGCATGTGGCGATCGGCGTGTCGACGAAGATTTCGACGAACTCGCCCTCGGCGCAGATTTCCCGCGCCAGCCGGCGTTCTTCGAGAAACGGCGAGATGAACGAGCACAGCACGATAAGCCCGGCATCGGCCATCAGCCGCGCCACTTCGGCAACGCGTCGGATGTTCTCCAGCCGATCCGCCTGGGAGAAGCCGAGGTCCTTGTTCAAGCCGTGGCGGACGTTGTCGCCGTCGAGCATGATGGTGTGGACGCCAGCCGTATTGAGCTTGGCCTCGACGCGATTGGCGATCGTCGATTTGCCCGCGCCGGACAAGCCGGTGAACCACAGCACGCCCGGTTTCTGATGTTTTAGGCGCGCACGGTCGGTGCGACTGACGGTGCCATCGTGCCGGAATACGTTGGTCGCCTTGCGCAACCCGTGGTCGACCAGACCGGCGGCGACCGTCGCATTGGTCGCCCGATCGACGAGGATGAACGCGCCCATGACCTCGTTGTCGGCATAGGGGTCGAAGGCGACCGGCACGTTCGCCGTGATGTCGGCGAGGCCGACCTCGTTGAGCCGCAAGGTCGCGGCTTCGTCCTGCGCGAAGGTATTGATGTCGAGCCGGTACTGCAGCGACCCGACGGTTGCCGGCACGGTGCGTGTCGCCAGTTTGAGGAAGTAGGAGCGGCCGAACTGCAGCGGCTCTTCGCTCATCCAGATCAGATGCGCGGAAAACTGGTCGCTCACCTCGGGCCGGGCCTTGGGAAGGGCAAACACGTCGCCGCGCGCGACGTCGATCTCGTCGGTCAGCGTCAGCGTCACCGCGTCGCCGGCCTCGGCGTTCGGCCTGTCGCCGTCAGCCGTCACGATGCGTGCCACCGTGCTGGTGCGGCCGGAGTTGGCGACCACGATCTCGTCGCCCGCCTTGATGCGGCCGCTGGCGATGGTGCCGACGAAGCCGCGGAAATCGAGATGCGGCCGGTTCACCCATTGCACCGGCATGCGGAATGGTCGTTCCGCGCGGTCATCGGTCACATCGACGGCTTCGAGGTGGGTCAGCAGCGCCGGGCCGCGGTACCAGGGCGTCTTGGCGCTGCGTACGGAGAGATTGTCGCCGTTGCGCGCCGACAGCGGAATGGCCGTAATGATCTTGAAGCCAAGCTTGTCCGCAAAGCGCCGGAAGTCGGCCTCGATCGCATCGAAGACCACCTGGCTGTAGTCGACGAGATCAATCTTGTTGATCGCGAGAACGACGTGTTTGATCCCGATCAGCGACACGATCGTGGCATGGCGATGCGTCTGCGTCAGCAGACCCTTCCGCGCGTCGACCAGGAGAATGGCGAGATCGGCGTTCGAGGCCCCGGTCGCCATGTTGCGGGTATATTGCTCGTGGCCCGGCGTATCGGCGACGATGAACGAGCGCCGCGGCGTCTTGAAATAGCGGTAGGCGACGTCGATGGTAATGCCCTGCTCGCGCTCCGCCTCGAGCCCGTCGACCAGAAGCGCGAAATCCATCACCTCGCCGGTCGTGCCGTGCTTGACGGTGTCGCGTTCGAGGGCGGCCATCTGGTCGTCGAACACCATGTTCTGCTCGTAGAGCAGCCGGCCGATCAGGGTCGACTTGCCGTCATCGACGGAGCCGCAGGTGAGAAAGCGCAGGGTCGGACGTTCGATGAGGGCGGCTGCCGGCAGCGGCCCGTCACGCAAAGCTGATTGTGTCATCAAAAATAGCCTTCGCGTTTCTTCTTTTCCATCGACCCGGACTCGTCGTGGTCGATGAGTCGGCCCTCGCGCTCGGAAACGGTCGACGAGCGCATCTCCGCGATGACGGCGTCGAGATCGCGGGCCTCCGACTTGACCGCGCCTGTCAGCGGATAGCAGCCGAGCGTGCGGAACCGCACCTCTTCCATGGTGGGGACTTCATCGGGCAGCAGCGGCAGGCGATCGTCGTCGACCATGATCAGCGAGCCGCCGCGCGAGACCACCGGTCGCGGCTTGGCGAAATAGAGCGGCACGACGTCGATCTGTTCCGCCGCGATGTAGTCCCACACGTCGAACTCGGTCCAGTTCGAGATCGGGAACACCCGCATCGACTCGCCCTGCTTGATCCGCGTGTTGAACAGCCGCCACAGTTCCGGACGCTGATTGCGGGGATCCCAGGCATGGCTTGCCGAGCGATGCGAGAAGATGCGCTCCTTGGCGCGGCTCTTCTCCTCGTCACGGCGCGCGCCGCCAAAGGCCGCGTCGTACTGGCCGGCATCCATCGCCTGGCGCAGGCCTTCCGTCTTCATAACCTGCGTGTGGACGGCCGAGCCCGACGCCACCGGCGAGATGCCGCGCCGCACGCCGTCCTGGTTGATGTGG
This sequence comes from Beijerinckia sp. L45, assembly GCF_009765775.1. Taxonomy (GTDB): domain Bacteria; phylum Pseudomonadota; class Alphaproteobacteria; order Rhizobiales; family Beijerinckiaceae; genus RH-AL1. The sequence goes on from NZ_LMUU01000098.1 coordinate 21,430, forward strand.
ACGATCAGATCCATGCCGGCCTTGCGGACCGCCTCGTCGCGAAACGCGATCATCTCCTTGAACTTCCAGGTCGTATCGACGTGGAGTAACGGAAACGGCGGTTTCGCGGGATAGAAAGCCTTCAGCGCGAGATGCAGCATCACGCTGGAATCCTTGCCGATGGAATACAGCATCACCGGCTTACGGAACTCGGCCGCGACCTCGCGCATGATGAAAATCGCTTCTGCCTCCAGCTGACGGAGGTGGGGCGGCAGCGGCGCTTTCATGGGCGTATGCAACATCAAAACCTTGTCCCAAAGAATTGTCACATATAGGCGCACCACGGCGAGCGCAACGCGGAGGCGTCACGCTCTAAAAGCGGAACGCTGGCACAGGTGCCGGCTTCAGTCGGATGGGAAGACCCGCGGTGACCAGCACCACGGCATCGCAGGCTTGGGCAAGACCCTGGTTCAGCCGGCCCTGCGCATCGCGGAACCGCCGGCCGAGCGCATTGTCGGGGACGATCCCCGACCCGACCTCGTTGGACACGAAGATCGCCGGGCCGCGCAGCGCGGATACCGCCGCGATAATGCCCGCGGCCGCCGCATCCACATCGTCGTCTCGCAGCATGACGTTGCTGAGCCACAAGGTCATGCAGTCGACGAGGACAATGCGGCCGACGGTCGCCTGCGCCATGAGGGCGCCGGCAAGATCGACCGGCGCTTCGACCAGCCGCCAGCGGGCGTCGCGCGCTGCAGCATGGCGCGCGACGCGCTCTTCCATCTCGCCGTCGTAGGCCTTCGCTGTTGCCACGAACACCAAATCGAGACCGCTGTCTTCGGCCTGGACCTGCGCGAAATGGCTTTTGCCGGACCGCGCGCCGCCCAGAACAAGCAGACTCGCGATCCTAGACTGAGGCTCATCCACAACAATGGTCCGTTTTTACGATCAAAAGACGCTTTCGCCATTCGCAAAGGCGCAGGACTAGAGCATTTTCCACAAAAGTTGCAGACTTTTGTGATCGAGAGAATGCTCTAACTTTTTGAGAAGAGAGCGCTTTCTGATCGCTGTGGTGAGTCCACCAAAGCAGAAAGCGCTCTAAGGCATTGGTTCCTATAGGTCCGTGACGATCATAGTGCTAGCCATGCTCTTGCCGACCGCCCGCGTTCCAACTCTTGGCAGCTTAATGATTTCTCGCCGACATCTACTCCAGATCGCCGTTGCGGCGCAGATATCGCCATTACTTTCAGCGGCCGAGGCTGCCGCTCCGGGCCTCAAGTTCGCCGATGCCGAGGCGTTCAGCTACGACAGCCTCAAGGCCCGCGTCATTGAGATGGCGAAAAAGCCCTATGCGCTGCCGCCGATGCCAGATCCGGCCGTCCTCAAGACGATGGACTACGACGTCGCCAAGAACACGACGTTCAATCCCGAACTCGCCCTCTACGCGCACGGTGCCGGCCCGTATCCCGTCACCTTCCTCGCCGTCGGGCAGATCTTTTTGAAGTCGGTGCGAATGCACGTGATCGAGGGGCACGAATCGCGCGAGATCCTGTACCGGCCCTATTATTTCCATCACGGTGCCAACAATCCGCTGGGGCAATTGCCCAACGATCCCTCGCCGATGGCCGGCCTCGAGTTCAACCAGGCCGCCGACAAGCCGGACCTGAAGGGCCACGAAGGCTGGGCGCGCTTCATCGGCGCGTCCTATTTCCGCGCCGTCGGCGAAAGCAACCAGTTCGGCCTGTCGGCCCGCGGTCTGGCGCAGAACACCGGCGTCGCCAATCCGGAAGAGTTTCCCGATTTCACCGAGTTCTGGGTCCAGGAAGGCGCACGCGACAGCGATCCCGTCCACCTCTACGCGCTGCTCGACGGGCCGAGCGTCGTCGGTGCCTACCGCTTCATCATGCATCGCGACGCCGCGGTCACGATGGACATCACCTGCGATCTGCATCTGCGCAAGCCGATCGAACGCCTCGGCATCGCGCCGTTGACGTCGATGTACTGGTATTCAGAAACGCTGAAGCCGCTGGCGGAAGACTGGCGTCCGGAAATCCACGATTCCGATGGCGTCGCGATCTGGACCGGTACGGGCGAACATCTGTGGCGGCCGCTAAACAGCCCAAAACATCTGATGATTTCGTCGTTCGTCGACGAGTCGCCACGCGGCTTTGGCCTGATGCAGCGCGACAAGACCTACGATCACTATCTCGATGGTGTGTACTACGAGAAGCGCCCCTGCGGCTGGGTGGAGCCGATCGGCAAATGGGGCGCAGGCTCCGTGCAACTCGTCGAAATCCCGACCAACAACGAGATCTACGACAACATCATTCTTTTCTGGGTGCCGAAGGAGCCGACAACTGCCGGCCAGCACCTGACCTACGAGTATAAGCTGCACTGGACCGACAAGGATCCGCATCCCGGCCCGCTGGCGCTGTGCATCGCCACACGGATGGGTCAGGGCGCGATCCAGGGGGCACCGCGCTCGAAGACGCTGCGAAAATTCGTGGTCGAATTCGAGGGGGCGGTTCTCAAGCAGCTGGCCGACGAGCACCCGCCGGAGTCGGTCCTTACCGCGTCACGGGGCACATTCCTCAACATTATCACGGAGTCTTCGCCTGATGGCGACGACGCGCACTGGCGCGTGCAGTTCGACCTCGATGTCCAGGGCACCGAGCCGGTGGAACTGCGCCTGTTCCTGCGCTTCAACGGCGAGGCCCTGACCGAAACCTGGGCCTACCAGTACCACCCCTTCAACACATGAGGTGATTCCTCAGGAAAATCGGAACGGCACGAACTCGCGGCGGTCGGGATCGACCGTCAGCGCACGGTCGATCGGCGGCGCCGCGCGCTGCGGACAGTCGGTCCGCTCGCACATGCGGCAGCTGACGCCGATCAGGGTCACGGGCGCAGTCTTCAGGTCGAGGGTGTCGGCGTAGACCACTTCGTGCGCATAGGTCAGTTCGCAGCCGATACCCAAGGCGTAGTGCCGTGGTGGCGCGAGGTGACTGCCGCCGGATTTCGTCACACCGCGCGCGATGCACAGGTAACGCACGCGGTCCGGCATCTCGGCAATCTGCACCAACGTGCGACCGCCGGCTTCCAGCGCTTCGTGGACGTTCCATAGCGGGCAGGTGCCGCCGAACCGCGCAAACTGGAAGCGCGTGGAGGAGTGCCGCTTGATGATGTTGCCGGCCCGATCGAAACGAACGAAGTAGAAGGGAACGCCCTTGGCGCCGGGGCGCTGCAGCGTCGAGAAGCGATGCCCGACCTGCTCGAAGCTCGCGCCGAACATCGCGCAGATTCGTTCTGCGTCGTAGCGCGTCGCTCGCGCGGCGGCGAGGAAACGCTCGTAGGGCATCAGCACCGCGCCGGCAAAATAGTTGCCGAGCGCAAGCCGGGTTATGGCCGCCGCGTCGTCGCTCTTGAACCCCGCCGTGGCGACGATCGCCTCGATCTCGCTGGCTTGTTCAAGAAGGCCGATCTGCTGCGCCATCAAAAAAATCGCCGATGACGGATCGATGCCCTCGCGGAGCCAGAGCACCTTGGCCTTGCGGTCGAGGCGCCGCATGAAGCGGGAATTCGGCTCGACCCGCTCCGTCTCGATGCGGATCTGATGCCGCCTGAAAAGATGGTCGGCGAGATTGTCGGCGCGCGCCGCGACGGAGCCGAAGATCTGCTCGGCGAGCTCTTCCGCAGCCTGATCGAGACCATCGAAGTAATTGCTGCGGTAGTGCAGGAAGTCGCGCACTTCCTCGTAGGGCATCAGCACGCCGGGCTGGCGTTCCCCCTCCTGCCCGCTGGCATAAACTTCGTCCAGCATATGCAGGCGCTCGCCGGTGCGGCGGAAGGCAACATGCATGCTGAGGAACGCGTGGGCGAACCACGGCACGTTGGCAGCGATCGTCTTGAGGTCCTGCCCGTTAGGAACGAGGCCGGCGAACACGGGATCCGCGAGCGCCTCCCGCAGATCGCTGACGAGGCGCTCGCTGTCCTCCTGGACGAAGGCGCCGATGTCCACCGAATACGCCTGCGCCAGAGCCAGCAGAACTGGCGCAGTCAACGGCCTCTGATTGTTTTCGATCTGATTGAGATAGCTTGGGGAAATACCAAGTCGTTCTGCGAACGCGCTTTGATTGAGCGCGTTGGCTTCCCGCATGTGTCGGATCTTGGTGCCGGCGAAAATCTTTTGACGCATAAGAATTGTTGTAACATTGCAAATCGCATTTGCAAATTGTTTGCAAGACAGCGCTTTTGAACCTGAACGAATGTTTAATTCCGGGTATGTCGAAAGGCATAAAGGGAGGATGTTCATGCCATTTAAAAGCTTTGAAGACGGGACCTTAGAAGTCGCCGCCAATGCTTCGTCGCTTATCGTTATCTACACCGCTCCAATGATGCGGCTCGGAATCGCCAGCGCCCTGCGGCTCTATGCCGGGCTCAACGGCAAAACCATCTATCAGGCCGGCAAGCTCGCCGATGCCGCCGATGCCATTCGCAGCGCCCACCGTGGCGATGTGATCATCGCCGACGTCTCGGCCTGGTCGGCCTTGGAGAAGGACACCAGCGGTCTTCGCGACCATGTCCGCGGCAACGGCGTCGCCATTGCGATCGTCGCTTGCACGGACGAAAGCGCCCATCGACTGTTGCAGCTTCGCGGCGTCGCGGGCGTCGTCTCGCCGGAATGCGAGCCGAAAGAAATCGAGCTCGCCGTCAGCGACATCGCCGAGGGCAACACCTACTTCAAACACGAAAACAAGCTGGCACCGGCCACCGGGTTGTCGAAGCTCTCCAGCCGTCAGGTCGAGATCCTCGAACTGATGACCCGCGGCCTGCTCAACAAGCAGATCGCATGGGAGCTCGGCGTCACCGAAGGTACGGTGAAGAGCCATGTGTCGGCGATCCTCGAGAAGCTCGGCTGCGACCGTCGCACCCAGGCGATCGCCGCCTTCCTGCAGAGCCTCGGTGTGGGACAGAACCATAACCAGACCCTGGCAGCATAATTCTAAGATATATCTTGACGCATCATAACTAAGATATATCTTTGTGACACCGCAGCACGTCGCTGCGGTGTCATGGAGATATCGATGCGATTTCATTTTGGACGACACCACTGCCACGAGCCGAGCGGTCTCGGGCGTGGTGGACCCGAGCACCGGGGGTTCGGCGGCCGCGGCGGCCGCCCCCGCATGTTCGAACAGGGCGACCTGCGTTTCGTGATCCTAAAGCTGCTGAGCGACAAGCCGGCACATGGATACGAGATCATCAAGGCGGTCGAAGAGCGGTTCGGTGGCGGCTATGCGCCAAGCCCCGGCATCGTCTATCCCACCCTCACGTTGCTCGAAGAACTCGGCCAGATCGCCGTCGTGCAGACCGACGGCGCACGCAAGCTCTTCGACATTACCGCGGACGGGCGTGCTGTCCTCGAAGCCAACCGGCCGATCACCGAGCGGATCTTTACCCGGATGGACGAGATGCGGTCACGGATGGGCGGTGACATGTCGCCAAAGATTCGCCGCGGCATGGAGAACGTGAAGACGGCGCTACGACTGCGTCTGGAGCGGGGGCCGCTCAGCGAGGCTGATGCCGATCGCATCGCCGACGCCCTCGATGCTGTGGCGAAGGCGATCGAAGTGTAGCGCACCGTCGGCCTTTGCCGATGTGCACTATCCTTAACAGAGGTCGTGAAAAGCCTCATGGCCGGGCGGACGCGCCCGGCCATGTCGTGAGTTCAAATCAGGCGCCGACGACTTCCTTGGCGCGGCCAAAGCGCTTGCGCTCGTTGGGGTCGAGGTAGGTCTTGCGCAGACGCACCGACTTCGGCGTCACCTCGACCAGCTCGTCGTCCTCGATGTAGGCGAGCGCGCGTTCGAGCGTCATGCGGATCGGCGGCGTCAGGCGCACGGCTTCGTCCTTGCCGGCGGCGCGGACGTTGGTCAGCTGCTTGCCCTTGAGAACGTTGATCTCGAGATCGTTCTCGCGGGTGTGCTCGCCGATGATCATGCCCTTATAGACCTTCCAGCCGGGCTCGATCATCATCGGGCCGCGGTCTTCCAGCTTCCACATCGCGTAGGAGACCGCTTCGCCCTGATCGTTGGAGATCAGCACGCCGTTACGACGGCCCGCGATGTTGCCGCGCCACGGCGAGTAGCTGTGGAACAGGCGGTTGATGATGGCCGTGCCTTTGGTGTCGGTGAGCAGTTCGCCCTGGTAGCCGATCAGGCCGCGGGTCGGTGCGTGGAACACGAGACGCTGACGATTGCCGCCGGAGGGCCGCATCTCGATCATCTCGGCCTTGCGCTCGGACATTTTCTGCACGACGACGCCGGAATGCTCCTCGTCGACGTCGATCACGACCTCTTCGATCGGCTCGAGCAGATCGCCGTTCTCATCTTTCTGGAACACCACCTTCGGGCGCGACACGCCGAGCTCAAAACCCTCGCGACGCATCACTTCGATGAGGATGGCGAGCTGCAATTCGCCGCGGCCGGAGACGATGTAGGAGTCACCTGCCGGCGAATCCTCGATCTTCAGCGCGACGTTGCCTTCGGCTTCCTTCATCAGGCGGTCGCGGATGACGCGCGTCGTGACCTTGTCGCCCTCGGTGCCGGCGAGCGGCGAATCATTGACCATGAAGGTCATCGACAGCGTCGGCGGATCGATCGGCTGGGCCTGCAGCGGCTCGGTCACATCGGGCGCGCAGATCGTGTCCGCGACGTTGAACTTTACCAGGCCCGCGATGGCGACGATGTCCCCGGCTTCGGCTTCCTCGATCGGGGTGCGCTCGATGCCGCGGAACGCGAGGATCTTGGAGACGCGGCCGGTCTCGACGACGTTGCCCTTGGCGTCCAGAACCTTGACGCTCTGGTTCGGCTTCACGCTGCCGGCGAAGATGCGGCCGGTCACGATACGGCCGAGGTAGGGGTTGGCTTCGAGCAGCGTGCCGAGCATGCGGAAGCCGCCTTCCTGAATGGTCGGGGCCGGCACGTGCTTGACGACGAGGTCAAACAGCGGCGCCATGCCGTCCTGCGGACCTTCGGGGCTGTTCGCCATCCAGCCCTGCTTGGCGGAACCGTAGAGAATCGGAAAGTCGAGCTGCTCGTCGGTGGCGTCGAGGGCGGCGAAGAGGTCGAACACCTCGTTGACGACTTCCTGGATGCGGGCGTCGGGCTTGTCGACCTTGTTGACGGCCACGATCGGCCGCAGGCCGATCTTCAGCGCTTTGCCGACCACGAACTTGGTCTGCGGCATCGGGCCTTCCGAGGCGTCGACGAGCACGATCGCGCCATCGACCATCGACAGGATGCGCTCCACCTCGCCGCCGAAGTCGGCATGGCCGGGGGTGTCGACGATGTTGATGCGGTAGTCCTGGTAGGCGATCGAGGTCGCCTTCGCCATGATCGTGATCCCACGCTCTTTTTCGAGATCGTTGGAATCCATCACGCGCTCGGCGACGCGCTGGTTGTCACGGAAGGAACCGGACTGCTGCAGCAGGCGATCGACGAGAGTGGTCTTGCCATGATCGACGTGTGCGATGATGGCGATATTGCGCAACTTCATGAAACGGCCGGGGCTGGATGTGACGAGGAGAGAGCCAGGTGCTTCACCGGAATGTGAAACGGCGTCATCTCGCAGATGCAGCACGCCTTAAACCAAAATCCTGCGTTTGGAAACAGCCGGCAATGGTTAACCCGTCATTGCCGGCTTGAACGCAGCGCCGGGCGCGGCAAGGCGCCCGGCGAAGTCGAAGCGGACGGCAGCCTTACTTGATCGGCTTGATGCTCTCGGCGATCGCGCCGAGTTCCTTGCCATTGCTCTTTTCGCCGGCTTCCGAGCCCCAGTAGGTCAGCAGCAGCATCTTATCGTCGGTGATTTTCACGATGGTCAGGCTGACATGGGTCGGTCCGTCGGCGTCCGTGGCGCTCCAGCTGATGTCGGAAGCGGGCAGACCACTCATGGTCGTGTCCTTCTCTTTCTTGGAGGCCGGATCGACCTTGATCTTGCTCTTGACGAAGAACTTGCCGGCCTCTTCACCGGCTTCCTTCATCGCGGTCGCCTTGACGATCTCGGCGGCGACGTAGGTTTCCTTATCCGGCGAGGTTCCTTCGACACCGTCGTCGAAAGCCTCGGGCTCCCAGCTGTCCGGCATGGTGATCCAGGTCACGGCGACATCGTCGCCAAGCTTGAAATCCTTGGCCAACGCCATCGTCGAGGCGGAGCAGAGAAGAACCGTCAGAAAGAGCGATTTGACCATGACCAACCCCCGTTGAATGCAGGTCGTCATATCAGCAGGGCAAGTCTTGGAGTCAATTTCACAAAGACTGAACCAGCTAAGCCTTAAGTATATAGCGCCGCCGCGCCTGCTGCCTCGGCGTGCGGGATGAGAAGCGGAGCGAAGACGAGGCCGATCATCAGCAGACAGGGACCGTCGGGGTGGGCCAGCTTTGCCTGCGCCGGCATGTCGGCGATCGTCGCGACGATGCGGCGTTCGTCGCGCTGCGTCGCACGCTCGACGAGGACGGCCGGCATCGCCGCATCCATGCCATGGCCGAGCAGCTTGGCCACCAGCGCATCCATCGTCTTGACGCCCATGTAGACGACGGTCGCGGCGCCGCGGTCGCACAGCGCCGCCCAGTCGATGTCCTCGGGCAGCCGCCCGTCTTTGGCATGCGCGGTGATGAACTGCAGCCGGCGCGCAAGATTCCGTTCGGTCAGCGAGATCTGCAGCGACGCCGCGGCACCGAGGGCTGCGGTTACGCCGGGAATCACTTCGACCGGCACGCCGGCCGCGACGAGACCGGCGATCTCCTCGTTGGCGCGGCCGAAGATCATCGGATCCCCGCCCTTCAGCCGGACCACGCGTTTGCCCGCCTTGCCGAAGGCGATCATCATCGCGGTGATGTCGTCCTGCTTGCAGGAGGGGCGCCCGCCGCGCTTGCCGACGTCGATTTTCTGCGCCTCCCGGCGCGCCATGTCGACGATCTCGGGCGCGACCAGGTTGTCGTAAAGCACGATGTCGGCGCCCTGCAGCGCACGCAGCGCCTTGAGGGTGATGAGGTCGGGATCGCCCGGCCCTGCCCCCACGAGCGTGACGCGTCCGGTCGGCACGGCCTCATCGCTCTTGGCGCTGTCGAGAAACGCCTCGAACTCGTCGTCGCGCGGCGGCATGTCGCTCACGCCGAGCGCGCGCTCGGAAAAGCGCTCCCAAAACCGCCGACGGGCGTGAAACGGCAGGTCCAGCGGCACGACCCGGGCGCGCCAGCGCCGGGCAGCCTGCGCCCAGGCCTGGATGTTCGCCGGCAGCAGGGTCTCGAGCCGGCCGCGGATGGCCTGGCCGAACACCGGCGCCGTGCCGTGGGTGGAGATGCCGATCACCAGTGGCGAGCGGTTGACCATGGCGCCGAACTGGAAATCGCAGAAAGCGGGATTGTCGATCGCATTCATCGGCACGCCGGCCGCTTTAGCGGCGGCTTGGAACGTGCTGGCTTCGTCGTCGGTATAGGCATCGACCAGGGCCATCGCCGCGCCAGGAAGGTCCGAGGGTTGCCATGTCCGCTCGACCAGCTGCGCGTTCGGGCACGCAGCGAGCAAAACCCGCATGGCGTCGCAGGGGTCGGCAGCGATGACGTCGAGCTGCGCGCCGGTGGCGTTCAACAACTCCGCCTTCCACACCGCGCGTTCCGACGCGCCCGCGAGAACAACGCGCTTGCCTTTCAGCGCGAAAAACACAGGCAGGACAGCCAACTCGCCCATCGGTTCGCGGGTCTTGCTCGGTACATCGGGTGAAAGCGTTGGTGTCACATCGTCACTCTGTCGCGCGTCGTCGCGGGGGCGAAACCGTGTTGCTAAGCGGCAAGTCATTGGGGCGCAACCGTTTACCAACTTAGCGCGGGAACTCTGACGCTTCGAGGGCGGTTTCGAAGATCATCAGGGCCCAAAGGATGCTGTTTCATGAGTGATCTCATTCCGGCCCCGCGCCCCCGCACGCAAGCCGTGCCGGACGCCGCGCGCATGCTGGAAACGCTCGCCACCCTGATCATCGTCGTCCTGGTCGTCGGCATACTCTTCGTGGCCCGGGAAATCCTGGTTCCCATCGCCATTGCCATCCTTCTCAGCTTCGTCCTGTCGCCGCTGGTCAAGCTGCTTCGCAATATCGGCATCGCCAAGACGTTGTCTGTCGGCATTGTCGTGCTTGCGGCATTTCTGATTTCTGTCGGGATCGGCATCGTGCTGGCCAAGCAGATCTCCGACCTTGCGGCCGACGCCCCGAAATACCAGGCGACCGTGTCCGACAAAGTATCCGGCGCACGGACCTTCCTTGCCAACAATGCCCTGCTGAAAAAGGCCACCGAGGCGATGACCGACGTCTCTAAGATGTCGCCCTCGGCCCAGGCGGACAAGCCGCAACCCCAGCGCCCCAATCCTCTGGCCCGCACCAGCGATCCGGCGGGCCTTCACAGCGTCCCCGGCGGTCCCGTCTCCGTGCTCGTTGTCGAGCCCGCACCGGGCATCCTCGACATCCTGCAACGGGTGGCGGGTATCGCGGCGTCGCCCTTGGCGACGGCTGCCTTCGTCGCAATCTTCATCGTCTTCATGCTGATGCAGCGCGAGGATCTCCGCAACCGCTTCATCCGCCTCGTAGGGTCGGGCGATCTCCAGCGCACGACACTGGCGATGAACGACGCGGCCCGCCGCCTCAGCCGCTACTTCCTCGCTCAGATGCTCGTCAACACCGCCTTCGGCATCGTCGTCGCCATCGCGCTCAGCATAATCGGCGTCCCCAGCGCGATTCTCTGGGGCAGCTTTGCGATCCTCATGCGCTTCATCCCCTACATCGGGGCGCTCGGCGCGGCCTTCTTCCCGGTCCTGTTGGCGGCGGCGGCCAGCCCGGGATGGGACATGGCGATCGAAACCGCCCTGCTCTTCGTCGTGATCGAAGCCCTTGTCGGCCAGGTGGTCGAACCTCTGGTCTATGGCCACAACACCGGGATCTCGCCGATTGCCGTGGTCGTGTCCGCAACGTTCTGGACCTGGCTGTGGGGACCGGTTGGCCTGGTCCTCGCGACGCCTTTGACGGTTTGCTTGGTCGTCATCGGTCGGCACGTCGAGCGTCTCGCTTTTCTCGACATCATCCTGGGCGACGCGCCCGCGCTGACGCCGGTCGAAAGCTTCTACCAGCGCGTCCTCGCCGGCGACGCATCGGAGATCGCCGACCACGCCGACCGCTATCTCAAGGACCACACGCTGACCGAATATTGCGACAACGTGGCGCTTCAGGCTCTGCTACTGGCGCAGAACGACGTGCGTCGCGGGCGGCTGGAGGATGACCGCCTCATCGTCATCAAGGAAACCGTCGACGAGCTGATGGAAGATCTGTTCGACCGCGAGGCCGACAAGCCCGAATCCGGATTCATTACCGTGCCCAAGGACGATGACGAGCCGATCGCCGCGCTCGAGAAAACGCCGACCGGCAGCGAGCGAATCAGAGCGGAAGCGCCTTCCGCACCTATCGTCGATCCGGCGTGGCGGGAGAGCATGGCCGTGCTGTGCATCGCCGGACGGACGCCGCTCGATGAAGCGGCGGCGCAGCTTCTGGCCGACCTTCTCGGCAAGCACGGGATCGGCGCGCACGTCGAGCCGTCGACGAGCCTGTCGAACAACAATCTTGCGCACCTCGCTGAGAGTCATGCCCGGCTCATCGTGCTGTCTTTCCTCGACGCCGACCTCAGCATTGCCCAGGCGCGATTCTCGGTGCGCCGCCTCCGCCGCCGCATCCCTAACGTGCCGGTCGTCGCCGCCTTCTGGACCGAGCAGGACGCCGGCAATCGCACCGTCAGTTTGTGCAGCGACGTCAAGAGCGACCTCTGCGTCTCGACGCTCGGCGAAGCGGTGGCGCTCTGCCTGGAACGGGCCACCGCGCCGGATGTCGAACTTGCCGCCTAATCCCATCGTCGCATGTGGCTCAAAGGCTTCAACCTGTTTCAAAGCGCGTCAGATTGGAATGATTCCGGCTCGTTCATTGACAAGACCGGGCGCGGTTGAAATCCTGGCGACGGTGGTTCCCTTCGGGGATCAAAAGGGAACGCAGTGCGATCGGCGCAAGTCGGTCAAAGCTGTGGCTGCCCCCGCAACTGTAAGCAGCGAGCCGACGACCGTTCATGACCACTGAGGACGCGTTATCCTTGGGAAGGTCGGTCCGAAGCAACGACCTGTGAGCCAGGAGACCTGCCGCCTGCCGTGGTCACGTGCGTAAACGTCGGGCGGGGTGTTCCGAGGTGAATGAGTTCGGCTGTCGGTCATCCGGCGCGGTGCTTGTTCAAGCGCAGTGGCGGCCCACGTCTGCTGCGAGTCCAGAAATGTTTCGATTGTCTTCCATTTCAAGTTCCATTTGCATGGCCTTGCTGGCCGTCGCCAGCTGTAGTCCGGCGTTCGCCCAGAGCGATGCCGAAAGCGCGTCGAAGGCGCCCGTCGCAACACCAGCAACCTCGGGTGGCCAGGGCTCCCCGCCCCCGGGGACGCCGAGCATCCAAAGTTCTCTCGGGAATTATGGCGATCCCGGCGGCATCCGCGCGTTCCTCGACGCCAAAGGGATCGACTTCGCCTTTACCTATATCGGCGAGGTGCTCGGCAATACGTCAGGCGGCGTCAAGCGCGGCGCGACATACGAGGGCCGCCTCGACGCCACGCTCGATGTCGATCTCGAAAAACTCGCGAGCCTGAAGGGCGCGGCGCTGCATGCCGAGGCATTTCAGATCCATGGCCGCGGCCTCAGCGGCAACAACACGATGGATCTGTTCACCGTCAGCGGCATCGAAGCCTACCCCTCGACCCGTCTTTACGAGGCCTGGTTCGAGCAAAAATTCGCCGACGACAAGATTGCCGTGCGCGTCGGCCAGCTTGGCGCCGACACCGAGTTCTTCGTCAGCCAGACCTCCACGCTGTTCGTCAGTTCGACCTACGGCTGGCCGGCGATCACCGCCGATGATCTGCCCAGCGGCGGCCCGGCCTATCCGCTGTCGGCGCTCGGCACCCGCATCAAGGTCACGCCATTCGACAACTTTACGGTGCTCGCCGCGATCTTCGACGGCGATCCGGCCGGTCCCTACCGCCCCGGCGTCAACAACCCCCTGCCCCAGGTGCGCGACAACAGCGGCACGAATTTTCGACTACAGGACCCGCCACTGGTCATGACCGAAGCCGCCTATGCCTATAACCAGGAAAAAAGCGCCACCGCGCTGCCAGGGACGGTGAAGGTCGGCTACTTCCATCACTTCGGCCAGTTCGCCGCCCTCGACACGCCGATCACAACGACAAATTACCGCGGCAACGACGGTCTCTACGGGGTGATCGACCAGGCGATCTATCGGGCGCCCGGCACCGACGACCAGGGCGCCTCGACGTTCCTGCGAATCGCCGCCACGCCGAGCGACCGCAACTCGATCGATTTCTATGTCGACGGCGGCGTCTCCTACAAAGGCCTGATTCCCGGACGCCCCGACGACACCGCCGGCTTTTCCGCCGCCTACGGCCGCTCGTCGCCAAACCTCGCGCAGACCGACGCTCTGACCGGCGCCTTGGTTCACGACTATCAGGCGCTGATCGAGGCGACCTACCAGATCGCAATTCTGCCAGGCTTCACCATCCAGCCGGACTTCCAGTACATCTTCCACCCCGGCGCCCATGGCGTCGCCGACCCGGCCACCGGCCTGCCGATCCGCGACGCCGCGATCTTCGGCCTGCGCGCTACGGCGCATTACTGATCCCTGGCGAAGCGTGTGCGCGACGCCCGCGTCGTCGCGCACACGCTCTGGACGTTTTCCTGCCGAAACCGCTTGTCGCATCGGATCATTGCGGTTATACGAGCGCTCCTCGACGACGCAAGTCGCGACGGCGGAGCCCTTCCCAAGGGGCCTTCGAAAAAAGCGTGGGGTCATAGCTCAGTTGGGAGAGCGCTTCAATGGCATTGAAGAGGTCGTCGGTTCGATTCCGTCTGGCTCCACCAAAACACCAGCAAAAACAGCCACTTAGCGAATAGAAGTGCCGCCGTTGCGTGTACCTAATCGTGCTGCTAATTGATGTGTCTAACTTTTCTGGCACATCACCGAAAAAATTTCGGACACGGCATGCAGAAGTATCTTTTTCCGCGCGGTCCCAACCGTCTTCTCTCTTATAAGTTGCAATATCCGCCCCGATTGCAAAAGGCGATGGGCTGGAAAGCGCAGGTGGTCAAAAGCACCGGACTGCCTGAGTCGCGATACCTTGAAGCCCTACAGATCGCGCTGCCGGACATCATCAAGCATCGGAAGCTCTTGATGTTGACGCGGGCCTACGACGCCAAAGTCCATCGCGGGCGCATGACCGGCAAGCTCGATTACGAGCCGAACGAAGAGCGATTCGATAATGATGGCTCGCGCTCGAAATGCACCGCCGATGGACTGACGGTCGTCCACTGGAATGCAGCGGGAGAAATGACCGGCGCCGTGCCTAACACGGTGGTCAAAGAGCTGACGCTCATTGGGACACGGCACGAAGCGGAAGAGATCGCTCAGCTAGAGGCCATGCTTGAAAAGCCGAAGCGCGACCTCGACCGAGACATTTTCGACCACTGGGCCGGGGATAGGAAGCACGGCCCAAAGACGATAATGACAAAATTTATGAAGACCCTCCACGAAGTCGTGCCGAACAAATCGTTGGCAACGCTGGAGCCATCCGACGTGCGAGCCTTCGTTGCGAAACTGGTTGAAGAGGGAAATTCAACCAGCTCGTTTGAAGCGAAATTTGGTCTGGCCAACGCGATGATCAATAAGGCGCTCGGGCACGAGCAATTTCCGATGCTCAAAGCCAACCCCTTCGCGATCAACGATCTTTATCCAAAGAACATCCAAGGACGGCGCCCCCAGCCCACGGTTTTTGACGACGATGATCTGAAGAGGATTTCTGACGACATCCACAACTGGAGCGCCGACGAACGTCTCGCCTGGACCATTTATAGGACGATGGCTATGCGGAAATCGGAACCGTGGCAGATCGTCAGATACGAGCATCACCAGGGCTATCTTTGCGTCGAGGTTGGCACGAAGTCGCGAACAGGCACCGATCGGCGCGTGCTGCCCTGCCCCGACGCCGTGAAGGCCTTGCTGCCAAGCGAATTCACCGGCTCGTTGTTCAAATTCTCAGCCGACAACATCGAGGGCAAGATCAGAAAGCGTCTGGTGGCGCTGGGCATCCCGCACGATTCGGGCAAGACCCTCCATTCTCTCCGCCACATGGCGGATACGTTCTGGACGGAAAACGACGTTCAGCAGAAGATCATAGAGACGATAACCGGACACGTGCCGGACGATCTCAAGGGCAACGAGGGCAATCAGCAGACGCGTGCGAAGAAAGGCATCACATGGCGGTATTTTCGCGGGTACGGCCCAAAGCGACCTTATGACGCCATGAACATGATCACGACCGGCATCTGAATAGCCCAATCGTGCAAATGAAAAAGGCCCGGCAACAAACCGGGCCTTTCAAATGATCGCCGCTCACGATCCTAGATCATGTTCGTGTACCGATCTGCCTCTTGCACCGAGCATCCGAGGTGGTTTTTAGCGCGTCACTGTGACGAGTTCGCGGATCGCGTCAGTGGCGCGGGAACTCTCGCCAAAGCCTGCCGTCGAGGATCGCGCCACCTTTGCCGTCGTGATCGGACAGCTTGGCGTCCTTGGCGCTCTTGCCATCCTCAGCGACGATTGGATTGCTCGGGTAGTTGCCCCACTGCTTGTGCATGAAGGCGATGCCCCTGGATTGGCATTGATCGCGTACCGCACGAGCCCAGGCTGGCTGCATGAGCCTGGAGCCAGGACCGCTCTCGCCACCCGAGATGATCCAGTCGGGTTGAGTCCCACCGGCATCGAGCACGATCGGTCCAATCGCTGGCTCGTAGCTAATGAAGCGGATTGCGGCAGGCGTGTCCCGTAGGAGTGGCCAGCGCTGATCATAGCGCTCCTGGTCTTCCATTGTGCTGCCCAACCAGACATTCGGATAACCGTTGCCCCAATCCTTAGGAAGGAAGCGGGCCATGAGCTGCGGTCGTTTGGTCAACAGCAACCAGTCCAGGTTAGGCGTCGCCTTGATCAGCTCGAACAAATCGGCGCGTGTGGTTGGATCGGCCTTGTTGTCGAAGACATCCGCAAGCGACGCGCAGAAAACGCGCTGCCGGTGGCTATGTTCGGCCTGGAATACGGTAGCCTGCGAATTCCATTGGATCGGCTTGCGCCAGTTCGCAGCGCTGGTCCGTTTGCGATCCCCGTGCGGTCCCCACAAGGTCCAGCGGTATCGTGTCACCAGCCGTTCTGCATAACAGCGATCGCAGCCGGGGCTGATCTTCGTGCACCCGATCCACGGATTGAACGTGCTGTCCGTCCATTCGATCTTCGAAGCCTCTGCCATCAGTTTTTTTACCAACCATTATTGAAGGGACCATCGTGCGGATCATTCCTTGTGCGAGGGACTTGGACGTAGCGAAGGTCGGCCACTCCGTTTGCCAGTGTACGCTGGGCTTTGCCCCCACGAATTCCTGCCTATTTAAAGCGATGCCACCACGCACAGTGTCAAGTATACCGCTACCCGACGTTCATCCGTGACAAACAGTCGGCAGGCTTCGCAGTAATAGGCCTGCTCCCCCAAGGACTCTCGCAGCTCATTGACGTAGTGTTCCGGCACTTGTTGGGCAACATAGATCATGTGCACGATGATGCTCGTCTTGTCGTTTCGTCGCACCTCGGGCGTTTATCGTCCGCGATGATTTTCTAGTGACACCTGTTCTTCGGTTAATCTTCCGAAGTCCTATGGATGTACGGATTGATAGACATGGTCAAATCGGTCCGTCAAGAGTCCCAAAAGGGCGTCGCGCGACCGAAACCCCGCTTGATCCCCTGGCGATCGTGAATTGGGCTGGTTGATCGGCATCACGGCCCAGCACCCGTTCGGCAAAAGCCAGTTCAAGGAACAAAAGGCCACCCACTGAAAATTCAGCGTAACGTATCTTTCCGGGTTGGCGGCATTTGGCCGATCCGTGTGCTTCCTGATATACAGGCGAAGTCTAGAATGCTCTACTTGGACCCGGCTTGGGGCGCCGATACATTGGCTTACTCTACTGGAAGCCATTTGGATTGTTCCGTTTAATCTTTCTTTAAATTTTTTTTCTTGGATTGACTTGACAGGTCTCGACTACGCGATCATATCGGCGGCACGAGGTTCGCAGGCCTGCATCACCTCACCGGGTTTTGGACATCCTATGTCCTGCCCACTCTTTGGGAGACCAGTTCTCCCGTCGCGTTCGTCCTAGATGGGCGCGACAAACTTACGAAACCGACCGTTCTGAACGGTCGGCACATGCCGCTGGCTGTCAAAAGCCGATGACATGGGGCGCGCGCCTTTCTACCAAAATGAGCAGGCACACCACGATGGATGCAATAATCGAGAGACCGAGAGCAAAGGACCTGAACCGCCTGAAGTGGCAGAAACGAGTGGAGGAAAGCGGCGTCGTCAAAGCGATGGACCTGATCAACGATATTGCCGAGGCAATAGCGTCGGGTCGCGTTAGGGACGCTCATATCCTGACCGGTGTACGTGGGATCGGTAAAACCAGAGCCTTCAAAGAAGCGCTGGGGCGCCACAAGAGAGTTCCGCTTGTCATCAAACAAGCTACGACGCTTGGTTTGCTTCAGAACCTGCAAGAGGCCGCGCGCAACAAACAGATTGCGCTCTTGGACGACGCTGATTCCGCTTGGGACAGCCTGGAAAAAATCCACGCCCTGATGGTCGCGTGCCAGCCGGAGAAAGAAGGGCGTCGCATTTACGCGTATTCGGTCAATAACAAGACGACACACTACTGCTTCGATGGCTTAACTCTCGTGATGCTGTCCAACATAAATTTGAAGGATACCGCAAACGTTCCAAAGAAGTGTCGTGAAGCGATCAAGGCGCTAACTTCTCGTGTCCCACCGATAAACCTCGCACTGACGCATCAAGACGTATACGAATACACGGTCTATCTGGCGATATGCAGAGAAATGCTGAAGGTCGAGGCATTTACGCTTGAGGAGTCGAATGACGCTTTGGCGTTCTTCTCTGCGAACCGGTGGCGAATGGATGACATATCTGTACGAAAGCTCCTTCACATAGCGCGCGTTCGAAGAAAATATGCTGACAAAGATTGGCAGTTTCGGCTGAAGATGGAGCTGGATGATCCGGTGGCTGGAGCCACCCATGATTCTGACGACGAAATCCCCCAGATCGTTATTTGATTGCTCCGACGCTGAGTACGGCCAGGATTCCGAATAAGGCTCGCTGAGCGGGGTTTAGGGGGAATCCGCTACAGACGTAGAGATCGACGGCGGGGCGGCTCGACGAGGCTTGCTGCGGCTCGGAGCCTCGCGATCACATTGCTCGGTTATCACGACCGACGAATGAGAGCCACGAAGATAGAGTCTCGATATGCACCATCGGCAAAGACCGCATCGCGTATGATGCCTTCTTTCACGAATCCGACTTTCTCGTACAAGGCTATCGCGGGCTCGTTGTCCGTATATACGTCGCCCTCGATGCGGACGAAGCCTGCCTTGAACGCTGCCTCCAGCGTCTTGCCAAGAAGCCGCGTTCCCAGGCCACTGCCTCGATAGGCAGGGACAATCCCTATGCCGAAGGTTCCTCGGTGGCGGTGCACGGGAAATGGAAGGCGATTGATGTTGCACCATCCAACGACATCCTCGTTGGCCACCGCAACAAAGAATGGATTGCCGATCTCGATGTTGCTCCGCACGTAAGCACGGGTGTGTGGCAGCGGCGGTGCTTCGAGGAGTGCGAGATATTTGCGCTCGCGAGCTACCTCATCGAGCGCTCGTTGATAGCTCTCGACATGCTCGCCGCTATCGGGACCACCTTCAGTTCTGACGACAACTCGACTCGCTATGCTCTGGCGAAAGCCATTGAACGCAGCGTGGCCATCGCATCGGGTGCAGTCTACGCCATCGTCGCGATGATGCCAAGCCACACGGGCGCGTCTAGGGTCTGTGATTCCCACCGGCTCACCGTTCGGTCGCCGCTGCCGACGAGCGTGCCGAACTGAGCCAGGGATAGACCCAGCTGAGATCGGAAGGCGCGAACCTCGTCGCCGGTCATTCTCGTCGTCATCATGCTATTGCCGACTTCCGTTATCGTCGAGGAGGCACCACATCATGCCTTTAGCTGCTCTGGCAAGATTGGGTGAGCGATGGTCCGGCTTGATAAAGCGACCGCCATACGAATGGTCGAGGAGTTCGGCGCAAAGGTTACGGAGGTGCCGCCACGCTCGTACATCATCGAGGGACCGGCCGGACGCTTCTTGTGGGAAGGCGCCGCAATTAACGACGAAGTGTTTTCGCATGCGGCCCTCGGCACGCTGAACGTAACAAAGGCACATGAACTGATACGGAAAACCGCCGTGCCAGACGAATTTCCTATCAACGAGCAATTGCTGAACAGCGCCAGACTGACCGATCTCGATCCAGATACTTTGAAGACCATGACGAAGGACAGGATCGATGAACCCGTTATTTTTGTCGTGGATCAGAAGGGGTTTTGCTACCTTATCGACGGCGCCCACCGGCTTGAGGCAAGGCGGCGTAAGAAACTTCCGACCGTGCGTGGTTTCCGACTTCGTTCTGAAGCGATCGACCACTTGCAAGCCCGCGTATGGAAGCTAGCGCCTGACGGAAGCCGCACACCGTTCGACATCAACGGGTACGTGCTGGAGGGTACGGACGGATAATTGCCAAACAAAAAGCCGACGGCCCAGGGGAGAGCGTCGGCTTTTTGCTTGTGGAGATTTTATCGTTTACAGACAACAAAAGAAAGCCGAGGAGCAATTCGGCTATGAGCGGCATTGCTGCTTGGCTCACAAGAATAGTTATACAGTCTTGATCTAAATGGTGCAATAAACTTCGCTCTCTTCAGCAAGCAAGCTTCAAGAGCCTATCGAGACGCTTCTTGTAATGGATGCGACTTTCATTGCTTTCATCGTAAAGATAGAGGTCGTTGCGATCTGTTTTGTTGGTGAAGATACCAACAGTATCGGCTGGGTCGCTGACAAAGCGGACATCATCATCGAGCGACACATAATCACGATTGAGCTTTGAAAACCGGTTGCCTTCAATGCGTCGGAACAGGTAGGGCAGCAAAAGTTTCGTATCTTTGTTGATGATGGTGGTGTCATTGACGATACTCATCATTCCTGGAGTCTCCAAATGCGACCGTCAGCTAACCGCACATTCGCATCGCGCAGGCGGATCGTATCGATGTCGGCGTAGAGGTCACTTGCCGCGTCGTCATCCTGAGTGGTGAAGGCGGGATGCGGCGGCAAGACCAGGGACTCGATGATCGACAGCCGGACAGTGCGAGCTTCGGCTTCCGACATCATGCCGGTTGCGACCTGATCAACGATGTAGTCGAGCAGAGTTTCGGCTTCAGCGCCCGTCATTGGCTTGGTCTCTTGTTTCCCACGGGTGCTTCTGGCGATGCAGCATCGTCAAATCAGAGGACAACGCCAACTCGAAAAGGCTGACGCAATCAGGTGGCCTCAATCCGGCTTGCTCGTAGTGATACGTGATCGTCGCAGCGAGCAAGATCATGTCATGGTAGACGACGCCGTTCATGACAGCGTAGAGCCGACCGTTGGTAACGCGGAACAGCTCGTATGTGGTGAGGTCGCAAATATCCACCGCCATATCAATCTGTCTCGCCAGTTCGCACCATGCGAGGGTATTCGATGGCTTTGCCCTTGATCGCGTCGAGCGCGAACGGCTTGCCAGTCTTGGGATGCACTTTCGTGTCGAACTTCTGAACGAAGTATTGGTCACCGTTCACGTACAACGTGGCGTCGAGGATTTTGCGTTCGCCGTTGTGCCGCACGACGATGTACTGATCTTCGTACCAGGACGTGCCCTTCGTGCCGCCCTTCGCAGAGAACATTCCGATCATCACGGCATCGCCCTCGCTGCGGTACTTGTTCAAGGTTTCCATGATGGCTTCGCGGTATGCGAGGCTGGTCTTGCGCTTGTTGAGCTTCGACGGAAATTCCCAAAAATCGTATAGATCGGCGTACAGGACCACATCGCGACGCTCCTTAAAGCTTTTCTTGGCGACGTTGACCTCGGCTTTGATGTTGAACTGCGCCTTACCTTGTTTCTTGCCGTTATCGAAAAACGTCAATTCAAGATTGACCATATCATCAAAGCTTGGAAGCCCGATGTTTGGAGCCTCGGCATAGTCAATCACGCGAAGTGGGCCACTGGCCGACCCGCTGGCTTCGATTTTTTCAAGCCGAACGTTGATAGCGGTGAGCTGATTGACGATTGCCAGCATGACCTGTTCAATATAATCCGGCGAAGATGTTGTAGATGTCTGTTCCATATTTCCCTTTAATGTGCGGTGATGTCTGGACCGCGCATGTATATATAACCACGGAGGCCTGACTTAACGCCATATTTAAAGATCGGACGGCGCGGTGATTTTGACCTGGAGGTCGTGACCTCGTTTGCACTTCGAAGCCTTAGAATTGTAGTATTGATAGTCTCTTTAGAAATCGAAGAGAAGTTAGCATAACAGACTAAGACTTCTTCGCACTGATAACAGGCGAACAGAATACAGGCTACTGATTGCTTCGCTGGATAACAGCGCAAGAGGGCGCGACGCTGAAGCGCTCGCACCCAAACAATGCTTTGCCAAATAACTCAGTGCAAATATTCCTTGGCTATTCGTCACCAGATCAATGACAGATACCTCAGGTGGTCAACAGCTATACGTACCGCCCGTCAATGAGCCAACGCATAAAGCCGACTATGAGCGGAGATCGGTTCCCGCTCCCCACTCAAAGAAGACTAAACCCATCACCCCCAGCCCCCTCTTCCCTTGTGCCCGCCGACGCCCTGGGAAGCCCGCTGGCGCTGATCTCGGCTGTCCGATGCACATTCCCACACGCGGACACC
>NZ_LMUU01000098.1:43611-50400 GCF_009765775.1 Beijerinckia sp. L45
AATTGCGGGCCTCCACGGCGCTCCTGCGATTCCCCATGAAGACGATCGCGATCAAGAAGGCGGTGCCCGCGCCAAAGCCCTTGCATATCGTCACAGCGCGCCCGCGAGGCGGCCAAGAACTTACAGCCGACCGTTTGAAAACACGTGAAAACCGGCCTTATCAGAATTACCGACTAGGCCCGCGATAAATATTCCGACAATCCCTTTTGGAGATAAGTTTTGACCACCACCTCTACAACGTCAACTGCTACCGACACGCCAAGCGCTACAACGACTACTGCCCCGGCAGCTGTAACGACCCCGACAGCCACTACCGCGCCTACAGAAATCGCAAAGTTGATCGCGCAGATCGACGCGCTTAAGGCCACCGTCGAGGCAAACATCGCCAGCATTGAGTCGATTGCAGCGAAGGCTGTCGAAGAGCGTGCAGCAAGCATCGAAGCGCGCATCGCGGTAATCCAGGCTGCGGTGGACGCGAAAACGAAATCGATCTGGGCCAAGATTTTTGGCGGCAAATAGCCCGCGCATGCCTCAGCCCACCGGCATCGCCTTTTCCGCGCGCATCGAGGCAGACCTGATGATGATCGCTCGGCACATCCACTACGCGTCCCTGCACCTCGATAGAGGCGGCGCCGCATCCAGCATTCCAGAGCTTCTGCACGATCTGCACGAGGTCGTATCGCAGCTGAAAGACGATACGACGGCCCTGGAGGACATGTGTAGTGATTGGGCACAAGAGGCCGCACGCTGACGGTTGTGACGCTATCCTAAGAAGCAATCAGGAGTTAGGTATGCCCGTGATATGCATCAACTTGAAAGTGGGTGGGCACATGGCGCGCGTGGATCGAAGCGAAGAGTGGTACGCCAAGATAGCCGCGATCCCGCCATGGCGCCGCTTCCTATATAATTGCATCGCAGCCGCTCCTGTTTTCGTTTTTGTCGCAGCATTCTACGTACAAGCTGCATCTTGTAACGCTGGAGCAGTCATCGCTTACACCATTATTGCGAATAGCTTTGCGATAGCTGGCTCAATTATCTGGTTGGTTGTCTCTCACCCGCGTTTGCCTCGCAAATATTCCGCACTTTCACCTTCGAAGCGTCTGATGGTCATTTTTTGCGCGGCAGCTATCGGCATTGTTCTAAAATTGGTTCTTGCTTCAGCAGCGAGTAACGTTGACAGGCTTCAAGCTCATCGTTGTCTTAGACAAAAACCCACGCAGGATGCTACGTTTTCTTCCGGCGTTTAGCCGCGTTTGGGCGGTGACGACGTTGTGATTCCTGCATGAGGAATATCAGCCGCTCGACCAGCCTCTCTGTTCTCTCGCTCATATGACCACCTTCGATGCTTGTCCAATATGTGAGCATCACATGGTGGTAGATCAGGCTGGTGCTAGGCTGGCGTTACGAAATAAACAAATGGTAATACTGCGCGGACCATAAGCTTAAGCTTGCAGCCGCTCGGTAGGATAGGCCTCTACCGAGCGGCTGGGCTGCAACGTGAACCGTGGGGGGAGCAGAATTGCAGCCATCTTTAGTCTGCACTCAGCGACGCAGAGCGCCAACACACACATTTGTGTGATCACAAACGGAATAACTGATACGCTTATTTGGAAAATACTGCACAGCTTACCACGGCTTGTCGCGTTCAAGTTCTTTCTACGCTGACGGTGGCCTTTGGGTTATGCATGGCCTGCCTGCTGAGCCAAAAATTGCTCCGCCTTCGAAAGCGCCTCACGCAACGCATGGATCATTTGCAAATTCAACCCAAAAGCCACCTCGCCCGACTCGGCTGTTCGGAGCACTAAAGCCGCCCCATCAGGCGCGGCCGCCGCTTGGCAACCAATGACTGTTACAGCCAACATGTCACGTGTCTCAGGCTTATTCATCAATTTACCCTCGCTTCACTATTTTGCCGTCGCCGCCCTGGACCACCTAGCATGAAATCAAGTATTCTCAGAATGAGCCAACCCGGCAGAACGCCAAAGGCCAGAACCCTCGCAAGGTTGCTGTAATACGGCTCGTATATTTGTGTTGGACGAGAGGTATAATCCGATATTTGCAGCTTTACGCTCTTATCATGACTTGCACAATCGTAGTAGGCTATGGTTTTGTCCAGCTCGTCAGAGCCGCTCGCATATTGACCGGACCAATACCTTTTGCACTCTTCTTTGAAAGCAGCAAAACCGGCTTGTTCCTTCTCTGCCTGTTTGGAAAGATCACTGTAGTTCACAGCGAAGTGAACTCCAAATAGAACGACTGCTATCGCAGCTAGGCCAAGCGCACATCTTTCACACCATACCATCGAATTTGCTCCCCCCTTGCCACTTTATCACAGCTGCCGGACCGCTTGTAGCGTCGTCCGTTGGGTTAAGCTTCAGCTCGCCAAGATCAGATATGCGACCAGGATTGGCCTGACTGAGCAGCGTAAATTGCCGACCGGGAAACTTTGTGCTGAGCAGCCAGCTCGCGAACGGTCAATCCGGCCGCGTTGCAGCGGATCATGAGGATATCCATCTCGCAGAGTTTTGCGCTGGGGTTGCGCTCCCCAATCGCCTCGGTGCCGTGGGCTCGACGATCATTGCAGTTATCGATGTGCGTCGTGTAGCGCAGCTCAGTAAGACGGTTGTCGGTAGGATCGCCACTGCGGTGGGCGATTTCGCAGCCATCGGGACGCGGGCCGACGAACGCCTGCATCACCAGAGTGTGGACCGCTCGATCAACGCGCTTGCCATCCTTCCACAACGTCAGCCCAAAATACTTCAGCCGACCCTCACTTGTCGAACGCCTGGGCTTCATGATCTTGCCGATACGCGTCCAGCTTACGTCACGCCCTATCTTTGGATTAAACTGTGTAACGAGACGTGTCACCGATCGAACCCGGCCCATATCCGAGACTTCGTAATAGCCTTCAAACCCAACAACTTCTTTCCATACCTCATTTGTGTAATCGTCAAAGCAATAGATTGTATCGTCCATATATCCTTCAAGCGGCAATATTGTACGAATATTTACCGGATTGAGCGGATAGACGCCTAATAAGGCCCGTTTTCGGATGTTTTTGTAGAACGGTCTACGACAACAACGCTAGCGCTGACCTTTGCCATGCGCATTGTGATCGCGCCAATCTGCACGAACGGTCACGCGGCGCCCACCACATCGCGAGCATATGAAGCGTCGATAACGAGGAACGTGGATGAAGATCATCTCATCCGGCAGCGCCAGCTCGTCGAACGTAAACGCGCGTTCGTGTGGACAACCAAGCTGTGAGCACTCGACAGTTAGTCGCTTCAGTCCGTGACGACGGCTGTCGCCCACTGTCGGCAGATCGCGATCGAGCGGGCGTTCTCGTTTCATTCTTATATCGAACGTCACACGCACGACGAGTCAACCGTCCTGGCGCGAGCCTCTAGGAAGCCCGCTGACGGCGATCGACGCGCGCTGGCGTCAAGCCGTTGCAGAAAAGCCTCGACGACCCTCCACGGCCACGGCACGGGCTGCACAGGTGGCATTTCTGCCACAGAAACCGGCGGGTCCTCCTCCATAGCACCCTCCAGGCGGGGAGTGCCCGCCCTCGATGCATTTCTAGGTGCGAACCATCGTCCGGTGTCCGCACCGGCTAAATACCAACATGAACAACACCGCCACCGAGCCGACGCTCATCGAGACGATCGCCATCGCCATTGACGAGGCCAATATCCAGATCATGAAGTTGCTCACGGATCGCGACGCGCACCGTTCGATCGCAAAATATTGCGACACCGAGATCGCGATCATCCGTGACCAGATTGTCGCGCTTGAAAAGACGCTCGACGGCGTCCGCCGCTTACCGAAGGCAAATTGAGCGAAGGCATCTCACAGCGAGAATTCGCACGACGCGATCAATGCGACGAGAAATTAGTCAGGCGCAAGGTCACGCAGGGCTACCTCATCCCCAACGCGGACGGCACGCTTGATCCGGGCCTCGTCGGAACAGATTGGCGAAAGCGGCCGAAGAAACCCGCGCCGATCGCCGACATCGAGCCGGAGATCGTCGAGGCCGACGAAGATGCAGTGGACGCGCACGCCGAGCGCATCGCTAGCCAGCTCGTCACCAGTCCAGACTTCGTCATGTTGAGCGAAGCCCAGGCCAAGCAGAAGAAAGAAAACTATCTCGCCCTGCTCAAGCAGCTCGAATACGACGTGAAATCGGGCGCCGTGGTCCTTGTCGAGGATGTCGCGTCGGCCGTCGTCGCCGAATTTGCGCGCGTTCGGAACAAGCTGCTCAGCATTCCGACCCGCGTCGCGCCGCGCGCATCGATCCTCAAGACCGCGAACGAAGTGAAATCCCTGTTGGAGGCCGAGATTGTCTTGGCGCTTCAAGAATTGAGTTATGACGTACAAGCTGACCAAATATAAAAACGGTTCAACTGCCCTCGTTGCTGCGCTCCGCAAGGGAATTTTAGAGGCATTAAAGCCGCCGACGCACCTATCGTTAAGCGAGTGGGCTAACACGTACGCGCATCTCTCTGCTGAGACCTCGGCCGACGCGGGCAAGTTCCGATCGTTCAAGTACCAAGACGGCATCATGGATGCGGTCACCGATCCGAGCGTCACTCAGATCACAGTGATGAAGTCGGCTCGCGTCGGCTACACGAAAATCCTCGACCATATCGTTGGCTACCACATCGCGCACGATCCAAGCCCAATCTTGGTGGTGCAGCCGACCGTCGCCGACGCCGAAGACTACAGCCGCACTGAGATCGCGCCGATGCTCAGGGACACACCCTGTCTGGCAGCAATTGTCGGCGATCTGAAAGCGAAAGACTCAGATCAGCGCGTCGCAAAACGGATGTTTTCCAACGGGTCGTCGATATCGTTCATCGGCGCAAATTCTGCCGCTGGATTTCGCCGCATCACGGCGCGTGTCGTCGCCTTCGACGAGGTTGACGGTTACCCAGTCGGCGGCGCTGACGACGAAGGTGATCAGATCGCGCTCGGTATCAAGCGCACCGAGACTTTTTGGAACCGCAAGATCATCCTCGGCAGCACGCCGACCCTGAAGGGCTCGTCGAGGATTGAGAAGAGCTTCCTGGAGAGTGACCAGCGCCGCTACCATGTGCCCTGCCCTCAGTGCGGCCACATGCAAGTTCTGAAGTGGGAGAACATCCGCTGGGACAAAGACGTGGATGAGGCCGGAAAAACCACGAAGCACTACCCTGAGACCGCGTATTTCGTGTGCGAGGATGCGGGCTGCATCATCCAAGAGCACGATAAGCCGAAGATGATCGACAACGGTGAGTGGATCGCCGAAGCACCGTTCACGGGCCATGCTGGTTTCCACATCTGGGCGGCGTACTCGTTGTTCCCGAATGCGGCGTGGCGTTTCCTCGTCGAGGAATTCTTGCGCGTCAAACACGATCCGACGCAGCTTCAAACGTTCTGCAACCTCGTGTGGGGTCAGACGTGGGAAGAGCAAGGCGAGACGGTCAGCGCTGGCAACCTCCAGGCCCGCGTCGAAAATCACGACGGCGATACGATCCCCGAATCCGTAAAAGTTCTAACAGCGGGCGTGGATACTCAGGACGACCGTCTCGAAGTGAAGATCGTCGGCTGGGGCGCGAAAGAAGAAGCCTGGGTCGTTGCGACCGAAGTCCTGCTTGGTGATCCTTCCCAGCCCCACGTATGGGCTCAGCTCGATGCGGTCCTCACCGATCGCTACCATAGCGCAGACGGGCGAACGCTCCGCATCCGAGCGACCTGCGTCGATTCGGGTGGCCATCACGCGGCAATGGTCTACTCTTTCTGTAAGACGCGGAAGAAGCAGAACGTCTACGCGATCAAGGGCGCCGCTGGACCGAAGACGATCTGGCCAAAGCGGGCCAGCAAGGGCGGAAACAAGGGCGCCGACACCGTTTACATCGTCGGCGTAGATACGGCAAAGGAAGCCATCTATAGCCGCCTCCGCATTCGCGAGCCCGGCCCAGGTTACATCCACTTCGGCGCCGATTGTGACGATGAGTATTTTCTCCAGTTGACGGCCGAAAAGGTGGTCACCCGATACCGCGCGGGCAGACCATTTCGAATTTGGGTCCCAATCCGCGCGCGAAACGAAGCGCTCGACCTATTTGTTTACGGTCTTGCGGCGCTCAAAAGCCTGGGAACTCGTCTCGATCGTCTTGAAGGCATGCCCAGCGAGACTCCCGAACCCAAGCCGATCCCCGCGCCCATTGCTGACGAGATCAAGCCGCTGGCATCGTTGAACGCGCCGCAAGAAGTCAAACCATCACCTCGCTACCGGCCTCAGCAGCAACAGAAAGGTTTCCTCGGCGGATCGAACCGGGGATGGCTGCATAAATAGCTGAATGACGACGACAACAACTGATCCAGCAACGCAACTGCGGATCGCTCAACTTCAAGGCCAGATCACCGCTCTTCAAGACGCCATTGGCCAGGGTGCCACCCGCGTCTCCTATGACGGTCGTAGCGTAGATTACGCTTCGATCAACGACATGAAGATGGCGGTCAACTACGTCACCGGCATCCTCAACCAGCTGCTCAACCCGAATTACCGCAAGCCCACTGTCGGCCGCGCGGTCTTCCGCAACGGATACCGGTATCGGTTCGGCGGATACCGAGGTCTATGAGCGATCGTAGAGGCTGGTTCAAGCGCGTCGCCAGCTACGTCACGAACAAAGCGCCCGAAACTCATACGTCCGAGCCAACGACGCCTGCCAAGACCGGCAAGCGCATGTACGAAGCTGCCGTCAACGCGCCCTTCCCGGCTGCGAACATGGGTGGCCGGGGCTTGTT
>NZ_LMUU01000099.1 GCF_009765775.1 Beijerinckia sp. L45
CCCGACGACATGGCGGGGCGGATCGTCGGGCCGTACGAGCGCTCGCTGACCACGACGGTCAACGACATCGAGCACATCGATTCGCAATCGCTGGCCGGCTACGGCGTGGTCAAGATCTTCTTCCAGCCGAACGTCAACATCGACATGGCGCTGGCCCAGGTCACCGCGATCTCGCAGACGATCCTCAAGCAGCTACCGGCCGGCATCACGCCGCCGCAGATCATCAACTTCAACGCCTCCAGCGTGCCGATCATCCAGTTGGCCCTGTCGAGCGGCGCCCTGTCGCAAAGCAAGCTCAACGACATCGCGACCAACTTCATACGCCCGCAGCTTTCGACGATCCCGGGTGCCGCGATCCCGTCCGCTTATGGCGGCCTGGTGCGACAGGTGCAAATCGACCTCAACCAGCGCGCGCTCCGTTCTTACGGCCTGTCCGCTCAGGACGTCGTCAGCGCGCTCTCCACCCAGAACCTGATCACCCCCGTCGGCACGGAAAAGATCGGGGATCTCGAGTTCACCGTGAACCTCAACGGATCGCCGCGGCAGATGGCGGCGTTCAACGACCTGCCGATCAAGACCGTCGGCGGGACGGTCATCTACATGCGCGATGTCGCCCAGGTGCACGACGGCAACCCGCCGCAGCAGAACGTCGTGGAACTCGACGGCCAGAAGGCCGTCCTGATGACCGTCTTGAAAGCCGGCTCAGCTTCGACGCTCAACATCATCGCCGGCGTGAAGGGCCTGCTGCCGGGCCTGCGGGACGCGCTTCCTCCCAGCTTGAACCTCAAGGCGGTCGGCGACCAGTCGGACTTCGTCAAGGCGGCGGTCTCCGGCGTCGTGCGCGAGGGCATTATCGCCGCGGCGCTGACAGGCCTCATGATCCTGCTGTTCCTCGGCAGCTGGCGCTCGACTCTCATCATCACCGTATCC
This sequence comes from Beijerinckia sp. L45, assembly GCF_009765775.1. Lineage (GTDB taxonomy): Bacteria > Pseudomonadota > Alphaproteobacteria > Rhizobiales > Beijerinckiaceae > RH-AL1. Next base: position 931 of record NZ_LMUU01000099.1, read on the forward strand.
ATTCCACTCGCCATCCTGGCGTCGCTGGCGACGCTGTCGGCGTTGGGGGAGACCATCAACGTCATGACGTTGGGCGGTCTCGCGCTCGCCGTCGGCATTCTGGTCGATGATGCGACGGTGACGATCGAGAACATCAACTGGCACATGGAACAGGGCAAGCCGATCGATGCCGCCATCATGGATGGCGCAGCGCAAATCGTTGGGCCTGCGACGGTCTCGCTGCTCTGCATCTGCCTTGCCTTCGTGCCGATGTTCGGCCTCGACGGCGTTGCCGGCTTTCTGTTCCGGCCGCTGGCGGAAGCCGTCGTGTTCGCGATGGTCGCGTCCTACATCCTGTCGCGGACGCTCGTTCCGACGATGGCGAGCTTCCTGTTGCGCAATCAGCACCACTCCCACGGCTTCGACGATCTCGAGGCCGGGTCCGCGCCACCGTCAAGCCGGAATCCGCTGGTGCGGTTCCAGCGCGGTTTCGAGCGTGGTTTCAGCGTGGTCCATGCGGTCTACCGCGGGCTCCTGGAGCGTGCGCTCGATCATCGCAAGAGCTTGGCGTTCGGCTTCTTCGCGCTGACCGCCGTGAGCTTCGGTCTCGTGCCCTATCTCGGCCAGAACTTCTTTCCCGACATCGATGCCGGCGCGATCAAGCTGCACGTGCGGGCACAGACCGGGACGCGCCTCGAGCAGACGACGGCCCTCACCGATCGGGTCGAAGCCGCCGTGCGCGGCCTGATCCCGCCGGCCCAGCTCGGTGGCATCGTCAACAACATCGGCATGCCGATCAGCGGCATCAATATCTCCTACGGCAATTCGGGTACGATCGGCGTTACCGATGCGGACATGCTGATCACCCTCAAGGAGCCGCACGGCGAAACCGCCGACTACGTCAAGTTGTTGCGCGAAAAACTACCGAAGCGGTTCCCCGGCACCACCTTCTCGTTTCTGCCGGCCGACATGGTGAGCCAGATCATCGACTTCGGTTCGCCGGTTCCGTTGGACGTGCAGATCGTCGGCACCGACCTCGAGGCGAGCCGCGTCTACGCGACGAAACTCCTCGCGCGGATCAAGACGATTCCCGGCGTGGTCGATCCGCGCATCCAGCAGCAGTTTCGACAGCCGACCCTCGACGTCAACGTCAACCGATCGTTGGCGGGTTTCGTCGGCCTGACCCAGCAGAATGCTGCGGCGAGCATGCTCGACAGCCTGTCGGGCAGCACCCAGACCGTGCCGATCTACTGGCTCGATCCCAAGAACGGCGTCACCTATCCCGTATCGGTGCAGACCCCGCAGTATGCGATCGACACGCTGAAGGATCTCAAAACCCTGCCGCTGTCGGCCAATGGCGCGACGCAATTGCTCGGCGGCCTCGCCGACTTCGTCCCGACGGCCGGGAATGCCGTCGTGTCGCACTACAACGTGCGGCCCATCGTCGATATCTACGTCGCTACCGCCGATCGCGACCTCGGCGCGATCGCCCACGACATCCAGGCTGCCGTCGACGCGACGAAGCCGGAGCTCCCGCGCGGCGCGACGGTGGTGATCCGCGGCCAGGTCGCGACGATGCTGAGCGCCTACAGCCAGCTTTTCATCGGGCTCGGCTTCGCGATCCTGCTCATCTACCTCCTGATCGTCATCACCTTCCAATCCTGGCTCGACCCGCTGATCATCGTCCTGGCGCTTCCCACGGCGCTCTCCGGCATCGTCTGGATGCTGTTCACCACCCACACGACGCTGTCGGTGCCGGCCCTGACCGGCGCCATCATGTGCATGGGTGTCGCCACGGCGAACAGCATCCTGGTGATCAGCTTCGCCCGTGAGCGGCTGGCCGCGGGAGCAAGCGGGTTGGTCGCGGCCATGGACGCCGGTGCAGGGCGCTTCCGCCCGGTGCTGATGACGGCCCTGGCGATGATCATCGGCATGGCGCCGATGGCGCTCGAGCCCGGCCAGAACGAACCGCTCGGCCGCGCGGTGATCGGCGGGCTGATGTTCGCCACCTGCGCCACGCTGTTCCTGGTGCCCGTGCTCTTCAGCCTGGTCCACGGCAAGGCGAAGCAGCCGCGCAGCACGGTAGTCAGCGAGCCGCCGGTGCCGGCGCCGATCTGATGCGGCACCGCATCCCGTCCATGCCTCTCGTTATCAGTCACACCTCCCGCCTTCAGGATCGTCATGTCCAGCACCGATAGCAAACCGATCAAAGTCCGCTCGATCCTGATCGGAGGCGCCATACTCGGTCTCGCCGCCGTCGGCATCGCGGTCACGGGCATCGCGTCGCGGGCCCAAAGCGAAGCCGATCTGTCGACCTGGACGGCCGATCAGGCCATCTTGACGGTGACCGTCGTCACCCCGAAGCACGGACAGGCCGAAGACTTTTTGACCTTGCCCGGCACCATCCGGGCGTTTTCGACCGCCTCGATCTATCCGCGCGCCACGGGTTACATCAAGGCTTGGACGGTCGATATCGGCGCAAGGGTCAAGGCTGGCGCGGTCCTCGCCACCATCGAGTCGCCCGAGCTCGATCAGCAGTTGATGCAGGCGCGCGGCGCGCTAACCAGCGCGGAAGCAAATGCCAAGCTGGCGTCCGTCACCGCCGGGCGCTGGTCCGATCTCGCGAAAACCTATGCCGTCTCCGATCAGGCTCGCGACGAAAAGACCTTCGATGCCTCCGCCAAGATGGCCATGATGGAGGCGGCCAAGTCCGCCGTGCATCGGCTGGAGGACCTCGCGGCGTTCAAGAACCTGACAGCGCCGTTCGACGGGATCGTCACGGCGCGCAACGTCGATATCGGGAATCTCGTCAGCGCCGATGGCACCACCAGCAAGCCCCTTTTCGAGATTTCCGACATCCACACGGTGCGCGTCTACGTTCGCGTGCCCCAGGCCTTTCTCGGCGGCTTGAAGAGCGGACTGAAAGCGACGCTGGATCTCCCACAGTATCCCAACACGCACTTTTCTGCGACGCTGGTCTCGACGTCCAACGCGGTGTCCGAGGATACCCGCAGCGCCCTTGTCGAGCTGCATGCCGAGAACACCGCCGACAAGCTGTGGCCCGGCGCTTTCACCGAAGTGGAATTCCATCTTCCCAGCGATCCGAAGATGCTGCTCGTTCCGACGACGGCCCTCATCTTCGAACGCGAAGGCGTCAAGGTGGCAAAGCTAGGGCCGGACGGACACGTCACGATCGAGCCTGTCGGCCTCGGACGCAATCTCGGCACCGACGTCGAAGTAACGTCCGGCATTGCCCTCGGCGACCGCATCGTGGACAATCCGTCGGAAGCGCTGCAAACCGGCGATGCGGTGCATGTCGCCGACGCCCCGGGAAACGGAACGCCCGTCAAACCGATGTAGGGCGCGAAGCAGACGGCTTCGAAAACCCTTCTGGGAGCGCGACCTTGAACAGTTGCGAGAGGCTGGCGCTTGGGATGGTGTCGCAGCTTATCACGAGCAGAACAGCGAACACGCCAGCGGGCGGCCGGATCGGTTGAGATCACCCGGGCGCACGCGATAGCGTCTGCGAAACCCCAAAGTGCCTGCCGTGCATTCTCTGGAAACGAGACGCAACGAGATGCGCCTAGACGCGGCAGCTCGGCCGAAAGGACGGATATGCACCAAGCTTGACGGCAGCGGCGTTCAAGGCGTCTGATAGTGAACCCGTTGGAGGACCAAGATGAAGATCATGCTTCGCTGCCTCGGTGTGGCAGCCATCCTTGCGGCGGCGACACAGCCCGCCTCGGCGCAACTGTTCGGGGATGGCCCGGGCCCGCTCTGCTCACTGCTCTCGATCGGCTGCCCTCCTCCGCCGCCACCACCTCCCCCGCCGCCGCCGGAGCCGGTCGCACCGCCGCCCGTGGCGCACGTGAAGCATATCTCGAAGCCAAAGCCGAAGGCGAAGAAGCCGAAGCCCGCAGCCGAAGCGGCACCGGCAGACGCGCCTGCGCCATCGCCACCAAAGACCGACAAATAGACGATGCCGAGGGCCTGACGGCCGTGACCGATGGCACGACCGTCCCTAAAAGCGAACACCGGCGATGAAACCGATTTGGCGGCTCTTGAGCCTGACGGCATCTCGCCGGGAGGACGCCAAAGATAATTGAGGCGTTCGAGGACTTCGGGCAGACCCGCGTTACGCGTGTCGGTCCATCGACCAGCCTGTCGGCGTCGCTTCGATGTCGAGGCCGAAGGCATCGGCGCGCTGGGAGACCCGCGCGTAGGATGCGATGACATCGCGATCGGGCTTCAGGCAGTCGGCGAGATCCGCGGCCATGCTTCCCTGAATCCGTTCCGCATCGTCCCGCAGGGTTTGGGGGTCGAAGCGGATGAGGCGGCGATCCCGGACTACGAGTTCGCCTTGCACCATGACGTGGCGGACGGCCCGTCCGGTCTCGCCATAGACCAATTGCCGGACCGCGCTATTGAGCGGCAGCCAGGACGGATCGTCGAGGTCGATGAAAACGAGATCGGCGCTGTAGCCCGGCGCGATCCGGCCGATCGAGGTCGCGCGGCCGACCGCCGCCGCGCCGCCCATCGTCGCCGCCCGGAACGCTTCCGTCGCCGCAGCCTGGTCGTTGCCGCCGGTCTGGAGCCCCCAGGCCAGCGCAAACAGCTTCATCGCCTGGAACATGCTTTGCGCGTCGCTCGCGCTGCTGTTGTCGCATCCCAGGCCGATGGTCACGCCGGCTTGGCGGTAGCGACGGACCGGCGCCAGCCCGTTCATCAGCTTCAGATTGGTGACCGGGTTCGTCGCCAGCGACGTTCCATGGGCTGCCAACACGTCGATCTCATCGGCCCGGATCCAGACGCCGTGCGCGATCGTCAGCCGCGGCGTCAGGAGGCCGAGGTGCTGCAGGCGCCGAACCGCGGAGCCGCCATGGTCCGGCAACGTCGTGCGCGCCAGGACCGCCTCGCTGCGGGTCTCGTAGAGATGCGTGAAAACGGAGAGCGCGCGCTCGCTGGCGGTCCGCGCCACCCAGTGGAGCAGCGCATCGGAGCAGTTCTGCGGCTGGACGGGACCGAGCGCCCAGGCGAACCGCGGCGCCGCGACCGCGTCGAACAAGGTCAGAAGCGCCGTTTGGATCGCTTCGGGATCGGTATCGGTCCCCAGAAGCGTCCTTGCATGCGGCGATAGGGATTCATCCGCGAAGGGCACGCCGACGCTGCCGCGGCGGTCGCTGAATTGCGGTGCGACGATCGCCGAAATCCCGCTTTCCGCATAGGCCGCCGCGACGGCGTCGGCGTGATCGCGATCGAAGTCGACGAGGGTCACCATATCCTGAATGGTCGTCATGCCGCCGCGCAAGCATTCCGCCGCGTGCAACCGCGTGCGGACGGCGACCTCCTCGGTGCCACGGCGCGGCCAGTAAAACGGAAACGCGACGAGTCCCCAGAGATCCAGCGGCAACTGCTCGAAGAGACCGCGGAGAAGCGTGTCGTGGGAGTGGCAGTGCGCATTGACGAAGCCGGGCGTGATCAACAGCCCACCGGCATCCATCGTCTCCGCCGAAGCGCCGCGCGCGGAGGCCTCTTCGCCGAGCGCGACGATCGCACCGTCCTCGACGAGGAGATCCGTTATTGCAGGCCGGTGCAGTTCGCCCAGCGGGTCGAGGATGCGGGCACCGGTAACGAGCAGGAGCTGGCCGATGGTCGATCCCTCGTGCGTGCGGAGCGCGGTCAGCGCGGCGTATCTTCTCCGACCGTCCCCGTATTTGGGTCCATGTATTCGGACAGTTGAGTCTCCGTCGCGGTTGTGAGGCCCGCAAGCATGAAGGCGTCGAGCGCCACCGACAGGTCGGTCGAGAGATCTTCGATCCGCAGGCGCGGGTCGTTGCCGCTCGTATCGATCGACAGGCGAACGGTCGCGAATTCGTTCGACACGATCCAATGCGGGGATGCGGCGGCCTTGTCGCTCTTCACCATGGCGTCCTCTAGATCAGGAACGGCGTGCTCTCGAGAACCTCGCCGTTTCGCAGCAAATTGACTTTCTTCCGGGTGATCCGCCAGCGGCCGTCGCTGCGATCGAGCGAAAACTCGCAGCGGGCCGAGTGAATGGTCTGCCGGTGCCGCGCCAGTTCGACGAGCAGCATCATGCAGGTCACTTCGAGCGTCTCGCGTTCGTCATCGGCTTCGCCCAGTTCGACGTTGGAAATCAGGCGGTGCACGCGGGACGCCGGATCCTGAGCATAGGCGTGACCGGACCGCAGCCGTTTGATCCGCACGGCCATGGCTTTTTTGTCGTCATGGATGATCGAGACGTGGCGGCTGGGGTCAATGTCGTCGTGACCAGCGGGAACCCAATACAGCGCGTCGTCGGTGAACAGATCCATCCACTCTTCGAACTGTTGGGAGTCGAGCAAGCGCGCTTCGCGGTAGAGGAAGTCTTCGATTTCCGGGCGTTCGGCAAGCATCATTCACTCCGCGGCCAAGGCCGGCGTCTTGGGTCCCATCATCATCTGCTTCCAGTTCTCGTACATGCCGCGATGTTGGGTCTCGTCCGACATCGTGCCGGTCATGTAGCCGTTCTTCATCTCCTCGCGATCGAGCCCCCGCGAAAACACCAGCCACTCGACGGCGCCGCTCTGCAGGCCTTCCTGCGTGCGTTCGAAGATTTCGAGATCGTCGGTAAAGAAGGTGCCGGCCGCGCCGAACTCGAATTCCTGATCGCGGATACGACGCAGATTCACCTCGTCCGGCACATTCTGCAGCTTCACGACGTTGGTGTGGATTTCGGTGCGGTTCACCGCGATCGGGCGCACCGTGCGGATCTGGCTGCGCAACACGATCAGGTTCGGGAAGATGACGAGGTTGAAGCCGCCCGACAGGCTGGCGTCGACCGGCATCGGACCCCAGTCGGTATGATCGGTGACGCCATGGCCATCCATCGCGATGACGCAGCCGCGTCCCTGCCGATAGATCTGCATCGCTTCCGGCGTGACCGCACTGAGATGCAGCGCGCCGACATGATAGGGGTCGACGCCGTTTTCCAGCTGATACTTCCAGTTGCCGTTGTAGCCGCACTTCTGCGTGCCTTCGAACAGCTCGATCTTGCCCGTCGGCGAGGTCTGGACATAGGCATCGAGGAAGCGGGTAATGCCGCCGAGGTGGTCTTCGAGGGTCGGGCCGACCGCGGTCATGCAACCGAAGATAAAGCCCTGGTATTCCGCGACGCGCGGCACCTTGACCAGGCCGAGGGCCTCGCGGTCGAACGAGGCGCCATAGCCTTGCGGCATCGGCACGCCGATGAGCTTGCCCGAATTATCGTAGGTCCAGGAATGATAGGGACAGCGGAAATGCTTGCTGTTGCCGCGCTCGTGCTGACAGACGATCGGCCCGCGATGGCGGCAGCGATTGATCAGCGCCGTGACGCTGCCGTCCGCCAGCCGCGAGACGATGATCGGATGCTTGCCGATCAACGTCGTCTTGTAGTCGCCCGGCTCCGGGATCTCCTGGGCATGGCCGATATAGACCCAGGTGGTGTTGAAGATGCGCTCCATCTCGAGATCGAAGATCGCGGGATCGGTATAGACCGAGCGATGGATCGAGCCGGTCTGGATCAAGTCTTCGATGGCATGGGTCATCGGGCAACCTTCCTGAGCTGCGTGCCGCGCGCGGCAATGATGTCGATGATCGCGGTGACGTCGTCGCTCTCGTCGAGCCGCATGAGCTGATCGACGAGCGTATCGAGCTGCCGCTGATCGAGGGGATGCGCGGCGTGGCCGGCGTTTACGCGAAACTTGGCGATGGCGTCGTCGGCGGAGAGCGGCCGTGCCGGGTGCCCACGCGGGACATCGATCCGCATCATCAGCGAGCGGCCATCGGCCAGGACGAACTCCGTGAGGCCCGGCTCGAGGCCGCCGAGGTTGGCGAGCTTGCGATCCACGATGTGGTCGATCCGCGTCAGCAGGTCGAGCGTCTCCGCCTCCGCGCGTCCGTCCTGCCGAAAATCTTCGAGCCCGACCCGGCCGTTGCAGATCGCCTTGGCGACGACGAAGGGAATGCTGTTCATCGCCGCCGAGGCGCTGGTCGGGCGCCGCCGCAGATCGCTCGGCTCGCACATGACCTGCCCCCACGGCCCGACATGCAGGCGCACGCGCTGGATGTCGCCGGCGTGCAACCCGTGCTCGCGCATCAACAGCAAGGCGGCTTCGGCGAAGGCGTGGCTGACGAGCGTGCCCGGCATCGCCTTGAAGCAGCGATCGAGTGACAGGAAGTCGACGCCGAGTTCCGCCGGAATCCTGGATGCGTCGTAGCGACCGCCGTAGTATGCGGCGAACAGGCCGGCACTACCGTCGATGGGTTCGCCCCGCGCGAGAACCCCGGCGGACGCCATCATGGCACTCTGCACGCCGCCCTGATTGCTGAAACCGGCGTAGAGGCATTTGCCGACGCTGGCGGCGGCGTGAACCACCATCTCCTCGGTCCCGGCCGCCTGCATCAGGGCGAGGCCGAACGCGCTCTGCATCGCCTCCGCATCGAGATCCAGCAGATTGCCGCAGGCCGCCGCCGCGCTGAAATAGCCGAACACCTGGCTCGACAGCATTGTCGGCAGGCCCTCGCCGAAGAACGGCGCGAGCGCGGCGGCCAAGCGCGATTGCACCTCGCATCCGGCCGCGACCGCCGTGATGAAGCGCTGGCCGTCGACAGGCCTGGCGCAGGATTCGGCAACGGCGAAGGCCGCCGGCACGACGCAGGCCGCAACATGGATCTGGGGAAACGGGATGATGTCGTCGTAGTCGAGCGCGCGGGCATGGGCCGCATTGGCAAGCGCAGCCAGAGCCGGTGGCAGACGGCGCCCGGACGACCAAATTGTGGCGTCGCCGGATCCGCCGGCCTTCTCGGCATAGGCGAGGATCTCGTCGCAGCCCTCGCCGATCCCCGAGCCGGCCAGCGCGACACCGATCGTGTCGAGAATGGAGAGCTTGGTATGCGCGACGACCGCAGCCGGCAGGTCCTCGAAGCGCAGGTTCGCTGCGAACTGGGCCAGCGCGAGGGTCGATCCGACCGGCATTTTTGGATCCGACATATCTGTGGGCTGCCCAGCGGCGTCATATATCCGGCGTGCCATTCGGCGGCGCTTCGAAGCAACACCCACCGTCCCTGGCACCCACGAATTAGAGACGGGGCGCCCTGCCCTCGCAATTCGGATCGGTCGCCAGATGCGTCAGTTTTCCTGATCCGCGACGCCGGGAGGCCAGGATACCGCGATATGCCTCAGAATTTCTGATGCGAGCGGCCGGCGATCGTTCTTTCCGGGGCGGTTGCCCAGTCTATGGTCGTCAGACACATCGATATCGACGCGCGTGAGGCCT
>NZ_LMUU01000100.1:0-12775 GCF_009765775.1 Beijerinckia sp. L45
TCGGCACCGACATCGATCTCGGCAAGGCGGCGGGCCTGCAGGGCACGTACCTGCATTACGAGAACACCTTCTTCGCCAACGTGCACAACCTCGGCCTCGCCGGCCAGATCGGTGACAGCACCGTCGGCTACCAGCCGCCGTTCAACCCGACGTTCACGCGCCTGTCGCGCGCCACGATCGAGCAGAAGCTGATGGACGGCAAGCTCGACATCGAGGCCGGTATCACGCATCCCGACCGCTTCTACGCGATCCCGAACTGCGACTCGATCAACAGCTGCTTCCAGAGCATTCTGGTGCTGAACGCCGGCTGGAGCTCGCCGCAGTACGGCGTGATCGGCGGCAACATCAGCTATCAAACCAACTCCCCGGTCTATGTCGAAGCGGGCGTGTTCGCGGCCAACGGCGGTCGCAACCAGCAGACCGGTTACGACTTCAACGAGACGCAGGCGAGCGGCGCGATCGGCATGGCCGAGATGGGCTGGAAGACCAAGTACGACACGACGGCCTATCCCGCGACCTACAGCCTGACCGGCTTCTTCAACACGCAGTCGCACGTCGATTACAACGCCGCGACGGCGTTTGGCACGACGCGCAGCGAACAGGGCACCTCGGGCGTCGTCGTCCAGGCCGAGCAGGTGGTGTGGCGCGCTGACGGCGGCACGGTGAAGAACGCGACGCCGACGGCGATTTCGATCTACGGCAGCGGCGGCGGTTCGCTCGACTCGACGATGCCGATCGAATCCGACGTCTATGTCGGCGCCAAGCTTTTGGCGCCGTTCCAGAACAACCCGGGCACGCAGTTCGGCGTCAAGTTCAACTGGGAACGTCTGAACAAGAGCTACGACGCCTACCTCGGTGCCGCTAACTTCGTGTCCGGTGGCAACCAGGGCGTCGCCCGCGACAAGTTCATCTTCGAGTTCAACGGACATCTCGCGCTGCCCTACGGCCTCGCCTTCGAACCCGTCGTGCAGTACATCGTGAACCCCAACAGCTACTATAACCCGCTGACCCCGGTTCACCCCAAGGACGGCTTCTACCTCGGCGGCACCGTCGTCGTGCCGGTCGGCGTCCTCCTCGGGATCGCCGCTCACTCCTGAGCGGACCCGACATCATAATCGACAACCGACAGCGGCAGGATCATCCTCGCCGCTGTCTCTTTTTGTGCACTTGGAGGTTCTCGTGGATCTAGGACTCAAAGGCCTGCGTGCCATCGTGACCGGCGGCACCAAGGGTATCGGTCGCGCCATCGTCGAAACGCTTGCACGCGAGGGCGCGGACATCGCGTTCTGCGCACGCAATGCGGACGACGTTGCGCAAACGCAGGACGCGATCGCAGCGCTTGGCGTCCACGCCTTCGGCGCAGCCTGCGATGTCGGCGATGGTCCGGCGTTGAAAGCCTGGGTCGCCGAGGCTGCGGCAAAGCTCGGCAGCATCGACATCGTCATCGCCAATGTCAGCGCGCTGTCCGTCAGTGCCGACGAGGACAGCTGGAAGCGCGGCTTCGAGGTCGACATGATGGGCTGCGTGCGGCTCGTCGATGCCGCGATGCCGTTCCTCGCGCAGAGCAAGGCCGCGTCGATGGTCAGCATTTCCAGCGTCTCGGGGCGCGAGATCGACTTCGCCGCGGGCCCCTACGGCGCCTTCAAGGCTGCGCTCATCCACTATACGCAGGGCCTCGCCTACCACCTCGCCGGCCAGGGTATCCGCGCCAACAGCGTCTCGCCGGGCAACACCTATTTCGATGGTGGGATCTGGAACCAGATCAAGGACGGCAATCCCGAGCTGTACAAGACGGCGCTGGCGCTCAACCCGACCGGCCGCATGGGAACGCCCCAAGAGATGGCCAACGCCGCGGTGTTCCTGGCGAGCCCGGCCGCCAGCTTCATCACCGGCACCAATCTCGTCGTCGACGGCGCGCTGACGCGCGGCGTCCAGTTCTGATCAAGACGGCATTTTAAGCCGCCGTGAGAAACGCGAGCGCGGCCTTGTGCAGGTCCGCGCTCGCGGCGGCGACGACCTGCCCTTTTGACGCGAGGCCAAGCGGTTGGCCCGCCCAATCCGTCATCACACCGCCGGCAGCCTCGACCACCGCCACCAGGGCCATATAGTCGTAGGGCTGCAGGCTTTCTTCCACCACGACGTCGCAGTGCCCGGAGGCGAGGAGCCCATAGGCGTAGCAGTCGCCGCCGAAGCGGCGAAGCGCAACGGTCCGGCTGAGTTTTTCGTAGGCGGCGAGGCCTTCCGGCGAAAAGGAGTCAGGCGACGTCGTGTAAAGGCGCGCCTCGGCGAGCGTGGTGCAGCGGCTGACGCGGGCCGGCTTCCCGTTCAGCGAGGCGCCATCCGGCGTCCCGACCCAGCGTTCGCCGAGTGCTGGCATGTCGATCACACCGATGATGGAGCGGTCGTTCTCGACCAGCGCGATCAAGGTTCCGAACAGCGGCATGCCGGTGACGAAGGCTTTCGTCCCGTCGATGGGATCGACGACCCAGGTCTGCGCCTTGATCTCGGCGCCGAACTCTTCGCCGTAGACGCCATGCTCGGGATAGCGCGCGGCGATGCGAGCCCGCAGCGCCTGTTCGATGCCGCGATCGGCAATCGTCACCGGCGAGCCGTCGGCTTTGATCGCCGTATCGAACGTGCCGCGGAAATGCGCCATCGCGATCGGCCGCGCCGCGTCAGCGAGTCCTTCCGCGAAGGCGAGCGCTTCGTGCCAGTCGAGGGACTGGGCTGCAACCAAAGACGTCATCGCTCAAACCTGCTTGAGATAGTCGATCCAGCGCGGATCGCGCATGATCGAACGGGCGCGCATGTGCTTCCAGGCGCCGTATTTGAAAAAGTCGAAATCGAGTGTCGACAGTTTGTTCTGCACCATCGCCCAGGTCGACCATTTGATGTCGGCAAGCGCCTTATGCACCGTCAGGCGCGCCTTCATCACGGGATCGAAGTGTCCGAAATAGGTCTCGATAATTTCGGCCTCGACCGCTTCGGAAAAGAACATTTCGCCGCACCAGATTCCGAGGTCGTAGCAGCGGTCGTTGTTGGAGCTGTATTCGTAGTCGATCAGCATGATCGACTTGTCGGCACCGAGCATGAAATTGCCCGGCATCGGATCGTTGAAGCAAGGCACGAGGTCGATGCCCGACGCTTCGAGCGCGGCCCGGGCAAGGTGGTATTGTTTGAACAGCCAAGCCCAATCCGGCGGGAACGCGCCGCCAAGGCTGCGCGCCTGATCGATGTGTTCGTCGATCATGTCGAACACCGTCTTGGTCAGCGTCAGCAGGCCGGAATCGTTGAAGACACGATAGGTCTTGACCGCAGCGGCGCGGATGGCAGGATCTTGAAAGTCGGCGTTGGAGCAGGACCGCCGACCGGTGATAAAGTCCGTAATCTCGATTCCGCGGTCGGCAAGATATTCGTAGATGACCGGGCCGATGCCAAGCTTTTGAGCGCGTCGGCTGGCGTCGAGCGCAGCCTTGCGATCGATGAACATTTCCGTCCCGCGACCCGGCATCTTGAGAAAGAACGAGCCCGCTTCACCCTCCACGTCGATACGCCAGTTGGTGTTGCTGATGCCGCCGAGCACCGGGCGATAGCCGCGGATCTTGCCGCGCCAGACTTCCACGTCGCGCAGTGCGGCTTCGAGTTCGCGCTCATCCTCGGAGGCGGCCTGGCCAAACACCGTTCCGGTAAAGAGAGGGGCGCCATGATCCGCCATCAGATGGCCCTCAGCATACGTTCGAACCCGTAATCGCGGATCGCCATCCGGCAGCGCAACAGTCGCCAGTTGGCATATTTTAGGAATTCGATGCCGCGGCGTTCCGAGGTCGCGTTCATCAGCGTCGCCCACAGGCCCCAATACAGATCGTCGGCGATGGCGTAGAGGCGGCAGCGATTGAGCACCGTCTCATGGACGGCCCCTTCGGTGCGTTCCAACGCCGCGCGCATCTGCTCCTCGAAGACGTAGGCCTCGTTGAGCAGGCAGCCGAGTTCGTAATGCGGGTCGGTATTGCAGGCCATGTCGAAGTCGACGAGTCGAATTGCACCGTCAGGCCCGATCATGATGTTCGAGGCCAATCCGTCGGCATGGCAGGGCACGCTGTCCGTGCCGGCGGCCCGAAACGCCGCCTCGATGTCGGCGACCGTGTCGAGCATCCACCACGCATCGGTTGCGTCCGCGGTGGCGCTGTCGGCAAGCGCCGCCTGCACCGTACGGATGCCGCCGAACACGGACCAATCCCGCTTGAAGCGGGCACCCGCATGGATGCGCTTCTTCGCAACGGTGACATCGGCAAAGACGTCGAGGCTCTGTAGATCGTGCATCATCGCGGTGTGCCAAGGCGCATCGAGCCGGTCGAAGACGATAGCGTGGGCCTCGGGCAGAAAATAGCGCGGGGTCGGGGCGACGCCGAGCGCCGCGGCGGCCGACGCCGCCTCGAACGTGGCGGCCATATTCATCCAAGGCCGCGCCTCGGGATGGGTGATCTTGAGGAACAGCGGTTCGCCGTCGACGGTGACGGCGAACCCGTCGCAATCGATCGACCGGTGCATCGTCGAGATGACCGGCACCGTTGCGGCGCGATAGGAGATCACCGCGTCGGCCCAGGCCGGTATCGCCGCTATGGCGGCTTCGGCGGCGTGCTCGGCTGCCGTCGTCGCTTGACCCAAAACCGTCACGCCAAAAGGTCCATCAGCGCTGCTCCAGAATGTTGCCGTCGGTGCAGAAGCGCCATAGCATGCCGGCTAAAATGATGACGCCGAGTTCGCGATCGGGTTCGCTGGTGAACTCGGTCGGATGATGCATCACGCCGCCGACGCAGGGTACGGCGATGACGATGGACGGGCAAACCGCCGCCATGCTCACGGCGTCGTGGCCGCCGATCGTGTCGAGCAGCAGCGTCTCCTGGCCGATGGTTTTCGCGGTCTCCTGTGCGAGCCGCACGAGGCCGGGGTCCATCGGCCCGGCACGGCGCCGGTCGACGGCGCGGATCTCGAAGCCGACGCCGGCTTTGGCAGCTGCAAGTTCGACCGCGGCGTTCATGTCCGTTTCGGCTTTGGCCAGAACCTCGGCCGAACCGGACCGTAGCTCGATAAAGCAGACCGCTTCGGCCGGCACGACATTGGGCGAGTTCGGATACACCTCGAGCCGGCCGACGGAGGTGTGCAGATCGACGCCGGCTTCATCCGCAATCGTCTTCAAGTCGGCGATGAGATAGGCCGCGCCAAGCAACGCATCGCGGCGTTCGGCCATCGGCGTCGGGCCGGTGTGCGCCTGCCGCCCAAGAAACGCCAAGCGAAATTTTGTGGCTCCCCAGAACCGCTGAAAAGCGGCAAAGCGCAGCCCGGCCTGTTCGAGCTTGTCGGAGCCTTCGATGTGGAGCTCGATGTAGGCCGCGGGGAGCGGCGGCGCCGACTCGTGCCGATAGCCGATCATGTCGAGGGCTTCGCCGACACTGACGCCGTCGCCGTCGGTCCGCGCCAGGGCGAAGGCCAGATCGATCTCGCCGGTGTAGACGCCGCTGCCAAGCAGGCTCGGCTGGAAACGCGCGCCTTCTTCGTTGGTCCAGTTCACGACGACGATGTTGGTCTTCGGCTTGATGCCGGTCGCTGCGACGTGACGCTTCAAAGCCAGCACCGCGGCGCAGGCTGCAACAACGCCATAGGCGCCGTCGAAGCGGCCCCCGTTGGGCTGGCTGTCAAGGTGCGAGCCGGTCATTACGACGGGCGCATCGGGGCCTGCCCAATCGAGAAGGCCAAACATGTTGCCGATCACGTCGATCTCGAGCTTTAAGCCTTCCCGCTTGATGAAGGCGGCGAACCAGTCGCGCGCCGCACGGTCTTCTTCGGAG
Source organism: Beijerinckia sp. L45 (assembly GCF_009765775.1). Taxonomy (GTDB): domain Bacteria; phylum Pseudomonadota; class Alphaproteobacteria; order Rhizobiales; family Beijerinckiaceae; genus RH-AL1. The sequence continues at coordinate 5,847 of NZ_LMUU01000100.1, forward strand.
AGAGTCAGGCGCGTCATCGCGCCGCCGGGACCGCCGCCGAAGGTCGAAACCTCATCCATCATCGCATGCAGTTCGGCCGCATCCACGAAAGGCGCGTCGGCGGCGGTGTTTTTGATATCAAGCATAAAAAACTTCGACTCCAGCCTCTTCGAGCTTAGCGGTAAAATCCGCGGGTAGTTTTGCATCGGTCACGAGACGATGAACCTGACGCAGGTCGAGGGTTCGTACGGTCGCCGTTCGCCCAAACTTGGCGCTGTCGGCGAGCATCACGACCTCCTTCGCATGCTTCGACAGGGCGCGCCGCATCGCGGCCTCGTCCTGGCCGAAGTCCATGAAGCCGTGCGTGTAATCGACCGTCGCGATGCTGATGAACGCTGCGTCGAACACGTAGTTTTCGATCGCCTCGATCGCCATCGGGCCAAACAAGGCACGATAGTCGGCGTGAAGGCGGCCACCGATCACCGTGACTTCGGCGACCGAACCGTTGGACAGAAGTTGCGCGATATCGAGCGAATTGGTGAAGACGCGGACACGCTCCCGTTGGACGAGATGCCGCGCGAACGCCAGCGTCGTCGTCCCCGCGTCGACGAAGATCGTCGTATCGTCGCGAACCAGCTTCGCCGCCCGTGCCGCAATCCTCGCCTTCTCGCGCGCGTTGACGCGCATCCGCATCACGTCGGGCAGATCGCCGCCGACCGATGGTTTCACGCCGCCGCCATAGGTGCAGCGCATGTGCCCATTGAGTTCGAGCTGCTTGAGATCGCGGCGGATGGTCTCGCGGCTGACGTTGAGCTGGGTGGCGAGATCCTTGACGAAGACGCGATCGTGCTTGGCGAGTTCCGCGAGGATCACGTTGAGCCGCAGATCAGGAAGGGGCATGGAATATCCCATCGGGCGACCGCCGCCCCGCCGACGTATCGTAAGCGACCGCCGTGCACCCGCATGCCGTGCGACTGGCGCGGAATCAAGCCCGACCGCGCGAATCGTGGCGCTAATCCTCACGCCAGCGCCTCTTCCAGCACCGGCGCAGCCTCGCGCTCGACGAGGAAGCAGGCCGCGAGATCGCGGTTGCCGCGCGCCATCAGCACCGGGCTTTCCACCCGGCAGCGATCGAAGGCGTTGGGGCAGCGGCCGGCGAAGCCGCAGCCGACCGGCAGGTCGATCGGGTTCGGCGGTTCGCCGTCGAGCAGGCAGTCCTCGGTGCGGTAGCGCTTCTCTTCGAGCGTCGGAATGGCGCTGAGCAGGGCGCGGCTGTAGGGATGGCCGGGATCGAAGAACAGCCGCTCGTTACGACTGATCTCGACGACCTCGCCGAGATACATCACGGCGACGCGGTCGCACGTGCGGCGCACCAGCGCCATGTCGTGCGAGATGAAAATATAGGTGAGCCCGTGCTTGGCCTGCAGGGTTTCGAACAAGGCGAGCAGTTTGAACTGCTCCGCTTGGTCGAGCGCGGATAAGGTCTCGTCCATGATGAGGATGCGCGGCTCCAGAATCATCGCGCGCGCCACGTTGATGCGCTGGCGCTGGCCGGCGCTGAGGCCGAGCGGCAGCTGGTCGTAAAGCTCGGGCGAAAGCCCCACTTCCCGCATCATCGCCACGACCCGCTCGCGCCGCGCCTTGCTATCGCCCAGCCCATGAATGCGCAGCGGCGCCTCGATCATCGCGCCGACCGCCGTGCGCGGCGGCAGCGAGCCGAAGGGGTCCTGCAGCACCAGTTGCACCGTGCGGCGGAAGGCGAGGAGATCGCGGCCCGACAGCGTCGCCATGTCGACGCCTTCGCAAAGGATCTGGCCGCCGTCTGGCCGCTCCAGGCGACTGAGCAGCCGCATCAGGCTCGACTTCCCACAGCCGGACTCGCCGACGATGCCGAAGTTTTCGCCGGCATGGACGTCGAAAGTGACGTTGCGCACGGCGCGGACTTCGCTGGTGCCGGCAAAACTGCCGCGCTTGCGCACGTGGTAGCTGCGCGAGGCGCCCCGGACGCTCAGCACCGGCTCGCCGACCGGCGGCGTGCGCGGCGGCGTGGTACCCGTCCAGATCTTTGGCGTGTTGGCGACGAGATCGGCGGTGTAGGCGTGGGTCGGGTTCGCGACCAGCGCGTCCTTCTGCTGCCGCTCGACCACCCTGCCCTCGTCGAGGACCAGAATCATGTTGGCGGCGTCACACGCCGTCGGCAACGACGACGAAATGAAGACGATCGCCGTGTCGAAGCTCACGGTGAGCTCGCGCATCAGCCGCAGCACCTGCGCCGCCACGGTGACGTCGAGCGGTTGTGTCACGTTGTCGGCGACGAGAAAAGCGGGGTTCGAGACCAGCGCATCGACGATCAGCGCGCGCTGCATCATGCCGCCGCTGAACTGCGACGGAAAGTCGTGGAAGCGCGTCGCCGCCGACGGAATGCGCACGGCGTCGAGCAGCGTGATGACGCGGCGCTTGGCGTCCTCGCGGCCTATCTCCGGCGCGACGGCATGCAGCTTTTCCACGATCTGCGGCCCGACCGGCAACGTCGGATCGAGCGCACCCATCGGATTGGCGCCGACATAGGCGATCTCGCGCCGGGTGGCGCGCATCGCTCCGCCCGACAATTTGAGGATGTCCCGGCCCTTGAAGGCGACGGAACCGCCGGTGACGACGAGTGGCGCCTCCAGCCAGTTGACGATCGCCCGCGACAGCACCGTCTTGCCGGAGCCGCTGGCGCCGATGATCCCCAGGATCTCGCGTGGTGCGAGATCGAAGGAGACGTCGGCCAGGATCGGCCGCGCGTTGCCGGCAATTCCGACGGACAGGTCGCGGACGCGAAGGATTGGCTCCGCACTCATGCCAGGCCTCCGAAGATACGATGCCGCGCGCGTTCGAGCGAGGCGCCCATCAGGTTGATGCTGGTGAGGGTCAGGCAGAGGAAGACGCCGGGCATCGTCGCGATCCACCAGGCGTCGAGCAGATATTTGCGACCGTCGGCGATGATGTTGCCGAAGGTCGGCGTCGGCGGCTGCACGCCGAGGCCGATGAAGCCGAGAACGGATTCGAAGATCATCATCCGGGCGATGTCGAGCACGGAGACGAAGATCACCGGCGGGATCACCAGTGGCGCGATCAGGCCGACCATGATGCGCAGGTTGGAGGCGCCCATGATCTGCGCCGCGCGGACGTATTCGCGCCCACGCTCGTTCATCACGACGCTGCGCATCACACGGGCATAGACCGGCCAGCTCGACAGGCCGAGCACGAGAATGATCGCGGGGATCGTCGGCCGCGACACGCCGAGCACGGCAATGGCGAGGATGATCATCGGGATCGACAGCTGCGCATCGGTGATGCGCATGATCAGCGTGTCGACCATTCCGCCATAATAGCCGGCGAGCATGCCCAGCGCACAACCGACCGCGAGCATCAAGGCGACGGTGGCGACACCGATCAGGAAGGAATAGCGCAGGCCGACGAGGCAGCGCACTAGCATGTCGCGGCCGATCTGGTCGGTGCCGAGCGGATGCGCGATGCTCCAATGGTCGCCGATAAACAGCGGCTCGAGCAGCCGTGCCCGTACGTTCATGTGGGTGGGATCGATGCCGCTGGCTTCGGGGTAGATCGCGGCGGCAAGGGCCAGCAGCACGAACACGACCAGCCCGATGCGAAACTCGGTCGAGGACACGGCAAGGCGCCAGATCCGCTGCGAGATCGAGCTGCCACTGCGTTTGGGCGTGGCGGTGAAGGCGACGACGTCGACGGCGCTCATCAGTATTCGAGCCTCGGGTCGATCATCGTCGCGGCGAGGTCGACGGCGATGTTGATGAAGACGAAGATCGCACTGGTGACGATCGCGATGCCCTGAATCAGCGGAAAATCCCGCTGCAGCACGGCGTTGATGGTGAGCAGCCCGAGCCCGGGATAGTCGAAGATGTATTCGACGATCAGCACGCCGCCGAGCAGACCGCTGAACTGCACGCCGAGCAGGTTGAGCAGCGGCACGGAGGCGTTGCGCAACGCGTGATTGGCGATGATGCGACGCCGGCTGAGACCGCGCACGGCGCCGACAGCGATGAACGGCTCCTGCATGATGGAGGCGAGCGATCCGGTCAGCGTGCGGATCAGCACCGGCGACAGTTCGACGGCGAGAACGAACGCCGGCAGCAGCGTGTAGGCGAAGCCACCGTAGCCGATCGCCGGCAGCCAGCCGAGCTTCACCGACAGCAGCAGCGTCAGAACGATACCCAACCAAAAGTTCGGCAGCGAGATGAAGACGGAAGAAACGTAGAAGGCGAGCCGGTCCGGCCATCGTCCGGGCGCCAGACCGCCGGGGATGCCGATCAAGGCCGAGATGACGAGCGCCATCGCAACGGCGACGCCGGCGAGTTGCAACGTCATCGGCAGCGTCTCGCCGATGAGGTCGAGCACCTTGGCTCGGGCCCCGCGTGTCGAGTCATCAAAACTCGAGCCGCCCGTCGACGCGCCGTTGGCCGGCCGCACGAAGGATTCACCGAGGTCGCCACGCACGACATGGCCCATGTAGCGCATGAATTGGATCGGGATGGGATCGCGCAGCCCCATCTTGGTCGCGATCTCGTTGATCAAGGCTTCCGGCGCCATCCCGCCCGCCATCAGGCGGACGGGATCGCCGGGCACCACACGCAGCAGCGTGAAGATCAGGCCAGACACCAGAAAGACGATGACGAGGCCTTGCGCGATACGCCGCGCAAGAAAGCTCAGGATTTCCAAGACGTGCCTCCAGAGACGCCCTCGCCAAAGACCAACATCAGCCGTTGGTCGCCTTGGACGCGTCCATCGACCCGTCGGGATAGATGAACAGCCCGTCGAGATCCTTCTGCATCGCGTGGATCATGACCGAGGTGAACAGCGACAGCGCCGGAACCTTGTCGGCCAGAAGCGGCATCGTCTCGGTTTGCAGGATTTTCTTGCGGGCCTCGAGCGTCGGGGCGTTGCGCTCCTTGTCGAGCGACGCATCGATCTCGGGATCGACGATCCCGCAGATGCGCTTCGACTTGGAATAGAAGTGGGTTCGCAGCACGAGGTCGGGTTCGGGCGAACCGGTCGACCAGCCGCAATCGATCATGTGGCCGGGGCCGCCGCCGGGACGATCATAGAGACGCTCGTTCCACGCCGCAGGCTCGAGCACCGTGAGCGTGACGGGGAAACCCTGCTCCTGCAGCATGCCGGTGATGACTTCGCCGTATTCCTTGGTCTTCGGGTAGAAGCCGACGGAGACGATGTATTCCAGCGGCGGCAGGCCTTTGCCCTTGGGGAAACCGGCCTTGGCGAGCAGCTCCTGGCACTTGGCCGGATCGAACTTCGGATAGTTCGGCAGGTCGATGTAGCCGAACTTGACCGGCGACACGAAGTTCGAAGACTCGTGACCGGCGCTGCCGAGCAGTTCGAGTACCGACGCGCGATCGATCGCGTGGCAGGCCGCTTGGCGGACGAGCGGGTTGTCGAAGGGCGGCTTCGAGCAGCGGAACCACAGATACTTGTTCTCGACCGAGACGATGGTGCTCGTCTTGATCTTGGGGTTTTTGGTCAGCGTGGCGACCTGCTCGGGCTCGAGACGCTCGACGATCGAGGCTTCGCCGTTGAGCAGCGACAGCATGCGGGTGGTGGCATCCCCAACGAAGTTGAAGTGGATCTCGGAAATCTTCGGCGCGCCATGGAAATAGTCCATGTTGGCCTTGAGGACCGTCGAGTTGCCCTTCTGGCCGTCGAACTTGAAGGGGCCGGTGCCGTTCAGGCGCTGCGTCAGCGGGCCCGACGGGCCGCCCTTGACGTCGGTCGCCGACATGATCGGCAGGAACGAGGCGAGGAAGATGAAGAGATCGGCGGGGTAGCCACCCTTCGTCGTGTCGATGATGACGGTGTAGTCGTCGGGCGTGGTGATCGTCAGGCCGGAGGTCGGGCCGGGATACCACTGCGCGGGACGATCCGGCAGCGCGCCGTACTCGATGGTCGCCTTGACGTCTTCGGCCTTGAACGGCTTGCCGTCGTGAAACTTGATGTCGTTGCGCAGCTTGATCTCGAGGCGATGCTCGTCCAGCAGCTTGATGCTCGTCGCCAGCTCGTAGTTGGTTTTTTCTGGGTCGTCGAGGCGCATCGGCGTGCGCGTCAGGAAGCCCATGACGAAGCCTTCGACGTTCTTCTGCGACAGCGTCGTATGCGCCGTCGGGTCCCAGTTGCCGGTGATGTTCTCGGCAGAAAGGAAGACCATCGGCTTGCTCGTCTGGGCCATCGCCGACGAGCAAAGGAAGGCTGGGTCCAGCACCATCGCGCTGGCGCCGAAGACGCCCGCGCGGGTCATCAGTGTCCTACGATCAATTGAAGTCATATATCGCCAGCCCTCTGAAGCACCGACCCGCATGTGGTTTTATGCGGATTTTACCGAACGGCACGCCAACCCCACAGCAACGCTCGTGCCATTCGGGCGCGCCTCGGTCAATCGGCCAAAAGGCGAAAGGGAACGCCAGAAATGCGTGCATCAGAGGCGGATATGGAGCATTTTGCTTGTTTGTTGGTCCCCGGACCAAAATTGCCAACGGTTTCAAGGCGCCCGCCTTGCAGTATCCTTGCCGGGATACGTCAAATCAGAAACCACAAAACCACATAGATAAAGCCGTGACGTTCCTTGCGACTTCTCCTATCCTGGTGGCGTTCGACAGCGAAGGATGAGGTGGATGGGAGCATATCGGTACGACATCGGCGGCGCCCGCCACGTGTTCGCGGATCTCAAGGCGCTGCTCGCGGCGGCCTCGCCGCGACGATCCGGCGACGAACTCGCCGGCCTTGCCGCGGCCTCGGACGCCGAGCGCGTCGCCGCGCGCTACGCCCTCGCCGATCTGCCGCTCAAGACGTTCCTCAACGATGCCCTCATTCCCTACGAAGACGACGAGGTGACGCGCCTCATCGTCGATACGCACGACGCAGAA
>NZ_LMUU01000100.1:12883-35173 GCF_009765775.1 Beijerinckia sp. L45
GATGGTCGCGGCTGTCTCCAAACTGATGCGCAACCAGGATCTCATCGCTGTGGCGCGCAAATGCAGCGTCGTCACGGCGTTCCGCAATACGCTCGGCCTGCCGGGCCGTCTGTCGACCCGGCTGCAGCCAAACCATCCGACCGACGAGCCGCGCGCCATCGCGATCTCCATCCTCGACGGCCTGCTCTACGGCGTCGGCGACGCCGTGATCGGCATCAACCCCGCGACCGACAACGTGCAGAACGCCATCACGCTTCTCGAGATGCTCGACACGTTCCGCCAGCAATACGACATTCCCGTGCAGACCTGCGTCCTCACCCACGTGACCAATGCGATTCAGGCGATGGCCAAGGGCGCGCCGACCGACCTCGTGTTCCAGTCCGTCGCCGGCACGGAGGCCGCCAATCGCGGCTTCGGCGTCGATCTTGCGGTGCTGCGCGAGGCGCACGACGCGGGCCAGACGCTGAAGCGCGGCACCGTCGGCAGCAACGTGATGTATTTCGAGACCGGCCAGGGCGCGGCGCTGTCGGCCGACGCCCATGGCGGCATCGACCAGCAGACGGTGGAAACCCGTGCCTACGCCGTCTGTCGCGCGTTCAAGCCGCTGATCGTCAACACGGTCGTCGGCTTCATCGGCCCGGAATATCTGTTCGACGGCAAACAGATTATTCGCGCGGGTCTGGAGGACCATTTCTGTGGCAAATTGCTCGGCGTACCGATGGGCGTCGATGTCTGCTACACCAATCACGCCGAAGCCGACCAGGACGACATGGACACGCTGATGACGCTGCTGACCGTTGCCGGCGTCACCTTCCTCATCTGCGTCCCCGGCGCCGACGACGTGATGCTCAACTACCAGAGCCTGTCGAACCACGATGCCATGCAGCTGCGGGCGATCTTCGGCGTGAAGCCAGCGCCGGAGTTCGAAGCCTGGCTGGCCCGCATGGGCATGACGGATGACAACGGCCGGATTGCCGATTTCAGCGCGCCGCAGGCCGGCGTCGGCCGCCTTCTCGCCCATGCGACGGCGTTATGAGCGTGGAGGACGATCAAACGGTCCCCAAGACCTCCGAAGCCCGCGGCCTCGATCCCTGGGCAAGGCTGCGCCGTTCAACCGCGGCGCGGATCGGACTTGGCCGCGCCGGCGATACGATGCCGCTGCGCCCGGTACTCGATTTCCAGCTCGCCCACGCCGAGGCCCGCGACGCCGTCCATGCTGCCCTCGACGTCGAAGCGCTTGCAACGGCACTAGCCCCGCAGCAAACCATCACCGTGCGCAGCGCCGTCCCCGACCGCTCGCTCTATCTACGCCGTCCCGACCTCGGGCGCAGCCTCGATCCCGCCTCGCGCGCGCCCCTCGAAGCGGCGGCCGGCCCCTACGACTGCGTCTTTGTCATCGCCGACGGTCTGTCCGCGGTCGCCGTCCAGAGTCACGCCGTGCCGCTGCTGGCGCGCTGCCTCCCGCGTCTCAAAATGCTGTCGATCGCACCGATCGTCATCGCGACGCAGGCACGCGTGGCGCTCGGCGACGCCGTCGGCGAAAGCCTCGAGGCACGGCTCTGCGTCGTGCTGATCGGCGAGCGGCCCGGTCTCAGCGTCGCCGACAGTTTGGGCGCCTACATCACCTTCGATCCCAAGACCGGCCGGCGCGACTCCGAGCGCAACTGCATCTCGAACATTCACACCAAGGGCGGCCTGGACTACGAACCCGCCGCGCAAAAGCTGTGCTGGCTGATCGAGCAGGCGCTGAGCCGCGGCGTGACGGGCATCGCGCTGAAGGACGATCACGGTGCGCCGCTGCTGCCGGGCCAGCCGACAGCCTGATCATCTCGCCGGTCCGAGTTCCGTCAGCAATGTCGGGATCAGCTCCGAAACGGTCGGGTGGATCGGCACGGCCCAGCGCAGCACGGGGTACGGCATCTTGGCGTTCATCATGTCGAGGACACCGTGGATCGCTTCGTCGCCGCCGACGCCCAAAATCGCGGCGCCGAGGATCGCCTCGTTGTCGGCATCGACGACGATCTTCATAAAGCCCTGCGTCTCGCCCTTTTCCGCGGCGCGCCCGACCCGTGTCATCGGCCGCATGCCGACGCGTACCTTGTGTCCCGCGGCCCGCGCCTCTTTCTCGCTCAAGCCGACGCGGCCGAGCGGCGGATCGATATAGAGCGCGTAGCCGGGAATCCGCGCGCTGACAAGCCGGGCCTCGCCATCGAGCAAATTGGCGGCGATGATCTCGAAATCGTTATAGGCGGTGTGGGTGAAGGCGCCTTTGCCGTTGCAGTCGCCCATCGCGAAGATGTGCGGAACGGTGGTGCACAGTTCGTCGTCCACGATGATGGTGCCCCTTGCGTCGACGGCAACGCCGGCGTTCGCCAGGCCGAGATCTTCGGTGTTGGGTCGCCGGCCAACGGCCAGCAGAACGTGCGAGCCTGAGATTTCCGGCTCGCCCGAGGTACAATCCACACCGACGCCTATGCTGTCGCCGCGCGGGACGAAGCGGATGCATTCGGCGTCGAGGCGGATCGCGATGCCCTCGGCCTCTAGGATCGTCTTCACTGCCGCCGAGACATCCTCGTCTTCCCGCGAAATCAACCGCGGCGCCTTCTCGACGATCGTCACCGCCGCGCCGAAGCGGCGAAAGATCTGCGCGAATTCGAGACCGATATAGCTGCCGCCAATGATGACGAGATGCGCGGGCACATGATCGAGCGCAAGGATCGTGGTGTTGGTCAGCGTCTTTACATCATGGACGCCGGGCATGTCGGGCACGATCGCGCGGCCGCCGACGTTGATGAAGATGCGCTCGGCGCTCAGAGTGACGTCGCCGACCTTGACCTCGTGCGGCGACACGAACTGCGCCTGGCCCTCGTAGACGGTGCATTTTTCCATGCCCTTGAGCCAGCCCTCGAGGCCGCTGCGCGATGCTGCCACCACGGCATCCTTCCGCGCCATCACCGCCGCCATGTCGATGGTGATGGCGCCGGCAATCCCCACGCCAAAATCGCCGGCCCGGCGCGCGAGATGCGCGGCATAGGCGCTGGCGACCAGCGTCTTGGTCGGCGTGCAGCCGGTATTGACGCAGGTCCCGCCGAACAATTTTCGCTCGATCAACGCCACCTTTTGCCCGGCGGCGGTGAGTCGCCCGGCCAGGGAGGGGCCCGCCTGTCCCGCTCCGATGATGATCGCATCGAACCGGCCGCTCATCAGAGCGCCAGCACGATCAGCGCCGCGCCGCCGATCGCCACGATATCCTCGATAATCGCGGCAGGCCTATCCTTGCCGAAGGCCGCAGCCAGTCGCGCGCGCGCCTCGGCGCCACCGAACGTGCCGATCGCGGCTCCGACCAGTCCCAACACAAGGCCACCGACGAGCGCCCCGCTGGGAGCACCGATCGCCGCCCCGCAGAGTCCGCCGCTGACGAGCCGGGCACCGAACTGCATCGGGACCGTGCGGCTTGGCGTCGAGGGCAACTGGTCGGTGACGAGTTCCACGACCGCCAGCACCGTGATGATGTAGGGCGTGTATTTGAAGCCGAGGAAGGCGAGGACCGTGTCCTGCAGCGGCAGCCAGCCGAGCTGCGCCGCCCAGCTGATGGCGGCCGGTGCGGTCATCGCGCGAAGTCCGGCAATGACCCCGATGCTGAGAGCTAAGATGTAGGGAAGCATGAAACGTCCTCTCGGCCAGAAAGCTGCATCGGACCCGAGATTGCTTGAGGATGCAATCAGTTCTTCCAGGGGTTTCAATGCGGTGGGGATGACTGTCGCGCCTGGAGGGACTTGCGCGAGCGGCCGCAGACATGCGCGTAGTAATACGCGACCGGGAATAGGGAGGCTTGCCGATGGTGCTCGTCGTTGTCTTTAGTCTAGGCTGGCTTCTCGCGCTTTTGGGCGCGCTCGTCCTGTTCACGGCGATCACGGCGCGTAGCGTCGAGAGGGCCGTGCCGCCGCTCGGGCGCTTCATCGACATCGACGGCGACGTGATCCATTACCTCGACCAGGGCTCCGGACCGGCGATCGTGATGATCCACGGCCTCGGCAGCCAGTTGCGCACCTTCACCTATGCCCTGCTCGCAGCGATGAGCGGCAATTTTCGCATCATCCTGCTGGACCGGCCGGGAAGCGGCTATTCGCGCCGCGCCCGAGGCGCCTCCGCCCGGCTTCCCGCGCAGGCCAGGACGATCGCGGGTCTGATCACGGCGCTGCAGCTCGAACGCCCGCTCGTGGTCGGGCATTCCCTGGGGGGCGCCGTGGCGCTCGCGCTCGCGCTCGACCATCCGGACAAGGTCGGCGGCCTCGCTCTGATCGCGCCGCTGACGCATCCGCAAGATGCGCCACCCGACGTGATGAAGGGGCTGGCGGTGCAGTCGCCCATGCTGCGCCGGTTCATCGCCTGGACCTTTGCGACACCCGCGTCGATGCAGGCCGGCCCGGCGACGCTCGCCACCGTTTTCGGGCCGCATCCGGTACCGGATGATTTCGCGACGACGGCCGGCGGCCTGCTCAGTCTTCGCCCGAGCTCCTTCTACGGCGCATCGAGCGATCTCGTGGCCGTGAGCGAGGATCTGCCCGGCATGGTCGCGCGCTATCCGACATTGACGCTGCCGGTCGGCGTGCTCATGGGGACCGCCGACGGCATCCTCGATCCGATCACCAACGCCGAGGCCCTGGCGAAGAAGGTCACGGGCGTCGATCTCGAGCTCATCGAAAACGGTGGCCACATGACGCCGCTGACCGAGCCGGAGCGGAGCGCGACGTTCATCGAACGTATGGCGCGACGGGTCGGTGCGGCACAGACAAGTGCGCCATTGCATGCCACCGCTGCAGGAGAATAACGAGCCGCGATGAGCGAAAACCATGTCGACGTCATCATCGTCGGCGCCGGCCTTTCAGGCATCGGCGCCGGGTGTCACCTGCAGAAGCATTGTCCCGGCAAGACCTACATCATCCTCGAAAGTCGCCAAACCATCGGCGGCACATGGGACCTGTTCCGCTATCCCGGGATCCGATCCGACTCCGACATGTACACGCTCGGCTATGCCTTCCGGCCCTGGCGCGGCGCCAAGTCGATCGCCGATGGGTCGTCCATTCTCGCCTATATCCAGGAGACGGCTGAGACCTACGGCATCGATCGCAAAATCCGCTTCGATCATCGGGTCGCACGCGCGACCTGGTCCTCGACAGAGGCGCTGTGGACTCTCGAGGTGGACCACGGCGCAGAACGCGTCCGGATAACCTGCAGCTTCCTGTACACCTGCACCGGCTACTACGATTACGCCGACGGCTACACGCCGGATTTTCCCGGACGCGCACGCTATACCGGCATGATCGTCCATCCGCAGCAATGGCCTGCTCATCTCGCATATGCGGGCAAACGCGTGGTGGTCATCGGCAGCGGTGCCACCGCAGTGACGCTCGTGCCGGCGCTGGCAAGGACCGCGGCGCATGTGACGATGCTGCAGCGTTCGCCGAGCTATGTCGCGGCACTTCCCTCGCAGGACAAGACCGCGAACTGGCTGCGCCGCAACCTGCCGGCGCACCTCGCGCACGGTCTCAGCCGCTGGCGCAACGTGCTGCTGACGATCCTTTTCTACAATCTGGCACGGAAGAAACCCGCTCAATTCAAGCAGCGCATCCTCGCCATGGCGCGCCGCCAGCTCGGGCCGGACTACGATATCGCCACGCATTTCACGCCGACCTACAATCCGTGGGATCAGCGCATGTGCCTCGTGCCGGACGGCGACCTCTTCGACGCGATCCGGGCGGGCACGGCGGATGTCGTCACCGACCACATCGACTCCTTCACCGAAACGGGCATCCGCCTCGTATCCGGCGCCGAACTCGATGCCGACATCATCGTCACGGCGACCGGGCTGCAGCTGAAGCTGCTCGGCGGACTCGATCTTGTCGTCGACGGGACGCCTGTCGATCTCTCAAGAACCACGAGCTACAAAGGCATGATGTACAGCGACGTGCCGAACCTGGCGACGGCGCTCGGCTATACCAACGCCTCCTGGACGCTCAAGGCCGACCTGACGTCGCACTACGTCTGCCGGCTGATCAACCACATGGACAGCCGCGGCTACACGTCCTGCACGCCGCGCAAGAAGCGAGATCCGGCGATGACCGAGGCGCCGCTGCTGAACTTCACATCCGGCTATATCAAGCGTGCGATCCACACCTTTCCGAAACAGGGTTCGAAAAAACCTTGGAAGCTGTACCAGAACTACATCCTGGACTTCATCAGCCTGAAAGTCGGCACCCTCGACGATGGGGCGATGGAGTTTTCGCGCAAGGGCCGCAAGGTCCATCCCTGACCCCGGACCGCTCGCTATAGCGGTGCGGGCTCCTATATGAAGCCCTCACTCGAACAAGGAATGACCCGTGACGACCACCAAGACCGATGAGCCGCAGGGCGTCGACGCCCTCGAGTTGCGCGATCCCAGCCTCTTCAAGGAGGCCAACCTGATCGGCGGCGCGTGGGTCCAGGCGCGCAACGGTGCGACTATCGACGTGTTCAACCCGGCGACTGGCGACTTGATCGGACGCGTGCCGTCTCTATCGGACGCCGAGGTGCACGAGGCGATCGACGCGGCCTATGCCGCGCAGAGCGGGTGGCGTGCGCTCACCGGCAAGCAGCGGGCGTCGCATCTTCGCCGCCTGTCCGATCTTATGATCGAGAACACCGAGGACCTCGCCCGGATCATGACCGCCGAGCAGGGCAAGCCGTTGGCGGAGTCGCGTGGCGAAATCGTTTCGGCCGCCGGCTTTTTCGAGTGGTTCGGTGAAGAGGCCAAACGCGTCTATGGCGATGTTATCCCGCAGAACGTCGGCGGCCGTCGGATCATCGTGACCAAGGAACCGATCGGCGTATTCGCTGCCATCACGCCGTGGAATTTCCCTTCGGCGATGCTCAGCCGCAAGGCGGCACCGGGCTGGGCGGCCGGTTGCACCGGCGTGATCCGCCCGGATAGCGAAACGCCCTTCTCCGCCCTGGCTCTGGCGGTGCTGGCGGAACGCGCCGGCCTTCCCGCGGGCGTCTGCAACATCGTCACCGGGCCGCCGTCCGAGACCGGCATCGTGCTCTGCGAGAGCCCGCTGGTGCGAAAACTGTCCTTCACCGGCAGCACCCGCGTCGGCTCCATCCTGCTCGCGCAATGCGCGCCGACGGTGAAGAAGACCAGCATGGAGCTCGGCGGCAACGCCCCATTCCTCGTCTTCGACGACGCCGACCTCGACGCAGCCGTCAAGGGCGCGATGGCCTCGAAATACCGGAACAGCGGACAGACCTGTGTCTGCGCCAACCGCTTTCTTGTCCAAGACGGTATCTTCGACGCGTTCGTCGCAAAGTTTGCGGAAGCCGTCGGCACGCTCAAGGTCGGCAACGGTTTTGAGGAGGGTGTGACGCAGGGCCCGCTGATCAGTCCCGCGGCAGTCGCCCGGGTCACCCGCCATGTCGCCGACGCCAAGCAGCGCGGCGCTCGCGTCGTGGCCGGCGGCAAGCCGCATGCGCTCGGCGGCAATTTCTACGAGCCTACCATCCTCGCCGACGTGCCGCACGATGCCGATGTCTTCTCGACCGAGATTTTTGGCCCGGTGGCCCCGGTGTTCCGCTTCAAGACCGAGGCGGAGGCGATCGCGTTGGCCAACGACACGCCGTTCGGTTTGGCCTCGTACCTCTACACCCGCGACCTCGGCCGCGCCTTTCGCGTGGGCGAGGCCCTTGAGGCCGGCATGGTGGGGATCAACGAGGGCCTGATCTCGACCGAAGTGGCGCCGTTTGGCGGCGTCAAATCGTCCGGCCTCGGCCGCGAAGGCTCGAAATACGGCATCGAGGATTATCTCGAGATCAAATATCTCTGCATCGGTGGCATCGACGCCTGATGGAGCGCGTGGGCTGACGGCGATCTGCCGTCAGCTGCGCCCGACCATCTCGAACTGGCCCTGCAGGCTCTCGTGGATCGCGCGCAGAGCGGTCTTGCAGGTGTAGCGGTCGCCACGGCCGGGATCGAAATGCCCGATCCGCCAGTTGCCGGTTTCGCCGGGCTCGTCGACGAGTTCGAGCATGACGCTTCGCGCGTCGATGCACGAAGCCCGCGCATGGAGGAGATCCATGATCTTCTCATTCAGAAGCTTTTCGCTGATTTTGACCGGCGCTGTCATCGGGTGTTCCTTGAACACCCTCCCCGCTCGACCGGAGGTGGCGGGGCGATCCGTGCCCTCAACGCTTCAGCCGTGCTGGCCAAAACGGAAGTGGTAGGAGAGAGACATGGAGCGGGCGAAGGGAATCGAACCCTCGTATGAAGCTTGGGAAGCTTCCGTTCTGCCATTGAACTACGCCCGCGTGCCAGAGAAGTTTGCCCATTTGGTTATAAACAAAATCAAGCACTTAGCTTCCGATCGAAGCTCTAATCTGCCCTAGTTGCCTGCCCTAAGCAAGCGGCACGTAAGCGGAACAGATCCGATGGACGGGGGGTGCTAACGACAAACTCCCATGAAAGTCCCCTAGGTCGGGTCCAGGCCCTCGTGCCGTCACCAACGCGGCACAGCTAAGTTGAAATCTGAGCCTGCAATGCCAAATGTCTGCGGCCGGCGGCATGGCCGAGGCTGACAAGGCGATAAGGTGACAAAGTGACAAATGGATTTCAAAATTGGAGACATGGTACGTCTCAAGTCCGGGGGCGCCCTCATGTCTTTTGAGGCATAGACGAGGGCGGGATACACGTCGGTTGTGTCTGGCATGAAAAGGTCAAAGGGAAGACGGAAACGTCACGCGGGACGTTTCACAAGGATACGCTGGAAGCGAGGAGGCGCCGGCCCGGTCAGTGTCAGCCTATCTAGCCGGCGATAACTTGGGACGAGACGACCCTCTCCACTGGTAATCGAGAGGTCGCAAGTTCATCCTCGCTCGCAGCACCAGTTAAGTCCTTCTCTCAGCTCGATTTTTTAGCGCTCGCCGGTTGCCTTCGTGCGAATGGGTGCAGAACATTGCATCAGACATAAATCGAAGCATTGGCAGATGCCTATCTGACAACAGCAGTCAGCGCGCTATGATAAGCGATAGCCATGCGAAGATGCGTCGCGAGAGCCGCGGTGTGGTCGCCGCGTAAAAGGCTGCGCTGCCCGATGGTGTCAAAGACCAACCGCGGCGGGGCGAACCATCGTGGTTTGGGCCGGTTGAGATCTCACGCACGAAGCCGGCCTTCGTGAGATCCTTGAGCGCGAAATAGATTGGGGTGTATGGGCCACCGCCAAGATGCGTGTTCATCGTCAGCGTGCCGACGTCAAAGCCGCCATGGGCAACGATCGCCTGAAGCACCTCTAGGTTTGCTCTCTTTAGGCGCGTCATCGTGGGGACATGGTGGCATTTTGCGAGGGCATCACAAGGATACGATCTCATCGGCCATAAGGTTGTGGTCGAAGTGCGAACAGGCACCCTGTGCCCAACCTCGAGTGGTCCGCGATTGCGGTCACGTTCGCCGGGCGTCCAGTCCGGGCTGTAGCCGCCGGGCGCAGGGTGATGCATCTCGTCCCGGACTGCTGCGTGATCTCGAAATCGAGCTTCGTCGCGAAGCCCAATGATTTCGACACGTATCGCACGGAGGGCTTTCGCAACCGACATTTGCAGATCCGGCTGACGGCCGGATCTGATGTCCAGCATCATGACGATAAGGGCACCGGCTCGCCGTCGGCTTCGGGAATGCGCCACACGCCGCCTTCGCCGAGCTCGCGGATTGCGGCTTCCGGCGGGTGAGTTTGAGAGGCGATGCTTATTGCGCCTCGGACGCTGCCCATTTTGTATCATTTCGGGCAGTTCTACCGGTACCCCCATTAGGTATATTCGAAGCCATGCAACAAATTGCTGGTTGGCGAGCTTCCATAGCGCCGGCCGCGTACGGCTTCAGACACCCCGGTATTTTTTTGAGGACGATCATGACGAAGAACGGCAAGCCGGCTCCGATGGACCCGATGAAACTGGCTACGACCAGCCCCCAGCAACGCTTTGAAGGCGCACAGACCGGGCTGGCGGGGCGCGATGCTCGGCAGGAAACGGCGAAGACCCAGGATCTGATCCGAGACAGCCGAGACCCGGCGCCGGGCATGACGAACAACCAGGGCCTCGGGATATCTGACGACCAGAACAGCTTGCGGGCGGGGGTACGCGGTCCAACGCTGCTGGAAGACTTCCAGTACCGGGAGAAGATGACACACTTCGACCATGAGCGCATCACCGAGCGTGTGGTCCATGCCCGGGGTTTCGCCGCCCACGGCGTTTTCGAAAGCGCAGGCGACCATTCCGATCTGACGATGGCCAACCTGTTTTCGGAGAAAGGCAAGCAGACGCCTGTCTTCGTGCGCTTCTCGACCGTGATGGGTAGCCGGGGCTCCGCCGACACCCCGCGAGATGTCCGCGGTTTCTCGGTAAAATTCTACACCGACCATGGTGTTTGGGACCTCGTTGGCAACAACATGCCGGTCTTCTTCATCCATGACGCCATCAAGTTCCCTGACCTCGTCCACGCGGTGAAGCCGGAGCAGAATAACGAGATTCCGCAAGCCCAATCGGCTCATGACACGTTCTGGGATTTTGCTTCCTTGACGCCCGAGATCAGCCACATGCTGATGTGGACCATGAGCGACCGCGCCTTCCCGCGTAGCTTCTCCACGATGGAGGGGTTCGGCGTCCACACGTTCCGCATGGTCGATGCCGCAGGCGCGTCGCGCTTCGTGAAGTTCCACTTCAAGCCGGAAAAGGGCGTCCACAGCCTGGTCTGGGAAGAAGCGCAGAAGATGATGGGCAAGGACCCTGATTATAACCGCCGCGACTTGTTCGAGGCCATCGAACGCGGCGACTTCCCGAAATGGACAATGGGCGTCCAGGTCATCGAGGAAAAAGACGAGTTCTCCTTCGGCTTCGACATTCTCGATCCGACGAAGCTCATTCCGGAGGAGCTTGTGCCCATCACGCCGCTCGGCACGCTGACCCTCAACCGTAACGTCGACAATTACTTTGCCGAGACCGAGCAGGTTGCTTTCTGCCTCAGCCACATCGTGCCCGGGATCGACTTCACAAACGATCCGCTCCTGCAGGGTCGGCTGTTCAGCTATCTCGACACGCAACTCCGACGCGTCGGCCCAAATTTCGCGGAGCTTCCGATAAACCGGCCGTTGAACCCGGTGAGCAACAACCAGCGTGAAGGCTTCGGTCGGATCACGATCGACCGGGGCAAGGCGAGCTACTTTCCCAACAACTTGCCGGGCCCTGACGGCGCCCGAGGCCTACCGATGCAGCAGCCTGACTCGCCCGCTGCTTACCGGACGGTTTTCGAACGCGTTGACGGCCACAAGATCCGGGCTCGTAGTTCGAGTTTCGACGACCACTTCACGCAGGCGACGATGTTCTGGAACAGCATGGCGGGGTGGGAGAAGGACCACATCGTCGCCGCCTTCTCGTTCGAGCTGAACCAGTGTGAGACGCCGGAGATCCGAATCGCGGCCCTCGGCGGTCTTATCGCGAAAATCGATCCCGATCTCGCCGCACGGGTAGCTGAGAAGTTGGGCATCGATCTTCCTGCCGCGATCGAAGCCGCGCCGCCGCCGGCCTTCGTCGCTTTCGCCAAGCCGGACACGATGCCGTCCGGCAAACGAAGCACTGCGGCATCGCCCGCCCTCAGCATGGACAAGCCTGCGGATAGCATCCTGGGCCGCAAAGTAGCTATTTTGATTGACGCTGGCGTCGATGGCACCAAGGTGAAAGCACTCAAGGCTGCATTGAATGCCGAAGGTGCCGTGGTCCATCTTATTGCCGCCCATGGCGGAATGGTGAAGGCTGCCGACGGGACCATGCTTCCGGTGGACAAGCCTGCTCCGAACGCGTCGTCAGTCTTCTACGATGGCGTCGTTGTCGCGGGCGGTGTCGACCCCGCGAAAATGGCAACCATGGGCCTAGTGAAGGCTTTCCTGGCCGAAGCGTTCAAGTTTGGCAAAGCGATAGCTGCCTTTCAGGAGGCAAGCCCTGTCATCCAAGCGGCGAATTTGCCCGACGTTGGGAAGAACGGTGCCCCAAAGCTTGGCGTTTTCATCGGCGACGACGTCACTGCTGCGTTCATCGCGGCCATGAAAACACCGCGCTTCCGCAATCGCAATGTTGACGCTGTTGCCGCTTAAAGCGCCAAAAGCTCAGGGGGCGCATCTTAGGGATGTGCCCCCATATTTGCGATTGCAGGGTGGAAAGCGACAAAGCCGTAATGGCGACGCGTGCGGCTTCCTGAGGACTTGCCGTTCTAGGCCCGGCACGTCTTCGTTGTAAGCAATGGCGCACGCGGCTCTCGGCTGACGTAAGAAGTTTTTGGACCGACGCTTGCGTAAAACTGAAGCGGCTCACCACGTAACTCCTCCGTAGCGCCTGTTGAGCAGCATCGCTCCAGGTCCAGAAGAGCACGTACAACGCGTTTTTAAAAAAGCGAATATGCTACAATCGTTTAGTAAGCTACGTCAAATTCAGTGTAGCGCATTACGCGACAGATTCTATAGTTGGGAATTTTTCGTTCCGCCATTGAACTACGCCCGCGTGAACAAACTCACAAGGAAAGCGAAGCTTTCGCAATGGCGATCAATGGACATGGAACGACTGCAAATGGCCCAAAGCGGCCGGTCTGCTTTCGATGTTCAAGCCGGCGGCCCCAGAGCTGCGACCAAAGCCGGAATTGATGCGCCAAGGGTCGCTCGCTTGCGGACGATAGCGATGTTCAATGCGATAAGATCTTGTCGAGGAACTGTCGCGTTCGATCGGCGCGCGACTTCGTGTCATTGAAGAATTCCGTGGTCGAGCAATCCTCGACCACTTCACCCTTGTCCATGAAGACAACGCGGCTTGCGACGCGGCGTGCGAAACCCATCTCGTGGGTCACCACCATCATGGTCATCCCGTCCGCGGCGAGCGCCGTCATGACGTCAAGAACCTCGTTGATCATTTCGGGATCGAGTGCCGACGTCGGCTCGTCGAACAGCATGATCTCGGGATCGAGCGCCAGCGCCCGCGCGATCGCAATGCGCTGCTGCTGGCCGCCCGACAGGTTCATCGGATAGGCCGCGGCCTTGTCCCTCAGCCCGACCCGGTCGAGCAGCCGCCAAGCCCGCTCCCGCGCTTCCCCCGCATGGCGCTTCAAGACAACGCGCTGCGCGATACAGATGTTGTCGATCACGCTGAGATGCGGATAAAGTTCGAAATTCTGGAACACCATGCCGACCCTCTGCCGCAGAGCGGCGGCCGACCGCGCTTTGCTTTTGACATCGACGCCCTCCACGAGGATATGGCCGCTTTGGTAGGACTCGAGGGCGTTGACGCACTTGATCAGCGTCGACTTGCCGGATCCAGACGGTCCGCAGACCACGACGACCTCGCCGCGCGAGACCGTCATCGTGATATCGCGAAGCACGTGGTGTGCGCCGTAATGCTTGTTGACGTGGTCGAACTCGATCATCGGGCGAATGTCCTTTTCAGCCTGTCCACGCCGGCGGTCGCTGCAAGACAGATCAGGTAGTAGACGAGGCAAGCAGACGCATAGGTTTCGACCAGTCGCCCATCCCGATTGGCGATAATCGTCGTCGCGGTCAGAAAGTCATGCAGCGACACGACGAAGACCAGCGAGGTATCCTGAAACAGGATGATCGCCTGGGTAAGGAAGATCGGGATCATCGCGGTGATGGCCTGCGGAAAGATCACGTAGCGCAGCGCCTGCGCCCGGTTCATGCCGCCGGCAAGCGCCGCGTGCATTTGTCCCGCGCGAACGCTTTTGAGGCCGGCGCGCAGGATTTCGCTGTAGTAGGCGCCTTCGAACAGCGTGAAGGCGACGATGGCGGAGGTCCAGGCGCCGACCGGCCGTCCCAAGATCAGCGGAACCATGAAGTAGAACCAGAAGATCACGAGAATGAGCGGGATCGCGCGAAACACGAAGACATAAGCGTCGACCACACAGTTGCCTACGACGCCCGTGAACAAGCGAACCAGCACCAGGGCGATGCCGACGGCAAGTCCGCCGATCACACCGGCCGCTGTCAGCGTCAGACTGAGCAGCAGACCGTCGAAGAGAAAGCTGGCGTTTCGCGCGATGAAGGACAGGTCGGGCATTGGCGCTATACCGCAACGGGTAAAGTCAAGGTCCGCCGCAGGCTGACCATGACAAGATTAAGGATAAGCGCGACCAGCATGTAGAAGGCCGTTGCGGCGCCAAAGGCTTCGAAGCCGTGAAACGTAAAATTCTCGATCTGCCGGCTCTGCGCCGTCAGCTCGAGCACGCCGATAGTCAAGGCCAGAGACGAGTTCTTGACGATCGACAAGAACTCCGAGGTGAGCGGCGGCAGAATGATGCGCAGAGCCTGAGGCATGATGACGTGACGCAAGGCCTGCGGCCGGCTCATGCCAGTCGCGTCGGCCGCCATGACCTGCCCGCGCGGAACCGCCTGCAGCCCGGCCCGGAACAGTTCGGCCAGGCGGCCCGACGTATAAAACGCTAGCGCCAGTGCGGCGGTCCAGAATTCGGGATTGGGCAGATCGCGCTTGAACCACAGACCGAGCCGATCGGGCAGGAGTTCCGGCACCACGAAGAACCAGACGAACATTTGTAGCAGCAGTGGAATGTTACGAAACACCGAGACGTAAAAACCGGACAGGACCCGTAGCCACCGCGACGACGACGTGCGGGCGATGCCGATCGCGGTTCCAAGCGGCAGCGCAATCACCCAGCCCACGACCGATAGCGCGACGGTCCAGCCAAGCCCTGCCAGCAGCCAGCCGGCGTAAGGCTCGTCGAGCAGAAGGCTCCAGTTCCACTGGTAATTCATGATGAAGCGCCTTGCCCTTTGATCACCAACGACATTATGACGTCCGCAGGCCGGCTCTTATTCGGCAATCGCTTCGATCTTGAACAAGGCGTCGACTGCACCGTCGATCGGCACGCCATAGGGCGTGATCCACTGGTCATAGAGCCGATGCAGGTCACCGCTTGCGAGCATTCGGGCTATCGTGCCGTTGATGATGGTCAAGAGGCCGGAGTTGTTTTTTCCGACCATGAAGGCGACCTGTTCAAACGACAGCGGCTTGCCGACGATGGCCAGGTCGTCCTTGTTCTGCGCCGTGCGGAGCACGCCGCCGAGCAGAACCGCGTCATTGACGAAGGCGTCGACCCGCCGCGAATTGACGGCGAGCAGCCCTTCCGCATTGTCGCGGACCTGCAGCACCCGGACGTTGATCTTGGTCCGATCCAGCACGGCACGAACGTAGCGCTCCGCCGTGGTGCCTGCCGCAAGCGCGATAATCTTGCCATTGAGGTCGGACAGATCCTGAATGCCCGAGTTTTTCTTCACCAGCAGCCTGCCCTCGGCGAGCGCGACGGCGTAACTGAAGTCGACCTGTTCCTGACGGCCCAGTGAATTGACGGTGGTCCCGCACTCGATATCGATCGTTCCGTTGGCGATCAGCGGAATCCGTGTTTGCGGCGTCACCGGCACATAGCGGATCTCGATGTGCGGAATGTTGAGCTTGCGGCCGATCTCCTGAGCGATCCTGTTGCAGATCGCGACCGAATAGCCGCTCGCCTGCCTGCCCTCATCGAGATAGGCAAACGGCGCTGCACTTTCGCGAAATCCGATGGTGACGGCTTTGGTCTGCTGAATACGCTTCAGGGCGGTATCGGCGTCCTGCGCCCGGGCCATGGTCGGAAGGAGTGTCGTGACGATGGCGGCCAGCAAGCTAATTTTTCTGATGAACATCATACGCTCCTCGTGGCATTACGCTTCGATGTGGACGACGTGGCTCAGCGACTGAATATCCGGTAAAATGAAATCTGGGCGTGGCACGGACCCGTCGAGGGCGATCTGGCGACGGTTGATCCAAGCGATGGTCAATCCGAGCGGTTTGCCGCCGACGAGATCGGTGAATTGCGATTGCCCGGCGTGCAGGATCTCGTCCTTCGCAACGCCCGCATTGTCGATCAGGTAGCGAAACAGCGTGCCGTCAGGCTTGTAGCCCTTGGCCCGCTGCGCGGTACAGACCAAGTCGAAGTTTCGCTTCAGTGGCGTCAATGCCAAAAGATCATCATCGATGTTGGACACCACCGCCAATTTGAAGTGGCGCGACAGTCGATCCAGGGTCCGGACGACATCGTCGTACAGAAAGAAGCGCGGGAAAGCCTCGAAGTAGCGTTCGATCAAACGGCTGTCGCCGGCCACCTCGAAATGCGCAAAGGTCTCGGCAAGCGAGAGATCGCAGATCTCCCGGTACGAGCGATACGGGTCCCAATAGTGCGCGATGTTCCGATGTTCCCAATGTTCCCAGAACGCCTTGACGTCGACATGATGCGCGCCGGAATCGGCCAGGATGCGCTCAAAGGCACTGTAGGAACTGTCGCGAACGCTGATCAACGTGCCGAAGACGTCGAACGACATCAGCTTCGGCCGCAGGGGCGTCGGGTATAGTTCACTGTTCATGGATCACTTCCGAAAAATGCTTTGGTCTTAAACGAATGTGTGCCGAACGCGGGCTGGCTTCAGCGCACGGCGATCGCTTCGAGTTCGATCAGGTAGCCGTGATGCAGCGCCGGAACCGGTACCACCGCACGCGCCGGGCGATGACTTCCCAAAACCTCGGCATAGATGGCGTTGAATGCCGGCCAGTACTCGACGCCGACGAGGTAGGCGGTCACCTTGGCGATGCGATCGCGGTCGAGACCCGCGCCCTCGACGATCGCAATGACGTTGGCGAGCGCCTGGCGGGCCTGAACCTCGAACGGTTGATCCGCCAGCGACGCCCCATCAGCGCACGCTGCAAGCTGGCCGGAGACGTACACAATCCCAGCAGCCTCCGTCGCCTGCGCGTAGTGCCCAAACGGCTGCGGAGCCGCCGCGGTTGAAATGGCCTTGATTGCGTTCGACATCAGATCACCATCCATGGATGCGAGGCCAGATCGCGGACACGGTCCGATCGCGATCGACGACGTAGTAGCGGTCGTGTTGGGCACCGGTGGCGCAAGCATGGTTGGGAAAGATCCGCACCATCGCGCCAATCGGCAGGTTCGGTAGCGCGCGTTGAGCGCCAGGGCGCACAGCCAGGATGCCGTGTTCCTGATTGGCGTCGATCATGATCAGATCGGCGATCGGATCGCCCGCGCCATCGCAAACCATCCCATAGCCCTGATCCACGGCGAGGCGCGCGGTGCCGCGATCGCGCGACATCGCCATCCAGCCGGCATCGACGATGATCCAGCCTTTGTCATGTTGGTGGCCGATCACCGTTGCGAGCACCGAGACGGCGATGTCTTCGATCGCGCAGACGCCGATCCCGGCCATCACCAGGTCGAAGAACATGAAAACTCCGGCACGCACCTCGGTGACGCCGGCAAGGTTCCGGGCAAAATGCGCGGTCGGCGTGGATCCCACGCTGACCTCAGGACAGGGCAGGCCCGCGGCTCTGAGCGCCGCGGCAGCCGCCACGATGCCGGACCGCTCCTGTTCAGCCATCGCCGCGAAGGACGCCGGGTCATGCAGACCGTAGGAACTGCCGGCATGCGTCATCACACCGCGAAGCAATGCGCCACCGGCGTGAAGCGTACGGCCGATTTCGAGCAGGGTGTGGTCCGGCGGTTTGATGCCCGACCGGTGGCCGTCCGTATCGACCTCGATGAGGACCGGCAGCGCATCGCGCCGCTCGGCGCATCGCGCCGCCACGAGTTGCGCGGTCTCCTCGTTGTCGAGAAGGATCGCCAGATTGGCGCCGCGCCGGCGCAGATCGAACACGTGATCGAGCTTGTTGGGGGCAATGCCCACCGCATAAAGAATATCGCTGACGCCATGGCTGAAGAAGTATTCAGCCTCCCGCAGCGTCGAGACGGTTATCGGCCCCTGCCTGCCGGCCATGGCCAGTCGCGCGACGTCAATGCTTTTTGCGCTCTTGAGATGCGGACGAAGTTTTACCCCGAACGGCTGCAAATGCCGCCTCAGCCGCGCGACGTTCTCGGTGACCCGGGACTTTTCCAGAACCAGACACGGCGTTTCCAGCACGCCGAGCGTTTTTCCGATCTCTTGACGGGAGTATGGGGTGGCAGAGGACATCGCCGATCAAGCCGCGTCGTCGTCGATAGGCGCCACGATCACCGTCGGACCACATGCCAAAGAGACACCAAAGCGCCAATATTGCATATTATATATAATTTTGATCGACATGAGCTCACGGCCCTTTCGAGTTGCAACTCGGTGGTAATGGACTATATGTTATATGTCAAATTAGCTTCATGGAGATGTCAGTGTCGACCGCGGCGAGGCCTAAACCGATCGGCAGTACCGAAATGATTGCCGACGCCCTCCGCGACGCGATCTGCAGCGGCGAGATTCCTCCCGGCGCGCCGCTGAAACAAGATCAGATCGCAACCGAATTCAGCGTCAGCCATACGCCCGTACGCGAGGCGCTGAAGGCTCTGGTCTCCGAGGGACTTGCCACCCTGCACCACAACCGCGGTTGCTTCGTCTCGGATCTGTCAAGCGCGGTCGCACGCGAACTGATGGAGTTCCGTGCCACCCTCGAACCGCGACTGGCCGGCTGGGCCATCGATCACCTGACCGAAGCGCATATCGGGCACGCCCGGCTGGTCATGGGAAAGATCGACAAGGCCGGCGATCCGATGGCGCGCCTTCGGCTCGCGACTGAGTTTCACACCATCATCTATATGCGCGCCAATCGGCCATTCTTTCTCGAACAGGTCGGTCGCGCTCGCAACAATCTCGATCGCTATTGGCGGCTCGCTTGGGGCGACCAGGCGTTCCCGGTCAGCACCCAGAACGAACATCAGAAAATCCTCGACCTTTGCATCGCCAGGGACCGCGCCGGCGTGATGGCATTCATCGAGCAACACATCATGACGTCTGGCGAAATCGTCCTGCGCTATTTGCAAAAAATGGAGTCTGACCAGACAGGCTGATCGTCGATTTGCGTCTCAAGGACCTTGCGGCCCCGGGGCGAATTTATATTCTGGCGCGTCGGCGGCTTGAGGGTGAAGGTCCGGCTCGGAGCGTTAACGTTCCAGATTTGGGGGGCTGATTGGGCGCGGTGCTGATCGGCCGCCTTCTGACTGGACCTAGCCGAAAGTAGACAGGCGTCTCAAGGAGGCAATCTGCGCAAGCCGCTATGTTCAAATAGTGTGCGATGCTGGTATCCAATCAAAACAGCATAAAGTTGTCAGCGCCATGATAGGAACGTCAACTTCCGCGCAAGCAATCTTGTACACGGCCGCCTCTTCTGCCGCCTTGGCCGAAGTGACCGGCTCGATCATGGCAAGGATCGGCGCAGGGAATAAGGCCGCTACCGATCCTTGAGCTAAGCTCCTAGAGCGCTTTCCGCTTTGGTGGAATCACCAAAGCGATCAGAAATCGCTCTCTTCTCAGAAAGCTAGAGCATTTTCTCGATCACAAAAGTCTGCAACTTTCGTGGAAAATGCTCTAATATCGAGCGACAACCGGCCTAAGGGCGTTGAAGCCGGAAAAGTGGTACGTCACACCGGCCATGACGCGACTATCATCATCCTTATGGCGCACGGTCGTCGCCCCCGCGGTGGTGGCGGCTAGACGCTGTGTCGAAGTCCCAAAGTCAGTGTATCGATATTCGAGTCGCACTGACCACCTGGTCGCCAGTGCGTATTCCACGCCGCCGCCAACCGTGTAACCCACCCCACCCTTCGCGAAATAGTCGGTCAGCCCGCGAGATGTGTAGATGTTGCGCAAGCTCCCGAAGGCCGCGCCAGCTGTCGCGTAAGCTAGGATCCGATCATAAGCGACGCCAAGTCTACCGCGTCCGGAGCCTTGGATCTGCTCGCGGTAATTACCGGTGACCAACGGAGTCAGAGCATAGGCCTTGCCGCTCGTCGTCCCCGCGACGTCACCCTCTACGCCCATAAATGCATGGCCGCCAAAGATGGCAAAGGAAGGAACCACGTAATTGATGCCCATATCCCCGCCGAAACTTACGCTTTTGGGAGAGGACGTATTTGAAAACAACGGTGCTCCTGTTGCGGTGGCGACGCCGTTTCGTTGATCGTTGCCGAACTCGTAGCCGATCTGCGCGCCTAGATAGAGGCCTGACCAATTGAATGGTGCCGTGGATGGCTGGAAGATCGGAATCAACGGGGTGTGCGGCGACGGGAGATCGGCGGCGCCGGCAAGGGTCGTGGTGGCTGCAAGAAGCGCAGCAGTCGTCGTGACTCGAATGAACATGGATTTTCCTTTTTGATATCTGATCGTCAATGGATCGCCGAACGCGCGGTTCATGGGTCGCCGGCGCGTCCAGGCGCAGCAAACGGAAGGTCGCCGAAGGTGACTTCGGCTCTCAACGCGAGAACGAAAGCGTTGCCCGGCACCGGCGCATTGACGCGTGGAAGCGCCGAGTTGTCGGGGTGGACGATGTATTGGATATCGGGGGTTATGCTGAACCCCGGCATAACAGCGATATTGTAGTCGAGTTCGAAGGTGAACATGTTCGGGTTGTTGGTACCAAAATTACCCGCTTTGACTCGCGCATCTGTGAGAAACGAGTTCTCAAGATCGGACACTCTAAAATAGTTCGTGACGAACCCGATCGAGTCGCGTGAGCGAGCCGCAAAAGGGCCCGTCCAAACGGCGCCCCCGAACACCTGCGTCGAATAAACCTCGGTATGATCGAATGGCTGCACGTAGCCGCCGATCAGTGTGATGTTGCGAAGGCTCCGATCGTCCCGCCGGTAAATCGTCTTGTCTCCGAGCAGATAGATACCCGAACGGTCGGGTATATTTTGCGCGGTCCCCAAATTGGTGCCTAGCGAGCGGCCCGCCGTGTTGAGGTTGGGATTTGTATGACCACCGTTGCTGTAGTAAGCACCTCCTTTGATATCAAAGGGATAGCGTTCGGTCTTTAAGCCTGTGCCATAGCTGACCTCGAAAGGCACGGTGATGCCGGTTGCCTTGTCCGTCCGCCAATCGAAGCCGCTGGTTGGCTGCACAGCTGCGTTGACCTCGAACGCGCCGGTCATGACGTAGAATTCCGGTGTCGCTTGATAGGAGATCTTGCCTCCCCACGTCGCCGACGGCAGGAGTGAGAAGCCCGCCTCGGAATTCGCGAGCGCGGGAATGCCACAGTTGGTGCCCGACATGAAGCGGCAGGCGAGATCGAGATGCGCGAAGTATTTCGAGGCGGCGGTGCGCCCGACGTCGATGTCGACCTTGTTGTCGAAAAGCTTCTGCTCGTAGGTCAGCAATCCGAAGTGAAAGATATTGTAGGGGTTCTTATAGATTTCCTGGACGCGAACGCCGTTGCCGATGCCCTTCAAAGACAAGGATGAGCCGTAGTCGTGATATTCGGTTGCGTGCAGGGAAGCGTTCGGGATGCCGAAAACCGTTTGCAAGTCGAGGTCGGCACCGACCTGGCCTTGTCCGACGTTCGTCGTGGCGCGGCGTTCGCCACCGCTCGTGTTTCCAGCTGTTTCGTTGATCAGGGCACCGCGCAGGCTCAAACCATACTCATCGCGCAGCGACCGCAATGTGTTGGTGAGCGGATTATCCACGCGCTCCAGGTCGTTTGCCTTCTGCTGCTGGACCTCTTGCGTCTGAGGTTGGATGTTTTGGGCTTCTGCTGCGGTCGCCGTTAAGGCGAGTAGTAGCGCAGCACCGAACGCCGAATACGCTTTTACCATTGAGGACCCCCTCGATTGGGGAATAGACGGCGTCTGGACATCACATTGTCCGGCATTGCTCGCCTGTTCATTACGCTTCCTGACCCCCAGGAGAACTGAGAACCACAGTTTCAGATACGCACACACTCAGTGAAGCGAAAAGTCCATCATAAGTCGTTCTAATATAGAGTATCGTATATAACGCCGCGTGAAGCTGTAGGGTCAGCGGCATGGCTAATATGCAAGATTAGAAGAGCGCGATATGGGCATCTAATACGCATAAATAGGCATGAAAACGCTAATTCATAATCAAATAGCGTGAAATTCAAGAAGCCTGAGGCTTGTCGGTGGGGCGAAGTGCGCAGACAACACTTGCAACGACTGTGTGCGGATAAGCTGCGTACCGATGATGGAGATTGGGATGGCCGTGACAATCAGCGAGGCCGCACCGGGCGAGGCGAGAGGGCTAGCGGCCTTGCCGCCCGACCGCGAAAAGTCGGTCATCATACCAAAGGCGATCGAGGGTCGCGTCGGCTTGACGGCGTTGAAGGCTCTTCTGTGCGTCACGGGTCCCGCCGCGATGATGCTCGTGCCAATCGCGATAC
>NZ_LMUU01000100.1:35185-47424 GCF_009765775.1 Beijerinckia sp. L45
CGGATCGCGCTCGCCATTTCGATCTTCATGATCCTCGCCTGGATTACGGAGGTGATGGAGTATTCCGCCGCCGGAATGTTTGGCCTCACCCTGTTCTGGCTGTTCCACGTCGCCAAACCTGCCGTCATCTTCGGCGGTTTCATCAACGATGCGTCCTGGTTTTACCTTGGAGCGATGCTCGTGGGGGCCATGGCGTCAAAGTCGGGGCTGCCGCAGAGGATCGCCAACTTCGTCGTAACCAGGGTCGGCGTGACCTACTCGCGCCTTCTGCTTGGTCTCATCATCATCGACTTCCTGCTCACCTTCATCGTGCCGTCCGGCGCCGCTTGCGTCGTGATCATGGCCTCGATCGCGCTTGGGATCGTCAAGTTGTTCGATGTCGAGAAGGGCTCGAATATTGGAAAGGGCATGTTCCTCGTCATCACCTATACGACCAGCATCTTCAATAAGATGATTGTCGCAGGAACCGCCTCGATCGTCGCCAGGGCGCTGATCCAACACGACGGGAATGTCG
The DNA here is from genome assembly GCF_009765775.1 of Beijerinckia sp. L45. Lineage (GTDB taxonomy): Bacteria > Pseudomonadota > Alphaproteobacteria > Rhizobiales > Beijerinckiaceae > RH-AL1. Next base: position 35,700 of record NZ_LMUU01000100.1, read on the forward strand.
ACGTCTCGTGGGGGCTTTGGTTCGCGGCGTTTCTCCCTTGCGCCATCGGGACGATCCTTGCGTCTTGGTGGCTAACATTGAAGCTCTTTCCGCCGGAGGCCCAGACGCTCGAGGGCCAGGAGGCGCTTAAGCTTCATTTCGGCACGAAAGAGCTTTGGACTCCGTCCGCCCTCAAGGCCGCCGCACTTAGTGCGCTGGCGCTGGCGCTCTGGATGACGGATTGGCTCCATCACATCCCGGCGCCCATCGTCGCGCTTGGTGTCGGGCTGATCGCGCTGATGCCATTCGTCAACGTCCTCGACGAAAGCGATTTTCGCAAGATCAACCTGCTTCCGTTCTTCTTCGTCGGCGCGGCGCTCGGCATGGGCGAGGTGCTGAAAGCAACGGGCGGCCTAGACATCCTGACGAACGTCCTCATGGGTGGTCTTGGTCCGCTGCTGACGGGAAAGGTGACGTCGATCCTTCTGCTCTACTGGAGCGGGTTCCTCTACCATTTCGTCACGGCCAGCGAAGTGTCGATGCTCGCGACCTCCATGCCCGTCCTGATGGAATTTGCGAAGACACACCACATGGATCCAAGATGGGTGGGGATGATCTGGTCCTTCGCTTCCGGCGGCAAGCTGTTCGCCTACCAGTCAGCCGTCCTCGTGCTGGGGTATTCCTACGGCTTCTTCACGCCGAAGGATCTGCTCAAGGTTGGCGGTATCCTAACCCTTGTCGAATTCGTGCTGCTCTTCGCAAGCGTGCTTTTGTACTGGCCCTTCTTGGGCATCAGCTGAAAGGTTGGCTATGTCAGGTTCGATCGATTCCGAGAACCATCTTGTCCTCGACCGCGTGTATACGACGCGTGCCGCGAAACCAGCTGGTCACTACTCGCAGGGATGTAGCGATGGCCGCACACTCTACGTGTCGGGCCAGCTTTCTGTCGACCCTGACGGGACCCCACGGCCCGATCTTGATTTCGAACAGCAGGTGCGCACAGCATTGCGCAACGTCATAGCGATCGTCGAGGACGGCGGAAGCCGAATCGAGCTCATCTTGAAGATCAATGCCTACATTGTCGGCGTTGAGAACTGGACGATCTTCAACAGAGTATACCACGATGTGTTCGGCGAATGGCGCCCCGCGCGGTCCGTCGTGCCGGTGCCCGCGCTGCACTTCGGGTCACTGATCGAGCTAGATGCGGTGGCAGCGATCCCAGCCTGAGCCATCGCTTTCCGTGTCACCATGTCGGACGGCAAGCCAAGGGCGGCATCTGTCCATCTGACGCCTTAGATAACGTCGACGAGTTGCTCGTCCTGAGACGCCTCCTCGGCTAAGCAAAAGGCCGTCGGCAGGTCGTTCATGAACGCACCGATCCGAGGTTGCACCTGCTTCAGCAGGACCTGCCGACACACGTTGGCGATCTGAGCGGCAACATTGGGGATCTCACCCCGACGCGCGATCAGGGTGATCGTTCTGCTCAGGCCAGGCTTGGGAAACGGCCAGATCTCTATCGTCGAGGGATCGGACAGCGAATAGGCGAGCTGGGTCGGCGTAACGACCGACCATCCATGCCCCGCTGCCACGGCACTCACCAGATCGTCCGGCGATTCGAAAAGATATTTTGGCATGATCTCCAAGCGAAGCCGCCGGAAGTGCCGTTCGATCAACTGGCCCGATCGGGTGCGCGACGTGTAACGAAGGAACGGCATCTTCGTGGCAAGCGTTCGAAGATCCCGGCATGGAAGGTTCGTGCCGCGTGGCAGCACGAGCACGAAGCTCTCCTGCACCAGTTCGTGCCGCTCGATACTGTCATGCTCGTACAATCCATCCGAGGTGATCGCCGCGTCGACTTCGCGGCTAATGAGATCGTGCGTATGGTTGCGCGACGTCCCTCTCACGAACGACATCGTCTTGACGGAGATCTGCTGCCGCTCCATCGCCTTCAGGAGGGCCGGCACGAGTGGCACGGCTAGCGTCGAAAGCAGCGCGAGCCGCAGTTGCGGCAAGAGGGTCTGCGATGCCTCCCGCGTGCACATCCAAGTTTCTTTGGCATCCAAGACAAGGCGGGCGGCGCGCTGATGCAGCGTGATGCCCGCAGCCGTCAAGCGCAGCGGGCGGCTTTATCGATCGAATAAGGGGGTCCCGAGATCGGCTTCGAGAAGCTTGATCTGCTGCGAAATGGCGGATTGCGTGACGCCAAGGCGGCGCGACGCGTCCGTCATGCTTCCGGTCTCGGTGACCGATAGGAAAATTTCAAGAGACTTGAGAACGTCGAAAGCGGGGCCCATTAGTCCTCCTAATCAAGGCGCCTATCTGCGGGTCTCGATAAGCCATTTTAACACAAAACCACGGCGATCCGCAGCAAAAGCGACAGTTTCATCGCTGGTTGCCAGCGAGCATGCGTGATCGCGCATCGGCATCCCGCAGATCGGGCAATCGAAAGCCCGCAATTGAGCGAATTGCTCTGCAAGCGGCCGACATAAGCCAAACTACTCACGGGGCTTAGATGTTCTTCGTCTTCGCGATCGCCGTTGTTTCAGCGTCTGGCCGATGCTTGATGACATCGTCAATAACGGAGATCGAAATGTCTAAGCTACGTCATCTTGCAATCCTCGTCGCCGATCCGGAAGCAACCGCGACCTTCTTCGAGAAGGCCTTCGGCATGACCCGCGCCGGCACCGCCCGCCGTGGCATCTACATGTCTGATGGGGTCATGAACGTCGCGCTGCTCCGCGTCGATCCCGATAAGGAAAAGGTCGGGCTCTTTCATTACGGCATGTGGGTCGACGATCTCGATGAGGCCGAAAAGGTCCTTACTGAAGCTGGCGCCAGCTATCTCGGCGGTCGACCGGATTCGCCCAATTCGCACTATGAAGCGAAATTCCGCGACCCGAACGGCATCGTCTTCGACATCACCCACACCGGCTGGGCGGGCGCCGTCAAAGATCCGGCCGCGGCCACAAAGTAATCAAGCGACGGGGGCGTGGTGGGGAATGGTTATGATCAATAAGGCGAGACCGGTTATCGTCGTGGGAGCGGGTCCCGTGGGACTTTGCCTCGCGTTGGCGCTATCCCAGGCAGGTCTGCCTGTCGTTTTGATCGAAAGCGCGACGGATGCCGGATTCTTGGATCAGGTGCCGCGTGCGGGGACCAACCATCCGCCCACGCTAGAAATGTTCGATCGCATCGGGCTCTATGAGAAGATCGAGCCTCGCGGTCTGGTGGCTCCGGTTTTCCACTACTGGGACCGGGCCGACCAGCAGCTGGTCGCCGCGTTCGACCACATATCGCTGAAGGACGATACGAAGTTTCCCTACGTGCTCCAGTGCGAGCGCATCAAGATCGTGGAAGAGGCCATGAAAATGGCCAAGGTTGATCCGCTCATCGACGTTATGCTGGGCACGACGTTTCTCAGCTTTGAGCAAACCGCGGACGGCGTCGACGCAAAGATCGCGGCCGAGGACGGCACGCATCGTGTGATTGACGGCAGCTATATCGTCAGTGCCGAAGGCGCCCGCAGCGCGGTACGGCGGCAGCTTGGCATCGAGTTCGAGGGTTTCACCTATCCGGACCGAACCCTCAACATCGAGGTCGCTTACGACTTCAAAAAACACGGTTACGCCGACCGCAACTACATCTCGGATCCGGGCGAATGGTCGAACCTGTTTCATTGGGTAGGGCCGCCCGACATCTGGCGGGTCCATTTTCCGACCAAACCCGATGAAGATCCGGAAAAGCTGACATCGCCTGCGGAACTGCAGGGTCGCCTCAGGCGCTTCCTCGATATGGGATCCGACTTCGAGGTGCGCGGGTCGAACCTCTATACCGTGCATCAACGGGTCGCCGCGAAATTCCGCGCTGGCCGTGCGCTTCTCGTCGGCGATGCAGCGCATGTCAACAGCCCGATCGGCGGCATGGGGATGAACAGCGGCATCCACGACGCCTTCAACCTAGCAGACAAGCTCATCGCCATCGCGCGCGGCGAGGCCGACGAATCGGTTCTCGATCGCTACGAGCGCCAGCGCCGCCAAATTGCTATCGAACACACGCAGGCGCAGACCATGCGCAACAAGCGGATCCTGAATGAGACGGACCCCGTCATCCGCCGCAAGAACCACGACGAGTTGAAAAAGTCGGCTGAGGATCCGGTTCTCGCGCGGCAATTCATGTTACGCGCCTCGCTTATCAACAGCATCCGCGAGGCCGAGGCGATCCTCTGATCCCGCACCTGAAGAGACCGGACCAAACCATGTCGTCACCATATGCCAAAAACATCAGGCGGGTCGGTCATCTGGATATTCCCGGCGGTGGCCAACTCGTCGTGCGGGATGGGATCGCCTTCATTGGTCATATCGCACCCCCTTATGGCACCAGCATCGTTGATGTGCGCGACCCTAAGAACCCCAAGATCCTGTCTCAAATCATGCTGCCGGACATGTATTCGCACAGTCACAAAGTGCGCGTGACTGGCGACCTCATGATCGTCAACAGCGAGATGTACAACCGGCACTATCTTCGCAAAGGCCTAGAGATGGCGCAGACTATCGCAACACTCGAGGCTGCACTGGGTCGAGGGCCGACCGACGCGGAACTCGCCGCCACCCTCTCTGTGACGGAGGCCGAACTTCCGGGGCTGCGCGCCGTTGGCCAGCGTGGCTACCAGGATGGCGGCTTTCGCATCTTCGATATCTCCGATCTTACAAAGCCCCGTGAAATCGCGTTTCAGAAAACCGGCGGCATCGGCGTGCACCGTTTCGACTGCGACGACAGCTACGCCTACATTTCCAGCGAGATGCCTGGTTTTCAGGGCAACATTCTCGTCAATTACGACATCCGCGATCCCACTCGCATCGAGAATGTCTCGAAGTGGTGGATTCCCGGCCAGAACATCGCTGCGGGCGAGACGCCGACATGGAACGGCGTGCGCAAACGACTCCACCACGGCTTGCGGTCAGGAAACGAGATCTGGGCGGCGTGTTGGTACGGCGGGGCGTATGCAATCGACGTGTCGGATATTCGCGCGCCGAAGACGATTGCTCACCACGATTATCATCCGCCATTCCCAGAACCGACCCATACGATCATGCGCGTGCCGCACGCGATCGCCGGTCGGCAAATCGCGCTCTGCGTCGACGAGGAACATCCTCATGACGTCAGCCAGCCACACGCATTTCTCTGGATCCTCGATGTCTCCGATTACAAGAACATCAAGCCGATCTCGACCTTTCACGTCGTCAATCCAGATCTGCCATGGGCACGCGCCCATCTCGAACCGGATGGGAGCTATGGCCACGACGTCTATGGTCCGGGATCCCACCAGTTCCAGGAGCGGCTGCGCCGCGACAACATCCTCTATTGCACTTGGTTCACCGCGGGGCTGCGAGTCATCGACCTCAACGATCCCACAAAGCCAAAAGAGATTGGCCATTATGTTCCGGAGCCCGCCAAGGGCTACAGGGCGCCACAAAGTAACGATGTCGACGTGGACGACGCCGGCCTGATCTACCTGCTCGATCGCGACAACGGCTTCGACATTCTCGAAATGACGGTTTGATCCATGGTCTCGTCGAGCGAGATCGGATTCCCTGTCGGCAAGCCGTCCGTCTTGAAGCGCGACGTCGTCTACCGGCACGCAGATGGGCTCGCGCTGGAGGCAACCATCTACCAGCCCCATGACACGCCGGTGGCTGGCGTCGTCTCGATCCACGGCGGCCGATGGAGCGCGGAAAACCGCTGGACCAACGCGAGGATCGACCAAGCGTTGGCCGACGCGGGGATCGCCGTCATGGCGGTCGACTTCCGCTTGGCACCGTCTGCGCGCTATCCGGCCCCCGTCGCTGACATCAATGCCGCCATTCGCTGGTTCAAGGCGCATGCTGGTGATTTCGCTCTCGCTCCGGACGTGATCGGCGGCGTCGGCACGTCGAGCGGCGGCCACCAACTGCTCCTCAACGCATTATGCCCGGAGCGTACCGAATTCGCAGCGGGCGGCTATGAGGATGAAGCCTGTCGTGATGCTAGTGCCAGTCTGGCCTATGCGGTCGCCTGCTGGGGCGTGGTCGACCCGTTGACCCGCTATCGCTACGCGGTCGAACGTAACATGACACTCCACGTCGATTGCCATCATGCCTATTTCGCGGATGAACTCGCAATGGCTGCCGGCAACCCGCAGCGTATCGTGCAGGATGGGTCGTGGACGCATCTGCCGCCGCTCCTCCTGATCCAGGGCGAGGACGACACGACGGTCCTGCCCGAGATGACGGAGCTTTTCGCAAAGACCTATGCCGAAGCAGGCGGGGCGGTGCAGATGAAGGCCTACGCTGGCGAAGGCCATACCTTCATGACGAAGCGGCCGGACAGCAAGGCGACCTTGGACGCGTTGTCGACGATGATCGACTTCATTCGCATTCAAGCAAGTGGTCAACGTCAGGCGTTGGCCGACCTCAATTCCTAAATTGGAGAGATACCCAGCGATCACAGCTCGCAATGATGATCGATGTGTGCCGCTTACGTCCGCTTCGGTGACACGAAGGCACCGATCTGTAAGTCCCACTTGGGCGCAGTGCCGTCAGCTGCTTCCTGCATGTCGTGGCCGTAAAGCGGAATGGCCGTTCGGGTGCCGACGTTTCGAAAGCGGACATTGAACCGAAGGCAGCTAAGGATCTCATCGTGTTCTGGATGTAGTACGAAGGCCCGCCGTCCACTCGAACGGCTCGCTATCGCGTTTTCCTATGGTGCCCATTATGATGAACGATCGACCCGACGGCCTCGAAGGCGCCGCCCGCACCCGCGCCATGGCGGCGGTTGCGCTGTCGATCCTGCTTTCGGTGCTGGATTACGCGGTGGCGAACGTCGCGCTTCCGACGATCGCCCACGATCTCCACACGACACCCAGCGCCTCGATCTGGGTGGTCAACGCCTACCAGCTCGCGAGCCTGATCGCGTTGCTGCCCGTCGCCGCCTTGGGCGAGATCCTGGGGGCCGCCTACCTTTGTCGGATTGGGCTAACGGTGTTCATCGGCGCCTCGGCGCTCTGCGCTTTGTCCGATAGCCTGCCCGAACTCGCCGCAGCGCGCGTGCTGCAAGGGCTCGGGGGCGCGTGCATCATGGGCGTCAACCTGTCGCTGGTGCGCTTCATCTACCCGGCGTCGCAGCTGGGCCGCGGCGTGGCGTTGAACGGCCTGGTGATCGCGACCGGCGTTGCTTTGGGTCCGAGCGTCGCGTCGGCGGTGCTGTCGGTCGCCACGTGGCCGTTTCTGTTCTGGATCAATCTGCCGCTCGGGGCGGCCGCGCTGTGGCTCGCCTTCGGCAGCCTTCCCGAGACGCCGCGCGTAAATCGTCGGTTCGACGTGGCCAGCGCCCTTCTGCTCGCGTTCGCGTTGGGCCCACTGGTGGTCGGGCTCGACAGCCTGGCCCACGGGGCAGAGCTCAGCGGTGCGGCGGGATTCCTTTTAGTCGGCGTCGTGTGCGCCGTCCTGCTGGTCCGGCGCGAGCGGTCGCGGGCAAGTCCTCTGCTACCGGTCGACCTGCTCGTGCTCGGCCCCTTTCGCACCGCCTTCTCAGTCGGCTTCCTCGGCTTCATCGCGTCGAACTTCTTTATCGTGGCCATGCCGTTCTTCCTTGAGGCGGGGCTCGGCCGCAGCGCGGTGCAGACGGGGCTGTTGATGACGCCCTGGGCGACATGCGTGGCACTCGGCTCGTTCCTGGTCGGCCGGATCACCGACAGCGTACGGCCGGCCGTCATCTCAAGCGCGGGATTGTTGGTGACCGCGTTGGGGTTCCTTCTTCTCGCATCAATGTCTGCGCACCCGTCGAACTTCGGCATCTGCTCGCGGATCGGACTTGCAGGGTTCGGTTTCGGGCTGTTCCAACCACCGAACAACCGGGCGATCCTCCTGACCGCGCCGTTGACCCGGTCGGGTGCAGCGAGCGGAATGGTGTCGGCGGCACGCCTGTTTGGACAGACGATCGGGGCGATGCTGGTTGCGAGCGCCTTCGCGCTGCTGTCAAGCGGGCCTGCGCCGCGCGCCTGCATGGGGTTCGGCGCTGCGGTGGCGCTGGGGGGCGCGCTGCTGAGCGCAAGCCGGATGCTCGACCCAGCGGCGAGGCGGGCGCGGGCGGCGTAAGGCGAGTGCGCGGCCGCACTCGGATTCTATAGCATGGGTCAAATCATCGAGGCCGATTTGCGTATTCCAGCCACGCTAGGCCTGTCGCATCTGCCATAGCTGAATTTGCTGCTGCTCCCAGCGAAATAGCGACCGTCCTCCAGATCAGCGATCAGGCCGTGGTTGATCGATGTCCACCCAACTGCTCGCGCGTCAACGCGCTGGACGCAAGAGCATCCAGGCCGAGAAACATGGCAAGAAAGCCCGCCTCGCCCTTTTCCAGGGCAAGTGCGGAAGCGTGTGGTGCGTCGAATCGGTGAACCGCGGGCCACCGGTCGGTCATATTGCCGATGAACACCGATATGCCGCTGCCACGTGCGATGTCGATGGGCGGAGCATGAAGCCCTTGTCTCCATCGCCGTGGACGGATGATAGCAGACGGATGGCCGACGAACGCCGCGAGAGGCGAGTGAAAGGGTCGCCAATTCCGATGCTACCCGAGGCACGGAGACAGGCGGCGCGTCCTGTTCAGTCTCGAGGCGGCGCCCGGCGTGGCGAGAGCGATCACTTTGCAACGGGCCGCAGAACATGGCCTTCGTCAAACACGTCGCCATGAACCTCGTGCGCGCGCCAAACGACAAGCACAGCCTGAAAGTCCGGTGAAAACTCGCCAATTTCAACCCAGACTATATCGAAACACTCGTCAGGGCTCAAACCGCGTTAGCCCTGAGCGATTTCCGTACGGCGATCACACGGGAATTGCTCAGGAGGCGAAGCCGATCTTCTGCTTGGCGTTGTGGATGACCCGGCCCTGGTAGTCGATCAGCGCCGAGCCGAGATCGAGCGTGTTGTCGACGAACTCGTGCCACAGCGACCAGGCCGACGGCGGACGGGCTTCGAGGCGGCCGGTAACGTCGCTCATCTCGAATTTGAGGTCGGCTTCGAACTTCTTGGCAAGACGGAGCATGGCCTGGTTGTGGCGAAGACAGAAGATGCTGAGGGTGCCGATGCTGCGGTTGCGAGCCGCCAGCACGATGTGGGTCATCAGTTCCGCGCCGATGCCGCGCCGACGCCAGGGCGTCTCGACGCTGAACGCTGCTTCGGCGTCCTTGTGATAGGGCAGATCCTTGCTCGGAAACATGCGCAGTTCCGAGGCACCGCGGATCACGCCGTCTTCGAAATAACCGTAGGTGATCGAGCCGGGCGCGAAGCACAGGTCCGCGTAATTACCGAGGTATTCGTCTGAAACGTGAAGGCCGAAACGATTGTAGCGCGTGTCGGCGTCGAGCCGGACGAGATGGTCGCGAAACATGGCGAGGTCGGGCCGGTACAGGCGCCTGACGACATGGGTATGCGTAACACTCTCGGCCAAGACCGATGCTCCTGTAAAACTCCCCCATGTGATTCTTATATCTGCCGAACGTGCATATTGTGCAGCGCAGCACAAAATGCAACGCGCCCCCAGCCATGCATCGGAACCATAGGTTGGAAGGCTTAAAAGGCCCTGAAGTGTTTCGAGAGTTTTAGACCCTGCCCCTGGTAATTTGACACGCCGCTGGCGCCGTAGAGAAGCTTCGGGGCGGCCGCCATCTTCTCATAGACGAGGCGACCGATGACTTGGCCGTCCTCCAGGATGAACGGCACCTCGTGGCTGCGCACCTCGAGCACCGCACGGGCGCCGGGCTGCCCGTCGGGCCGCGAGCCGAAGCCGGGATCGAAGAAGCCTGCGTAATGCACCCGAAACTCGCCCATCGCCGGATCGATCGGCACCATTTCCGCCGCGAGGCCGGGCGGAATGTGCAGCCGCTCGTGCGACGCCAAAATATAGAACTCGCCGGGATCGAGGATCAGTCGGCCGTCGGGCCGGGCGTGGATCGGCTCCCAGAATTCGCGGGGATCGTAGGCGTCGACCCGATCCACATCGATCGGATCGGTATGCTTCTGCGCCTTGTAGCCGATGATCGCGCCGATCGACTCGGCTCCGAGCGCAACGCGCAGGATCAGGCCGCCGCGCACATCGAGGGCGCCGTCGACCAGCGGCATATGGCCGTGCGAGCGGGTCAGAGCGCGATCGTCGATCCCAGAGGATCCCGCCTCGTCCGCGCCATGACGGCGAAAGCGGATCTGGTTGAGTTTCGAGCCCTGGTGGACGCGGACGCTAAAACTGCGGGGCGAAACCTCGGCATAGAGACGGCCGCTGTAGCCGCGCGCCACGCGGTCGAACACGTCGCTGCCGTCGGTAATGAGCCGGGTAAAGATGTCGAGACGCCCCGTCGAGCTTTTCGGATTGGCGGCGGCCGAGAGCGACGCCGGGAGGTCGAGCGATTCCAGCAGCGGCACGACATAGACGCAGCCGCGCTCCAGCACCGCGCCGGCGCCAGTGAGATCCACGGTATCGGAGGCTTCGAGCCGCTCGGCGACAGTGTGGTTGCGCCCGGTCAGGAAACTGGCGCGCACGCGATAAGCCTTTGCACCAAGGCGAAGGTCGAGACTCGCCGGCTGGAGCTGGCTGTCCTCGATGGTGCCGTCGCTCCGGATCGCGCCGCTGGCGATCAGCGTCTCGATGTCTTCGCGTGGCAGCAGACCCGGCTGCGCCGACCCCGTTTCGATGTGTTCGCTCGCCGTCATGCCCAACTTCAAATTTTTTGGCGCGCGGTGCTGCGGATAATCCACGCCGCAGCGACCTCACACGGCCACAGTTTCACCCGATCGCGTTCCCTATAAAAAGAACAAGCCACGGGCCGAGACCTATGGCACATCACGAGGCGAGCGGCGAGAGCCAGCAACGCTTCAGGACCACGCGGGACTTCACGATGGCACAGACAGGCAAGGGCTTGCGCCCGGCGACCCAACTCGTTCACGGCGCGACGATGCGCTCGCAATTCGGCGAGATGTCCGAGGCGCTGTTTCTGACCCAGGGCTTCGCCTACGAGTCGATGGAGACGGCCGAAGAGCGCTTCAAGGGCACCAAGCCGGGCTTCATCTATGCCCGCTACTCCAATCCGACCGTCGCGATGTTCGAGGAGCGGATGTGCCTGCTCGAGGGCGCCGAGGCCGCCCGCGCCACCGCCAGCGGCATGGCCGCAGTGACGGCCGCTGTGATGGGCCAGGTCCGCGCTGGCGATCATGTCGTGGCCGCCAAGGCGCTGTTCGGCTCCTGTCTCTACATCATCGAGGACCTGCTGCCCCGCTTCGGCGTGGCGACGACACTCGTCGACGGCGGCGATCTCGACCAGTGGCGCGCCGCGATGCGGCCGAACACAAAAGTCTGCTTCTTCGAGTCGCCGACCAATCCGGCACTGGAGGTCTATGACATCGCCGGCATCGCCAAGATCGCCCATGCCGGCGGCGCGACGGTGGTGGTCGACAACGTCTTCGCCACGCCGATGTTTCAGCGGCCGCTCGAGCTCGGCGCGGACGTGGTGGTCTATTCCGCGACCAAGCACGTCGATGGCCACGGGCGCTGCCTCGGCGGCATCCTGCTGTGCAGCCAGGCGATGATGGACCTGCACTTCCAGAACTATCTGCGGCAGACCGGCCCGGCTTTGTCGCCATTCAACGCCTGGGTGATGCTGAAGTCGCTGGAAAGCCTGCCAGTGCGCGTGGCGCACCAGACCAAAAGCGCCGGCATCATT
>NZ_LMUU01000009.1 GCF_009765775.1 Beijerinckia sp. L45
AGTCTGGGACCAGCGCCAGTTCAAGGATCTTGCAGGCGACGCCGAACTCGGCACACGCACGGTGAAGCTGGCGCTGCGCCGGCTTCGCCATTTCGCCCGCGCGGGCGCCGCGGAGGAACTCGATCTCGATGCCACCGTGCGCGGCACCGCCGAGCAGGGGTTTCTCGACGTCCGGCTGCGGCCCGAGCGGCGCAATACGGTCAAACTGCTGATCTTTTTCGATATCGGCGGCTCGATGGACTGGCATATCGGCGAGGTGGAGATGCTGTTCGCGGCGGCGCGGGCGGAGTTCAAGCATCTCCGCACCTTCTATTTCCATAATTGCATCTACGACCACGTCTGGACCAGCAATGCGCGCCGCCGCGAGGATCAGCTCGGTACCTACGACCTGATCCACACCTTCGGCTCTGACTATCGTGTCGTCTTCGTTGGCGACGCGTCGATGTCGCCCTACGAGATCACCGCACCCGGCGGCGCCGTGGATCATTGGAACGCGGAGCCGGGCGCCCTTTGGATGCAGCGTATCGCTGCGACTTACCGGCGGGTCGCCTGGCTCAACCCGGTCGCCGAAGCGCAGTGGCCCTACACGCAATCCATTGGCTTGATGCGGCAAATCGTTGAAGGCCGCATGTACCCTTTGACGCTCGGCGGTCTCGACGACGCGATGCGAGCGCTCAGCCGCAGCTAATAATTGTTGCTGTGGCCGTAGTTCTGATTGTTGTTGTAATTCTGATCGTTGTTATAGCCTTGGTCGTTGTTGAACGACTGGGTGTTGTGCTGGAACTGATCGCTGGCCTGCTGCACGTGCTGGCCGGTCTGCTCGACATTGCGGGCGACGGCTTCGGTGCCTTGCTGGACAGCGGTGCGGCTGTGTTTGGCGAGTTCGAGGGGCAGCATCGTCAGAAGCTCGCCGAAGCGCCGCGTGTAGTCGGCATAATTCGAGAACGATTGCTGCATGAAATTCGTCTGGATCGAGACGATATCTTCGATGGTCTTGGCGTTACGAAGCTTTTCGACCAGCTGGGTCGTGTGTTCGACCGACTCTTTCGACATCCGCGCGATTTCGGACGAGAATGTCTGCATGGATTTGGTTGCCGCGGAAAATCCGCCCAACGCCGGCTCGAAGCCCGGCGCGCTATTCTGATCGCTCATGATGATCTCCTCAGTGGGTCGCGCGGCTTGCGACCACGCCTAGCTATAACGCGAAGAGACCCGATGAGGTGCTTGCCGAAGCGCGAATAAAGTCGATTTATTCCGGCCGGCGTCGGGACGATTGTCATCGTCCCGACAGAAATTCATGTATTGGCGCTATGTCTTGTTCGCTGCAGTAACGCTCGACTAACGGCCGCGTGCAAAATTCAGGATGACCGAAACCACCAGCAGGATGATCGCGATGTAGAAGATGATCTTCGCGCCTTCCATGGCCGTGCCGGCCGCGCCGCCGAAACCAAGAACGGCGGCGACGATGGCCACGATGAGGAAGATCAGGGCCCAGTGAAGAAGATTGCCGATATTCATAGTATGCTCCGGTTCGTTAAGACCCGGCAAACACCGCATTGACGCGCGAGGTTCCCGCGCTCAAGGCGGATACCTGAATTGTTTCCGCGTTTTACACAGCTTTATGCGACATCCGCGTGAGCGCGCAACGAGGCTCCGACCGCATCGAGGGCGGCCTCGGCCGCTTCGCCGTTCGGACCGCCGGCCTGCGCCATGTCGCGCCGGCCGCCGCCGCCCTTGCCGCCGAGCTTGTCTGCCGCGACGCGGACCAGCGCCACGGCATCGAACCGATCGGTGAGGTCCGCGGTGACCGCGACCACGACGCCGGCCTTGCCGTCAGCGGACACGCCGACGATCGCGACGACGCCGCTGCCGAGCGTCTGCTTGGCCTCGTCGGCGATGGCTTTGAGGTCCTTGATCTCGACGCCGCTGATCGCCTTGCCGAGGAATTTAACGCCGTCGATCTCGACGGCCGCGGGTGCGGCCGCCCCACCTTCGCCGCCCATCGCAAGCTTCTTGCGGGCGTCGGCCAGGTCGCGCTCGAGCTTGCGGCGCTCCTCGATGAGGGTGCCGAGGCGTTTCGAGGCCTCGTCTTCCGTCGACTTCAGCTGATGCGCGAGATCGCCGAGCTTCGCGGCGCGGGCGTTGAGATAATGTCGGGCGGCGGCGCCGGTGCGCGCCTCGAGGCGGCGGACGCCGGCCGCGACGGCGCTTTCCGCCGTGATGGTGATGAGCCCGATGTCACCAGTGCGCGCGACATGAGTGCCACCGCAGAGTTCGACCGAAAAGGCTGGCCCGTGCGGATCGCTCGAGTCGTCGGCCGCGTCCGTGTCGTCGGCATGGTGCGCAATGCCCATCGACACGACGCGGACTTCGTCGCCGTATTTCTCGCCGAACAACGCGCGCGCGCCGGACTTGATCGCGGCGTCGACGCCCATCTGCAGGGTGACCACGGGCGTGTTGTCGAGCACGGCGCGGTTGGCGATGTCCTCGATCAACGCCAGGTCTTCCGGCGGAATGGGTTTTTGGTGGGCGAAGTCGAAGCGCAGGCGATCGGGCGCCACCAGCGAACCCTTTTGCGCGACGTGATCGCCGAGGGTCAGGCGCAGCGCCTCGTGCAGAAGATGCGTCGCCGAGTGGTTGGCGCGGATCGCGCCCCGACGCGCGTGGTCGACCACGCAATCCAAGGTCATGCCCTTGGTGACAGCGCCTGACGTGACCACACCCTCGTGGACGAACAGGTCGCCCAGCTTTTTCTGGGTGTTACTGACGGTAAAGACCACGCCCGGCGCGCGCATGATGCCGGTGTCGCCGACCTGGCCGCCGGACTCGCCGTAGAACGGGGTCTGGTTGAGGATAATCGTGGCTTTGGTACCTTCGCTCACCGCATCGACCATCGCGCCGTCCAGCACGATGGCGGCGACGGTCGCTTCGACGTGTTCGGTGGCGTAGCCGAGGAAATCGGTGGCGCCGGCCGCGTCGCGCACCGCGAACCAGTCGCGCTCGGTGCCGGCGTCGCCCGAGCCCGACCACGCTTTCCGGGCTTCGGCTTTTTGGCGGGCCATGGCGGTGGCAAAACCATCGGTATCGACGGCCAGCGCGCGCGCGCGTAGTGCATCCTGGGTGAGATCGAGCGGGAAGCCGTAGGTGTCGTAGAGCTTGAACGCCACCTCGCCCGGCAGCGTCGCGCCGGGGACGAGGGTGCGGGTTTCGTCCTCGAGAATCGACAGGCCGCGCGCGAGGGTGACGCGGAAGCGCGTCTCTTCCATCCGCAGTGTCTCGATGATGAGGGCTTCGGCGCGTAGCAGTTCGGGATAGGCCTGACCCATCTCGCGGGTGAGGGTCGGGACGAGGCGCCAGAGCAGCGGCTCGGCCGACCCGAGAATCTGGGCGTGGCGCATGGCGCGGCGCATGATCCGGCGTAGCACGTAGCCGCGGCCCTCGTTCGACGGTAGGACGCCGTCGGCGACGAGGAAGGAGCAGGCGCGCAGGTGATCGGCGATGACGCGGTGGCTTGCCTTGAGCGGGCCCTTCGGGTCGGTCGAGGTGGCGTCGGCGATGGCGCCGATCAGCACCCGCATCAGGTCGATGTCGTAGTTCGAGGTCACGCCCTGCAGCAACGCGGCGATGCGCTCGAGGCCCATGCCGGTGTCGATCGAGGGGCGCGGCAGATTGTTGCGCTGGCCCGGCCCGACCTGCTCGTATTGCATGAAGACGAGGTTCCAGAATTCCAAGAAGCGGTCGCCGTCCTCCTCGGGGCTGCCGGGCGGGCCGCCCTGCAGTTTGTCGCCCTGGTCGTAAAAGATTTCGGAGCAGGGGCCGCAGGGACCGGTCTCGCCCATCGCCCAAAAATTGTCGCTGGTGGCGATGCGGATGATTTTGGATTCGGGGAAGCCGGCGATCTTCTTCCAGAGTTCGAAGGCTTCGTCGTCGTCGTGATAGACGGTGACCAGCAACTTATCGACGGGCAGGCAGAAGGTCTTGGTAATCAGCGTCCAGGCGTGTTCGATTGCTTCGGCTTTAAAGTAGTCGCCGAAGGAGAAGTTGCCGAGCATCTCGAAGAAGGTGTGGTGGCGTGCGGTATAGCCGACGTTGTCGAGATCATTATGCTTGCCGCCGGCGCGGACGCATTTCTGCGCGCTCGCGGCCCGGACGTAGGGGCGGCGCTCGTGGCCGGTGAATACGTTTTTGAACTGAACCATGCCCGCGTTGGTGAACATCAGGCTGGGATCGTTGCGCGGCACAAGCGGCGACGACGGCACGACTTCATGGCCGTGGCGCCCGAAATAATCGAGAAAAGCCGATCGGATTTCGTTGACGCCGTTGCCGTTCATTCGCTCAAAGACCTATCTGCACTTGCCGGGCGGGGCGCGTCCGCCCGCGCCGCAGGCAGGATGCAAGCCCGTTCTAACGACGCGCCTTAGGGCTGTCGAGACAAGCGAGGGCAGGCGGTACGATTTCACCCGTCGTGGCAAACGCCGGGCCCAGCAATGGACCGCGGCGGATCAACGCGCGCGGCAGGCCTTCGGCCTATTCCTCGGCTTCCGCCTCCTCGATGTCCTTTTCGTCGATCTGATCGAGGATCCGGTCGGCGATCAGCCCGGAGTTTTCGCGGATCGAGCGTTCGATTTTTTCCGCCATCAGGGGATTGGCCTTGAGGAAGGTCTTGGCATTCTCGCGGCCCTGGCCGAGGCGCTGGCTGTCGTAGGAGAACCAGGCGCCGGATTTCTCCACCACGCCGGCCTTGACGCCGAGATCGACGAGTTCGCCGACCTTGGAGATGCCTTCGCCGTACATGATGTCGAACTCGACCTGCTTGAAGGGCGGGGCGACCTTGTTCTTGACGACCTTGACGCGGGTCTGGTTGCCGGTGACCTCCTCGCGGTCCTTGATGGAGCCGATGCGGCGGATGTCGAGGCGCACCGAGGCATAGAATTTCAGCGCGTTGCCGCCGGTGGTGGTTTCCGGCGAACCGTACATCACGCCGATCTTCATGCGGATCTGGTTAATGAAGATGACCATCGTCTGCGAGCGCGAGATCGATGCGGTCAGCTTGCGCAGGGCCTGGCTCATCAGGCGGGCCTGGAGACCCGGCTGGCTGTCGCCCATCTCGCCGTCGATTTCGGCGCGCGGAGTCAAAGCCGCGACGGAATCGATGACCAGCACGTCGACGGCGCCGGAGCGCACCAGCGTATCGGTGATTTCGAGCGCCTGTTCGCCGGTATCGGGCTGGGAGATGAGAAGATCTTCCAGATTGACGCCGAGCTTGCGGGCGTAGACCGGATCGAGCGCATGTTCCGCGTCGATGAAGGCGCAGACGCCGCCGGATTTCTGGGCTTCGGCGATGACGTGCAGCGTCAGCGTCGTCTTACCCGAGGATTCCGGGCCATAGATTTCGATGACCCGGCCGCGCGGAAGGCCGCCGACGCCGAGCGCGATATCGAGGCCGAGCGAGCCGGTCGAAACCGTCTCGATTTCCAGTGCCTTCTGATTCTTGCCAAGGCGCATGATCGAGCCCTTGCCGAAGGATCGCTCGATCTGCGACAGCGCTGCGTCGAGCGCTTTTGTCTTGTCCACGGACGTTCCTTCCACAAGGCGGATATTGGCTTGGCTCACGGTCTTCATCCTTCTGGCATGGGGCAGGCAGGCAGCGCAATCGCGTCTTCGATCCTTGAAACGTACTCTTTTTGTTCCAGGAACACAAGGTGAACTTTAAGCCTTTACAACGTGAATTGTGCCGGTTGCGATGTCGCAAGCCTGTCACGGTTTTGGGGACAGACTAGGCGGACGGTGGAACGGAATTGTGCGATGTGTGACGGACGAACTGTTGCGACGCTGGCTTTTATTCTCCTGACAGGGGCGGCCAAGGCTGAGCCTGCAACCTCTGTCATGCCAGGGTCCAACCCGAGCGCGGACATCGCCCGTCTCGCAGACACGGTCACCATGGCCAATCGCGATCCGGCCTATAGTGGTCTGCTCGATGACGAGCGCCAAGACGTGCTGCATGCGCTGACGCCGTCGGGCGAGGTTCTCACGCAGGACGTCCCTCAACCACGCGCGTCAATCGGCCTGCGGGAACGCGCCGTGCCGCGCCAACGAGACGTGGTTCAAAGAGAAGATCGTCGCCGACAACGTCGACCTGCAGATGGCGCAAAAGCAGGCGACGAGCGTGGATATTCTCAGTCCCTTTCTCGCGTTGCCCTATCGCCTGCTCCTGGTGAATCTGAAGATTGCCGAGGGGGTGAGTTCGGCGTCCTCCATCGAGCAGCAGGCGCATGCGGTCGTCGACGCCGATGCCTTGGCGTTCCTCGACTTCCTGCCCGAGGCGCTGGGTCCCAAGCTCGGACATGCCTTCATCAAGGCCTATCGGGAGGGCAAGATCGCCAAGGCGGCGACGTTGATCAAGCGCTCGGAGGTCGGCACCGAATTGGCCAAAAACAGCTTTCGATATCCGCGGCCTTATATCGCCGCCAATACCCAGTCGCCGGTCGATACGGTCATTCTCGCCAACAACAAGCCTTATGAGACCTACGGCTTTTCCTTCCCGAGCGGCCATACCAGCGCCGGCTATACCGATGCGCTTCTGCTCGCGAGCATGCTGCCGGAACGGTTTCTGCCGCTGGTCGATCGGGCGGCGGGCTACGGATACTCGCGCGTTGTGCTGAACGTGCATTATCCGCTCGACGTGATCGGCAGCCGGATGATCGCCGAGCGCAACGTGGCGCAGTTCCTCGCCGACCCCGCCTATCGCAAGCTGTTCGACGAGGCCAAATCGGAATTGCGGCAGGCGCTCGAAGCCGCGTGCGACGAACCCATCGCGGCCTGTGCCACGGCCGGGCCGGCCTCGGATCCTTGGGCCGACAAAGGCATGCGCCGTTTCTATGCCTTCACGATGACCTACGGCCTGCCGCAGATCGGCGCGACGGACGTCGCCATGCAGGCGCCCGAGCATGCGGAGGTCCTGCTCGAGGCCGTGGCGCCCGGTCTTAGAGCCGAGAAGCGGCGGGACGTGTTGATGCATACGGCGCTTGCGTCCGGCTATCCGCTCGACGCGTCGAACGACGCGAGACTGGGCTATTGGCAGCGCATCGATCTCGACGCGGCCGTACGCGCGGTCGCCGCGCCTGCCACTACGCCCTGAGGCCGTACGCGCTTTCGAGTCAATGCTTTAGGTGTGGCCGCGCGAACGCGTTACGCTGGCGCGCGTTCTGCTTTCGGTCATGCGGGGGCCCGGGACACGCCAGTGAGCATTTTCGACACGACGCTGCACATCCCGGCTGAAGCCGGGCTTTTTGATGCGGGGTCGTCGCGGGCGCTGCATCGCGTTTCGCTTCCGATGGTGGCTCGCCCGTCGTGGCGCATGGTCGTGGTCGCCGTGCTTGCGGCGGCGATTGCCGTCGCCGCACTGTGCGTGGGCATCGCCTTCATCCTCAGCGCGCTGCGCCATGGCGACAATCCCGTCACGATTCTTGTCGGTCTCGTCTGCGTGATGACGATGATCATGCCGGCGGGCGTCGCGCTGACGCTGTGCTTCGATCTGCGACGCGGATCATGTCTCACCATCGACGGCACCGGGTTACATGACACGCGGCTGTCGGAAGCGCTGCCGTGGACGGCCGTTGCCGAGGCGGAAATCCTGACGACGGGCGCTGGACCCTGCGCGGTTCGGCTGATCCTGCGGGAAGAGGGTGCAAGCCGCTTCAATCCCTGCCGCCCCGGCGGCTGGTCGGCGGCATGGCGCGAGCGGCGGCGCGAACGGATCGTCGCGCTTCTGCTGCTCGAGCGCCGGCCCTATGTCCTGGCCCAAACGATCGTCGCTTTGGCGGCACGCGCCGGCGTTCACGTGGGACCGTCCGTCGCCCCCTTTCGCGGCTTTTAAAATCCGTCGAATATCGCCGGAGCGCCGCACATCGAGACGGATTCGCGTCGCGCCACGGTCTCTGTCCCGTGCTTCATCGATCGGCGCGGTGCGAGGCCGACGTCGGCCTGGCGAACAAACGACAACGGGCCTTGGCGGCAGGTTCAACGGCGTGGGAGTCAGCTATGTCATCGATGATCCTCGGTATCGATCCCCTGGTTGCTGTCGGCGTGCTGGCGTCGACCGCTATCACCGACGCCGCCTATGTTTTCTTCAATGCCGCGGTCTCGGCGCGGCGACGCATCGTGGCCGCGAACTGGAGCGGCATCTGGTACCTGTTGTCGGCCTTCGCCGTCATCAGCTACACGCACAATTCTGCTTACGTCCTGTTTGCCGCGGCAGGATCATGGATCGGCGCGTTCGTCTCGTTGACCTGGATGGCGCGAAACGAAGCACCGTTGTTGCCACCGCGGGCTCTGTGAGACGGTCGCGTCCTTTTGGCAATCGGCGGCCGTTCCGCCGCGCGTGTCCGACGCAGGCTTGTAGCGCGCACGGTGGAGAAGGCGGAGATCGCTATCCCGTCGCGTTCTTCACCGCTTCGATCAGCTGTTTCAACGAGAACGGTTTCGGCAGGAAACCGAAGTCTTCGCCCTCGGGCAGGTTCTTGGCGAAAGCGTCTTCCGCGTAGCCGGAGACGAAAATCACCTTCGCCATCACACCGCGTTTGCGTAGTTCCCCGAACATCGTCGGCCCGTCCATTTCCGGCATGACCACGTCGGAGACGACGAGATCGATCTTGCCGGGATTGCGTTCGACGACTTCGAGAGCTTCCAGGCCGGAGGCGGCTTCCAGCACGGTGTAGCCACGCGTGGCAAGCGCGCGGGCGCCGAAGGCACGCACCGCCTCCTCGTCCTCGACCAGCAGGATCGTCCCATGGCCGGTCGAATCGGCGACCGGCTTGACGATCTCCTTCTTCACCGGCTCGTCGCTCTCTTGCGGGATGTAGCGCGGCAGCAGGATGGTGAAGGTCGTGCCCTCGCCGACCGTCGAATCACAGAACACGTAGCCTTCGGTCTGCTTGACGATGCCGTAGACCATCGACAGGCCGAGGCCGGTGCCCTTGCCGACCTCCTTGGTGGTGAAGAACGGTTCGAAGATCTTGTCGCGCACCTCAGGCGGGATGCCGGTCCCCTTGTCCTCGACGGCGATGGCGACATAGTCGCCGGGCAGCAGCACGTCCTCCTTGAAGGCGGCGCATTCGGCGGCCGGCACGTTCTTGGTCCGCAGCGTGATGGTGCCGCCTTCGGGCATCGCGTCGCGGGCGTTGACCACGAGGTTGATGATGACCTGCTCGAACTGATTGACGTCGGCCTTGACCAGCCAGAGGTCGCGGCCGTGGCGGAGCTCGAGGTCGATCTTCTCGCCGACGAGCCGGCGCATCAGCATCTGCAGGTCGCTCATCACGTCGCCGAGCTGCAGGGTCTGCGGCCGCAGGGTCTGGCGTCGCGAGAAGGCGAGCAGCTGGCGCACCAGGCCGGCGGCCCGGTTGGCGTTCTGCTTGATTTGCATGATGTCTTGGAAGGACGGGTCGGTCGGCCGGTGGTTGGCGAGCAGCAGGTCGGAATAGCCGATGATCGCGGTCAGCACGTTGTTGAAGTCATGCGCCACGCCGCCAGCGAGCTGGCCGATCGCCTGCATCTTCTGCGACTGCGCGAAGTTTTCCTTCAGCGTGCGCTGCTCGGTGGTGTCGAGCGCGTAGATCGTGGCACCGCCGCCTTCGCGCTCGCCGGTGGCCGAGACGAACAGGCGGGCGGAGCGCTCCTCTTCGCCGACGACGGTAATGTCGACGGGTGCGATGTCGCTCTTCATCTCGGCCGCGGCCTTGATCGCCTGCGCGAGACCCGGCCGATCGCGGGGAATGATGCCGGCGAAAATCGAGCGCGTCGTGCCCTGTTCCGTGCGGCTGGTCTTGAGTGCGGCCGGCATCATCCGGGCGAAGGAGGCGTTGGACTGCGTGATGGCCCCTTCGGCATCGACGATGGCGATCGCGACCGGCGTGGCATTGAACACCCGGGCGAAGCGGACCTCGGCGGCGCGCAGGTCTTCCCCCGGCTCCTCGCCGGGGGCCCGGCTGATGACGAGGGTGCGCGAAGGGCCTTGTGTTCCCTCGTGGCTGAAGGCGACGCGGTGCAGCAGGCGAACCGGCAGGCTCTGGCCGCCGCGGCGCTTCAGATCGATGTCGAACTGTTCCGTCCGCACCTCGCCCGCACCGCCGGCAACCGCTGCGAGCAGGGCGACGCCGCCGCCGGCGACGAAGTCCGTCAGCTTCAGGCCGCCGGAGCCGACCTGGGCCAGGTCGTAGTCGAGCCATGTCGCCAGCGTGGCGTTCATGTAGGAGACGTCGCCTTCCCCGTTGCAGGAGAAGAAGCCCGCCGGCGCGTGGTCGAGGAAATCGATGGCGTGCTGCAACTCCTGAAAGACGTTCTCGTGACGTTCCCGCTCGCGGGTGATGTCGGAGATCGTCCAGAGGCTGGCGCGTTTGATCGCCGGCGTCGGCAAAGGACGGACACGGACGCGATACCAGCCCACGGCACCGACAGCGCCGTCGAGCGGCGGGCTCAACCGCATCTCTTCGGTGGCGCGCTTGCCGTCACGGGCCGCCTGGGCCAGCCGGTAGACCGCTTCGGACACCTCGGGAGATCCGGAGAACAACCGCTCGACGCCGCGGAGGTCGGCGCCGTCATGGGCTTGCGCCAGCTTGAGGTAGGTGTCGTTGGCGTAGAGAAACTTGCCGTTGACGTCGGTGATCAGCAGCCCTTCCGGGCCGCTGTCGCAGACGAGCCGGGTCATGTCGTTCTTGACCGCGCGACCGGCGAATTGAAAAATGCCGACAGCATAGGCGAACAGCGCGAAGATGCCGATGACAGCGAACAGCGCGAGAAGGCCGATGATCAGCGTGCCGGCCTGGTCATGGGGCAGCAGCGAAAAGGCCGCGGCGGCCGCAACCAGCAAGGCCGCGAACAACAGGACGAGGCCAGGACTTCCGGAACGCTCCGTCCGATGAAATGCGGCGGAAGTCACTTGGTCGCTCATGCGCGTTAGCCCGATGCCTTCTGCTTGCCGCCTGTCCCCAAAAGCCAGACGACTTTTCATGTGGGGAAGGCGATCCGCCTCTCCAGCGTAAACCGATTCTGTGATGACCGAACGATCCGCAATGCGAATATCGCGGGCGCAAGGCTACAAATCGTCTGTGTTCACGTTTTAACCATGTCACAGAGTCGGCTTTTGTTAGCAATGGCAAGCGGAGACGGCAGGCAATGAGTAACCATCCATAAGAATTATCGAGGATCGGGCGTCGGTTGGCTTGACGTTCGGCGATATTTGTTGCGGCTTGCCCGACGAGCGCGCAATTCGCCGTTAACCATTCGTTAACCTTTCGCGCCGGTGCCGCGCTTGGCATGGTACATCGTTCCTCTCCTGTAAAAGCGTCATGGGCCGGTGAATGCAGACGTTGGTTGAAAGGCTTTATGAGAACAAGCCATTGATGTTCGCCGCGGCGATAATCGCCTTTCTCATTGCGGCCCTATTGCTGCTCTTGATCATCCGGATGCTGTTCGGCGGCCGTTTGCGCATGCCCGGCGGCCGGACGCGCCAGGCGCGGCTTGGAATCGTCGACGCTTTCGATCTCGACCGGCAGCGTCAGCTCATCATCGTCCGCCGCGACAACACCGAACATCTCATCATGATCGGCGGCCCCAACGATCTCCTCATCGAGTCCGAGATCATTCGCGTCGAGGCGCGCGACCAGCGCGACGTTCGCCGCGACAAGGCCGAAGGACCCGGGCCGACGGGCAACGAGCCGCGGATTCCCGCGCCGTTCGCGCCTGTCGAGCGGCTGGATCCCGTGACACGGCTGCATGAGATCGAGCCGGCGCCCCCGAGCTTCAGCCTCGCCGATCAGCCGCTGCCGACGCCTCTGCCGCCGCCGATTCCTGCCGCCGCGATCGGCGAT
>NZ_LMUU01000103.1 GCF_009765775.1 Beijerinckia sp. L45
AGATAATAAAAGCTCACCTGATTATGATCGGGGAACGGAATGATACTAGCACAGATGCCTAAAATCATGCTAGGATGGATCTCGCAGTGTGTCCAAGTGTGTGCCATCGGCACCGCTTTTAATCGAGCAGCAGGGTCAAAGTCACTGTCTGCTCGTGGATCCAAGCCTTTACGCATTAGCCGAGACTCGACTAGATCGTCTGGCGTCATGCAAATCATAACTGTCTCCTCCTCCTCCGCATCAAGGTATTCGATAACACCATCTTTCACCAGAGTACTCCAGGTGAAAG
>NZ_LMUU01000104.1 GCF_009765775.1 Beijerinckia sp. L45
CGGATGCCGCGGAGCGCCGGCTCGCGGCAGCAGGCGCCGGGTTCGGTGACGCGGCCGGGGATCAGGTACTTTTCTTTGACGTCGTAGGCGAACATGGCCTCGGCGGTCTGGCTGGTCTGATCCATCTTGTAGATGGTCACCCGCTCCTTCTCGCCCATCTCCTTGTAGAGGTGGCCCCAATGCGCGGCGAGGTTCGAGCCATAGGCGAGGCGCGGGGTCATCGCGAGGTAGCGCACCTCCAGAATGTCGCCGGGCTTGGCGTCCTCGACATAGATCGGGCCGGTCATCAGATGGACGCCGGGGTTGCGGTCGTCCTCGGGAATGCCCGCCCACAGCGCCTTGATGCCGTCGTCCATCAGCAGGTCGGGGGCATCGCCGGCGTGATGGGTGACGGCCTCCGCGCGGATCATGTCGCCGCTGCGCACCTTTAACGCCGGCGCTTTGGTGGCGCTGAAGTAGCCCCAGTGGCAGTTTGCGACGGTGGCGTTCAGCTCGTGCAGCGACGGCGCGGCGGTGTCGGCTTTGGATCGGTCGGCGGTCAGGAGCGACATGGGGTCTCCGAATGGAATGATAGTCGTAATCTAAAATCTAGCGAGGGCCGAAGCCCCCTTCACCATGCTGCGCATGGTCCCTCCCCCGCTGCGCAGGGGAGGATTCTGCCGGCAATCCTCACCCGTTTTACGGGGGAGGGGGACCGCCGATAGGCGGTGGAGGGGGCGCCCCGCGGACCTGTTGCACAAACTTCGGGCTTTCCGAGTCGCGGCGCCGACATCACCATTTTTGCGTCACCATGGGTCACGCGTCACCTTTTGGATCTCGCGAAGAACCGGTCGCACGAAACCAGATTGAGCGCTCCGCCGAGACCAATCAAGGTGTTGCATCCAGCGCCATACGGGCAACCGCACTGCCCCGCATCGGCGCCGTGTCCGGTGCCGGCTCCGCGCCCATCACCTGGAGAAAACGTTGCGTCAGCGGGTGCTTCGGGCGGGTCAAAACCTCGTTGGCCGGGCCCTCCTCGATGATCGAGCCGCCGCTCAAAAACACCACGCGGTCGGCGACCTCGTCGGCAAAGCGCAGCTGATGCGTCGAGATGATCATGGTCAGACCATCCTCGACGGCCAGCTTGCGGATCACTTCCAGCACTTCGTTGATCAGTTCCGGATCGAGCGCGGAGGTCGGTTCATCGAGCAGCAGCACGCTGGGGTTCGGCGCCAGCGCGCGGGCGATCGCCACGCGCTGCTGCTGGCCGCCGGAGAGGTGGCGCGGCAGGGCATCGGCGCGATGGCTCAGGCCGACGCGCTCCAAAAGCTCGTCGGCGCGGCGCGCCGCATCGGAGCGCGACCAGCCGTGCACCCAGCGCAGCGGCCCGGCGACGTTTTCGCGCGCGGTCAGGTGGCCGAACAGGTTGAACTGCTGGAACACCATGCCGACGCCGACGGTGGCGCGCTCGTTGGCGATCGCGCGGGGGCTGAGGCGCTTGCCGGCCTCGCTGAGGCCGAGACGCCGGCCGCCGACTTTGACGGCGCCGGCGTCCCAGGTTTCCAGGTGGTTGATGCAGCGCAGCAGCGTGCTCTTGCCGGAGCCGCTGGGGCCGAGCAGCGCCACGACCTCGCCGACGCGCACGGTCAGGTCGAGCCCGTCGAGCACGGTCTGCGCGCCGTAGCGCTTTTTCAGTCCGCTGACGTCCACGACCACATTGTTCTGCGTCAGCGTCGCCGAGCGCTTCGCCCTTTCCGCCGTACTCTGGCGCCCCATCGGAGCAGCAACAACAGGCGGGGCTTCGGCCGGTGCATCCGGCGCCTCGGAGGGCGGCGCGGCGATCACCGCAGCCAACGTCGGTCGGCGCCAGGCGAAGAGACGGGCGAGCTGTTCCCGCGGCTTCGGCCGGTCGAGATCGAGCAGCGCTTCGACCACCAGCTGGATCACGCTCACCGCGCCGGTCAGCACGAGATAGATCAGGCCGGAGGCGAAGAAGATGGAGAAGAAGTCGAAGGTGGACGAGGCCAGCTGCGTGCTGCGCAGCGTCAGCTCCTCGACCGAGATCACCGAGGCCAGCGACGAATTTTTGAGCGCACTGACCGTCTCGTTGCCGATCGCCGGGATCATCGTGCGGATCGCCTGCGGTGCGATGATGCGGCGCATCAGAACCGATGGCGTCATGCCGAGCGCCTGGCCGGCGGTGACCTGGCCACGGTCGACGCCGAGCACGCCGGAGCGCAGGATTTCGGCGATGAACGGGCCTTCGTTGGCGGCGAGCGCCAGGCCCGCCGCGCCGATCGCGCTGAGTTTCAGCCCGATCAGCGGCAGCGCGTCATAGGCGAACACCAGCTGCAGGATCAGCGGCGTGCCGCGGAAGATCACCGTATAGGCCCGGGCGATGCCGGCGAGCAGCCAGAAGCGGCTCAACTGCATGCTCGCCAGGACGAGCCCCACCATCAGGCCGCCCGCGAGGCCAAGACCAGTCACCGCGAGCGTAAAACCGACGCCCTGCAGCAGATAGGGCATGGTGAGGTAGTGGAGAAACAGGTCCATCTTATTGTTCGATCACGCGTTTACTTTTCGGTTACGAGCTGCGGCGCTTCGAGGGTGCCGGAGTCGAGCGACCATTTTTTCAGAAGCTCGGTCTCGATGCCGGCCTTCTGGATCTCGACCAATGCGGCCATCACGGCTTCACGGCATTCGATCTTGCCCTTCGGCAGCGCGATGGCGACCTTGTAGGGCAGGGTCACGGCGGCGGATTTTTCTAATCTGTCCGGATAGGCCTTGACCGCCTGGTCGACGGTGTTGACGTCGTTGACGTAGGTCTCGGCGCGCCCGGTGAGGATCGCCTGGATGCAGGTCGAATTGTTGTCGAAGAGCAGTACTGCGGGCGCCGGCTTGCCGGCCGCCTTGCAGGCCGGCGCCATGTTCTGCACCAGCGGCACTTCGACGTAGCCGGTGTTCTCCGCCGCGGTCAGGCCGCACAGCGACGTGTCGATGCCGGTGATCTT
This sequence comes from Beijerinckia sp. L45, assembly GCF_009765775.1. GTDB lineage: Bacteria > Pseudomonadota > Alphaproteobacteria > Rhizobiales > Beijerinckiaceae > RH-AL1. The sequence continues at coordinate 2,991 of NZ_LMUU01000104.1, forward strand.
CTTCGGGTTGCCCTTGGCCACCAGAACGCCGTCGAAGACCTTGGAATAGGTGATGAAGTCGGCGCCCTTGGCGCGCTCCTCGGTGGCGTAGAGGTCGGACAGGACGATGTCGGCCTGGCCGCTCTGCAGCGTGCTGATCAGCGCCGCGAAGGTGACGGATTTGTAGCTCACCTTGAAGCCGAGGCAGTCGCCGATGGTCTCGACGAGATCGACATCGAAGCCGATGTATTTATTGGGATCCTGCGGATCGAGCGACTCGTAGCCGGGCGTATGCGGGTTGGTCGCGTCGACCAGTGTCTTGCCCTTGAACTGCGGATATTTGGCTTGCAGGGCCTGGCACGCCGCAGGGGCCGGCAAGGCGGCCGCGCGGGCCTGATGCGGGATGGCGAGGGCCGGCACGCAGAGCGCGCCGAACAGGGCGACGATCGTCTTGGCATTGGTTTTCAGCATGGAAAGCTCCTGTGCAGCGGCCCGGCAGTCTTTCGAAACGGCGGCGCATCGCACCGCCGTCTGTTGTGTCTCGCTCGCTTACTTGACGACGATCAGCTTCGGGGCCTCGAGCGCACCGGAGTCGAGCGACCATTTCTTCAAAAGGTCCATCTCGATGCCGGCGTTCTGGATCTCGACCAGCGCCGCCATGACGGCGTCGCGGAAATCGGTCTTACCCTTCGGCACGGCGATGCCGACGGAGTAGGGCAGCGTCACGGCCGTGGCCTTCTCCAGCTTGTCCGGATAGGCCTTGACCGCCTGGTCGACGGTGTTGACGTCGTTGACATAGGTGTCAGCGCGGCCGGCGAGGATCGCCTGGATGCAGTTGGCGTTGTTGTCATAAAGCTGCATTGAGGCTTCCGGCTTGCCTTCCTTCTTGCATTCCGGCGCCAGGTTCTGGATCAGCGGCACCTCGACGTAACCGGTGTTTTCCGCCGCCGTCGCGCCGCACATCGAGGTGTTGATGCCGGTCAGCTTCTTCGGGTTGCCCTTGGCGACGAGCACGCCGTCGAACACCTTGGAGTAGGTGATGAAGTCGCCGGCCTTGGCGCGGTCCTCGGTGGCGTAGATGTCGGAGATGACGATGTCGGCCTGGCCGCTCGACAGCGTGGTCATCAGCGCCGCGAAGGTCACCGGCTTGTAGCT
>NZ_LMUU01000105.1:0-13647 GCF_009765775.1 Beijerinckia sp. L45
GGCCACGAGGCGATCCTCCTCGTCGGCGATGCGCCCTATTATGCCCGCTTCGGCTTCGGGCGGCGCCACACGCTGGGCCTGCGCCTGCCCGGTCCGGTCGAGAACGACCGCATCAAAACCGTCGAGCTCGGCCGGCAGCAGCGGCTGGCTGAACAGGTCGCGCCTGACCACCTCGACGGTGCGCAGCACCTCGGGGATCCGCGAGGCTTTTCGCAGCGCCTCCAGCGCGATGACTTCGGTGTCGTAGGCGATCACTTCCGCCTGCGCGGCGAGCCGCAGCGCGAAGGTGCCGACGCCGGCAAACAGATCGGCGACGCGCTTGGCGCCCTTCAACGCCTCGAGCACGCGGGCGCCGAGCGCATCCTCGCCGGCTTCCGTCGCCTGCAGAAAGCCGCCGGGCGGCAGTTCCAGCGTGGCCAGGCCCATGCGCAGCAGCGGCTTACGCTGTTCGACGACGATGACGCCGTGGTTCGACAGCCGTGCCACGTCGTGAGCGATGGCCGCCTTGACCAGCACTTGGCGGTCGTCCTCGCCGAGCTTGCCGGGGCCACGTAGATCGATGTCCATGCCGCTTTCGGTCGCGGTGACCAGAATGTCGAGCGGCTTGCCGACGCCGGCCAGCGCCTTGGCGATGGCGCGGGCGGCGGCGATGGCGCCGGCCAGGCGCGGGTCGAGGATCGGGCAGAAGTCGATGGCGATGATCGCGTGCGAGCGCGCCTGCATGTAGCCGACCTGCATGCGGCCGTCGTCGAGCATGCGGGCGTGCAGAGTGGCACGGCGCCGGCCGAGCCCGTGGGCGTCGACCATCGGCGCCACGGTCGCCTCGACGCGTGCCTGGGCGAGCGCCGTGACCAGCAGTCCGCGCTTCCAGTCCGCGTAAGGATCGGCGGCGAGATGCTGGATGGCGCAACCGCCGCAGCGGGTGAAGTAGGGGCAGATCGGCGCGATGCGCTCGGGGCTCTCGTTCAGCAGGCCGATCAGCGTGCCGCGCTCGCCCTCCTGGTCGACGGTCACCGTCTCGCCGGGCAGGGCATAGGGCACATAGAGGCGGCCGTCCGGCGTCTGGGCGATGCCCTCGCCCTTCTGGCCCAAGCGGTCGATGGTCACGCGGTCTGTCATAGGGAGGTCATTCGGGCGCCGATTAAATATTCGAGATTGCCGTCGCCACCCGCGATCGGCGAAGGAATTATGCCTTCGACCCGCCAGCCCGCCGTCTCGACCAATGCTTTGATCGCTCGCACTGCCTTGTCGCGTGCAAACGCGTCCTTGACCAGCCCTTTGGTGACGAGCGCTGGCCCGACCTCGAACTGCGGCTTGATCAGCGCGACAAGCCAGGCATCGTTTGCGGCCAGTTTGAGGACGCTCGGCAGAACCAGAGCCAGCGAGATGAAGCTGACGTCGCAGGTGATCGCGGCGGGTTTTTCCGCGAAATCGTCGGCGTCGAGCAGGCGGGCATCCTGCTTCTCCCGCGAGATGACCCGCGGGTCGGCGAGCAGGCTCGGGTGAAGCTGGCCCTGGCCGACGTCGATGGCGTGAACGCGGGACGCGCCGCGGGTCAGCAGCACGTGGGTAAAACCGCCGGTCGAGGCGCCGACATCGAGGCACGTCCGGCCCGCCGGGTCGTAGCCGAACGTGTCGAGCGCGGCCGCCAGCTTGACCCCGCCGCGCGACACCCAGGGGTAGGGCGCCTCCGCGTCGATGGCGGCATCGTCCGCAACCTTTTCCGAGGGCTTGGCGACCACGCGGCCCCCGACAAGAACTAGCCCGGCGGCAATCGCCTCCTGCGCCTTGGCGCGGCTTTCGAACAGGCCGCGCGCGACGAGGAGGAGGTCTATGCGTTGGGGCACGGGCTAGGCCTTGCTTCGATGAACGCCGTCATGGCCGGCTAGGTGCCACTCATTCACGCGGCATAGGTCCCCTTTGCAAGGGACACTCAAATCGGGAGCATGTCTACACCACGTCAAGGCGCCCGTATCGATTTCTATACCTTGCCATGTCGTCCTGGTATGATCCGGGAATAGGAATGAAGATGACCCGAGAAATCGAGTTCAAAGTCGATTCATGGACGCCCGCTACGATCCCGCTCGATCGGTTCGGTGCGTACGTTATTGAGCTTGCCAAGCTCTATGGCGAGGCCGGCAGTGTACATTTTTCGCGGATGAAGAAGGGCAGCGTCGTTTTCGTCTCGAATGTTGACGACCACGCGATACCGAAGATCGAGCGCCGTCTCGCCGACATCCAACAAGGCCACGCTGCCAAAGATGCGGTCGACGTGTATCGCCGGATCGATGACATGCTTGCCGACGATAATGCGGTGGGGACCCTGCGTGGCTTCGAACGGCGGATCGTCATCACGTTTCCAGGCCGGACCCGCCCCAAGCCGGTTCAGTATGCCGCGATCAGGGAAGATGGTTATCTGGAAGGCGAGATCATCCGGATTGGTGGGAAAGATCGCTCGGTTCATCTCACGCTTCAAAGCGGCGAAACGATCTACACGGCCATCGAAACGAACCGTGACATGGCTCGTCGCCTAGGACCTCTCATCTTTGGTCCGACAATCCGGATTTTCGGAACGGGAAGTTGGCGAAGAGGCCCGGATGGCGCTTGGAGCCTGGATCGATTTATATTGCGCGACTTCGAGCCGATCGGAGAGAGTTCTCTGGCCGACGCGATCGATGGAATCCGTGCCATCGGCGGTAGCGAGTGGGGTACTGAACCGAACCCTGTAGCAGCCTTTGTGGCGGCCCGGGCGAAAGGCAGCGAGCGAAGGTGACCGTCGCGCTCGACGCCTCGATGTTGATCTTGCTCTTCGATGCGCATGCCAAAGCGCCTGTCGATGCTTCGACCGGCGTCGTGGTTTCACATGCGCAGGAGCGACTGAGGCACTTTCTCAACACCTACAGCCGACCAAAAGGCTCCCAAATCATCATTCCAACGCCAGCCTTGTCCGAGTTTCTGGTCCGAGCAAAGCCCGAGCATATTCCGGAATACCTTGGCCAGTTGCAACGCATCCGCGGATGCCATATCGCGCCATTCTCAAGCCGTGCTGCGATCGAGTTGGCAGAAATGCTGCGTGCGCTTTTGTCGGAAGGCGGCAGACTGAGAAAACTCGAATCGGAGACGCGGGCGAAAGCAAAATTCGATCAGCAAATCGTTGCCATCGCGAAGGTCGAAGGTGCGACGACTATTTACTCGGACGATGTTGGACTGAAGAATTTTGCGGCGAGGTTCGCTATCGAAACGATCGGCATCGCGCAATTACCTCTCTCGCCAGATAGCGCTCGAGGTAGTTTGACGCTCGAGCCGCCTATCATTCGGGAGGACAACGTGGAGGACTGATGACGTCAATCACCATCGCGCAGTCGCGGCAACAGAATGGCGCGAGCTCTGGCAACATGAGCGCGCCGCGCCTCGGTGTCGGACGGTTTGGGACACGGCAGATCGGCTTCCGCCATTGCAATGATGAGATCGGCATAATCGTCGAGACCTAACGTCTCGATCGTGTGTCGCGTGCCTGCAAGGCCGGCGGCATAGGCTGTCAACGTTGCGCGCTTTGCGGAAGCGGTTTGAAGTGCCATGGCGGACATCCGAACTCTAATCGTTGATTGCGCTTATCTCACACGTCCGCAAGCGGGTTCGGCAAAGCCCTAAAACGTCCGGCCGCGATTGCTTAGGGCAACAGCGGGGCCGCAGTGGCTCAGGCGTTCAGCCCCGCATGCGCCGCGAAATCCAGCGGGCGACCACCACGGCCCAAAGGCCGAGGCTCACGAGCACGCCGGGCCAGGTGACGAACATCAGCCAGCCCAGGACCATACTGGTGTTCAGCATCTCACCGATGTCGACGCCACCGACAGCGCAGGGGTGGACCGAACCCTCGTCGACCTGGCAGCCGAGGAGGCTCGCGGCGGTGCCTGCCAGAACCAAAGAGATCAGAGGCGCGAAGCTGATCAGCGTCACGAGCACCAGGGCGAGCAGGGCAAGCCGCTTCCAGGAGCGAACGAGGCCGGCAGGCGAGAGCGCTGTGTTCGTCATAGCCCGGCTCACATCGTCGTGGCGCACGGCTGCATGGCCAGCGTGTCGCCGGCCATCATGGTAGACGCTCGGGCGCTAGGCGCTCAAGCTCTGCTTGGTCGTTCCGGCCTGGCCCAACGTCTCCAGCACCTTCACCACGATGCCCTTGGCGTCGAGCCCGGCCTGCGCATAGAGCTTTTCCGGCTTGTCGTGGTCGATGAACGTGTCGGGCAGCACCATCGACCGAAACTTTAAGGCGTTGTGGCCAGTCCCGTCGAACACGCCTTCGTCGGACAGAGCCTGCATAACAAAGGAGCCGAAGCCGCCGACGGAGCCTTCCTCGATGGTGATCAGCACTTCATGCTCGGCCGCGAGCTTGCGGATCAGGTCCATGTCGAGCGGCTTGGCGAAGCGGGCGTCGGCGACGGTCGTCGAGACGCCGTAGGTCGCCAGGTCTTCCGCCGCGATCAAGGCTTCCGCCAGGCGCGTGCCGAAGGACAGGATCGCGACCTGCTTGCCTTCGCGGACGATACGGCCCTTGCCGATCGGCAGAATCTCGCCGCGCTCCGGCATGGTCATGCCGATGCCTTCGCCGCGGGGATAGCGGAACGCGATCGGGCCGTCGTCATAGGCGACCGCGGTCGCCACCATGTGGACGAGTTCGGCCTCGTTGGCCGCCGCCATCACCACCATGTTCGGCAGGATGCCGAGGAAGGAGACGTCGAATGAGCCGGCATGCGTCGCACCGTCGGCGCCGACGAGGCCGGCGCGGTCGATGGCAAAGCGGACCGGCAGGTTCTGGATCGCGACGTCGTGGACGACCTGATCGTAGGCGCGCTGCAGGAAGGTCGAGTAGATCGCGCAGAACGGCTTGTAGCCTTCGGTCGCCAGTCCGGCGGCGAAGGTCACGGCATGCTGCTCGGCGATGCCGACGTCGAAGGTGCGCTCCGGAAAGGTCTTCTCGAACAGGTCGAGGCCGGTGCCGTTGGGCATGGCCGCGGTGATCGCGACGATCTTGTCGTCACGCTTGGCCTCGGCGATCAGCGCGTCGGCAAACACCTTGGTGTAGGACGGCGCATTGGCCTTCGGCTTGAACTGGGTGCCGGTGACGACATCGAAGGTCGACACGGCATGGTACTTTTCGCTCGAGGCTTCGGCCGGCGCGTAGCCCTTGCCCTTCTGCGTCACGACATGGACGAGGATCGGCCCGGTCTGCGAGTCGCGGACGTTCTTCAGCACGGGAAGCAGATGGTCGAGGTTATGCCCGTCGATCGGCCCGACGTAATAGAAGCCGAGCTCTTCGAACATCGTGCCGCCGGCCCAGAAATTCCGGGCGAACTCCTCGGTCTTGCGGGCGCGGTCGTAGAAGAACTTCGGCAGGTGGCGGCCGAGCTGCTTGGCGGCTTCGCGCACCGAGCGGTAGGTGCCGCCGGAGACGAGACGCGCCAGGTAGGCCGAAAGCGCGCCGGCCGGCGGCGCGATCGACATTTCGTTGTCGTTGAGAATGACGATGAGGCGCGAATGCATCGCGCCGGCATTGTTCATCGCCTCGTAGGCCATGCCGGCCGACATCGCGCCGTCGCCGATCACGGCGACCACGTTGGCGGTCTTCTTGTCGGACAGGCTGTTGGCGACGGCCATGCCGAGGCCGGCCGAAATCGAGGTCGAGGAATGCGCCGCGCCGAAGGGGTCGTATTCGCTCTCCGTCCGCTTGGTGAAGCCCGAGAGGCCTCCAACCTTGCGCAAGGTTCGGATGCGATCACGACGTCCGGTCAGGATTTTATGGGGATAGGCCTGATGCCCGACGTCCCAGATGATGCGATCGCTGGGCGTATCAAAGACATAATGCAGCGCGACAGTCAGTTCGACGACGCCCAGACCGGCGCCGAGATGGCCGCCCGTCACCGAGACGGCGTCGACCGTCTCCGTCCGCAACTCGTCCGCCACCTGCGCAAGGTCCGTCTCTGGCAGAAGGCGCAGATCGGCCGGCGTCACGATGGTGTCGAGAAGAGGGGTTTTCGAGGTTTTCGTCACAGGCGCCTCTTTTTGGGTCTTGTCAGCTCACGGGACCGGCGGACGCTTTTTCCAGCCGCGACGAGGTCGCCACGAAAAAGCGTAAAACGGTCGATGTCAGCCGAAATTTACGGCAGACCAACGGGCTGAATACCGAGTTTTCAGGGTTTGGGCAACGCAACTGGCAAGTGTTACCGGCCAATGCGGCATTCGCGCCACACCAACCCCAAAGGTCTCCCAGAGTCAATCGCGGCAATAGCTCAGCTGGAAACTAGCGCGTAGGCCTAGCTGTTCATTCTTTGCGGAATGCCGAGAGCGCCGCCTCGAAGCGAGGATTAGCCATGCCGTCGTCTTTACCCATTCGATCTGCTACCAGCCACAGCCATGTCACGATGGAGCGTCTGCGCCACAGGTGGGGCTGGTTCGTCGCGCTGGGCGCGCTGGCCGTCCTGTTCGGACTCGCCGCTCTCGCGCTGGTGATCAGCGCCACGCTGGCGGCGGTCTATGCGATCGCGATATTCATGATCATCGCGGGCGGCAGCGAGATCGTCGTCGGTCTCGGTTCCAAATCCTGGGGTCGCGCCTTTCTGTGGGCCGTCGCCGGCCTGTTCTATATCGTCGCCGGGGCCTTCGCCTTGGCGCAACCCGGCCATGCCGCCGTCATTCTCACCCTGATGCTCGGCATATCGCTCATCGCGACCGGCATCACCCGCATCTATATCGGCAGCCATCTCCACACCCATGCCCGCACGATGGTCATCGTCGGCGGCATCGTGACGCTGCTCGTCGGCCTGCTCGTCATCATGGGCTGGCCCAACAACAGCATCATCATTCTCGGCACGCTGCTCGGCGTCGACCTGCTATTTACCGGTGTGACTTGGATCGGCTTTGGATTGAGGTTGCGCAGTCATGCGTGATAGAGCCCCACACAAGACTGCAGGTCTCTGCCGCTGACGGGTCGTTGGATCGCCGTCGGCCGCTCGCGAGGACGACGATCGATGGCGAAGTGGGTATACGAATTCGGCGACGGTGCAGCCGAAGGCAAGAGCGAGATGCGCGACCTCCTCGGAGGCAAGGGCGCCAATCTCGCGGAGATGGCGAACCTCGGCCTTCCCGTGCCGCCCGGCTTCACCATCACCACCGAAGTCTGCACCTATTTCTACGATCACGGGAAAACCTACCCGCCGGAGCTCGAGGCGCAGGTCAACGCCGCGCTCGAGCAGGCCGGCAAGATCGCCGGCCATGTGTTTGGCGACGAAGCCAATCCGCTGCTCGTGTCGGTGCGCTCCGGCTCCCGCGCGTCGATGCCCGGCATGATGGACACGGTGCTCAATCTCGGTCTCACCGACAGCACCGTGGAGGCACTGGCGAAGAGCTCGGGCAACGACCGCTTCGCCTATGATTCCTACCGCCGCTTCATCCAGATGTACTCCAACGTCGTCCTCGACGTGGACCATCACCTGTTCGAGGACATCCTCGAGACCTTCAAGGAGCGCAAGGGGTATTCGCTCGACACCGATCTGACCGGGGCCGACTGGAAGCTGATGATCACGGCCTACAAGGCCAAGGTCCAAGAAGTGCTGGGCAAGCCGTTCCCGCAGGATCCTAAGGCGCAGCTCTGGGGCGCCATCGGTGCGGTGTTCGGCTCGTGGATGAACCCGCGCGCCATCACCTATCGCCGCCTGCAGAACATCCCGGCAAGCTGGGGCACGGCGGTCAACGTCCAGGCCATGGTGTTCGGCAACATGGGCGAGACCTCGGCCACCGGCGTCGCCTTCACCCGCAACCCGTCGACCGGCGCCAGCGAACTCTACGGCGAGTTCCTGATCAACGCCCAGGGCGAGGACGTCGTCGCCGGCATCCGCACCCCGCAGAACATCACCGAAGCCGCGCGTATCGAGGCCGGCTCCGACAAGCCGTCGATGGAGACGGCGCTGCCGGAAGTCTTCGCCGAGTTCTTGCGCGCGACCGAGCTGTTGGAAAAGCATTACCGCGACATGCAGGACATGGAGTTCACGGTCGAGACCGGCAAACTCTGGATGCTGCAGACGCGCAACGGCAAGCGCACGGCGAAAGCTTCGTTGCGCATCGCCGTCGAGATGGCGAACGACGGCCTGATCACCCGCGAGGAAGCGGTGATGCGGATCGATCCCGCGGCGCTCGACCAACTGCTGCACCCGACGATCGACCCCAAGGCCGAGCGCCAGGTGGTGGTCACCGGCCTGCCGGCCTCGCCGGGTGCGGCGAGCGGCGAGATCGTGTTCAACTCCGACGATGCCGAAGCGGCCAAGGCCTCAGGCCGCAAGTGCATCCTGGTCCGCGTCGAGACGAGCCCGGAAGACATTCACGGCATGCATGCCTCGGAGGGCATTCTGACCACCCGCGGCGGCATGACCTCGCATGCGGCGGTGGTCGCGCGCGGCATGGGCAAGCCCTGCGTCTCCGGCGCCGGCAGCGTCCGCGTCGACTACAAGGCCGGGACGATGACCTCCGCCGGCGTCACCTTCAAGAAAGGTGACATCATCACCGTCGACGGCACGACGGGGCAGGTGATCAAGGGCGCCATCGCCATGCTCCAGCCGGAACTCTCCGGCGAGTTCGCCACGCTGATGGAGTGGGCCGACGGCGTCCGCCGCATGGGCGTGCGCGCCAACGCGGAAACGCCGACGGACGCCCGCGTCGCCCGCAAGTTCGGCGCGGAAGGCATCGGCCTCTGCCGTACCGAGCACATGTTTTTCGAAGGCGACCGCATCGTCGCCGTGCGCGAGATGATTCTCGCCGACGACGAGGCCGGCCGACGCAAGGCGCTGGCCAAGCTGCTGCCGATTCAGCGCGCCGACTTCGCCGAGCTGTTCGAGATCATGTCCGGCCTGCCGGTCTGTATCCGCCTGCTCGATCCGCCGCTGCACGAGTTTCTGCCGCACACGGATGACGAGATCGCCGAAGTCGCGACGTCGCTCGGCGTGTCCGAGGACAAGCTGCGCAGCCGCGCCTCGGAACTCCACGAGTTCAACCCAATGCTCGGCTTCCGCGGCTGCCGTCTCGCCATCGCCTTCCCGGAGATCGCCGAGATGCAGGCGCGCGCCATTTTTGAGGGCGCGATCGAAGCTAAGAAGAAGACCGGCGCGATGGTGACGCCCGAAATCATGGTGCCGCTCGTCTTCGGCAAGACCGAGCTCGATCTCGTCAAGGCGAGCATCGATGCCATGGCCAAGGCGGTCGAGACGGAGACCGGGGACAAGGTGCCCTACAGCGTCGGCACGATGATCGAACTGCCACGCGCCTGCCTGCTTGCCGCGGAGATCGCGGAATCGGCCGAGTTCTTCTCGTTTGGCACCAACGACCTGACCCAGACCGGGCTCGGCATTTCGCGCGACGACGCCGCCTCGTTCCTCGGCCCCTATACGGCCAAGGGCATCTTGGCGTCCGATCCGTTCGTCACGATCGATCAGCGGGGCGTCGGTGAACTTGTGGAGATCGGCATCGCCCGTGGCCAGAAGACCCGGCCGGCCATCAAGCTCGGCATCTGCGGCGAGCATGGTGGCGACCCGGCCTCGATCCACTTCTGCGAAAAGGTCGGCCTGACCTACGTCTCCTGCTCGCCCTTCCGCGTGCCGATCGCGCGGCTTGCCGCGGCGCAGGCAGCGCTGGCGGTGAAGAGCAAGAGCTGAGCGAAAAGCGTTGAGGAAAACGCGTGTCGTCAGAGACGATCTGCGATAGATTTACGGCATGACCAAGCTCCTTGATCATGCCGTTGAGGCCGTCCGCAGCCTTCCGCCTGAAATGCAGGACGATCTTGCTCGTCTTCTCCTCCAGTTTACGGGTGAGGAGCAGCCTCTGCTGTTCCTAACGGCCGCCGAAGAGGCATCGCTGGAAGAATCTCTTGCACAGGAAGAGCGTGGAGAATTCGCCTCCGACGAGCAGGTTAGATCGATTTGGGCGAAGTATGGGCTGTGAAGCTGCGCTTCACGCCAAAAGCGGCTAGCGACCTCGCGACGATCCTGGACTATATTTCGGTTCGATCTCCTCAAGGCGCCCAACATGTTCGAGGGCGGCTTCATACACTGTTGACACTTTTGCAGATGCATCCTCATGCCGGTCAATTGACAAGCAAAGGACGTGTACGGCGGATCGTGGCCACGCCTTACCCCTATCTGATCTTTTACCGGATCAGGGGCGACGAGATCGTAATTCATGGCGTGCGCCATAGCGCGCGCGATCCATCGTCGATGCCAGAATGACTCAGGTCGGGTTGGTAGAAGGTTGACGTCGTGCTGAGCTCCTCTTCGGTCCTCGCGTCACAGGGATGCCGCCGGCATGCTCGACCGCGGAAGCGATCTGTGCATCGGTCAATAGCTGTATTTCATCCGGATCAGCGTCTGTTCTTGGCCGTTCCCTTTGACCCGATTGCCTTTTGCCTCCGCGCATCAGCCGGTCCTCCCTGCAAGCTCTACCGCCCCATTTCGGCACACGCCCGCATCTCCCCGCGTAACCCCTCTTCAAGCTTAAAGCGCGATAACCATCCGGTTGAGTCATGGTCGCGTCCTCCTGTTGGAACGATGCGCGTGTAAAGGCGTGGGACCCGGATGGGGCGGTCGCGGAGCAATTGGGCGGTGCAGGTCGTCACGCCGTGGTGTCTCGGCATGGCGTTGCTGCTGTCGATCACGCCGGACGCGGGCCAGACGGCGACCATTGGCGGGTCGTTCTCGCCGCTCACCATCCGCGCGCCGGCCATGCCCGACGACCTCGTGCCCGTCGAGTCGATCGCCTTGACCGGCGATTTCGGCAGCTTTTCCGGGACCGGAAGCGAGCGCTGGCTGACCCAGGCCAGCTACGCCATCGGGCAGGCGAGCGATTTTCAGCAGATGCCCGACGAGATCGAGCCGCGCGCCGACCTCAAGCGCGATCCCGGCGTGTTTCCGGTGATCGACCGCGCCAACAAGGGCGATCCGGCGATCGGCCTGCGCCCGACCTTCGACACCCGCTTGCGCCAGCCCGGCGGCCTCAAGAATTTGCGCGCCAGTCAGCTGATCGCGCCGCATGACGATGCCTTGCCGGCCGCCAGCTTCTCGCTGCAGGACAATGGCGGCCCGCTCGACGGCGCCACCAGCTTTTCGCCCTGGGGCGACGATGAGACCCCGGAAGATACGGCCGACCTCTCCGCGCATCAAAGCGGCGCGACCTTCGCGATGCAGCCGGCCGCGCTGAAGGAGCGTCTGGCACAAGGCGCGACCCCAAAAGTGTCCCGCGCCGAGGCCTTGGCCTCGACGACGCCGGCGCCGGCTGATGGCGCCCCGATCGAGGCGTCCTTCGCCGCGCCGCTGGCGCCGACGATCGCGCCGAACATGTCGATCATCCCGCGCAGCGGCGACCGCCCGAACTATGCGGCGCTGCTCACCGGCGAGCGCGGGGCGCACGAGCGCAAGTGCCTCGCCGAGGCGGTCTATTTCGAATCGCGCAGCGAGCCGGAAGAAGGGCAGGCCGCAGTCGCCCAAGTGGTGCTCAACCGCGCCACCAGCGGCCTCTATCCCGCCAGCATCTGCGGCGTCGTCTACCAGAACCGCACGCATTACAAAGCCTGCCAGTTTTCCTTCGCCTGCGAGGGCAAGTCGCTGCGCATCAACGAGCCGGACGCTTGGCACACCGCCGAGCGCATCGCCGACGAGGTCGTCGACGGCAAGACCTATCTCTCCGATGTCGGCGGCGCGACGCATTACCACGCCAAATACGTGCGGCCGGGCTGGGCGCGGCGGCTGGTCAAGATGGACGTCATCGGGCACCACATCTTCTACAAGCTGAAGGCCGGCCAAACCTGAGCACGATGGGGTGACCGCCTCTGCGGTGGTCCGCCGCTCGGCTTGCCCCGCCACCGCAAAACGGCCATGGTGAGCCCCGACAAGCGCAGGACTTCGCGTCCGTTTCGGCGCTCCCCTATCTTAGGAAATCGTGCCGCACATGCCGATGACGACGATCAAGACAAATCATGCACGCGCCTGGCGCCGCTCCCGTGACCTGACGGTCGGCGTGGTCTCTCTGGTCCTGGCCGGCTCCTTCGTCACCGCGCCGGCTTCCGCTGCACGGGAAAGCGTGAACTTTTCGTCGCCCTTCGAAGTGAGTGACAGCCCGGCCGGCAATTATCTCGCCGCGATGGTGGCGGGGGCCGATCACGACACCGTCGCCGCCGCGACCTTCTTCCGCGAGGCGCTGCGATTTGATCCGCGCAACCCCTCGCTGATCGAGCGCGCCTTTGTCGCCGCGCTGTCGAACGGCAACATGTTCGACGCCTTCACGCTGAGCGACCGGTTGATCAGCAAGGACCCGAGCAATAGCCTCGGCCACCTGACGCTCGGCATCAAGGCGCTGAAGGCCAAGCAATATGCCGCTGCCCGCTCGCAGCTCGCCAAGGGCGGCGCCGGCGGCCAGGCCCGCGACATCACCGCCACCCTCATCGATGCCTGGACCTTCGTCGGCAGCAACGACGAGAAGAAGGCGCTGGAATTCTGCGATCGTCTCCGCGACGACAACTTTGCCGTGTTCCGGAATTTTCACGCCGGCCTCATCGCCGATGTGATGGGCGATACCGCCGAGGCCAGCAAGCGCCTCAAGGCCGCCTACGACGCCGACAAGAATACGCTGCGTCTGGTCGACGCCTACGGCCGCTTCGTGTCGCGCCATGGCACCAAAGACGACGCGATCAAGATTTATACGGATTTCGACGCGGTCCTGCCGAACCATCCGATCATCGTCGCCGCCATCGCCGACCTGAAGGCTGGCAAGACGCTGGAGCCGCTGGTCAAGACGGCGGACCAGGGCGCGGCGGAAGTGCTCTACGGCCTCGGCGCCGCCGGCGGCCGCCAGGGCGACGAAGTCGCGGCCATGATCTATCTGCGCCTCGCGCTTTACCTCGCGCCGCAGAACGGCCTGACGCTGATCACGCTGGCCGACATCTACGACCGGCTGAAGCAGTACGAGCAGGCCATCGCGATCTACCAGAGCGTGCCCGACAACGATGTGCTGCGCACCACCGCGGACATCCAGATCGCGCAGCTGATGGACAACCTCGAAAAGCACGACGAGTCGGCCAAATATCTCGGCCAGATCGTCGCGGCGCATCCCAACGATGAGGATGCGTTGTTGGCGCTTGGCAATTCCCAGCGCGTGCAGAAGAAGTTTCCGGAAGCGATCGAGACCTATACCAAGGCGCTCGCCGTCTCGACCAAGCCGGAGAAGGTCAACTGGCCGCTCTTCTACTTCCGCGGCATATCCTACGAGCGCGCGAAGATGTGGCCCAAGGCGGAGGCGGATTTCCGTAAAGGTCTCGTGCTGTTCCCCGATCAGCCGCTGATCCTGAACTATCTCGGCTACAGCTTCGTCGATCAGGGCATGAATCTCGATGAAGCCTTCAAGATGCTGCACAAGGCGGTCGAACTGCGCCCGAGCGACGGCTATGTCGTCGACAGCCTTGGCTGGGCGCTGTTCAAGCTCGGCAAGTACGACGAAGCGGTTAAGGAACTCGAGCGCGCGATCGACCTGAAGCCGGGCGATCCCACGATCAACGACCATCTCGGCGACGCCTACTGGAAGATCGGGCGCAAGCTCGAGGCGCATTTCCAGTGGAACCAT
>NZ_LMUU01000105.1:13716-28063 GCF_009765775.1 Beijerinckia sp. L45
CTCGACAAGGTCGAGCACGGGCTGCCGGACGACAAGCCGCCCGTGGCGGCCGACGCCAAGGAGAAGGTGCCGGCCGCAAACGACGCGCCGGCCTCCGACTCGTCGGTGACGCCGAAGAGCGGCGGCTAAGGCTCGCCGTCTTGCTCGACACGCTTGAACCGACCGTCCGTCTGATCGAACGCGCGCCTGCCAAGATCAACCTGACCCTGCACATCACCGGTCGTCGCGACAACGGCTGGCACGCGCTGGAAAGTCTGGTGGTCTTCACCCGCAGCGGCGACACGCTGACGCTCGATCCCGGCCCGACGCTCGGCCTGACCGTCGACGGGCCGACCGCTGCGGCCTCTGGCGCGATCGAGGACAACCTCGTCTGCCGCGTGGCCCGCTCGCTCGCGGCCCGCGTGCCCGGGCTGCAGCTCGGTGTGTTCCACCTCGTCAAACGGCTGCCCGTGGCGGCCGGCATCGGCGGCGGTTCGTCGGATGCAGCGGCCGCCCTGCGCCTGCTGGCGCGTCTCAATGGTTTGTCGCCTGACGATCCACGTCTCGTCGAAGCGGCGGCGGAGAACGGCGCCGACATTCCGGTCTGCCTCGGGGCCACGGCGCGGATGATGAGCGGTGTCGGCGACATTCTGGGGCCGCCTCTGGCGCTGCCGCCCCTGCCGGCGCTGATCGTCAATCCCGGCGTGCCGCTCGAAACCAAGGCCGTGTTCAAGCGGATGAATCTGGCCGCGGGTTGGCACAACAGCGCCAGCGCCCATCCGTCGTTTGTCGGCGGCGAGAGCGCCACCGACGTGTTCGCCCTGCTGAAGCGCGGCCGCAACGACATGGAAGATGCGGCCTGCGTGCTGGCCCCCGTCGTGTCCGATGTGCTGGCGGTGCTTTCCGCTGCACCGGGCTGCCGGCTTGCCCGCATGTCCGGCTCCGGCGCCACCTGCGTCGCCCTGTTCACCGACTGCAAACATGCCGGGCGAGCGAAGAAGACGATCCAGAGCGCGCACCCGGGCTGGTGGGTGAAGGCGACGATGCTGGGGTAGGGCGTCAGACCTTCGCAGGCCGGAGCGTGACCGGACCACGAGGTTCGCCGACGGCAAGCGGCCGCGATACGATCTCGACGCTCCGGTCGAAGGCGGTCAAAAAGCCCATTAGGCGTTCGACGGAATATTCCCGAAACGTGCCTTTGAACAGACGCGATACCTCCGGTTGCGTGAGCCCCATGAGAGCGCCGGCCTGGGTTTGCGTCAGGTTGCGTTCGGCCGTCATGCGATAGAGCTCGGCGACGAGCTGCGCCTTGAGCATGTGAGTATCGGCATCGGGCCGCTTCAGCTCAGCAAAGATGTTGGCATCCCCACTATGAATCGATGGCTCATCGGGTTCCATGTTCATCCTTCCGAAGTGCGTCGTAATCCGTCTCCGCGTCCTTGAACCTTTTCCTGATTAAGGCGAGATCGGTTTGCGGTGTCTTGATCCCACTCTTCGACTTCTTCTTGAACGCGTGAAGCACATAAATCGCGGTCGCAAACCGCACGGTATAGACCGCACGAAAGGCATCGCCCTCGAAATCCTCGATCAGTTCGACGATCCCACTGCCGAAGCCTTTCAGCGGCTTCGCGGACGGCGGATGCAATCCGAGCTGTGCCAGATAAAGTTGAAAGCCAAAAGCATCCTGAACGTGTCCAGGAAACTGGCCATAGTCTTTACGCGACGAGCGAACCCAGCGCAGAGACCGCATCGAACACCTTCAGTAGCGTCAGATGATTATGAGGATATGCTCATGGCGGTCAAGGGCGGTGACAGTCACCTTGATCAATCACCCGGTGGCAACGAAAGATCGAAGTTATCGATTCCACTCGATCGCATCTAGATCCACATCGAGCTCGTCGGCAACTTGCTCTTCTTCCTTGCTGGTGAGCGGCCGACCCGTGTCATCGCCCATCAAAACCAAATAGTCTTCGACTGAAAGCATGACGAAAAGGTCGGTGCCGTCGTCCGTGACGACGGTGGCTTGTGCCGGTTGCCGCGCCGTCCCCGCCTGCAAACCCGCAATCAAGTCGGCAGACGTTATCCGCTTCATACCCGCCTCGGCTCTGCTGAACGGCGGGGAGACATTCAGCCCCTCAATGCGAGCGGCTGATACAGAAATCCACCACGTCGTTCAGCGCGGTCTTGTAGGGTGAGGCCGGGAACAGTTCCAGGGCGTCGCGGGCCATGGCGCCGTAATGCCGGGCGCGCTCGATCGTGTCTTCCAAGGCGCGGTGCTTGCGCATCGTGGCGATGGCGGTCTCGAGATCGCCGTCCGCGTGCTCGGCCTTTTCCAGCGTCCGCGTCCAGAAGGCGCGCTCGGCCTCGGATCCCCGGCGGAAGGACAGTACGACGGGCAGGGTGATCTTGCCCTCGCGAAAATCGTCGCCGACGTTCTTGCCGAGTTTGGCGGCGGTGCCGCCGTAGTCGAGCGCGTCGTCGATCAACTGGAAGGCGATGCCGAGGTTGACGCCGTAGCCGCGGCACGCCGCGATCTCGGCCTTGCTGCGGCTACCCAAAATGGCGCCGACCTCGCAGGCGGCGCCGAACAAGGCCGCGGTCTTCGCCCGGATCACCGCGAGATAGTCGTCCTCGCTGGTCTGCGTGTCCTTGGCGGCGGAGAGCTGCATCACCTCGCCCTCGGCGATGACCACGGCCGAGGACGACAGCACGTCGAGGCAGGGCAGGGAGCCGACCTCGACCATCATCTTAAAAGCCTGGCCGAGGAGAAAGTCGCCGACCAGCACGCTGGCCTCGTTGCCCCACAGCATCCGCGCCGCGAGCTTGCCGCGCCGCATGTCGCTCTGGTCGACGACGTCGTCGTGCAGCAGCGTCGCCGTGTGCATGAACTCGACGGCGGCGGCGAGCTTGATGTGGCCCGCGCCGTCGTAGTCGCACATGCCGGCGGCCGCCAGCGTCAGCATCGGGCGCAACCGCTTGCCGCCCGAGGCGATGAGGTGGTGCGCGATATCCGGGATCATCGAGACATGCGAGGCGGCACGCCCCAGAATGGTCTCGTCGACCCGCCGCATGTCGGCCGCGACCAGACCCACGAGCCCGGAGATCGCCGGTTCGACCATTTTGTCTTCCAAGGGGATGACGACGCCCAAAACCTAATCTCCGTCGTGTTGGATAGAACCTGGGATGCGCCGTGCTTGGGACACCTGCCGCATCTGCGCGCACCCTTGCAGGACGCAGGACCCCATGCAAGATGAAGCACGTTCCCCCGGGTCAAAGATGATCGAACTTCTGCGTACGAACGACATCGTCCTGATCTCCCGGATCGAGGCGCTCCTGGACGAACACGAAATCGATTTCTTCGTTGCCGATCAGTATATGAGCGCCATGGAAGGCTCGCTCGGCTTCCTCCCGCGCCGCATCCTCATCGACAAGGACGATCTGTCGCGCGCCCGTCTGGCGATGCACGCGGTCGGCCTGCTCGACGAACTCAAAAATGGGTGATCGTGCGGAGAGCGATGGGGCACTGACGCGCGACGCGTTTTTCGGCGGCCGCCTGATGCTGCAGCAGCCGGCGAAAGGCCACCGCGGCGGCACCGATGCCGTGCTTCTCGCCGCCGCCGTGCCGCGCGACTTTGCCGGGCTTTTGTATGACGCCGGTGCCGGTGTCGGGACGGCCGGGCTAGGCGCGGCGCTGACCTGTCCGGCGGCGCGTGTCGGATTGGTCGAGAGCGATCCGCTCAGCGCAAGGCTCGCGGCGACGAATATCGCGGCCAATGGTCTAGCGGATCGGGTGGGGCTCCACGCCTGCGACCTGCTGTCTCCAGCGAGCCGCAACGCCGTAGCCTTGGATGGCAAGGCCGATCTCGTGATCACCAATCCGCCATTTTACGCGCTCGGAGCGGTGCGGGAATCGTCCGACCCGCGGCGGCGGGCGGCCCATGTCAGCGGCGAGGGCGGGTTGGAAGCCTGGATCGTCGCCTGTCTGGCGCTGCTGAACGCGCATGGCACGCTCATCCTTATCCATCGCGCGGAGGCGCTGCCCGACATGCTGGCCGCGCTGCAGCGCCGGGCGGGTGCGGTGACGGTGTTGCCGGTTCACACCAAGGCGGGCGAGCCGGCCAAACGCGTGCTGGCGCGTGCGGTGAAGGGCAGCCGCGCCCCGCTGGCGATCGCGCCGGGTTTGGTGTTGCGAGACGACGCGGGGTTCACGGTCGAAGTCGAACGGATCAACCGCGGGGAGGCGGGGCTGGGCTGGTAAATGAGGTCGGCGAAGCTCGGCAAACCACGTCATTCCGGGGCGGCGGAGCCCAACCCGGAACCGGTGTTCTTCAATCTCAACGCGCGCTCACGACGATCTTCGGAGTGCACCGGTTCCGGGTCCGCGCTACGCGCGTCCCGGAATGACGTGTCCCCTCAGAAAATATCCGCGTGCGGCTTGAAGCCGGACTCGGCCTGCGCTTCCGCCACCGCCAGTGCCGTCATGTTGACGATGCCGCGCGCGGTCACCGACGGCGTCAAAATATGCGCCGGCAGGGCCGAGCCGATGAGGATCGGGCCGACCGGCAGGGCGTCCGCCATCATCTTCGTCATCTGATAGGCGATGTTGGCGGCGTCCAGGTTCGGCATGACCAGCACGTTGGCCTCGCCCTTGAGGCGCGAGCTGGGCAGCACGCGATCGCGGATCTCCTGCGACAGCGCGGTATCCGCCTGCATCTCACCGTCGACTTCGAGGTCCGGCGCCGTCTCGCGCAGGATCTTCAGCGCCTCGCGCATTTTTACCGCCGAGGGCGAGTCGTCGGTGCCGAAGTCGGAATGCGACACCAGCGCGATCTTCGGCTCCAGGCCGAAGCGGCGGACGTGGCGGGCCGACATCAGCGCGTTTTCCGCGATCTCCTGCGCCGTCGGGTTGTGGCGCACCTGCGTGTCGGTGATGAAAAAGGCGCCCTTGGTGGTGATCATCAGGCTCATCGCCGAAAAATCCGTTGCGCCCGGGATCAGGCCGATGATCTCCCGGATGTAGCGTAAGCGCGTGTGGAAGCGGCCTTCCAGCCCGCAGATCATCGCATCCGCGTCGCCGCGTTTCACCGCGATGGCGGCGATGACCGTCGAGTTGGTGCGCACCTGGGTGCGGGCGACGTTCGGGGTGATCCCGAGGCGGCCCGCGCATTCGAGATAGGTCGCGACATAGTCGCGGTAGCGCGGATCGTCGTTCGGGTTGACGATCTCGAAGTCCTTGCCCGGCCGGATCGTCAGGCCGAAGCGCTCGAGCCGCGATTCGATAACCTCGGGGCGCCCGATCAGCGTGACCTTGGCGATGCCCTCTTCCTGGATCGACTGCACCGCGGACAACACCCGCTCGTCCTCGCCCTCGGCGAAGATCACACGCTTCGGATTGTTCTTCGCCGCCTGCATCAGCGGCTTCATGATGAAGCCGGAGCGGAAGACGAAGCGCGACAGCTGCTCGTTGTAGGCGTCGAAGTCCGGGATCGGCTTGCGCGCGACGCCGGAATCCATCGCCGCCTTGGCGACGGCCGGAGCGATGCGCAGGATCAGCCGGGGATCGAAGGGGGAGGGGATCAGGCTGTCCTTGCCGAACAGCCGGGCTTCGCCGCCGTAGGCGCGGGCGACGACATCGGAGGGCGCCTCGTGCGCCAGCTTGGCGATGGCATAGACCGCCGCCAGCTTCATCTCCTCGTTGATCGCCGACGCCGAAACGTCCAACGCACCGCGAAAAATGTAGGGGAAGCAGAGGACGTTGTTGACTTGGTTCGGGTAGTCCGAGCGCCCGGTGCAGATCAGCGCGTCCGGCCGCGCCGCGATGGCCTCGGCCGGCTCGATTTCGGGCGTCGGGTTGGCGAGCGCCATGATCAGCGGCTTGTCCGCCATTTTCAGGATCATCTCGCGCTTCAGCACGCCGCCGGCGGAAAGGCCGAGGAACACGTCGGCGCCCTCGATCACGTCGTCGAGGCTGCGGGCGTTGGTCTCGCGGGCGTAGATCGCCTTGCGGTCGTCCATCAGTTCGGTGCGGCCTTTATAAACCACGCCCTTGATGTCGGTGACGGTGATGTTCTCGTGCTTGGCGCCGAGCGTTACCAGCAGATCGAGGCAGGCCAGCGCCGCGGCGCCGGCACCCGACGTCACGATCTTGGCGTCGGCAAGCGACTTCTTGCCGTATTCCATGGCGTTGACGATCGCCGCGCCGACGATGATCGCGGTGCCGTGCTGATCGTCATGGAAGACCGGGATCTTCATCCGCTCGCGCAGCACGCGCTCGACCTCGAAGCATTCCGGGGCCTTGATGTCCTCGAGGTTGATGCCGCCAAAAGTCGGCTCCAGCGAGGCCACGATCTCGATCAGCTTCTGCGGATCCGAGCAGTCGACCTCGATGTCGAACACGTCGATGCCGGCGAACTTTTTGAAGAGGACCGCCTTGCCTTCCATCACCGGCTTCGAGGCCAGCGGGCCGATGTTGCCGAGGCCGAGCACGGCCGTCCCGTTGGTCAGCACCGCAACGAGGTTCTGGCGGATCGTCAGATTGTCGGCTTCGGCCGGGTCGGCATGGATCGCCATGCAGGCGTCGGCGACGCCCGGCGTATAGGCGAGGCCGAGGTCGCGCTGGGTCGCCAGCGGCTTGGTGGCCTGGATTTCGAGTTTTCCCGGCCGCGGCAGCCGATGATAGGCGAGCGCTGCGGACGCATGATCGGAGATGACGGGGTCGGCCATGAGGTCTCTTCGGCTGCGGAACGGAGTGTTGTCCTTAAGACGATCGATCCGTCGCGTCCATGAAGGGCAGGGGAAAAAGGTTGGGGGTGGGTCTTTTGACGGGCGCGCGCTCCGTGGGTGGGCGCAAAGGGCGGCGCGACTGTAATCCGTGCGATCAGTCAGATCAGAATCGTTTCGGCAGTCCGGCGTCTTTTAGATAGGCGTTCGCGGAGTGCCTGGATTTAACGCCCTTATCGACGGAAAATGTCTCTTTCGTCACCGGGCTGAACCAGATCTCGTGATCGCCTTTCCCTTGGCGGACGAAGGCGCACCCTGCGTCGGCAAGGATACGGCGCAGCTCACCGTAGAGATCGGCTAATGTCAGGCCACGGCGAAAGCTGTTTGATCGATCGTCCGCAATTCTTGCCAATCTATCACGATCGTTAGGCTCGTTGGGGCGTCGTTCCGGCTTTGTAGGACATCCGGCACGATAACGCTGAGACGGTCGATGATCTCTTGCTTGCTCACCGCTTCCGTCGTGATGCGGTCTGCGTCACTTGTGGCAACCCAGACGTCGGCGTCCTCGTCGCGGAAAGCGCGAAAGCGAACGGTCCTGTCGGGGGCTTGGGACATGAAACGCGCCTTGTCTTTGGCATGCCAGATCATCGCGGAGAATAACGCGGATCGCTTCGGCGAGACAGGATCTTGTTTACGGCAAGCGATCTCTCATTGCGCATGCCGTTTGTTTGACCTGTGCCGCTCGGTCGCCAGATATGCTACAATCGGTGATGCTCCAGGCGCTTGTCATGTCTGTCGAACACAAGAAGACCCAGCTCGACCGGCTGAGGCCAATGGCGCCGGGCGCCCTCACCAATCTCGCACGCGCTCACGACCTGGAGCTTACCTACACGTCGATCGCGATCGAGGGGAACACGCTCACGCAGAGCGAGACGAACCTGTTGATCGAGCACGGCATCACGGTCGGCGGCAAGTCGCTCAAGGATCACCTCGAGGCGATCGACCATCACGACGCCCTGCATTATATCCGCGCGCTGGCGCACAACGCGGCCGCCTTGACCGAGTTCGACATCCGGAGCCTGCATGCGCTGGTGGTGCGGCGTTCAGAACCGGATCTAGCCGGATACTATGCCAATCAGGGTCGATACGTCGCGACAGATGTGGGGCGGCGCCATTTCCCTTCGCCCGCCGAGGTGCCGGCCCTCATGGGTGACTTTGCCTCTTGGCTCGGCGGGGCAGCCGATACGCCGGACACGGCCTTTGCGGCCCATCGGCGTCTGGTCGCGATCCATCCCTTCAACGACGGCAACGGACGCACGGCCCGTCTTCTCATGAATCTGATCCTGCTGCGTGGCGGCTTTCCGCCCGTCGCGGTGCGTCCCGAGGATCGCCTCGCCTATATCAAGGCCTTGCAGCAGGCGCAGGCGGGGCAGAGCGACGAAGCCTTCGACCAACTCCTCTACGAGCGCTTGGACGCGACGCTGGGGGAGTGCTTGGGCGCCTTGAAAGAGGCGCTTGATGTGGTCGAAATAGTGGTTTGAGGTCGATAACCGGAGCTGAACGAGGTTATAAATGACGACTAAAATGAATGAACGCGAACAGAGGATATCGTGAGCGAAGTGCACCGCATCACCATCGATCCCGAGCAGTGTGGCGGACGGCCCTGTCTGCGCGGCTTACGGATTCGCGTGAAGGATGTGCTCGACCTTATGGCGGCCGGTGCCGCGCGGGCCGAAATCCTGGCAGATTATCCGTTGCTTGAAGACGGGGACATTACTGCCTCGCTTGAATATGCGGCGCGGCAAAACGCTCACCCGGTGCCGCACGTCGCCTGATGCGGCTTGAGAAGTGACCTGGGGAAGCATGTATGTTTAATCCGAACATCGTCCTTGCGTAAGATGTTGTATCACGCCTTTAATCGAAATTCCTGAAACCGAGCATTCCTTATGGCGCAAAATTCCCTGAAATCATTCGGCGGGACTGCTGTAGTTCTATCCCGTAACCCACTCGGTATAATCGCCTTATTTATAGTACTAGTCTATGGACTGGAAGTGTTGTCATTATAACGGGTGGATCACTCACTTCTTCAGAACGAATGCCTCTTATTTATTTTTTAATATCGTTTCCGTTCGTGGTTTTAGCTGTTTTTACGTATCTTGTTGCCTTTAGGGCCGGTCAGTTGTTTGCGCCAGGCGATTACAAAAAAGAGGAGACATTTCTGGAGCTTCAAAGAATGAGGCTATCAGCAGTGGCTAACTTAACGGCTGCAAAGCAAAGCAAAGATACAGAAAGGCACGATATCAGTGTTTCTGATATTGAGGGCGTCGTGAAAAGCGTCGAAAGTGCGGTTACGTTAGTTCGGGAAAGCGTGAGGAATCCATTAGTACTGTGGGTTGATGATAATCCTGACAATAATATCTACGAACGCAAGGCTCTAGAATCGGTCGGTGTCCAGTTCGTATTGTCAGAAAATACCGACGACGCTTTGTCCAAGCTATCACATTCAAAATTTAGGGCAGTGATATCGGACATGGGGCGCCGTGAAGGGCCGAGGGAAGGCTATATGTTATTGGATCAAATAAGGAAGCGTGGCGATAAGACGCCGGTTTTCTTTTTCGCAAGCAGCAATTCTTGGGAGCATAAGCGCGAAACGCTAGAGCATGGCGGGCAAGGTTGCACAAACGATGGTCAAGAGCTTTTCGATATGGTCACAAAAGCAATATTTCCTACACAATTCATATAAAAAACGTATTTATACAAGTATAAAGGCGGCTGAACATATCAGCCGCCTTTGTTTTAAAGCTCAGTTCTTCTCTTTGTCGACCATCTTGTTGGCGGTGATCCACGGCATCATGCCGCGCAGCTTGGCGCCGACTTCCTCGATCTGGTGGGCGGCCGCCTTGGCGCGCGTGGCCTTGAACGAGGTCTGGTTGACCTTGTTTTCCAGCATCCAGTCGCGGGTGAACTTGCCGCTCTGGATGTCGTTCAGCACGCGCTTCATCTCGGCCTTGGTCTCGGACGTGATGATGCGCGGGCCCGTCACATATTCGCCGAACTCGGCCGTGTTGGAGATCGAGTAGTTCATGTTGGCGATGCCGCCTTCATAGATCAGGTCGACGATCAGCTTCACTTCGTGCAGGCACTCGAAATAGGCCATTTCGGGCGCGTAGCCGGCTTCCACCAGCGTCTCGAAACCGGCGCGGATCAGCTCGACCAAGCCGCCGCAGAGCACGGCCTGCTCGCCGAACAGATCGGTCTCGCATTCTTCCTTGAAGGTCGTCTCGATGATGCCGGCGCGGCCGCCGCCGATGGCGGAGGCGTAGGACAGGCCGAGGTCATGGGCGTTGCCCGACGGATCCTGCGCGATGGCGATCAGGCAGGGCACGCCGCCGCCCTTCTTGTACTCGGAACGCACGGTGTGGCCGGGGCCCTTGGGGGCGACCATCAGCACGTCGATGTCGGCGCGCGGCTCGATCAGGTTGAAGTGGACGTTGAGGCCGTGGGCAAACAGCAGCGCCGCGCCCTTCTTCATGTTGGGGGCGAGCTCGTCGCGGTAGATGTCGCCCTGGAGTTCGTCGGGGGTCAGCATCATGACGACGTCGGCCCATTTGGCGGCGTCGGCCACGGTCATGACCTTCAGGCCTTCGCCCTCGGCCTTCTTGGCGGTGGCGGAGCCGGCGCGCAGCGCGACGACGACGTCCTTCACGCCGGAATCTCGCATGTTCAGCACATGGGCGTGGCCCTGGCTGCCGTAGCCGACGACGGCGACCTTCTTGCCCTTGATGAGATTGAGGTCGGCATCCCGGTCGTAATAAACGCGCATGGTCTTGGGTATCCTTGAGTTGGTGGCGAGGTTCTAGGGGGTGAAGGCGGGCGGGTAAAGGTTCTCCTTCTCCCGCCTGCGGGAGAAGGTGGCCTTCGCGTCAGCGAAGGTCGGATGAGGGCGCCGGGCCTTTTCTGCGACGCCCTCATCCGTCACGGCTGCGCCGCGACACCTTCTCCCGCAGGCGGGAGAAGGGGGAATTACATCTTGTCCGGGCCGCGGGTGATGGCGGCGACGCCGGTGCGGGACACTTCGACCAGGCCAAGCGGGCGCATCAGGTCCACGAAATGGTCGATCTTCGAGGCCGCGCCGGTGATCTCGAACACGAAGCTGGCGGTCGACGCATCGATCACGCGGGCGCGGAAGGCATCCGCGAGCTGCAGCGCCTCCTGGCGCGCCTCGCCGCGACCGGCGACCTTGATCATCGCCAGCTCGCGCTCGACGCTTTTGCCCTGCAGCGTCAGGTCGGTGACATTGTGCACCGGCACCAGCCGATCGAGCTGCAGCACCACCTGCTCGATGGCGTCGAGCGTGCCGGACGTGACGATGGTGATGCGCGAGAGGTGCTCAGCATGCGCCACCTCGGCGACGGTGAGGCTGTCGATATTGTAGCCGCGCCCGGAAAACATGCCGACGACGCGCGCCAGCACGCCCGGCTCGTTGTCGACGAGCACGCTGAGCGTGTGGGAGACGATCTTCTTCTGTTGCGGCGGGGTCGTGTAGGGGGACAGCGGCGGGGTGGTCGGGGCGTTCATGGCTTCGGTCCAGTTTGGCCTACCACAGCCTCTGCCGTGGTGCTCCCCCTCCCCCTTGCGGGGAGGGGTAGGGGTGGGGGTCGGCGTGTTCGTTGGTCTTGAAGTTCAGGTCTCAACAGGGTGGGACAGCGTCATCCGGCCTTTTGGCCGGCGAACCCTCACCCCTAGCCCCTCCCCGCAAGGGGGAGGGGAACACGGCTGCGGAGCTAGACCAGCATCTTGCCCGCCGCGTCGATCACCGCCTCCATTTCGAGGTCGGCGTCGTCGGCCAAGATCATCTCGTTGTGCGCCTTGCCCGACGGGATCATCGGGAAGCAGTTCTCCATCTTGTCGACGAGGCAGTCGACGATCACCGCGCCGGGATAGTCGATCATCTCCTGGATCGCCGCGTCGAGGTTGGCCGGGTCCGACACGCGGATGCCGTGGGCGCCATAGGCTTCCGCCAGCTTCACGAAGTCGGGCAGGGCCTGCGAGTAGCTCTCGGAATAGCGGCTTTCATGCAGCAGCTCCTGCCACTGGCGCACCATGCCGAGGTACTCGTTGTTGAGGATGAAGATCTTGACGGGCAGGCGATACTGCGCCGCCGTCGACATCTCCTGCATGTTCATCAGGATCGAGCCTTCGCCGGCAATGTCGATGACGAGCGCGTCCGGGTGCGCCATCTGCACGCCGACCGCCGCCGGCAGGCCGTAGCCCATCGTCCCGAGGCCGCCGGAGGTCATCCAGCGGTTCGGCTCCTCGAACTGATAGTGCTGCGCGGCCCACATCTGGTGCTGCCCGACCTCGGTCGTGATGTAGGTCTCGCGATGCTTGGTCAGCGCATGCAGGCGCTGCACCGCGTGCTGCGGCTTGATGACGGACGTCGAGTTCTTGAAGCCGAGCGACTTGCGGTCGCGCCAGACGCCGATCTCCTTCCACCAGCTTTTCAAGGCTTCCGCATTGGCCTGGAGCTTTCGCGTCTTCCACAGGTCGATCATCGCGCGGAGCACGTGTTCGCAGTCGCCGATGATGCCGACCTCGACCTTGACCGTCTTGTTGATCGAGGACGGATCGATATCGACGTGGATTTTTCGCGAGTGCGGCGAGAAGGCGTCGAGCCGACCGGTGATGCGGTCGTCGAAGCGCGCGCCGATGTTGATCATCACGTCGCAATCATGCATCGCGTGATTGGCTTCGTAGGTGCCGTGCATGCCGAGCATGCCGAGCCAGTTGTCGCCCGAAGCGGGATAGCAGCCGAGGCCCATCAAGGTCGAAGTGATGGGGAAGCCGGTCAGCGCAACGAGTTCGCGCAGCAGCTTCGAGGCTTCGGGACCCGAATTGATGACGCCGCCGCCGGTATAGAAGACCGGCCGCTTGGCGGCGGCCATCATCATCACCGCCTGCTCGATGCGCATCGGGTCGCCGTCGAGGCGCGGCTTGTAGGTCTTGTGGCCTTCGTTGCCGGGGCCCGTGTAGGTGCCGCGGGCGAACTGGACGTCCTTCGGGATGTCGATGACGACCGGGCCGGGCCGACCATGCGTCGCGACGAAGAACGCCTCGTGCAGGATGCGCGGCAGATCCTCGATCGAGCGGACGAGATAGTTGTGCTTGGTGCAATGCCGGGTGATGCCGACCGTGTCGCACTCCTGGAACGCGTCGGAGCCGATCAGATGGGTCGGAACCTGACCGGTGATGCAGACCAGCGGGATCGAGTCGAGCAGGGCGTCCGTCAGCGCGGTGACGACGTTGGTCGCGCCGGGGCCGGAGGTGACGAGGACGACGCCGACCTTGCCGCTGGAGCGCGCATAGCCCTCCGCCGCATGGCCCGCGCCCTGCTCATGGCGGACGAGAATGTGCTTGATGTGCGGCTGGCCATAGAGCGCGTCGTAGATCGGCAGCACGGCACCGCCGGGATAGCCGAAGATCGTATCGACCTTCTGGTCCCTGAACGCCTGAACGATCATCTGGGCGCCGGTCATCTCTGTCGACATGGTGGCCTCGTCTTGCTCTGCGAACGGAATTGGAAAAAAGGACAATAAAAAAGGCCCCAGAGGGCCTTCGGTAAGCGCCAGCGGCGAGAAAGCGGAGGTTACCTCCGTCTCGTCTCCAGCGCCGATCGTACAATAAGGTCCTGCTTCACCGGTCGTCCCTTGCGATTTGAAGCTCATGGCTAGACCCATGCGGATCGAGAATCAATCCCCTTTTTGGGCAGCGGCGGCTTCAAATCTGTGCAGATGCCCGAGGCGTGTTAAACCGGTCCCGCATGGAATGGCACGACGACGGCATCATCATCGGCGCGAAGAAGCATGGCGAAACCAGCCTGATTCTCGAAGTGATGACCCGCACCCACGGCCGCCATCTCGGCTTGGTGAAGGGCGGCCGCTCGAAGCGGATGCAGCCGCTGCTGCAGCCCGGCAACAGCGTCGAGGTGACCTGGCGCGCGCGGCTGGAGGAACACCTCGGTTTCTACGCCGTCGAGGCCACGCTTTTGCGCGCCGGCGATCTCATGGCGAGCCCGGCGACGCTGCATGGGCTCAACCTGATGACCGCGCTGCTACGCCTGCTGGCGGAGCGCGAGCAGCACGAGGCGCTGTTCGATCTGGCGCTGGGGCTGATCGAGCACCTCGGCGATCCCGAGATCGCGCCCCGCGCGCTCGTCCAGTTCGAACTGGCGGTGCTGGCGGACTGCGGTTTTGGCATCGATCTCGATGAATGCGCGGCGACGGGCAGCCGAGAAGACCTGGTGTACGTCTCGCCCAAGTCGGCGCGGGCGGTGTCGCGCACGGCGGGGGAACCCTATCGGGACCGCCTGCTTCGCCTGCCGGGATTCCTGGTGGGCGATCGCGCCAATCGCGTGCCGCCGGCCGACGTCCGCGACGGCTTCGCGCTGGCCGGCCATTTCTTGCTGCGCGACCTCTTCGCGCCGCGCGGGCTGGCGCTGCCCGATGCCCACGAGGCTTACGTCGCGATGCTGGTAAAGCGGGAGTAGGGCCTCGGCGTCTGCCGCTATGTCGTCCCGGCCGAAGCGAAGCGAAGAGCCGGGACCCATGCGCACCGGATCGCAGAGCGTCACGAAAGATGCCGGCGCGTT
>NZ_LMUU01000105.1:28119-33116 GCF_009765775.1 Beijerinckia sp. L45
CCGGAAAGACAAGCTCGCAGATCGATCTAAACCCCTACAGGTCCTCGCAGACCCGACGCACCACGACGCGGCTGACGCCGTAGCCTTCGTCGAGCGGGACCTCCTCGGTCCGGCACGGCGGCGTCTTGAATGTGCTCTCGTGCGCCTCGACGGTGCCGGACGACGGCATCGTGGCGATCACGGCGGCGCAGATCATGAGGACGATGGCCATGGCGAAAAGCACCAGGGTCTTGTTCAGGCCAAACGAATTCTGGGGCAAAGATCGCACCTGCAAACGGATAGGATTGGGGCATGCACGCCCCCTCGAAAACCAGGGCCTGCCTTGTGCCCTGCTTCTACGCTGGCCTATGCATGCCAGCTAGTGCGTTGCAGCAACAGGCCGCCGGGAACCTGAGGCTTTTGCAAGGCAAAGTTAAGCTCCGTTTGACGAAAACAAACCGGGAACTTGCAGCCGGCGCGCCGATCCCTTAGGGGACGCTCATGGCCAAGACTCCGTCCCTTCCCGCGCCGCCCAACGGCGGCAGCGTCGATCCCGTTTCGCTCCACGAAGCCTTGGAGGAGCGCTACCTCGCCTATGCGCTTTCCACCATCACCGGACGCGCGCTGCCGGATGCCCGCGACGGGCTGAAGCCGGTGCATCGGCGCATTCTCTATGGCATGCAGGTGCTGCGCCTCGACCCCGGCACCGCCTTCCGCAAATGCGCGAAGATCGTCGGCGACGTGATGGGTTCGTTCCATCCGCACGGCGATCAGGCGATCTACGACGCGCTGGTGCGCCTCGCCCAGGATTTCGCCTCGCGCTACCCGCTCGTCGACGGCCAGGGCAACTTTGGCAACATCGACGGCGATAGCGCCGCCGCCTACCGCTACACCGAAGCGCGGATGACCGGCGTCGCCCAGCTTCTGCTCGAGGGCATCGAAGAGAACGCCATCGATTTCCGCGACAATTACGCCGGCACCGAGCAGGAGCCGATTGTGCTTCCGGCGGCGTTCCCCAACCTGCTGGCCAACGGCGCGCAGGGCATCGCGGTGGGCATGGCGACCTCCATCCCGCCGCACAACGTCGCTGAACTCTGCGACGCCTCGCTGCATCTCATCGCGCATCGTGATGCCGAGCCCGACGATCTCCTGCAGTTCGTGCAGGGCCCGGACTTTCCGACCGGCGGCATTCTCGTCGAGTCGAAGGCGGCGATCGCCGAGGCCTACCGCACCGGGCGCGGCTCGTTCCGCCTGCGCGCGCGCTGGGAGAAGGAAGACGGCCCGCGCGGGGCGTGGGTGGTCGTGGTCACGCAGATCCCGTACATGGTGCAGAAGTCGCGGCTGATCGAAAAGATCGCCGAACTGCTCAACGAAAAGAAGCTGCCGCTGGTCGCCGACGTGCGCGACGAGTCGGCAGAGGACGTCCGCGTCGTCATCGAGCCGCGCAACCGCGCCGTCGCACCGGCCGTGATGATGGAGCAGCTGTTCCGCGCCACCGAGCTCGAAACCCGCTTCCCGATGAACATGAACGTTCTCGTCGACGGCGTCGTGCCCCGCGTGGTCTCCTTGAAGGAGGCGCTGCGGCAGTGGCTCGATCATCGCCGCACGGTGCTCGTGCGGCGGGCAAAGTTCCGACTGGAGAAGATCGAGCACCGGCTCGAAGTGCTCGCCGGCATGCTCATCGTCTTCCTGCATCTGGACGAAGTCATCCGCATCATCCGCGAAGAGGACGAGCCGAAAGACGTTTTGAAGGCAACCTTTGCGCTGTCCGAGGTCCAGGCCAACTACATTCTCGATACTAGGCTGCGCAGCCTGCGCCGTCTCGAAGAGATGCAGCTGCGACGCGAACATGACGCGCTGCTCAAGGAAAAGGCCGAAGTCGAAACGCTGATCGGCGACGAGGCCAGGCAGTGGAAAGACATCGCGGCGCAGATCAAGACGCTGCGCAAGACCTATGGGCCGGAGACCGCACTCGGCAAGCGCCGCACGACCTTCGCCGACATGCCCGCGGCGATGGACATGGAGCTTGCCAGTGCCGCGCTCGTCGAGCGCGAGCCCGTCACCATCGTGATCTCGCAGAAGGGCTGGATCCGCGCGCTGAAGGGCCATGTCGCCGATTTGTCCGCCTTGCAGTTCAAGGGCGACGACAAGCTGCGCACGAGTTTTCTGGCCGAGACGACCTCAAAAATAATCGTGCTGGCGACGGACGGTCGCGCTTTCACGCTCGATGCCGCCAAATTGCCGGGCGGGCGCGGGCAGGGCGAGCCGATCCGCGTCATGGCGGACCTCGGCGAATCCGAGGATATTTCCGCCGTGCTGCCCTATGCCGCCGGCGCGAAAATGCTGGTGGCGGTGACCGATGGCCGCGGCTTCGTCGTCAATCAGGACGACATGATCGGCGGCACCCGCAAAGGGCGCCAGGTGCTCAACGTCGACAAGCCGTCGATCGCGCACCTCATCGTGCCGGTCACCGGGGATCATGTCGCGGTCATCGGCGACAACCGCCGCCTGCTGGTGTTCCCGCTGTCGCAGGTGCCGGAGATGAGCCGCGGCAAGGGCGTGCGCTTGCAGCGCTACAAGGACGGCGGCCTCGCGGATCTGAAGATTTTTGCGCTCAAGGATGGGTTGTCCTGGGTCGACACGGCGGGGCGCACCTTCAACGTCGGCGGCGAGGATCTGCGCGATTGGCTCGGCAACCGCGCGGAAGCCGGCCGGCTTCCGCCGAAAGGCTTTCCCAAAGTGAACAAGTTCACAACCTGATGCCGTCCCCGACCGTATAGCGTACAACGGCGGCGTGAACCGTCGATGGAGGACGAACGCCGATGATGACCCGCCGATCCCTTGTAGCCGCAGTCGCCCTGGTGCTTGCGTCCGTCTCCGCCGCCAGCGCCTTTGAATTCCACCCCTATGAGGAAGCGGTCGTGAAGGCGGCGATAAAATCCGGCAAGCCGGTCGTGATCCACGTCTATGCACCGTGGTGCCTGCAGTGCCGGGCGCAGGCCTCGATCCTGGCGCGGCTCTCCACCGATCCGCAGCTCGACCGCGTCACCTTCTTCAAGGTGAATTACGATGACCAGCCGGACGTTGTTGCCGCCCTGAACTGTCCGCGTTCGACGCTGATCGGCTACAAGGGCGGTAAGGAAGTCGCGCGGATGTCCTGGGGCACGTCGGACGAGGATGTGACCAAAATTCTCAAGGCCGCGTACTGATCCCGTGACGCTCGTCCTTGCCTTCGTGGCGGGCCTGCTGACGATCCTCAGCCCCTGCGTGCTGCCGCTCGCGCCGATCGTCATCGCCGGCGCCCGTGCCCGGGGCGCCGCGGGGCCGTTGATGCTTGCCGCCGGCCTGGCTCTCACCTTCGGCATCGTCGGCGGGGCCTTGGCGTCGGCCGGGATCGAGGCCGGCGACACCGCCTGGGTACGCGTCGTCTCGGCGATCATCATGGTGCTGGTCGGCGCGGCGATGCTGATCCCGATGCTCAGTCATTCCGCGGAAGCCGCCATGGCGCCGCTGGCCGGTTGGGCCGACCGCCTCGCCAACCGTCTCCCCGCCGCCGGTCTGATCGGCCAGTTCGCCGCCGGCGTCGTGCTCGCCTTCGCCTGGGCGCCCTGCGTCGGGCCGACGCTTGGCGCCGCCTTCGCGCTCGCCGCAAGCGGTGGCTCGCTGGCGGCGGCGATGGCGACGATGACGGTGTTTGCGCTGGGTGCCGCGATCTCGCTGCTCGCCGTCGGTTACGGCCTTGGCCGCCTTGCGCTGAATGCGCGGATGCTGGCCGGCCGTGCTGCGCGGATCGGGCGCGGCGCACTCGGCGCCGCCTTCGTCATCGTTGGCGCGATCATTCTGACTGGCTTCGACCGGGTGGTCGAAGCCAGCTTCGTCCAGGCGATGCCGGACTGGCTTGTCGTGTTCGCGACGCGGCTATAGGCGCCGGCGTGGCCGCGTCGACGTGATCGTTGACGGCAACACCTTGCGGTGGCGTTCGAGCATCCAGCCCGGGTATTCCTGCGGAAGTGTGCTGGCCTGGTCGAGAACGGCCATCTCCCCATCCGTCAGAACGACGCCAGTGGCCGCGATATTGTCTTCCAACTGCTCGAGGCGCTTCGCCCCGATGATGACGGTCGTGACGACCGTCTGGTGCAGCAGCCAAGCCAGCGCGATCTGCGCCACGGACACGCCGCGCTGCTCGGCGATCGGCCGCATCGCGTCGATGCAGTCGTAGGTCCGCGGCCGGTCGACCGGCGGAAAGTCGAAGGTGGCGCGCCGGCTGCCTTCGGCGCTCTCCTGATCGCGGCTGACCTTGCCGCTCAACAGACCACCGGCAAGCGGGCTCCAGACCATCAGCCCGAGGCCCTCGCTCTCCAGCATCGGCACGATCTCGCGCTCGAGGTCGCGGCCGGGGAGGGTGTAGTAGGCCTGCAGGGATTCAAAGCGGGCGAGGCCGTGCCGCTCGGCGATGCCCAGCGCTTTCATGATCTGCCATGCCGCCCAATTCGAGACGCCGACGTAGCGCACATGGCCGTGCTGGACGAGGATGTCGAGCGCCCGCACCGTCTCCTCGATCGGCGTCGTCGGATCGAAGCCGTGGATCTGGTAGAGGTCGATATGATCGAGCTGGAGCCGCTTCAGGCTGGCTTTGACGCCGTCGATAATATGGGTCCGGGAGTTGCCACGGGTGTTGAGACCCGTGCCGGTCGCACCGAAGACTTTCGTCGCGATCACGACATTGTCGCGCGGCACTTTCAGGTTCTTCAGAGCCTGGCCGGTGATCGTCTCCGACCGCCCCTCGGCATAGACGTCGGCCGTATCGATGACGTTGATCCCTGCGTCCATCGCCGTGCCGACGAGGCGGTCCGCATCGTCCTGCTGCAGCTTGCCGATCTGGCCCCACATGCCGGTGTCGCCGCCGAACGTCATGGTGCCGAGGCATAGTTCGGAGACAAACAGGCCGGTCCGGCCGAGCTTGTTGTAATGCATGATGAAATCCTGCTTCGAAGAAATGGATGGGTCCCCGTCAATTA
>NZ_LMUU01000106.1:0-8515 GCF_009765775.1 Beijerinckia sp. L45
ATCACCACTCCGATCAGCGGGCGCACCGGGATCCGCGTCGTCGACGTCGGCAATCTGATCCACGCGACCGACACGACCGGAATCGTCACGGTGTCGCAGATCAAGCCGATCGACGTCATCTTCACCGTGCCGCAGCAGGAGCTCGCCCGGATCAACAAGGCTTCGGCCGGCGGCGCGCTCGAGGTCCAGGCGCTGGACAGCAACGGCACCGCCCCCGTCGACAAGGGCAAGCTCGACGTCATCGACAACACCATCGACCAGACCACGGGCACCGTGAAACTGCGGGCCGAATTCCCCAACGCGCAGCTCGCCTTGTGGCCCGGCATCTTCATCAACGTCCGGCTGCTCGTGGAGACGCTGAAGAATGCCATCGTGGTGCCCGTCGCCTCGGTCCAGCGCGGCCCGAAGGGTTCGTTCGTCTACGTCGTCGCCGACAGCAAGGTGGCCATGCGGCCCATCACGCTCGGCCAGCAGGACGACAAGGAAGCCGTCGTGACGACAGGCGTGAAGCCGGACGACGTGGTCGTGACCACCGGCTTCGCCAAGCTGGCGGACGGTTCGAAGGTCACCACCTCCGAGGACAAGACGGCCTTCGGCCCCGACGCATCGCCGGCCCTGCACCAGCAGAGCGCGGCGCCGCCGGCTGATGCCGGAAACGGCGACCGGCCCCACCGTCATCGCGATGGCCAGCAAAAGCGGTCGAGCGCCACGGAATGAACGTCTCCGCCCTCTTCATCAATCGGCCGATCGCGACCTCTCTGCTCGCGGTCGCCGTTCTCTTGGGCGGGCTTCTCGGCTACTCCTTCCTCTCGATTTCGGCGCTGCCGCAGGTCGATTTTCCGACCATCCAGATCACCACCCAGCTGCCGGGAGCCAACCCCGACACGATGGCGCAGCTCGTCACCGCGCCGCTCGAACGCCAGCTCGGACAGATTCCGTCCCTGCAGACGATGACCTCGTCCTCGGCGTTCGGCCTCTCGGCCGTGACCCTGCAATTCGACCTCAACCGCGACATCGACGGCGCCGCGCAGGACGTCCAGGCCGCGATCAACGCCGCCGCGTCGACGCTGCCGAAAAATCTGCCCTATCCGCCGGTCTATTCGAAAGTGAACCCGGCCGATGCCGCGGTGATCACCGTGGCGCTGACCTCGAAGACGATCTCGATCCGGTCCATGTCGGATCTAGCCGACACACTGATCGGCCAGCGCCTGAGCCAGCTGGTCGGCGTCGGCCACGTCGGGATTCTCGGCGGCCTCAAGCCGGCGATCCGCATCCAGGCCGATCTCTCCCGTCTCGCCGACTACGGGCTCGGCATGGAGGATCTGCGCACCGCCATCGCCAACGCCAACGTGTCCGGCGCCAAAGGCTCGCTTGACGGCAGCACGCAGTCCTATGCGATCGGCGCCAACGATCAGCTCGAGGCAGCCTCCGGCTACAAGCCGGTGGTGCTCGCCTACAAGAACGGCGCGCCGGTGCTGATCAGCGACGTCGCCGACGTCGTCGACGGGCTGGAAAACGAGCATGTCGCCGGCTGGTTTCAAGGCACGCCCGCGATCATCATCGACGTGCAGCGCCAGCCCGGCGCCAACGTCGTCGAGACCGTCAATCACATCCAGGCCGAGCTGACGAAGCTAAAGACATCGCTGCCGGCCGGCATGGAGCTCACCGTCGTCAACGATCGGACGGGGACGATCCGCGCCTCGATCGCCGACGTGCAGTTCACGCTGATGCTGTCGGTGGGCCTCGTCGTCCTCGTGGTGCTGGTGTTCCTGCGCTCGATCCGCGCCACCATCATCGCCGGCGTCGCGCTGCCGCTTTCCCTCATCGCCACGTTCGGCGTGATGTATTTTCTCGGCTTCAGCCTCGACAATCTGTCGCTGATGGCGCTGACGATCGGCACCGGCTTCGTCGTCGACGACGCCATCGTGATGATCGAAAACATCGTCCGCCATCTCGAGTTCGGCGAACGGCCGATGGAAGCCGCGCTGAACGGCGCGCGCGAAATCGGTTTCACCGTCATCTCGCTGACGGTCTCGCTCATCGCGGTGTTCATCCCGCTTCTGTTCATGACCGGCATTGTCGGCCGCATGTTCCGGGAGTTCGCGCTGACGCTGACTATTGCGGTGGTCGCCTCCGCCGTCGTCTCGTTGACGCTGACGCCGATGATGTGCGGCCAGCTGCTGCGCTACATTCCCGAGGATCACGACAAGAAGCCCGGACGGCTGGTGCGCATCGGCGAAAATCTCAACGACCGCTACCGCCGCAGCCTCGAATGGGTGCTGCGCCATCAATCGTTGATGCTGCTGCTCACCGCCGGCACGCTCGCCGCGACGATCTTCCTCTATGTGACGATCCCCAAGGGCTTCCTGCCGCCGCAGGATACCGGGCTGATCAGCGGCGTGACCCAGGCCGAGGCGACCGTTTCGTTCGACGAAATGTCGCGCCTGCAGCAGGAGGTCGTGACCAAGATCAAGGCCGATCCCGATGTCGAGGGCGTCTCGTCGGTGGTCGGTGTCGGCACCGTCAACGCCACGCCGAATTCCGGCGCGCTCAGCATCGTCTTGAAACCGCGGGAAAGCGGTCGCGCCGGGGTCACCACGATCATCAAGCGGCTGCAGGCCACGCTCGGGGGATCGCCGCATTTCAGCGTGGCGTTCCAGAGCGTCCAGGACATCCAGATCACCGCGCAATCGAGCAGCGCGCAGTATCAGTACACGCTGAACGGCACGAGCGGCCCGGAAGTGTCCGAGTGGTCGAACAAGCTGGTCGCGCAGCTGCGCAACTCGCCCGTCGTGAAGGACGTGGCGTCGGAAGCGCAGGACGGCGGTTTGCGGCTCTACATCAACATCGACAGGCAGATGGCGGGGCGCCTCGGCGTTTCCGTGCAGAACGTCAGCGACACGTTGTACGACGCCTTCGGCCAGCGCCAGGTTTCGACGATCTATGCGCAGACCAACCAGTATCGCGTCATTCTGGAAGCCCAGCCGCGCTTCCTCGCCGATTCGACTTCGCTGAAGAATCTCTACGTCTCCTCGACCACGGATGCGCAGATTCCGCTGTCGACCTTCACCACGCTGCGCCACGACACGGCGCCGCTGTCGGTGCAGCACACGGAGCAGTTCCCGGCGACCATCATCAGCTTCAACGTGGGCGACGGCCACGCGCTAAGCGATGCGGTGCAAGCCATCGCCGACGCCAGCAAGACGATCGGCATGCCCGACAGCATTACCGGCACCTACAATGGCGATGCCGCGGAATTTGCCAGTTCGTTGGCCAACGAACCGTATCTGATCCTGGCGGCGGCGATCACCATCTACATCGTGCTGGGCGTGCTCTACGAAAGCGCGATCCATCCGATCACCATCATCTCGACCCTGCCGTCGGCTGGCGTCGGTGCGTTGCTGGCGCTGATGGCGTTCCGCATGGATTTGTCGCTGATCGGCTTGATCGGCATCGTGCTGCTGATGGGTATCGTCAAGAAGAACGCCATCATGATCATCGACTTCGCGCTCGAGGCCGAGCGCGACGAAGGGCTCACGCCGCATGACGCGATCGTCAAGGCGTCGCTGCTGCGTTTCCGCCCGATCATGATGACCACGCTCGCGGCGCTGTTCGGCGCGATCCCGCTGGCGTTTGCGACGGGCACCGGATCGGAGCTGCGCAATCCGCTCGGCATTTCGATCGTCGGCGGCCTGCTGCTCAGCCAGCTCATCACGCTCTACACGACGCCGGTGATCTACGTGGCGTTGGAAAACCTGCGCGTGCGCGTCTTCGGCAAGGTCAAGCAGATCGATCCCGAAGCCGACGTGCCGATGGAGTACCCGCATTCGAAGGCTGCGGAATGAACGTCTCCGCGCTCTTCATCAAACGACCGATCGGCACGGGCCTTCTCGCCATTGGCATCTTCCTGCTCGGCGCGGTCGCCTACTTCCTGTTGCCCGTCGCCAGCCTGCCGAGCGTCGATTTCCCGGCCGTCTTCATCAATGCGCAATATCCCGGCGCCAGTCCCGAGATCATGGCGGAAACGGTCGCGGCGCCGATTGAGCGTCGTGTCGGCGAGATCGCCGGCGTTACAGAATTGACGTCGGTCAGCTCGCTGAATTCCAGCGTCATCATCGCGATCTTCGATCTCAGCCGTAATGTCGACGGTGCCGCGCGCGACGTGCAGGCGGCGTTGAACGCCGCCGCGACCGATCTGCCGAGCGGCCTGCCCAACGTGCCGACCTTCCGCAAGGCCAACCCCAACGCCTCGCCGGTCCTCATCCTGGCGCTGACCTCGGACACGCTGCCGACCACCGCCGTCTACGATGCCGCCGACACGGTGCTGATCCAGCGCATCTCCCAGGTGCAGGGCGTGGCGGAAGTCAGCGTCGCCGGCGCCGATCAGCCCGCCGTCCGCGTCCGCGCGATCCCGACCCAGCTCTCCACGATGGGGCTGAGCATGGACGATATCCGCACCGCGATCGTCAACGCCAACGCGCTTTCGCCGCTCGGCACGATCGAAGGCGGCGGCCACGCGCAGTCGATCGGCACCACCGACCAGCTCGCCACGATCGACGATTACGGCAAGCTCGTCGTCAAGAATTCGGACGGCGGCAGCGTGCTGCTGTCGGACGTCGCGACGGTCGACAACGGCGTGCGCAATGCGCGGTCGATGGCGACGTTCAACGGCAAACCATCGGTGCTGATCCAGATTACCAAGCAGTCCGACGCCAACGTCATCGAGACGGTGGATCGCGTGAAGGCGCTGTTGCCGACGCTGAAGCGCTTCATGCCGGCCGGCATCGAAATCTCGGTGCTCAACGACAAGACGACGACGATCCGCTCCAGCGTCAACGATATGGTCGGCACCCTGATCGCGACGATCATGCTGGTGATGGCCGTGGTCTTCGTCTTCCTCCGGCGGCTGACGCCGACGGCGGCCGCCGGCATCACCGTGCCGCTCGCGCTCGCCGGCACCTGCGCCTGCATGTATGCGGCGGGCTTTTCCATCGACAACATCTCGCTGATGGCGCTCGCGACCTCCGTCGGCTTCGTCGTCGACGACGCCATCGTGATGATCGAGGTGATCGACAAGAATCGCGAAGCCGGGCTGTCGCCGATGCGCGCGGCGCTCGCCGGCGCGGGCCAGATCGGCTTCACCGTCATCTCGATCTCGGTGTCGCTGATGGCGGCGTTCATTCCGCTGCTGCTGCTCGGCGGCATTCCCGGCCGGCTGTTCCGCGAATTCTCGATGACGCTGGCCTTCGCGATCATCATCTCGACCATCGCCTCGCTGACGATCACGCCGATGATCTCGGCGCATTTCACGCCCGACAAGCCGCCGCGCAGGCCGAACTGGTTCGACCGCCTGGTCGAAGGCAGCCTCGATCGTTTGACCCGCGCCTACGGCGACAGCCTCAAGGTGGTGCTGCGTTTTCGCCTGCTGACGGTGCTGGTCATGCTGATCACCATCGGACTGACCGTCGTGCTCTTCATCAAGACGCCGAAGGGTTTCTTCCCGGCCGACGAAACCGATCTCATTTTGGGATCCACGGAAGCGGCGACGGAAATCTCCTATCCCGCGATGATCGCGCTGCAGGAACGTACCGCCAAGATCGTGCAGGCCGATCCCGCCGTCGACCGGCTCGGCTCGTCGGTCGGTGCGGCGGGGCAGGGCCCGAACAGTTCGTCGCTCAACCAGGGCAAGCTCTACATCTCGCTGAAGCCGCTGAACGAGCGCGACAACCTCCCCACCAACAAGGTCATCGACCGCCTGCGCCGAAAGCTTGCGCCGGTGATCGGCATGAGCACCTTTCTCGTAGCACAGCAGGATCTGCGATTTGGCGGGCGGCAATCCAAGGCCGCGTTCCAGTTCACCCTGACCGACTCGGACTTCAACGAGCTCACCCACTACTCGCCGCTGATCCTCGACAAGATCAAGACCATCCCGGGCTTGACCGATGTCACGACCGATCATGAAGCCAACGGTCTGCAGGCCAACGTCGTCGTCGATCGGCTCGCGGCCTCGCGGCTTGGCGTCAGCATGGCCAATATCGACAACGCGCTGAACAATGCCTTCGCGCAGCGGCAGATCTCGACGATCTATTCGGCGCGCAACCAGTACCGCGTGGTGCTTGAAGTGCCGACCGCCCTGCAGCTCGACCCCACTGCGCTCGACAACATCTTCGTTCCGGCCGGCGTCAATCTCGTCGCCTCAAGCGGCCTCAGCGGCGCCACCGTCGAAACCTCGCTCAATGCCCCGAGCACATCGCTCGGCGCGACGACGGCCGCGACGCCGACGGCGCAGGTGAAATTGAGCAGCATGGCCCACATCGAAAGCGGGTTCGCGCCGCTCACCGTCAACCACCAGGGCCAGTTCCCGGCGATCACCATCAGCTACAACCTGAAGCCCGGCGCGGTGCAGGCCGATGCCAACGCGGCGATCCTCGCGGCGGTCGCCGACATGCATCTGCCGGACACGCTGAAGGCCGATTTCGCCGGCGATGCAAAACTGTTCCAGGCCAGCGCGGGATCGCAGACGATTCTGCTCTACACCGCGCTGATCGCCGTCTACATCGTGCTCGGCGTGCTCTACGAGAGCCTGGCGCATCCGCTCACCATCATCTCGACCCTGCCGTCCGCGGGCCTCGGGGCGCTCCTCGCGCTGCAATGGACCGGGACGGAACTGACGCTGATCGCGTTCATCGGCATCGTGCTGCTCATCGGCATCGTCAAGAAGAACGGCATCATGCTGGTCGATTTCGCGCTGCATGCCGAGCGCCAGCGCGGCCTGGATGCGCCGGCCGCGATCTACGAGGCCTGTATCGAGCGCTTCCGGCCGATCCTGATGACGACGCTGGCGGCGCTGTTCGGCGCCATTCCGCTACTGATCGCGTCGGGCCCAGGAGCCGGACTGCGCCGGCCGCTCGGTATCACCATCATCGGCGGCCTGATGGTCTCGCAGGTTCTGACGCTCTACACGACGCCGGTGATCTACCTCTACCTCGATCGCCTGCATCACTTCATCATCAAGCCGCGCGGCCGCCGTGCCCGCGCAGCCGCCGAGGCCGCGCCCGCGGAGTGACCCTGAGCGTGTCTAGCGCGGTACGGCTGCCACCATGAAGCGCCGCTGCACCAGCCAGCCGGCCGTGAGCAGCACCGAGGCGAAGAGGGCCAGCGCGTAGATCGGAATCGCCGGATACTTCGGCAGCATGACGGTTACGACCAGATAGAACGCGATCACGCCGAACAGGCCTTTGACGATCCCCAGCAGCATCGCCATGGCATCCGCGCGCCCGCGGCGGTGCGCGAAGACGATCAGCGGCCATCCGAGCGCCGGCATCGTGGAAAACAACCCGCTGTAATGCGGCCCGATAAGCTGGGCCGAGAGGGTCACGACCAGCACCATGGCGGTGGCCGCCACCAGACGCGCCGGCAAATCCCAGCGGGAATAGGCGGACGGCGCGGGATCATCGACCAGCCGCGGACAGCGCATGAGGACGAGCAGGATGAGGACGCCGTCGATGCAGAGGACGGGGCCGAGCGAAAGATCGAGGCCATGCAGGACGATAGCGCCGACAGCGAAGGCCAACACGCTCAAGGTTATCGTCGCCGCGGGCAGAAACCGGCGACTGGCCTCGACGTAGACGAGATAGGAGAGGGTGACCGCGCCGTTTCCCGCGATCGACGCAAGCGCCGCCTGCGCGGCGAAAGCGTGCCCCTGTTCGGCCGTCAGATACATCGAGATCGGCGCCGCGGTCAGCGGCAGGCCGGCCAGCAGCCCGCCGATCGCCCCGCCCCAGCGGCGCGAGGCATAGGAGACGCCCGCCATCAGCAGCGGCGTCAGGGTCAGTTTGACGAGAAGGAGATCCACGGCCGAATGCTGGCGCTCAGCGCCGGTTTTGTATCCGCGCACCGTCGAGGCTGAGCGCGCCCGGTCCCGACGTGGAGAGATAAAGGAAGATGAAGGTGAAGAGGATCGCCTCCTCGCCGCCATTCAGCGACGGAAAGAAGTTCTTGGGGGCGTGGAAGAGGAAGTAGGCCACCGCCATCTCGCCCGCGAGAATGAAGGCGGTCGGACGGGTGAAAAGCCCCAGAATGAT
This sequence comes from Beijerinckia sp. L45, assembly GCF_009765775.1. Lineage (GTDB taxonomy): Bacteria > Pseudomonadota > Alphaproteobacteria > Rhizobiales > Beijerinckiaceae > RH-AL1. The sequence continues at coordinate 8,085 of NZ_LMUU01000106.1, forward strand.
CAAGGCGCCGCCCACGGTCTCGATGACTGCGCCAGCCCCGAGAAGCGACGTCAGGGACTGGGCGCCTGGTGACGCGCCTCCGGGAAAGCCAAAGAGCTTGATCAGGCCGTGCCCGAAAAACAGCAGCCCGGCGAACACGCGAAGCGCGGCCAGCGCGTAGGGCGCGAAACGATCGGTCCAGAAAATCGGCATCGGTCTACCCCTCAGACGCCCGTTGCCCTTACCCCCGAGAATGGGGCTAGTCGAACAGGCTGGAAACGCTTTCTTCCTTGGCCGTGCGGGCGATCGCCTCGCCGATCAGCGGCGCGATCGAAATGACGCGGATGTTGCGCGACACGCGGACGGCCTCGGTCGGATGGATCGTATCCGTCATCACCAGTTCCTTGAGACGCGAGGAGCTGATGCGCGCCACCGCGCCGCCGGAGAGGACG
>NZ_LMUU01000106.1:8640-21051 GCF_009765775.1 Beijerinckia sp. L45
GTTGCACAAAGTGCCGCCGGAATCGACGATGTCGTCGACGAGGATGCAGTCGCGGCCGGTGACGTCGCCGATGATGTTCATCACTTCCGATTCGCCGGCGCGTTCGCGGCGCTTGTCGACGATGGCCAGCGGCGCGTCGATGCGTTTCGCCAGCGCGCGCGCGCGGACCACGCCGCCGACGTCGGGGGACACGACCATGACGTTGCGGATGTCGAGCCGTTCCTTGATGTCGCGCACCATCACCGGCGCGGAAAACAGGTTGTCGGTCGGAATGTCGAAGAAGCCCTGGATCTGCCCGGCGTGAAGATCGACGGTCAGCACGCGGTCGGCGCCGGCATGGGTGATCATGTTGGCGACGAGCTTGGCCGAGATCGGCGTGCGCGGGCCGGCCTTGCGATCCTGCCTGGCATAGCCGAAGTACGGCACCACGGCGGTGATCCGTTTCGCCGAGGCGCGGCGGCACGCATCGGTCATGATGAGGATTTCCATCAGGTGATCGTTCGCCGGAAACGACGTCGACTGAATGATGAACACATCCTGGCCGCGAACGTTTTCCTGAACCTCGACGAAGACTTCCATGTCGGCGAAGCGCCGAACCTGACATTTCGTGAGGGGAACACCGAGGTAGGCGGCAATCGCTTCAGTAAGGGCGCGATTGGAATTGCCCGCCAATATTTTCATCACGCCTACCATCTACATGCGGTTGTCCGCCGCCGCCTCTTAGCAGCGATGGCGGACTGGAACAACTCGGACCCGGCGTGAGGATCCGAGGTCGGTTAATTGAAGTATTACTTGTTGACCATGGTCCAGGTTTCGGTGCCGCAGGCGCCGCCATTCGGCACGCAGCCCTTGATCAGCATCGAAGGACCATTCGGCGTCAGCGTCGCGATGTAGATCTGGCCATCGTCGGCATTGTAGGTTTCGCCGGTGTAGGTGTTGTTGGGGCCCGGCTTCAGATTGAAGAACACCTCGATGCCGATCGTGCTGCGGTCGCGCTTGGTCGGGTCGGGATTGCGGATATCCTTACCGGGGTTCGTGGCGCTGGCGACGAAACCGCAGAAATTCGGGCCGCATTTCTTGATCTTGACTGTCGCGGTGCCGTCGGCGACGCGCCATTCCCCGGCGGGGTCAGCCTTAGCCACGGCGCTGAAGCCTACGGCAGCGACCGCGAACCCAATCACGGCAGCGAATGACGACATCTTCATTGTAAATCCTTGCGTCGGCGCGTGCCGGATCACGCGCTGCGGACCTTGCGGAAGGACGAGGCCGGAGCGAACCGGCGAACCACCCTTTTTGATATGGCAGAATTATAGAGCCGCGGGCTCGGCGGCAATCGCGGAAAGGGCGAATATCGCGTCGTCCGTGTCACACTGGTCGAGAACCCGACACCGATCGTCCGCGGTTTTGTGCCACGGCGGCGGCCTGGCGACGGGATAGCGGCCTGTCCGGCCTTTGCATCGACGCGAAGCGCGCTTAGATCCCCCTCATGACCCGTGAGACGCCCGCCCCCGCCGATCTGGAAGACCCGTCCGACCTTGCCGACGAAGACGCCGAGCTCCCGCCCGTCGACCTGACGCCGGAAGACGAGGCCGCCCCCGCCTCGGTCAAGCTCGGCGCCGCGGCGATCCGGGGCTTCTGGAAGCACGCGCCTAAAGGGCCGGGCGTCTACCGGATGATCGGCGCCGACGGCGACGTCCTCTACGTCGGCAAGGCGAAGAGCGTGCGCAAGCGCATCGCCAGCTACATGCGCCCGGCCGGCCACACCAATCGCATCGCGCGGATGATCGCGCTGACGGTCTCGATGGTCTTCGTCTCGACGGCGACCGAGACCGAGGCGCTGCTGCTCGAGACCAACTACATCAAGCAGATGAAGCCGCGCTTCAACGTGCTGATGCGCGACGACAAGTCGTTTCCCTACATCCTCGTCACCGGCGACCATGCGGCACCGCAGATCACCAAGCATCGTGGCGCCCGCTCGCGCAAAGGCGACTATTTTGGGCCCTTCGCCAGCGTCTGGGCGGTGAACCGCACGCTCAATGCGCTGCAGCGGGCCTTCCTCCTGCGCTCCTGCACCGACAGTTTTTACGAAAACCGCACGCGGCCCTGCCTGCTGCACCAGATCAAGCGCTGCTCGGCGCCCTGCACCGGGGAGATCAACCACACCGACTATGCCGCGCTGGTCGGCGAGACCCGCGACTTTCTCTCCGGGAAGAGCCGCGCGGTGCGCGACCTGCTGGCGCGGGAGATGATGGAAGCCTCCGAGACGATGGAGTTCGAACGTGCCGCGCGGCTGCGCGACCGCATCGCCGCGCTCTCGGCGATCCAGGGCGCGCAGGGAATCAACCCCAAGACCGTCGAGGAGGCCGACGTCTTCGCCGTGATCGAAGAGGGCGGCCAGTTCTGCATCGAAGTGTTCTTCTTCCGGACGTTCCAGAACTGGGGCAACCGCGCCTACTATCCCAAGGCGGACAAGAGCCTGACGCCGGGCGAAGTCCTCGACGCCTTTCTCGCGCAATTCTACGACGACCGACCGCCGCCCAGGCTGGTGCTGCTGTCCCACGAGGTCGAGAGCCGCGCGCTGCTGGAGACGGCGCTCTGCGAGCGCTACGGCGCGAAGGTCGAGATCGCCACGCCGCAGCGCGGCGAGAAGCGCGAGCTGGTCGAGGCCGCGGCGCATAATGGCCGCGAGACGCTTGGCCGAAAGATGTCGGAGACGGCGTCGCAGGAGAAGCTGCTCGCGGCGCTTTCCGAGACCTTCGGGCTGGAGCGCACGATCCGCCGCGTCGAGGTGTATGACAACTCTCATATCATGGGGACCAATGCCGTCGGCGGCATGGTGGTCGCCGGCCCCAACGGCTTCATGAAGACGCACTACCGCACCTTCAATATCAAGGACGAGTCGCTGACCCCAGGCGACGATTTCGGAATGATGCGCGAGGTGCTGCGCCGCCGTTTCAGCCGGCTGCTGAAAGAGGACGCGGAGCAGGGGGCTCTATCCTCCCCCGTGGAATGGGGGAGGGGGACCGCCGAAGGTGGTGGAGGGCGCGCCGCGTCGCTGGTTTCCGAAGACGGCGAGCCATCGACCTCCACTTTACAGTCAGACGGCGCCTCCACCACGCTCCGCGTGGTCTCCATCCCCCGCTCCGCGGGGGAGGAGAGTGATCCCGACGCGTTCCCCAACCGGCCCGATCTCATCCTCATCGATGGGGGGCTCGGCCAGTTCAACGCGACCAAGCAGATCCTCGACGAGCTCGGCGTCACCGACGTGGCGATCGTCGGCATCGCCAAGGGCCGCGACCGCGATGCCGGGCGCGAAATGTTCTTCGTCGAGGGCAAGGAGCCGTTCCGTCTCGCGCCGCGCGACCCGGCGCTGTATTTCGTCCAGCGCCTGCGCGACGAGGCGCATCGTTTCGCCATCGGCACCCACCGGGCGCGGCGGAAGAAGGATTTCACCCGCAGCCCGCTCGACGACATCGGCGGCATCGGCCCGGCACGCAAACGCGCGCTTCTTCATGCTTTTGGGACAGCCAAGGCTCTGTCGCGGGCGGCGTTGTCGGACCTGGAGAAGGTGCCGGGAATCAATGCTGGGACGGCGAAGCTGGTCTACGATTTCTTCCACGAGCGGAACGGCGCCTGAAGCGCGCGCCGATGGTTTCAGCACCAACCTCGTCAGCGACCCGACCCAAACGGTTTGGCTCCAGCCCCGCGTGGGGACGGCCAAAGCACGCACGCCCATAAAAATGGCAGTAACGGAAAGTCGAAAGACATGCTGACTTAGCTATCGCTTTGTTGCATACCAGCGCCGCAAATCTTGTGAGTGCCCGATGTTCCATCAGATCCTGAGACCCGTCGCCGGAAGTCTTCCCCTCTCGTTCCTGGTTGCCATCCTACCAATTGCCGTCGTCCTCGTGATGCTCGGCGTGATGCGGCGGCCGGCATGGCAGGCCTCGCTGGGTGGCCTAATCGTCGGCCTCATTCTCGCGATTACGGTCTGGCAATTTCCGGTCAATCTCGCTCTCGACAGTGTCGCGGCCGGCGCGGCCTTCGCGCTGTGGCCCGTGATGTGGATCGTGTTCAACGGCCTGCTGCTTTATAATATCGCAGTCATCTCCGGCCGCTTCGACTGCTTCCGCGACTGGATCGTCAAACACCTTCCCAACGACCGAAGGATCGTCCTCGTCGTCATCGGGTTCTGTTTCGGATGTCTTCTCGAAGGCGTGTCCGGCTTCGGGACGCCGGTCGCCATCACCAGCGCCCTGCTGATCATGGTCGGCTATCCGCCGCTCGAGGCGCTGACCTTCACGCTCATCTTCAACACGGCGCCCGTCGCCTTCGGCGCGCTCGGCGTGCCGATCACGGTGCTCGGCCAGGTGACCGGCCTGTCGCCGGTGACGCTGGGCGCGATGGTCGGCCGTCAGCTGCCGCTCTTTGCGATGCTTCTCCCGTTTTATGTCATGGCGGTCTATGGCGGTCTTCGGTCGATCCGGGCGCTTTGGCCGGTCCTGCTCGTCGCCGGCGTGAGCTTCGGCGGTGCGCAGTTCGTTTCGTCGAATTATCTCAACTACGCGCTGACCGACGTCTTCTCGTCGATGACTTCGCTGATTGCGACGCTTCTGTTCCTGCGTGTTTGGGCGCCCGTGCCGGATCCTGAGTTCTTCATCCGGCAGCCCTCGGCGGCGTCGAGCGCATCGCCGTCGGCTGCCATCGTGGCGCCTGTCGCGCTATCGGCCGTTCCGGCCTGGCAGGGCTGGATCCCGTGGGTCGTCATCACGGTGGTCGTCATCGCCTGGACCGATTTCAAGGTCTTCGCCAACGGCGCGCAGGCGATTCCGTGGCCTGGCCTCGACAAGCAGGTCTTCATCACACTCTACAACAAGCCTTATGCGGCGATCTGGGTGTTCCAGCCGCTCGCCACCGGCACCGCGATTCTGCTTGCGGCCATCATTACGGCGGCGATCGTCGGCGTCAGCCCTAAGCGCTTCCTCGAGGCCGTCGGCATCACGTGGCGGCAGAGCCGCATCGCGATCCTGACCGTCGCGCTGATCGTCGCGCTCGCTTACCTCATGAACTATTCGGGCCTGACCTATACGCTCGGTCTCGGCGTATCGTCGGTGGGGATCTTCTTCCCGCTCGTCTCGGCCTTCCTCGGATGGGTCGCCGTCTTCCTGTCGGGCAGCGACACCTCGGGCAACGCGCTGTTCGGCAACCTTCAGGTGGTCGCAGCCAACCAGCTTCAGCTCAATCCGGTGCTGTTTGCCGCGACGAACTCATCGGGTGGCGTCATGGGCAAGATGATCTCGCCCCAAAACATCGCCACCGGTGTCGCGGTCACGGACCTGAAGGGGCAGGAAGGCGTGGTCTTCGCCCGCACCTTCAAGCACAGCATCCTGATGACGGTTCTGCTCGGGATTCTCGCCGTGCTGCAGCAATACGTCTTCCCCTGGATGATTCCCTGAGCGGCCGGATTTGACCGAGGCATGATCAACCCGGCGTAAGCCATATCCGCAGCGCGGCGGTCCGAGAGAGGCCGCCGCGCTGCCAAACCTTGACGTCATCCCCCGACGCGTGTTCCTACCGACCCATGGCGATGACCAGTCTTTCCCGGAGCGGGGGCCACCATTGGAGCCTCCCGAACCTCCTCACCTATGGCCGCGTCGTCGCGGTCCCGGTCGTGGCCGCGTGCATGTTCTGGCCCGAGGTCGACACGATGCGCTGGGTGGCGCTCGGCCTCTATACCGTCGCCGCGATCACCGATTTCTTCGACGGCTATCTCGCCCGCGCCTGGTCGCAGCAGTCCGCGCTCGGGCAGATGCTCGATCCGATCGCCGACAAGCTGCTGGTCGCGGCCGTGCTTTTCATGCTGGTCGCCGACCGCACCATCGCCGGTATCTCGATTGCCGCGGCCATCATCATCCTGTGCCGTGAGATTCTGGTCTCCGGCCTGCGCGAGTTTCTGGCCGACCTGAAGGTGTCGATCCCGGTGAGCCGGGTGGCGAAATGGAAGACCACGGCGCAACTCGTGGCGCTCGGCTTTCTCATCGCCGGGCCGGCCGGCGACAAGGTCCTGCCGGGCAACACGACGATCGGCCATGTCCTGCTGTGGATCGCCGCGGTCCTTACCATTTATACCGGCGTCGACTATCTGAGGTCCGGCATCAGCCACATCCTCGACACCGAGAGCCGCCCGTGAAAGCCGTCTACTTCGCCTGGGTGCGGGAACGCATCGGCAAGACCGAAGAAATTCTGCTGCCGCCGGCCGAAGTTGCGACCGTTGCAGACCTGATCGCGTGGCTGAAGCAAAAAGGCGAAGGCTATGATGCCGCGTTCGAGAACGGATCGACGATTCGCGCCGCGATCGACCACACCCACGTCAAGCACGACGCCGCCATCGCCGGCGCCCGCGAGATCGCCTTTTTCCCGCCGATGACGGGCGGCTGATGTCCGGCGCCGCGACCGTCCGGGTCCAGGCCGAGCCCTTCGATGCCGCCGCCGAGAGCGCGGCGTTGACGCAGGGTCGCAGCGATCTCGGGGCCGTGGTCACCTTCACCGGCCTGTGCCGTGACGAAGGCGGCATGCTCGAGGCGTTGGAGATCGAACACTATCCCGGCATGGCGGAAGAGGAGATCGGCCGTGTCGTGGCGGCGGCGCAAGCGCGCTGGCCGCTCGGCGGTGTGACGCTGATCCATCGCTACGGCCGCATCGCGCCGGGCGCGCCGATCGTGCTGGTCGTGACGGCGAGCCGACACCGCGTCGCGGCCTTCGAGGCCGCCTCGTTTCTCATGGACTACATGAAGACCAGCGCGCCATTCTGGAAGAAGGAACATCGACGCGACGGGACGTCCGGCGATTGGGTCGAGGCGAAAGCTTCGGACGATGCTGCCGCCGATCGCTGGGCGAGGCCGTAAGCACAACGAACACACCGCTTAGCGACGCAGCCTCAGGCGGCGCGCGAGGTCTGCAACGTGGAGCGGTTGCGCCCACTAGTCTTGGACGCTTAGAGCGCGCTGTCGGCATCCGCGACGAGATCGGTCGGCGCATGGCCGGCAACAGGAGTCATGCTGCCGACCCCCACGCTGATGCTGAGCCGATAGCCCTCGTCCGGATTCGAGAGCGGAAGGCTCAGGACATCGCGCCGAATGGTCTCCGCGATTTCCACCGCCTTGGACGCGTCGGTTCGGGGCAGAATGACGGCGAATTCCTCGCCGCCGTAGCGCGCCACGAGATCGTCCGCCCGACGCACCCGCGACCGCAGCGCGCCGCCGAGCGCGGCCAGGGCACTGTCGCCCGCAAGGTGCCCGAACGTGTCGTTGAACACCTTGAAATGGTCGGCGTCGATCATGAGCAGGGAGAGCGGCGTCTGATGCCGCAAGGCGTTCTTCCACTCCCGATCCAGGATCTCGTCGAAGCGGCGGCGGTTGGCGATGCCGGTAAGACTGTCCTCCTTCGCAAGGAGAACAAGGGCGGCTTCCGCTTCGGTTCGGCGCAGCAGTTCGCCCCGCAACGCCATCCCGAGCGAAACACGATGCCGCAACAGACAAGCAGCACCGCTGAGATCGCATATACCTTCCGCCACCAGTCGGCATAGATATCCTCGACCGACAAGGCGACGTCCTGCACCAGGGGTAGCGCACCGACCCGGGCGAAGTGAAACAAGCGCTCGACGCCGTCGATCACCGACTTCGCCTGCACTTCCCCTTCGCGCGTGGTTTCGAGACGTTTGAAGATCATGGGCGGCTTGGCGATCCGGCCGATCTGCGCGGCATCGAAGGGTTCGCGCATGATAACCATGCCGTCGTCACGAAACAGCGTCACCGCGCCGCTTCGGCCAAGCTTCATTTGAGAAAACAGGGCGCGGAAGTAGTCGAGCTGAAGCGTGCCGACGACGATCCCGTCGAAACTGCCGTCCGGTTTGTTGATCCGCCGGCTGAGGCCGATGATCATCTTGCCGTCCGTCCGCGAGGCGACCGGCTTGCCGATGTAGAGGCCGACGTCCGGCCGCTCGGCCTGAACCTTGAAGTAGTCGCGATCGGCATAGTTGTAGGGACGCGGCGTGATGGACGCCGAATCGCTGACGACGTTACCGGCCGCGTCGAGAACGAGGAGGGCGCCGAGATAGTGGGCCGTCGCGGCGCGGTCGAACAGAATCAGACGCCGGAGCTCCGGCGTCGCTGCCATGACCGTCTCGTTGGCGAGCCCGTCGATCACGCCCTGGATCGAAAGATCGTAGAGCTCGATGTTGCGATCCAGATCCTGCGTCAGTACGGCGGAGATATTCGCAACTTCGGTCGAAGCGCGTTTCAATTCCAACGTGCGGGCGCTGCTCAGAAGGGTGCCGACGACGATGCAGACGAGGCCAAGCGAAACGACGAGCAGCGCGGCAAACCAGAAGGAGGATGCGCCGAAGATCTTGATGGGGCGGTTTGTCGGCAAGAGCATCCTTAAAACTAGCAATTGATGGTCTTTTGCTAACGACCAAATGCTCTCAGGCCGTTAAAACTGGCGGCGATCTCCGCTTGCCCTCGGCCGGCGCTTCCACGGCGAAGTGCGCCGAGGCCGACCATTTGCCGAGGCGCCATCCGGACGTCCGGTCGCTTGGGTAATCGGCGCACCGGCTTGCGGAATGCGCGGATCGGTCTACGTGGAGGAGGGCTTCAGGCCCCATCAAGGATGGCACGGCGTGAGGCGGTCGAGGAGGATTGGCGATGGATCAAGACAGCGACGGTGCCGAAGCGCGGCAGAGCGCAACCCCATCGGCGCGGACCCTGAAGCCGGAGGCGCAGCGGGCGCTGGCAGAGGCCAAAGAGCGCCGTCGCAAGGCTGCCGACGCAGCGGCGCAGGCACAAGAATTCAATGGCCGCGGTGGGCTGGAGCCCGTGCGCTTCGGCGATTGGGAGGTCAAAGGCATCGCCACCGACTTTTGATCGGTGGCGTATGCGGAGCCGTTTAGGCGGTGGCGGCAGCAGGCGCGGCCGGCAGGGCGGCCTTGGCCGCCTCGACGATGGCCTTGAAGGCTTCCGGCTCGCGTATGGCGAGGTCGGACAGAACCTTGCGATCGATTTCGATCCCGGCTTCGGCAAGGCCGAAGATGAAGCGCGAATAGGTCAGGCCCATTTCACGCACGGCGGCGTTGAGGCGCTGGATCCACAAGGCGCGGATCGTGCGCTTCTTGGCGCGACGATCGCGGGTGGCATATTGCATCGAGCGATCGACGGCGGCCTTGGCGGTGCGGATCGTATTCTTGCGACGGCCATAAAAGCCCTTCGCTGCATCGAGCGTCTTTTTATGCTTGGCGTGCGAAGTGACGCCGCGTTTGACGCGAGCCATGATGATCTCCTTGAAACGGTGAAAGCGTAGCGGAAAGAAAGTCTTCAGCCGTTGGGCAGGAAGAACTTCTTGATGTTGTCGCCATCGCTCTTGAACAAAACTTTGGTCCCGCGAAGATTGCGGATCTGCTTGTTCGACCGCTTGATCATGCCGTGGCGCTTGCCGGCCTGGGCATACATGACTTTGCCGGTACCGGTGATTTTGAAGCGCTTCGCAGCGCCCGATTTCGTCTTCAGCTTGGGCATTTTGCTCTCCGTGGGGTTCTGAGCCCCCGCTTGATTGCCGTCGGCTGCGCCAGCGCGCTGCCTTACGTTCATGACCGAACTCATAAGTTCGATGGAAACGAGCGAAAAAACCGCCACGGCAGCCCTTGATGGCCGGGCGGTTTGGTTTGGAGCGCGGTCAATAGACGGGACCGCGCCAAAAGACAAGATGGCTTGTGATCAAGCCGTCATGTTTGCAGAGATGACCTGACAGGTCAGCGCGGCGCGAGGACCATGACCATCTGCCGGCCTTCCATCGAAGGTTCGGCTTCGACTTTGGCCAGCGTGCCGGTTTCCAGCTTGACGCGCTCGAGAAGACGGAAGCCGATGTCCTGATGCGCCATTTCGCGACCGCGGAAGCGCAGCGTCACCTTGACCTTGTCACCCTCTTCGAAGAAGCGGCGCACGGCCTTCATTTTGGTATCATAGTCGTGGTCGTCGATGCCCGGGCGGAGCTTGATTTCCTTGATCTCGACGATCTTCTGGCGCTTGCGCGCCTCGGCAGACTTCTTCTGCTCGAGGAAGCGAAACTTTCCGTAGTCGAGGATCTTGCAGACCGGCGGATTGGCGTTCGGCACGATCTCGACGAGATCGAGACCGGCATCGTCGGCGATCTGCTGCGCTTCCAAAATCTCGACCACGCCGCGGTTCAGACCCTCGGCATCGATAAGCTGGACTTCACGAACCCGGATCTCCCGGTTGGTGCGCGGTCCCTCTTTCTGCGGAACCGGAGGGGCTTTCATAGGACGGCGAATGGTATTCTCCTAAAGTCGATGATCGGACCCACGTCGGGCTGGACCTCCGCGTACAAAGACGCGAGGCAGCGCACGGGCCCATCGGAAAACATCGGGTTATTCCACGGCGAAGTCAATGAACACGCCAGCATGATCGCGCGCAAACCGCGTTTTACGGCATTTAAAGGGCCGAAGACAGGATCTGCCGTCAGGCCGACGGGTCGCCACGATCCAGAAGTGCAGCATAGGCGTCGAGCGTCTGGCGCGCCATCCGCTCGATGGAAAACCGCTCCTCGACCTGTTTTCGCGCCCGCAGCGCCAGCGCATCGCGGCTGCTGGCGCCGAGCGACAGCGTCTCTTCGATCGCCGCCGCCAGGAGTGTCGCGTCATTGGCCGGGACGCGCCAGCCGGTGCGCCGCGCCGGTTCCACGTCGGGTGGCGCCAGCACGGTCTCCGGCACCGCGCCGAGATCCGACACGACGACCGGCGTCCCGACGGCCTGCGCTTCGATCGCGATGCGGCCGAAGGCTTCCGGCTCGAGCGATGGCACCACGACGACGGCCGCCGCGAGCAGCGCTGCCGGCATGTCGGCGCAGGCACCGACGCGGCGGACGATCGACTCGACCTGCGCCTTGGCGATCGCCTGATCGATCTCGCGGACCTGGCCCTTGCCTTTGGCGTCGCCGATCAGCACGACCTTGAAGTCGCGCACGCCGGCTTGCAGAAGCAGCCGCGTCGCCTCGATCAGGATCTTGTGGCCCTTCCACAGGCTCGGCCGGGCGGCGAGCAGCACGATCCGCTCGTCCGGTGCGATATGCCAGGCCTGGCGCAACGCGTGGACGCGGGCCGGATCCATGCGGTTCGGCGCAAAGCCCTTGAGCTCGACGCCGGGGCGGATGAGGCTCACGCGGTCCAACGCCCAGGGATAAAGCGTCGGTACGAGGGCGGCGGCGAAGCGCGATCCGGCGATGACGATGTCGCCGCGGGCCATTACCGAATTGTAGCGCTGGCGCAGCAGGCCGAGGCCCGGCGCGATCTGCTGGACGCTGGTGACGAGCGGCGTTTTCGTCGCCCGCGTCGCGCCGTAGGCGACCCAGGCCGCGGGACGCGAGCGCGCATGCGCGAGGTCGACCCGTTCGTCGAGAAGCAGGCGGCGCAGGCGCCGGACGTTGACCGCCATAGCGAGGGGGTTCTTGCTCCGCGCCGGAAACGGGATCCACACGCCGCCCTTGGCCTGGAGTTCGCTGACGAGGCGGCCGCCCGCCGAGGCGACGAGCGCACGGGCGCCGGCTTCCGCGAGGGCGCCGGCGACATCGATCGCCGTATGGTCGAGTTCACCGGAATCGAGTGTCGGCACGATCTGCAGGACCGTGCGCCCGGCGAGGGCATGCAGGCCGCGGCGATGCAGGGTGAAGCCGAAATCCTCCGTCATCAGGCGGCGAATCGGCTATCGGAAGGGCACACCGGTTCTGCGGAAAAGGGTTTTGGCTTTTCCGACACGAACACGCTCCACTCCTTGGCTCATGGAGCCCTTGCGGTTCAACCGAACCATGCTCTTTGGCGCCGCAGCGGCCGAAACACCGGAGACACCACGCCATCGTGATTCAAGTTATACCGACCGAGTTAACGCAATCGCAATTTCTCAGCATCGGCAGCGGGGATCTTGAGCGGCGCATCGCCTACCGCCGCCGTCTCGCCTCGGCGCCAAGTCTGCCAGGGCTGGTGTGGTTCGGCGGGTTCCGCTCCGACATGCTGGCGACCAAGGCGACGGCGCTCGACGTGGCGGCTGCCGATCGGGGCCGCGCGGCGCTGCGCTTCGACTATTCCGGCCATGGCGAGTCCGGCGGGCGTTTCGTCGACGGCACGATCTCGCGCTGGCTGGAGGAAAGCCTCGCCGTCGTCCGGCAACTCAGCGACGGTCCTCAGATTCTGATCGGCTCGTCGATGGGCGGCTGGCTGGCGCTGCTTGTCGCCCGCGCCCTGGAGGCGGCGGGGGAACGCGACCGCATCGCCGGCCTCGTGCTGATCGCGCCGGCTGTCGACTTCACCCAGGCGCTCTTGTGGGACGGCTTGGATGCGGCAGCGCGTCA
>NZ_LMUU01000107.1:0-11414 GCF_009765775.1 Beijerinckia sp. L45
CTGCGCGCCGGGCTCCGAGGCGTTTCAGCGCCAGGGCACGGAACGGCTGGCCGCCGAACTCAAACTGCAGATCCTGGCCGACGGCGGCCATGTCAGCCGCAACCCGCAGCAGCTGATCGACCTGCTTCTCGACCTCCTGCCGCTGCGGCAAGCCTATGCCGCGCGCGGGATCCAGATCCCGGCTTCAGTGCTCAACGCCATCGACCGCATGATGCCGATGCTGCGCCTGTTTCGCCACGGCGACGGCACCATGGCGCTGTTCAACGGCATGGGCCTGACCGCCCCGGAACTGGTCGCCACCATTCTCGCCTATGACGACGCCCGGGCCCAACCGCTGACCAACGCAACCTATTCCGGCTATCAGAGGATGGAAGCCGGCAGGAGCGTCGTCATCATCGACGCCGGCGCGATCCCACCGCAAGCCTTTTCGACCCAGGCCCATGCCGGGTGCCTCTCCTTCGAATTCTCCAACGGCTTTCAACGCCTCGTCGTCAATTGCGGGGCACCCGAAGTCAGCCGCGCCAATGCGCGCGAGGCGGCGCGCGCCACGGCCGCGCACTCGACGCTGGTTGTCGACGACACCTCGTCATGCCGCTTTGCCGCTCATGCCGGCCTGCAGAAATGGTTGAACGACGAAATCCTGTCCGGGCCGAGGACTGTTGCGGTGGATCGGCAGCAGTCCGGCGGCTTCACGACGGTGAAGACCTCCCACGACGGCTACGCCAGCCGGTTCGGCCTGACCCACGCGCGCGAACTGTCCCTTGCGGACGACGGTGCGAGTCTGGAGGGACGGGACGCCCTCGAAGACGCCGGGAAGACCAAGCCAGGCGTCGCGCCCTACGCCTTGCGCTTTCACTTGCATCCCCGGGTGCGGGCGCAGGTTGTCGGCGACGACACGGCCGTACTCCTCGACCTTCCCGACGGTGATCGCTGGCTGTTTCAGGCCGATGCGCCGCTCGTGCTCGAGCCGAGCGTGGTGTTCGCGACGAGTGGCGGGCCGCGCCCTACCCTGCAGATCCGCATCACAGGGGACAGCGCGACGCGTGGCGCGGTCCATTGGGCGTTTCGCCGACGGCCTGCCGCAGCGACGCGGCCTTTGCCCGACGCTCCGATCGTTGGGACTGAAGAAACCGAGCAATCGGCGGTATGACGGCTACAATTTTACAGCGTAGACCAGCAAACCCACAACCGTTGAAAATATTGGAGTTTGCCTGACCAGTTGCATATGCATCGTTTTCAATGTTCGATGTGCCCACTTGCGGAAGATGCCCAAAGTGAGCGCGCATGTCAGACAGTGAAAACCATCCCGATGCTTTCATCACCGAAGCGCAGGAAGATCGATTAAACGTTATTCTGGAATTCGCAGTCTATTACTGGTCCTTCGAGCACAAGCTTGATGCTCAGACCGTCAAGTCCCTCATCATCGAGATCGCGCAGTTGTTAAACCAGGAGTTGTTCAGCGCTCCGTCCAGGAGCGACGCGGACATCGCGAAAGCGGCCCTCAAAAAGGTGGCGGTCAAGCTGAAGCTTCCTTCTCCGCCCGTCGCTTCGCCGTAGCGCACCCGGACCCGCTCCGTCCCTCACTCACCGGGCGCCTCATCGCCGGCTCGCATTTTCGTCGTGTCACACAAAAATAGCTCCCGCGAATAGCGGGAGCCGATGACATTCACTCAGCGATCATCGTAGTCGCGATTGTAGTGATAATCGCGGTCTCGATAGACACTTCGGCCTTCGTCGTCGCGATAGGGCCGATAGTCGCGGTCGCGCTCATAATCGCGGTAATGCGGGCGGCCCACATCGACGCCAACACCATTGGGGCCGACGGAAAAGCTCTGCGCCATCGCAGGGGTAACGCCGACGATAGCTGCAGCAACCAAGGAACATGCAAGTATTGATTTCATCATCATCTCCTTTGCGTGTTGTGACAGGCTAATGACGATCACGATCGATCGTTCCCGTTTTATGCGAACGCCCAAAGGGGAACCGGTTGTGACGCGGTCGATTGCTCGGCAGATTCACCCATGCTGGACAAAGCTTCATGACCACCGCAACAATCGAAACCAAGCCGCCGTTCGACCCGCAGACACAGTCGTTTCCCGCGCTGTCGTCGAAGATGAATCCGACGCCCGACCATGGCGAAACAAGCTACAAGGGATCCGGCCGCCTCGTCGGGAAACGGGTGCTGATCACCGGGGGTGACAGCGGCATCGGCCGGGCTGTAGCGATCGCCTTCGCCCGCGAAGGCGCGGATCTACTCGTCAGCTATCTCAGCGAACATGACGATGCCGAGGAGACCAAGCGCTGGGTCGAGAAGGCAGGCCGTACTTGTGTCCTGGTGCCGGGCGACATCTGCGACCCCGCGCATTGCGAAAAGCTGGTCACCCAGACGGTGAAGGACCTCGGCGGCCTGGATATTCTGGTCAACAACGCGGCATTCCAGAAGCCGACCAAGTCGTTCGACGAGATTTCCATCGAGGACTGGGACAAGACCTTCAAGACCAACATCAGCGCGATGTTCTACATCACCAAGTTCGCGGTGCCGCACATGCCGAACGGCGGCGCCATCGTCAACACGTCCTCGGTCAATTCGAAGAAGCCGATGGCGACCTTGATCCCCTACAGCGCGACGAAGGCTGCCATCGCCAACTTCACCCTCGGCTTGGCCCAAGCGCTCGCGGAAAAACGCATCCGCGTCAACGCCGTACTGCCCGGGCCGATCTGGACGCCGTTCATTCCATCGGGCATGAACCCCGAAGAGATCAAGGACTTTGGCAGCGAGACGCCGTTCAAGCGCCCGGGACAACCCGCAGAGCTGGCATCTGCCTATGTCATGCTGGCCAGCGACGAATCGAGCTATACATCCGGCGCTCTGGTAGTCGTGTCCGGCGGTTCGCCACTTTACTAAGTTCGTTCCTGATATCGAAGGCTCCAGCCATGCCCGATCCCGTCATCGTCCCGGAACCCCTCCGCCAGCCGCCGCCCGATCCGGTGCCGAGCGAACCCGGGCCGACGCAGCCTTCGACACCACCCGACCCAGCGACGCCGATGCCCCCGGCGCCCTCGACGCCGCGCCCGCTGACGCCGCAGCCGGTGACCCCGCAGCCCGCGACGCCGAACCCCGTGCCGCCTGGCCCTTCCCCTACGGAAGAGCCGGCCGCGCCGTCCGAGGTGCCGGAGGCGGAGCCGCTCGGCGTGCCCGCGCCGATCCCTGACGACGTGCCCGACCCCGGCACGTCGGAGCCCTATGAAATCCCGCCGGGCGGACCGCAGGAGATGCCGTCGCCTGGCCCCGGCTCGAACGAAACGATCATGTGAGCCGCAAGGCTCATATCGTCCGCCCCATCTCGCACAAAAGGGCCTATCGCCTCATGACCAGTCAGTTGTTCACGCCCGTCCATCTCGGCGCGCTCGCCTTGGAAAACCGCATCGTCATCGCGCCGATGTGCCAGTATTCCGCCGAGGACGGCAGCGCCACCGACTGGCACATGATGCACCTTGGCCAGATGGCGATCTCGGGCGCCGGTCTGCTGATTCTCGAAGCCTCGGCGGTGACGCCCGAGGGCCGTATAACGCCCGGTGATCTCGGCCTCTACAGCGACGAGAACGAAGCAGCGCTAGAGGGCGTGCTGACGGCAATCCGCTCGTATTCGTCGATGCCGATCGCCATCCAGCTGTCGCATGCCGGCCGCAAGGCTTCCTGCAAAGTGCCATGGGAGGGCGGCGCGCAGATCCCGGCCTCCGAGCCGGAGGGCTGGCGCTGCCTGGCCCCCTCCGCGATCGCCTTTAATCCCGCCAACGAGGCGCCCTTGGCGCTGGACGCCAAAGGGCTCGCCGACACGATCGCCGCCTTCGTCGCCGCGGCGAAGCGGGCCGAGCGGCTCGGGCTCGACGGGATCGAGTTGCATGGCGCCCACGGCTACCTGCTGCACGAGTTCCTCTCGCCGCTGTCGAACCAACGTACCGACGACTACGGCGGCAGCCTGGAAAACCGCATGCGCTTCCCGCTCGAAGTGTTCGATGCGGTGCGCGCGGCCTTCCCGGCGAACAAGCCCGTCGGCGTGCGCATCTCCGCCACTGATTGGAAAGATGGCGGCCTCGACCTCGCCCAATCCGTCGAATTCGCCAAGGCGCTGGCGGCGCGCGGCTGCAGCTACATCCACGTCTCGACGGGCGGCCTGCATATCGATCAAGTGATCCCGCTCGGGCCGAACTACCAAGTGCCCTTCGCCAAGGCGATCAAGGCCGAGGCCGGCATGCCCACGATGGCAGTCGGCCTGATCACCGAAGCGGAGCAGGCCGAGGCGATCATCGCCGACGGCGAGGCGGACATGGTCTCGCTGGCGCGCGGCATGCTCTACGATCCGCGCTGGCCCTGGCACGCCGCCTCAAAACTCGGCGCGCATGTAAAATGCCCGCCGCAATATCTGCGCTGCCAGCCGCGCGAACTGAAGTCCCTCTTCGAGACGGCTTGAGCTTTCGATGATCCGCGACAAGGCCACGCTTACTCTCAGGCAGGCCTTCTTCGCGGATTCCGTCGCGCGCGCCGCCTATGCCGCGCTGATGCTCGACGTCTTCGATTTTGACGTGGAGCGGCGCGATGCGCTCTGCGGCGTCGACCCTACGTGCCGCCCCTTCGCCTTCTTCGACGCGACAGGCGCCTGTGTCGCCAGCGTCGAGGTGTTTGCGCTGCCGCTCATCCTCGACGGGGCACGATGTGACGCGGCGGCGATCCGCTCGGTTGCCGTTGCCGAAACATGGCGCGGGCGTGGCTTGTTTCGCGCGCTGATGCTGGACGCCCTGGCCTGGTGCGACGCTTCGCTTTCCGGCCCCATGCTGCTCTACACGGAAGACTCGTCGCTCTACGAGCGATTCGGCTTTCAGGACGTTCCGCAACACAAGGTTGTCGGCGCTGCGCCAGACATCCACGCAACGACGGGTGTGCGGCGGCTCTCTTTTTCGAGCGACGCGGACGCGACACTCATCACACATCTTCTCGCAGAGCGGGCGCCCATATCCGAGCATGTCGCCGTCGCGGGCGGCGGCTCGCTGTTCCTGACGCAGGTTGCGGCCGACGACGCGATGATCGTGGATTACGTGGAATCGCTCGATGCCGTGGTGGTGTCAAAGCAAACGCGCGATCGTTTGACGCTCATCGACATCGTGGCCCCGACAATCCCGCGTCTTTCGTCGATCCTGGCGGTGCTGGATCGGCGTTATAGCCGGGTCGAAACGCTGTTCCCGCCCGATAAGCTCGGCTGGTCCGGCCGCGTCCAGCGCGACGACACCGGGCTGATGCTCCGCGGCGCGTGGCCGGCCGCTTTTACGCGTCCCTTCATGTTGCCGCCGACCGCCGAATTTTAGCGAACCGCGGCGGCCCCTCACCGTTGTCGCTCGATCGTTAGTCAGCGACAGGGAGGCTGGCGACCGAAACATCCAGATGATGCAGGGCATCGCGCAGCGGTGCACTCGAGACCTTGATGACCCCATCCAAGGGGCCGTCGAGTTCCAGGATCACGAAGACGGCTCCGGCGATGCACAGCGCCACCATGACGACATAGGCCGTCGAAACCCAGTTGCGCGGCGCGCTCATGCCGAAGCTGAGGAAAACGACGACGAGCCAGAACAGCATCATCCAGTAGAACGGCATCGGAATCGTGCTGTGGGCCTCGCCGATCAGCCGCCAGCGCTGGTTCAGCAGATCGTTGAGCCTTGTGATGCAGTCGCTCTTGAGACCGCGCTGAAGGTCATCGGCGGCCGGCAGCCGCCGCAAATTATGTTCGACCTGCGCCAACAGCCGCCCCAAAGCTTCCGACTCGATGGCCTGCTTGCCGCTAACCTTGGGATAGACCCCATCCGGCGCGGGTTCTTCCGGCCATGTCGTGGCGATCGCCGACGCCGTATAGGTGCGCAACATGACGCGGATCGGAAGGGTCGGGGCGCCGGCCTCGTCGAGGCCGTTGGTCAGGCGAATGATCTGAGATCCGAAACTGCGCAGGTCGGTCTCCGCCTTTTCGAAGCTGGCGTTTACCGATGCGGTCAAAAGCCCGAGAATCAGCGCCGTGAACGTGACAAGCAGATTTGAAACGAGTTCTGTGAACTGGAAGGTCGTTCGCGTGCGGTGTTGCTCCGGCAGCCATCGGATCATGAGACGTCCGCATGTTACGCTAGCGATCAGAAGCACCAGAACCACGATCGATGAGAAGAGATCGCCGAGGTCGCTCACGGTGAAACGCTGGGGAACGTCGCCATCGAATCTCGCCAATTCTTCTCTGTCACGGACAGCCAAGCCTAAAGCCATTTCCGATCAAGGTGATAGGCTTTTTCGCCGGAAGCCTGCGGAAGCGCATCACCAGCGACGCGGACGATACCGAGATCAGACGTCGAAGCCGAGGTCATTTATGCTCCTATGAACATCTTGAGGCGTGATGAGGCAGGGTCGCGATTTAACACGACTAAAGCAGTAAACCTTCGAGCCGGCCGTTGGTCCAAGTGTCGTTTTGGGATCTATTTAGGATAAACAAACGTTCCGACGACGGCGGCTTGTCACAGTCTTGGAAACAGGCTTCAAAGCCGTACGATGCTTCAAACCCGGAGGATTGAATGAAAAGCCTATTGTTGAAGACAGTCGCCGCTGCTGTGCTCGGAACAGCGATGATGACGTCGGTGCAGGCGATGCCGATGGCGGCGCCGCATGACACGAGCGTCGAGGCACCGTTGACCTTGGTGTCTGGCGGCTGCGGCCCTTATGCGCATCGCGGGCCTTACGGCGGCTGCCGCCCGGGCGGCGGCTGGGGCGGCCCGGGCTGGGGCTGGCGCCGGGGTTGGCACGGCGGCTGGCATGGTGGCTGGCACCGCGGTTGGCACCGCTGGTAATTCCGGGCCAGGCCTGACGCCATCGGCTGGTCCGGGACGCCTTGCGAGCCCGGACCATGAGATTTCCAGCACGGGCGTGCCGCAGCGGCAGCCCGTGTTTTGCCGCATTTGCGTGGAAGGCACGGGCGCTGTCCCCTTTCGCGCGATCGGCTCAGGAGTTTCCATGCTTATCAAAACGGTCCGGCTGGCCGGCCTGCTGACGGTCTTGAGCATGGCGCCCGCAGCGGCAAATCCGATGCAAAGCGGCCCGCTGGCCAACTTCATGAACGTGTTTCAAAGTCAGGCAATTCCGCGCAAGCTGGTGATCTGGACGCATGGCTATCCCAAGGGCACCGTCGTGATCTCGACGACGCAACGCCGGCTGTATTACGTCCTCGGCGACGGCCAAGCCTACGAATATGGCGTCGGTGTCGGGCGCGAAGGCTTTTCCTGGTCGGGCACGAAAATCATCAGCCGCAAGCGTGAGTGGCCGGATTGGACCCCGCCGGAACAGATGCTGCGCCGCCGCCCCGATTTGCCGCGCCACATGGCTGGCGGCGAGGACAATCCGCTCGGCGCCCGCGCGATGTATCTGGGCTCCACGATGTACCGCATCCATGGCTCGAACGAGCCGGACACGATGGGTGCGGCCGTCTCCTCGGGCTGCATCCGGATGACCAACACCGACGTCGTCGACCTCTACAGCAAGGTCAAAGTCGGCACGAAGGTCATCGTCCTGAAATAAGCGCTTCGACTGGCAGCGGGGACACCGACAGCACTGCCCGGAGCAGCCAATATGTGAATTGACGTAGAGGCGAAGCAGTCATCTTTATGGCTATTTTATTACGACTTTAACGAAAACGTTAACCGCGATCAGCCATAGCTTTAGCTCGAAGAGTCCGGGGCGGGTTTGACAGCTATGAAATTTAGTAATTTTCGGCTTGGGGTGAAATTAGCGATCGGCTTCGGTGCCGTTCTCGCCATCGTAGCCATCAGTTCCACGATCATCTACACGCAGACTTGCAATCTCGCGGAAATCGAACGGATGAACACCGTGTCCGGTGACGCGATCGACGGCCTCGATCTCATCGCGACGAAGATGATTTCCGTACGCTCCAACTCGCGCAAATACGTCTTGACCGGTGCTCAGGCCGACAAGGACAGAATCGACTCCGATCTGGCCGCCTGGGGCAAGAACATGGGTGAATTGAAAGAGCTACTTGCCCGCGACGGGCAGCAGTTCCTGCCCGATCTCGAGGCCTACAACACCGCATCGCAAACGTTCCTCGATAAGGCGATCTACCCGCAGGGCCGGTTGGCCGCCGACCCGGCGACGCGCGCCCAAGCCGTCGCTTCGGTCAGCTCGTCCGAGACCATCCCCTATTCGACGGCCATCGAGCAGACCTTCGCGACAGTCCGCGCCAAGCTGAAGCCCTGGTCGGACAACTGGACCGCGGCCGGCTATCACTCGATGGACCAGACGAAGACGGTCGTCCTGTCCGGGGCTATCGTGTCGCTTCTGCTTGGCCTCGCGATGTGCTGGTTTATCACCCGCGCGATTGGCGGCCCGCTCAACGCGATGACCGGTACGATGCGGTCGCTGGCCAAGGGCGACCATGGCGTCGTCATTCCCGCAATCGGTCAGCCGAACGAGATGGGCGAGATGGCGGAAGCGGTCCAGGTCTTCAAGGCGGCGGCGATCGAAAAGCTGCGGCTGGAAGCCGAGGCGGCAGACGCCCGCCGTGCGGCCGATGACGAACGCGGCCGGGGTGAAGCGCTCCGCGCCACGGCGGCACGGCAGCAGGCCGACGTGCTGGAAGGCATCGCCGGCGCCTTCAACAGGCTCGCCGCGGGCGATCTCATCCATCGCCTCGATCAGCCCTTCGCCTCCGAATACGAGAGCCTGCGCACCGACTTCAACGAGGCCGTGTCGCAGTTGCAGCAGACGATGAAGGAGGTGTTCGCCTCGACCGGGATCATCCGTTCCGGCACCGGCGAAATCACCACCGCGTCCGACGATCTGTCGCGCCGCACGGAACAGCAGGCCGCAAGCCTGGAAGAGACCGCCGCAGCCCTCAGCGAGATCACCACCGCTGTAAAGAAGACCGCCGAAGGCGCCGCCCACGCCCGCGAAGTCGTCCGCGTTGCGCGCGTCGATGCGGAGAAATCCGGGGACGTCGTCGCCCGGACCGTCAAGGCGATGAGCGGCATCGAGCATTCCTCGCGCCAGATCGGACAGATCATCAGCGTGATCGACGAAATTGCGTTCCAGACCAACCTGCTCGCCCTCAATGCAGGCGTCGAGGCGGCGCGCGCCGGTGATGCCGGACGTGGCTTCGCCGTCGTCGCCAGCGAAGTGCGCGGCCTCGCGCAACGCTCCGCCGAAGCGGCGAAGGAGATAAAGACGCTGATCCGTGCCTCCGACGAGCAGGTCACGGCTGGCGTGCAGCTGGTCGGGGAAACCGGCGAAGGCCTGATGCGCATCGTCGAGCAGGTCACCGCGATCAGCACGATCATCACCGACATCGCGTCCTCCGCCGAGGAGCAGGCCAGCGGCCTGTCGCAGGTCAACATCGCCGTCACCCAGATGGATCAGGTCACGCAGCAGAACGCCGCGATGGTCGAGGAAGCCACGGCGGCCTCGCACAGCCTCGCCGGCGAGAGCGCGGAACTCGCCCGTCTCGTCGGTCGCTTCCAGCTCGGTGGTGTCCAGGGCGGCAGCAACGTGCAGCCGCTCAAGGCCAGGGCGAAATCGACGCCGGCGCCGCGTCCCGCGCCGCAACGGACGACCGGCGGTCCTGTCGCGGCGATCCGGGCGAAGGTCGCCAACGCCGTCGACAGCTGGGAAGAGTTTTAGACCCATCGAATCACGCCGATCGAAAAAGGGGCCATCGCAAAACGATGGTCCCTTTTTTTGTGATGCCCGCCTTGCGATCCTGGATCGCTCGCCCGGCTGCCGCCGATGGGCGAAGGCATGACAGCACCGCGCTGACGCCTTGCCGGCCCGATTGCATCTCTTTTCGTTTCGTCGGAGTATGCCGATGGACATAGCGCCTACTGGGCGCAGTCCACGCTGCACGCGGCTGATGCCGCGGCCGCCGAAAACGCGCGATGATCCTGCGCGCCAAAAGAGAAGAGATCCATGACCAACAACCTGAAATTCTACATCGACGGCGCTTGGGTCGACCCGATCGCCCCCCACGTCATCGACGTGATCGATCCTTCGACCGAGGAGGTCTTCACCCAGATTTCCGGCGGCACCGCCGCGGACGTCGACCGTGCCGTCACCGCCGCCCGCACCGCCTTCGAGACCTTCTCACGCACCAGCGTCGCCGAGCGCATCCAGCTGCTCGAAAGCGTCTGCGCCGAATACGACAAGCGCTACGAGGATATCGCCCAGGCGGTGTCGCAGGAGATGGGCGCCCCGCTCGCCTTCGCCCGCGGCGCCCAGGCCTTCATCGGCCAGGCCCATCTGCGCGAGATCCTGCGCGTGCTGAAATCCTACAAGTTCTCCTACATGAACGGCACGACGCAGATCGTGAAGGAGCCGATCGGCGTTGTCGGCATGATCACGCCGTGGAACTGGCCGCTCAACCAAATCACCTGCAAGGTCGGTCCGGCGCTGGCGTCGGGCTGCACGATGGTGCTGAAGCCGAGCGAGATCGCGCCGATCACCGGCATCATCTTTGCCGAAGTCATGCATGCCGCCGGCGTGCCCAAGGGCGTGTTCAACCTGGTGAACGGCGAAGGCGTCAGCGTCGGCGCGGCGATTTCGTCGCATCCCGGCATCGACATGGTTTCCTTCACCGGTTCGACCCGCGCCGGCGTGCTCGTCGCCAAGGCGGCGGCGGAGACGGTCAAGCGCGTGCATCAGGAGCTCGGCGGCAAGTCGGCCAACATCCTGCTGCCCGATGCCGATTTCGCCCGCCGCGTGCCGGAAGGCATCGCCAACTGTTTCAGCAACAGCGGCCAGAGCTGCAACGCGCCCACCCGCATGTTCGTGCCGCAGGCGCGCCATGCCGAAGTCGTCGAGCTCGCCCGCAAGGCTGCGCAAAGCTTCACCGTCGGCGACCCGCGCAGCGACAACTCGAACCTCGGCCCGGTCGTCAGCAAGCTGCAGTTCGACAAGATCCAGGCGCTTATCCAGGCTGGGATCGACGAGGGCGCCGAGCTGGTCGCCGGCGGCACCGGCCTGCCGGACGGCCTGTCCAAGGGCTACTACGTGCGACCCACCGTGTTCGCCGGCGTCACACCGGAGATGCGCGTCGCCAAGGAAGAGATTTTCGGGCCGGTCATCTCGATCATGCCCTACGAGACGGAAGAGGGCGTCATCCACGAGGCCAACAACACGGTCTATGGGCTCGCCGCCTACATCCAGTCGGAAGATCTGGAGCACGCGCGCCGCGTCGCCGGCCGCATGCGCGCCGGGACGATCTACCTCAACGCCCCGAAGCCCGACATCGGCGCACCCTTCGGCGGCTACAAGCAATCCGGCAACGGCCGCGAGTGGTCGAGCTTCGGCCTCGACGACTTCATGGAGATCAAGGGCATCGTCGGCTACG
>NZ_LMUU01000107.1:11530-28018 GCF_009765775.1 Beijerinckia sp. L45
GAACCATCGAGCCCCGAAGCTGTTGCCGGTTCGGAGGATCTATCGATGCTGGAAAACGTGCCTGCCGCCCTTGGTCATGCCCTGAGTTCAATTCGCCCGGGGCTGGACAAAATCGTCTATGCCGGCAAGGACCTGGCCGCACCGGAGACGATCCGCGTGACGAGCGAGGCCTTTTCCGACGGCGGCGCGATCCCCGCGCGCTTCACCGACGACGGTGCCAAGATTTCCCCGCCACTGGCCTTCGCCGGTACCCCCGCAGCGGCAAAATCTCTGGTCCTCATCGTCGAGGATGCGGATAGTCCCACGCCCGCGCCGCTCTGCCATGCCCTGGTCTGGGCTATCGCGCCCGGCGACGGCGGTTTTCACGAAGCGGCGCTGGATGCGGATGCCATGCCCCCGGCGCGCTGCGGGGCGATCGTCGGCAAGAATTCGTTCCTGGCGCTCGGCTGGCTGCCGCCCGATCCGCCGACCGGCCACGGACAGCACCGCTATGCCTTCCAGGTGTTCGCGCTGGATGTGCGCCTCGATCTCGAGGCGGGCACGGGACGCGGGGCGCTGGTTCACGCGCTTCATGGCCATTTGCTGGCCAAGGGCCTGCTGATCGGGACGTACGAGCGCGTCGGCTGAGCATCTGCCCTCTTTCAAATGCAAAACGCGCCTCCGTTGAGGAGACGCGTTTGCGACGGCTTTAGACGCTTGCACTGATGCCTGCGAGCGCTTCGGACCGCCTGCTTTAGCGACCGGTGAAGACTGAGCCTATCGACGTGAAAATGTTGGAAGCGGGCGCGAACGCGCTGCGACCGGTCTGGACATTGACGTTATGAACCGGAAGCGGCGAACCGTCGGTGGCGATCGGGTTGATCGGGTTCGGATTGGCAGGGGTCGGGATCTGGGGCGACTGCGCTTGAGCGCTCGACGCAAGGACGACGGCAAGGGTCGCGGCGCAGATCGTAGCGGTAAGAGTTTTCATGATGGTCTCCTTTGAAGCGGATGATCCGCCGGCTGAAAGACCTTATTTGGTTTTGCAAAATCAGATAGCCCACAATTTAAATGGCTGCCATGCAGGCGTGCTGGGAACTTTTGAGAACGCGCCAAGGTGCGATCGATGGCATGGCACACCTAAAAGGTGTATTTCCGTTTGACTTAATTTTAAATAAAGTTAAAT
The DNA here is from genome assembly GCF_009765775.1 of Beijerinckia sp. L45. Taxonomy (GTDB): domain Bacteria; phylum Pseudomonadota; class Alphaproteobacteria; order Rhizobiales; family Beijerinckiaceae; genus RH-AL1. Next base: position 12,696 of record NZ_LMUU01000107.1, read on the forward strand.
TTTACAGACGAGGCCTTATAAAGTGTCTCGAAGCCGATGGGCCTCACTCGTGGGTTCGCCGACCGCTTTTCCAGCCGATAAATTCAAGCGAGCGGGCCGTCTGTCCATGGAACGCCTCGTGAATTTCGATGCAGATGGTTCGGACGTCGCTCTCCTCCGCCACCAAACCGCGCTGGCGCGATTTGGAGAACTTGCCCTGCGTTCGGACGATCTGGATGAAATCCTCACCGAGGCCTGCCGGCTCGCCGCTCAGGCCCTCGGAACGGACCTCGCCAAGGTCGTCGAACTCCAGCAAGACGGCAAAACGCTTCTGGTCCGCGCCGGCATCGGCTGGAAGTCCGGCGTGGTCGGCGTAACCACAGTCCTGGCCCTCGACGACACATCGGAAGACCACGCCCTTCGCACGGGCGAGCCGATGATCTCGCCGGACATCGAGACGGAAACGCGATTTCGCTATGCCCCGTTCCTGATCGACAACGGCGTCAGGGCCGTCGCCAACGTCATCATCATCGGGGGAAGCGGGAAGCCGCCCTTCGGGATCCTGCAGATCGATAGCCGCACCCCGCGCCAGTTCACCGACAAGGACACCGATTTTCTCCGCACCTATGCCAACTTGCTTGCGGCGGCGGTCGACCGGCTGCATGTCCTTAAAGAGGTTCGCGACGCGCAGGCCAGACTTCGCCTCGCAATCGAGGCCGGAGAACTCGGCAGTTGGGAACTGGACCTCGCGTCCGGCACCGCATGGCGATCGACCCGGTGCGACCAGATCTTCGGCGATACCGATCCCAACCTGCCCTGGACCTTCGATACGTTCCTCAGTCACGTCGTTCTCGAAGACCGCCCCAATGTCGCCTTGGCGCTTCAGCATGCGATCGATGACCTCGAGGACTGGCACTTTCAGTGCCGGATCCGCCGTGCCAACGATCATGCGCTACGCTGGATCGAGACCCATGGGCGACCGGACGGTATTCAGCACGACAAAAACAAACCGCGTCATCTCCTTGGCATCGTCACCGACATCACCAGCCGCAAGGAGGATGAAGCCCTGCTCCTGCAATCCAAGGAGGGCCTCGAAGCGATGGTTGCGGAGCGCACCCGCGCCCTCACGCTGGCGAACGCCAGGCTGGAAGCGGAGGCGATCGAACGCGAGCGCGTCGAAGAAGCGCTGCGCCAATCGCACAAGATGGAAGCCGTCGGCCAGTTGACCGGCGGCTTGGCACACGACTTCAACAATCTGGTGGGCATCATTTCCGGCAATCTGGAACTCGCCCGCATGCGCGCCGGGCAAGGTCGTGTCGCCGAGTTGGAGCGTTACATCGAGCCGGCGATGACCGCGGCAAAACGGGCGACGGCGCTGACGCACCGCCTGCTTGCCTTTTCGCGGCTGCAGACGCTGGATCCCAGGCCGATCGACATGAACGCTCTGGTCAACGGCATGGAGGAGCTTTTCCGTCAGACGGTGGGGCCTAGCGTTGCAATCGAATGCCGTTTGATGGCGGCGCTATGGCCGACCTTATGCGACTCGAACCAGTTGGAAAACGCGTTGCTCAATCTGGTGATCAACGCGCGGGATGCGATGCCCGACGGCGGCCACCTCGAGATCGAGACACGAAACGCCGGCTATCTCAACGGAAGCGTCCGGGATGCCGCGGCGGAAACGCTGCCACCGGGCGACTACGTGGTTCTCAGCGTCACCGATGCCGGCTCCGGCATGACGCCCGACGTCATCACCCGCGCCTTCGATCCCTTCTTCACTACCAAACCGGTCGGCAAGGGCACGGGATTGGGCCTGTCCATGGTCTATGGTTTCGTCAAGCAATCCGGTGGCCACGTGACGCTGCGCAGCGCGGCCGGCAAGGGCACGACCGTGACGATCTATCTGCCGCGCAATCGCGGCGCGATCACCGGCACTGTCGCATCCGTCACGGCCTTGCACATGAGCCCCGCTCAGCAAGGCGCGGTCATCCTCGTGGTGGACGACGAAGCCGCGATGCGCGGCATTGTCATCGATGTGCTGTCGGACTTGGGGTACGGCGTGCTGCAAGCGGCCGATGGCGCTTCCGGCCTGCTGGTCGTCGAGTCCGGCGTGCGTATCGACCTTCTGCTGACCGATGTCGGCCTGCCAGGCGGGATGAGCGGACGCCAGTTCGCGGCCATCGCACGCGGCCGGCGACCAGCGTTGAAAGTCTTGTTCATCACCGGTTACGCCGAGAGCGCGGCGCTTGCCAACGGCTGGATGGAAAACGGCATGGAGGTTCTCACAAAGCCCTTTGCCATCGATGTGCTGGCTGCAAAAGTCACCGGAATGGTAGACGAATCGTCGAACGCCGCCGATCCCACGCGAGCCGCTTGAGCCCCGCGAAGCGCCCGAGGCTTCAAGCCGCGGACGCTCCCTTGAAAGCTGAGGTCCAAACGTTAATAGCGTCGACCGCCGCCACGCACGAGTCGGATGAGCAGCAGCAGGATCACGGCGCCGATGGTGGCGTTGATGATCGCGGAGACCATGCCGGTTCCGAGGTGAATGCCGACCCGCGGAAGAACCCAGTCGCCGATGAAGGCGCCGACGATGCCGATGACGAGATCGCCGATGATGCCGAGCCCAGTGCCCTGGACGATCAGACCGGCGAGCCATCCGGCGATGATGCCGACGACGATGATGACCAAAATGCTTTCACTCGACATGTGCATCGTCTTGCCTTTCCGGCGGTGAGCCCGACGACTGCGGGCTTCTGAGACGTCATGTAGCGCAGTGGGCACCCCGATCAACGGCGTTTTGACTCAGGGCGACCACGAAGCCCCAGGAAAAAGGTCTATGGCGCCGTGCCGCGCCGCGTGATTACTGGCGGCGGATATTTCGCATCGGAACACGCTCCTGAACCAGTCTCCTGCTTCATCCGCGGACGTGGCAATCACGGTCGACGCCTTGCCGACCCCGAGCCTGCTGCTCGACCAGGGCCGCCTCGACCGCAATATCGCGACGATGCGCACGCATCTCGCCGCGCTCGGCGTCGGCTTTCGCCCGCATCTCAAGACGGCGAAGAGTCTCGACGTCGCGCTGCGGGCGATGCATGGCGCGAGCGGCCCGGCGATCGTCTCGACGCTGCGGGAAGCGGCTTTTTTCGCCGCACGCGGCGTCCGCGACCTGCTCTACGGCGTCGGCATCACGCCACAGAAACTCGACGAGGTCGGGGCGATCCGATCACGCTACGGCGCCGATCTCGCCATCATCGTCGACAATCTCGCCCAGGCCGAGGCGGTCGCGCACTGGTCGACGACGCAGGCGCACCCTCTGCCGGTGCTGATCGAAATCGACTCAGACGGGCACCGCTCCGGCGTCCGCCCGGACGATGCCGCCACTCTCGTCGCCATCGGCCGTGCGCTGCACGCGGGCGGCGCAATCCTGCGCGGCGTGCTCACCCATGCCGGTGGCAGCTACGCGCTCGACCGGCCGGACGCCCTTGCGGCGGCGGCGGACGCCGAGCGCGACGCGGTGGTGGGCGCCGCCGCAATTTTGCGCGCCGCAGGCCTGCCCTGCCCGGTCGTCAGCATGGGCTCGACCCCGACCGCGCGCTTCGCCCGCGACCTGACCGGCGTCACCGAGGTGCGCTGCGGCGTCTTCATGTTCGGCGATCTCGTCCAGGCCGGCATCGGCTCCTGCGGGATCGCGGATATCGCGATCTCGGTGCTGACCACCGTCATCGGCCACCAGCGCGCCAAAGGCTGGATCATCACCGACGCCGGCTGGATGGCGCTGTCGCGCGATCGCGGCACCAGCAAGCAGCGGGTCGACCAGTTTTATGGCGTCGTCTGCGACCCGGGCGGCCTCCCGATCCCCGATCTCGTCGTCGTGGACGCCAACCAGGAACACGGGATTGTCGCCGTCCGGCCCGGCAGCGCCGGCATCCTGCCCGACTTGCCGGTCGGCACCAGACTTCGCATCCTGCCTAATCACGCCTGCGCGACGGGAGCGCCGTATGATGCCTATCATGTCATCGGCGAGGCCGGCACGGTCGTGGCGCGATGGCCCCGGTTCAACGGCTGGTAATGGAATGACGACCATCATGAAATATCCTATCGAGGCCATCGCCACGGCGGCGGCGCCGACACCGGCGGGGCATTATGCCCAAGCCGTCGCCTGGGGTGACCTCGTCTTCGTGTCCGGCCAGCTGCCGGTTCGGGCCGACGGCACGCTTGGCGCGGACCAACCTTTCGAGTCGCAGGTCCGCCAGACGCTCGCCAACGTCCTGGCCATCCTGGAGGCCGCGGGCAGCGGGCCGGACGGCGTGTTGAAGGTGACCGCCTACATCGTCGGCGTCGAGAATTGGCCGGCCTTCAACGCCATCTACGCCGAGGTGTTCGGTGCCGCGCGCCCGGCCCGCGCCGTCGTGCCGGTGCCGAGCCTGCATCACGGATACCTCATCGAGATCGAGGCCACGGCTGTCCGTGGGGCGCAAACGTCATGATCGGGGTCGCCCTAAAACACGCACTGCCATTCGCGCTCGCAGTCGGCGTCGTGGCGATCGGCATCCTGCGACCAGCCGCCGGTCACGCCGCCGAGCTCGAGCTGTTGAGCTCGGTCGCGCTGAAGGCGCCGCTTACGGAGTTGCTTCCCGCCTTCGAAAAAGCGAGCGGCACCACGGTACATGCGACCTTCGACTCGGCTGGGGCCGTCAAACATCGGATCGAGAGCGGCGACGCCTTCTGTGTCGGGATCCTGTTCACCAGCGCCGTCGACAGCCTGGTCAAGACAGGGGCGATGACGGACGCATCCCGCCTCGCCCATATCGGCATCGGTCTGGCCTATCGGAAACAGGATGCAAGGCCAGCGGCCGCGACGCTGGAGGACTTCAAGGCGACGCTTCTTGCCGCGAAATCGATCGCCGTCAGCGACCCCGCACTCGGCGGCGTCTCGTCGGCCTACTACAAGACCACCATCGATCAGTTGGGCCTTGCACTGCAACTCGCCGCGAAAACGATCCTGACCCGACCCGGCGAAGGCGCCAAGCCTGTTGCCGCCGGACAGGCGGATCTCGGCATTGTCACGATGAGCGAAATTGCCACCCTGCCCGGGCTCGATGCGGTGCCGCTGTTTCCCGCCGACCCGAAAACCCAGGCCGCGTTCTCTGTCGGACTGTCGAGCGCGTGCAAGGAGCCCGAAGTCGCGAAGAGGTTCATCGCATCCCTGCGGACGCCGCAAGCTGCCGCCATCTTCAAAGCCAAGAACATCGACCCGGACTAGCGTGCCGACCGCTGAAGAGGCCCAGCCTGAGCGATAAGCCGTCGCTCTCGTTTCAACGAGGCTGGCCGGTGTCAGAAACGCAGCCGAATCACCCTACCTCGGCCTGGTCCTTGATCATCGCGTCGACGTGACCCAACACCTCGCGGTTGCTGTAAGGCTTGGTAAGAAAACGCGCCTCATGCGGAATCGACTCATCCATGATCTTGGGTCCGCCGGACGTAATCAGCAGCAGCACCCTGGGCCACTGCTCTTTCACCTGCTGCGCCAGGGACAGCCCGTCGCGCCCGGCCGGCAGCTGAACATCGGTGAACAACAGCGTGATATCGGACCGCGTCTCCAGAAATCCGACCGCCGTCTCTGTATCGGCCGCCTCCAGCACCGCGTATCCCGCCTCCTTCAGCAACTCCGCGGCGTGCATGCGCAGAACGCCATTGTCATCGACGACGAGGATCAAGGGCTGGCGCGTGGTGTTGCTCATGCCGTAAGAACCACGACCTTAACAATTGGTTGCCGGGCCGCGCCGAAAACCGGCGCGCGATGTGACCCGGCGAGGCTAAAAATAGTCGCGATAAACCGAAGCACAGGCCCACGCCACGCAGCCGACTTCAATGACCGTCAGGACAAGAGCGACCATCCGCCACCGCGTGAAGTGCCACACCCACAGGCTCAGGCCGGTGGTGATGACAAGCCCGCCGAAGGCCGCCGCGGCGACTGCGGCATTGGTCCAAGGCTCGGCTCCTGCCGTAATCATCTCGCTGGGATCGAGGCCGAAGGCCATCATCGCGAACGCGGTCGCCAGAAGACCTGCGACACCCAAGGTGCCGAATGATACGAGCCACATCGCGACGGTGCGTTTATCCCGCATCACATGGGACGCTTGCGGTGGCCAATCCATGGCACTCAAGCTTCGGAATTTTGCCCGCCGTCCTTCGCTTTGCCGGAACACCGAAGCTGCTGCGGCGTCGCCACCTCAGTCCATTCGCCCGAATCGTGGAGGATTAGATTCAACGGCATTTTGAACCGGTTGTCCTCAACGCATCCGTACTCGTCCTCGTCATGCGCGTTCAAGCGCAGGGTCGCAGCAATCTGCTCCCGCGCATCGAAGTCGTCGATGGCGTAAACCCAAAAACTATCATGATCGGTCTGGCCCATGGGCCAGACATGAAAGTTCGGCATTGCCCGCCCCCGCCATCCGACAAGGGTCTAGGCTAACGCGTGCAAAAATGAAGTCGAGAAGAATTACGTGTGAATTGGCCGCCCCAAAAAGGCATTTCCTGATCTAGACGCCTTTCTGTCGAAGTCGAGAGACGCAAGCAGGTCCATCGTCTTGCGGAGCGCGGCCGCTTCTTCGGGACCATAGGTCGCTTCGAACCGTAGCTGCGCCTTTTCCCAAAGGATATCGCAGGCCTCGAGCTTGCTTCGCCCAGCCTCGGTGAGCACCACAAGCTTGACCCGGCGGTCCAGCTTCTTGGAGTGCAACTCGATCAGCCCGTCGCGCTCAAGTGGGCGGAGCGTGTGCGACAGGGCCGAGCGGTCGAGCACCAGGGCCGACGCGAGGTCTGTCATGGACGGCGAGCCGAGACGCGCGATCTGCTGCATCAGGGCATGCTGCGTCGCCCGCAGCCGACAGGGCGCCAGCATCTCATCGTAGAAGGCACCAAGCCGACGCGACGCGCGTTTTGCTGCCGCATTGTTGCAAGAGCTTCGATCCAATTTTGAAAGACAGTTCACTGGAACACACTCGCTGCTTCACTAAGTTGAAGAGACCTCGAACATTGAAACGGAAGCCTCTGCCGTCAAGCGCATTTTAGCGTGGCTATGCCAGCATTGAAGCTTAAATTGTCGCCTCCTCCAGCGCGTTTTCATGGTTACAAAAACCCTAATCGGGCTGGAAACAACCGGTTGATAGTCGCCGCTTGAGACTTTCCCTATCGTCATATTTCGGCCCAAGAAATATTTTGGTCGGCCGCAAAGAATGTTTTGAAAACCATTTTAGCTTATCAAAAGATAGACGCAAGAATACATTCCGTCAATTATATTGCGCACTAAATGAATTTAACTGATTTGTATTACTTCGGCCGGCTCTAGAGCACCCGTCCATCGGAACGGCCCGAATGGCGCAAAACCGCGCCGTATCAGTGCCCGATCCCGCCACGCGCCGGCCCAAGGAACGACAGACCACCCGAATCAAGGGTCCCCGCGCCGCCAATCCCGCTCTCCGCCGCGCTCGACGACGTACTTTGCAGGCTTGGCCGAACCGGCTCGACGGCCGGGCTCGTGCTGACCCGGTGATACGCTCTTTTTGCACGATGACCTGCAAGGGCGGGCAGCGTCGCCCCCGCCATCAGGGCCGCAGCGATCAGCATCGCGACTTTCGGCATCGGTCTCATCTCCAATAAGAGCCGCGAACGGCAGCGCCACCTTTTCGTGGCGTCATGCTCTAGCTGAACCTTGCGGCGCAACCATGAACGCGCTGCGGAGGCCGCTCAGTCGAACGGCGGCGCAACGCGGTCACGCACCGTGCTAGTGACGCCGCTCAGCTCCATTCGGCAAAGGCCGCACCATGATGATGAAGACCTTTTGTGCGAGCGTTGTTCTGCTCTGCGCCGCAGCCTCTGCGCCGAGCGCCGCTGACGCCCCCACGCTTCGCGACGGCTATGTCTTCGTCGGCGGCCATTACGAGACGGTCAACGGCAGGACGGCTGCGGTCGGTCAGATGTTCGTCGAATACCACCGGCCGGCCACCATCACGCAGCCCTATCCCGTCGTCATGGTCCACGGTTCGGCGCAGACCGGAGTCAATTTCCTCGGCACGCCGGACGGCCGGCCCGGCTGGGCGCAACGCTTCGTCGAGAAAGGCTTTGCCGTCTATGTCGTCGATCAGGTCGGGCGCGGGCGGTCCGGCGACAATCCCGAGGCTTACGGGCCCTATACCCGGCTGCAGCCGAGCGACCTGGAAGACCTCTATACCGGCCAGGAGACGCGCAATCTTTTCCCGCAGGCCAGACTCCACACGCAATGGCCGGGTGGGCCCGGTGTCCGAGGCAACCCCGCCTTCGACCAGTTCTTCGCCTCGCAAGTGCCTTATCTCGCCAGCGCGGTAAAGACCGAAGAACTCGTCGACCCCGCCCTTGCCGATCTGCTGCAGACGATCGGGCCGGCCGTGCTCCTGACGCACTCGCAGGCTGGCGTGTTCGGTTTTGCCGCGTCGGATCAGCATCCCGACCTCGTCAAGGCGCATGTCGCCGTGGAGCCGAACGGGCCGCCGTTCTTCGACATCCGCTTCAAGGGCGGCGCGGACTGGTGGGAGAAAGCCAGCGACGCGCCGGCACGGGCCTATGGCCTCACCCGCGTGCCCCTGACCTTCGATCCGCCCATCCATACCGCGGGCGATCTCGCCATCGTCCAGGCCGATCGTCCGACCCGCGCCGACCAGATCCGCTGCTGGCTCCAGCGCGAGCCGGCGCGCAAGCTCCCCAACATCGCCAAGGTGCCGACCGTTATCGTCACCGGCGAGGCCTCGTTCCGCGCCACCATGGATGATTGCACCAGTGCGTTTCTGGAGCAGGCCGGCGCCAGGCCGGACCGCCTGGATCTTGCGGCGCACGACATCCATGGCAACGGCCATATGATGATGCTGGAGGCAAACAACATCGCCGTGGCCGACGCGATCATCGCCTGGGTCGAGGCGCATGTCGCAGGCAAGGACGACTCGAAGAGGTAAGCCCGGGCAGATGCAAACCCATGCTGCATGCGAGAATCGACCGCGCCCATGCGCATCGAGGCGCCTTTCAAGAGGCCCGAAATCACATCATCGTGGGCTATGCCACCAAATCCATGGACCTGCGTTGAATGGCAGAGGCCAAGCTGATGCCTCCAAACAGGGATAGCCATTATGACGATTCAGAAGATTTTGCTGGTCCTCGCTTTCGGTGCGGCCGCCTTGACCGCAACGGTTGGAACGGCCTCCGCCGATTGGCATCACCGGTGGCATCCTCATCACTACTGGCATCACCACCACTAGGATGCCGTTCTAGATATCGAGCCGCCCCACGGGGCGGCTTTTTTATGTGATCGAAGGTCTCGTTCGTCCGTCGATCGAGACCCGGAAGCAATGCCGTTCGCCAGCGTGACCCGCCAAACGCCCCGAGCGTAAAATCAAAAAGCCGGTCTCGCATGAAACGAGACCGGCCCATTCTTGGGAGACGCGTCGTTTGGGGGGACGCACCGTGGCTGTGAGCGGCCTAGCTTATCGAATGCTTAAGGGTGGATATTTGCACGCATTGAGATGCAAAAGCCCCACTGCGGTCTGCGGACGAGGACAGCGGCCGATACGTCCGCGCGAACAGAGGCTGGCGCTATTAACTGGTGCTGCGAGCGAGGATTGAACTCGCGACCTCTCCATTACCAATGGAGTGCTCTACCACTGAGCTACCGCAGCAAGGCCTGGCGAATGAGTGCGTCGAACGAAGCGCGTTGCGTCACAGGCGGGTGCCTTGTGCCATAGGCTTCGCAGCGAGACAAGCAAGGGATGGCAGAAATCCACCGGCCGCGCTTGTGACGGCGCGGGCGACAGCCTACAAGCGGTTCCCATCCCGGGCACACGCCCCAATGTCTTGGACGGCGGGCGCGGGACGACACGGGCATGGCGCGGACGACAGGCCTCGGCCTCGATCTTGCGGACTCTCCGCGGATTGGCCGGCGTTTGAGTCGCGCGCAGGGCGTTTTACGATGAACGAGAGCGCGGCCGCCGCCAAGGCGGCGAAACAGCGGCGTCTCGCCGAGGCGCTGCGGGCCAATCTGCGGCGGCGCAAGGCGGCGGGACAGGCGAACGACGAACCGGCGCTCGCTCCATCCGGGAGCGAGCCGGCGGAGACCGCCGGATCATCCGGCAGCGAAGACGAGGGTTAGAGCAGGCATGGATCGTATTCGCATCGTCGGGGGGCAGAAGCTCCACGGGACCATTCCGATCTCGGGTGCGAAGAACGCCGCCCTGCCGCTGATGATCGCCTCGCTGCTCACCCGCGAAACGCTGAGCCTGCAGAACGTGCCAGCCCTTGCCGACGTCAACATGCTGGTTCGTATCCTCGGCCACCACGGCGTCGACTATTCGCAGAACGGCCGCCGCGTCGGCGAGGACGAGCACGCCGCCCGTGCCATCCATCTCTGCGCCCGCGATATCGTCGACACCACCGCCCCCTACGAGTTGGTCTCCAAGATGCGGGCGAGCTTTTGGGTCATCGCGCCACTGCTGGCGCGGATGGGCGAGGCACGGGTCTCGTTGCCCGGCGGCTGCGCCATTGGCACCCGCCCGGTCGATCTCCTGCTGATGGCGCTGGAAAAGCTCGGCGTCGAGATGGAGATCGAGGCAGGCTATGTCCATGCCAAGGCGCCGAAGGGCCTGATCGGTGCGGAAATCGCATTTCCGACGGTCACCGTCGGCGGCACCCACACCGCGATCATGGCCGCCGTGCTGGCCAAGGGCCACACCGTCATCACCAATGCCGCGCGCGAGCCCGAGGTCGTGGACCTCGCCACCTGCCTCAACAAGATGGGCGCCAAGATCAAGGGCGTCGGCCAGTCGCGCGTCGAGATCGAGGGCGTGGGCAGCCTCACCGGCGCCTATCACCGCGTCCTCTCCGACCGGATCGAGGCTGGCACCTACGCGATGGCCGCGGCGATGGCCGGCGGCGACGTGATGCTGGAGGGCGCCGAGCCCGACCTGCTCGGCAGCGCGCTCGAGGCGATCACCCAGGCAGGGGCCACCGTCACCACCACCAACGAGGGCATCCGGGTGCAGCGCAACGGTGCGGGCCTGACCGCCGTCGACGTGTCGACCGCGCCGTTCCCCGGCTTCCCCACCGATCTGCAGGCGCAGTTCATGGCGCTGATGACGATGGCCAAGGGCCGCTCGCGCATCACCGAGACGATTTTTGAAAACCGCTTCATGCACGTGCAGGAGCTTGCCCGCCTCGGCGCCCACATCAAGCTGGAGGGTGACGTCGCCCTCGTCGATGGAGTGAAGATGCTGCAGGGCGCCCCGGTCATGGCGACGGATCTGCGCGCCTCGGTCTCCCTCGTGATCGCCGCGCTGGCCGCCGAGGGCGAGACCGTGGTCAATCGCGTCTACCACCTCGACCGCGGCTTCGAGCACCTCGAGGCGAAACTGGGCCGCTGCGGCGCCGTCGTCGAGCGCCTGTCGAACCCCGGCTAAGGCGGTGCGTTAGGCTTTGATATTGCTAGGGCATCCGCCCGCCTGGAAGGACGGTGCTCATGACCAATCCCCTTCGCCTTGTCGCCCTCGATGAAGACGATCTCGCGGTCGTTTCCGCCAATCTGCAGGATGCGCTGATTGCGGTCGTGGATATGGCGTACCTTCCACAAGCAAAACGCTTCGCGATGGTCGGGAGACGATTCGATTGGGTCAAGGCCGGCGCCGGGGTCATCGAGCGCTGCGCGATGGGCCTGCATTTCGAACGCGTCCTGAGCGTCGCCCGGACGGGTTTTTCGCAGGACGAGAGCGAGCGGGTGCTCAATTTGCTGGCCGTGCATTTTCAGCCGGGCGAGGCGCCGGCCGGCACCATCCGCCTGACCTTTTCCGGCGGGGCCGCGGTGCGGCTCGAGGTCGAATGCCTGGAGGCGCAGATGCGCGACCTCGGCGACCGCTTCGTCTGCGACAAGCAGCCGGCACACCCGATCGAAGAGTCGGCGCAGGCGATTTGACAGCTCACGGAATGGTGTGACGCGCGCGCGATCACGACCGCGTGGCGTTAAGCTTGAGGTAACCATGTTCGCGCTGTTTGAGGACGTCAAACCGGAGCTTTCCATGACGTCCATTTCCAGCGTGATCCAACAGAACCTCCTGACGCAGCAACAGCTTCTGCAGCAGCAGCTGCTGCAGACCGAAGCCACCCAACAGGCCACCGACGCCCAGGCGGCGAGTGCCAGTTCTTCGACCGCGACCACGTCGACGAACACGGCCGCCGCGCCGACGGTCAGCATCGGGCAGTCGGCATCGGTATCGGGTGCCGCAGCCTCGGCCTTGTCGCAGATCGCCACGAGCGGCAGCGCCCAGGCCGCCGACCCCGCCGCGAAGGTCGATCAGGCGATCAAGAGTTACGGGGAATAACTCGCCCCACGCGACGACGCCGCACCGCGATTCGTCAGATTCGGCAGCCCCTTGGGGCATCTCCGGGCGCAGGATCTGCGCGCCCTTCAGATCTGGGTCCCCGGCGTGCGGTCGCCCGCTTATCACGCCGGAGCTCATCGGCAGTCGCTGGTCGTGGCGTCCAGCGATACCGTTGATCAAGCCTTTATCGAGGCTGTGTCAGAAGGGGCGATGGAAACGCGGTGACATTTGGACCGGATCCGGCGGCGCCGATTGCTTCGGCACGCCGCTTGTGTTTCTCGGGCTGGCGAGTTCGACGAACCTCAAATGACCCACCCGCCCCGTTGCCGCACCGCCCTAGCCGCTCTACGCTCGCGCCATGTTTGAAAGCCACTTCCAATCCTTCGACGACACGGCGACGCGCGACCACAGCGCGGCGCGCCTGAAGAGCCTGCGCAACGAGCTGGCGCGGCTCGATCTCGCCGGCTTCGTCGTGCCGCGGGCCGACCGCCACCAGAACGAATATGTGCCGCCGAGCGAGGAGCGTCTGGCTTGGCTCACCGGTTTTTCGGGCTCGGCCGGCCTAGCCGTGGTGCTGAAGACCAAGGCGGCGATCTTCGTCGACGGGCGCTACACGCTGGCCGTCCACGATCAGGTCGACACCAAGGTCGTGACACCCGTCGCCATCGCCGAGCAGACGCCGGAAGCTTGGATCGCCGCCAACCTGAGCGCGGGCGAAAAACTCGGCTACGATCCATGGCTGGCGACGCCGGGCCAGGTCAGCCGCCTGCGCAAGGCGGCAAAGGAGGCCGGTGCCGAGCTTGTCGCCGTCGGCTCGAACCCGATCGATGCTGTCTGGTCTGACCGGCCGCAGCCGCCGCGCGGCCTGATCAGCCTGCGCGGGCCGCGGCTCGCCGGCGAAACATCGGCCAAGAAGCTCGCGCGGGCTGCGGGAGCAATCGGCAAGGCCGATGCGCTTCTCATCTCCGACCCGCACGGCATCGCCTGGGCTTTTAATATCCGCGGCTCGGACGTGTCGCATACGCCATTGCCGCTCGGCTTTGCGCTGATCCCCGCCGTCGGCCACCCGACGCTCTTCGTCGACGCGCGCAAGCTCGGGGCCGCCGAGCATGCGGCGCTATCCGACATCGCGACGATCGCCAACGAAGACACCGTCGAGACGGTGCTGGCCGCGCTCGGCAAAACCGGCAAGACCGTCCTGTTCGACGCCGCCACCGTGCCGGCGCGGCTCACGCAGAGCCTGGAAAAGGCCGGCGGCAAGGTCGACCTCGGGCGCGAGCCGATCGCGCTGATGAAGGCACGCAAGAACGCCGCGGAACTGCGCGGCACCCGCGCGGCGCATCTGCGCGACGGCATTGCGGTGACGCGGTTCCTCCATTGGTTCGCGACGCATGCCAAGCCCGGCAAGCTCACCGAGATCGACGCGGCGGAGGCACTGGAGAGTTTTCGCCGGGAGACCAAGAAACTGAAGGACGTATCCTTCCCCTCGATCTCGGCGGCCGGCCCGAACTCGGCGATCCCGCATTATCGCGTCAGCCAAAGCTCCAACCGCACGATCGATCGCGGCATGTTTTTGATCGACTCCGGGGCGCAGTACGAGGACGGCACCACCGACGTCACGCGAACGCTCGCCATTGGTCGCCCGACCGCTGAAATGCGCGACCGTTTCACCCGCGTGCTGAAGGGACATATCGCCATCGCCGAAGCCGTATTTCCGGTGGGCACGTCGGGCGCGCAGATCGACGCTCTGGCCCGGATGCCCCTATGGCAGGCGGGCCTCGATTTCGACCACGGCACCGGACATGGCGTCGGCGTCTATCTCTCCGTGCACGAGGGGCCGCAGCGGATCTCCAAGGCCGGCCATGTCGCGTTGGAGCCGGGCATGATCCTCTCCAACGAGCCCGGTTTCTACAAAGCCGGGCACTGGGGTATCCGCATCGAGAACCTGATCGTCGTCGAGCCACGCGTGATCGAGGGCGGCGAGCGCAAGATGCTGGGGTTCGAAACCATCACGCTGGCGCCGATCGACCTGACGCTGGTGGATAACAAACTGCTGGATGCGGCCGAGCGCGCCTGGCTCAACGCATACCACGCCCGGGTGCGCAAGGAGATCGGCCCGCATCTGGCGCCGGATGAAAAGCGCTGGCTGACGGCGGTAACGACGAAGATCTAAGCGACGCCCAGCACCCGGATCAGCCCGAAGCTGATGAGGCCGAGCACGACGAGCGATGCAGTGACCGCCATAGTCACCCTCAAGCCCGCCCGCGCGACGACGCGAATGTCGACGCCGAGTCCGAGCGCCGCCATCGACACGGTGGTCAGTAGGCTCGCGAGGATCGCCGTCGGTTCGAGCGCGGGCTGCGGGATCCAACCCATCGTACGGATCGCGGCGACGACGAGAAAGCCGACGATGAACCAGGGCACCAGATGATGGATGGCGAGGTGTCCCTTGTTCGGGCGGTTGCCCGTCGTGACGTCGGGCGCCGCCTCATCCGTTTCGTCACGCAGTCTTGACGCCAGAAGCGACATTGCGAGGACCACGGGGCCAAGCATCAGCACGCGCACCAGCTTGACCACCGTGCCGACCTGGTTGCTCAACGCGCCGATCGGCAGGGTCGCCGCCAGCACCTGCGGCACGGCGTAGACGGTGAGGCCAGCCATCACGCCATACTGCGTCAGCGACATCGACAGAAGCGGCACCAGCAACGGCAGCACCAGCACGACGACAACCCCGAGCACCGCGGTGAAAGCGATCGACGAGGCCACGTCCTCGCCATCGGCGCCGATCACCGGCGCCACCGCGGCGATCGCCGAGTTGCCGCAGATCGAGTTGCCGCAGGCCACCAGGATCGCCATGCGCCGCGGCAGACCGAGCGCCCGGCTGATGCCGTAGCTCGTGGCGACGGCGACCGCGACGACAACCGCAATGCCGATCAGCAGTGCCGGGCCGATTGC
>NZ_LMUU01000107.1:28098-42995 GCF_009765775.1 Beijerinckia sp. L45
GAATTCCCTCGTGCCAGAAGTCTGGGGGCGCCCAGGCCGTGCGAATGGCGACGCCGAGGAGAATGGCGAAGACAAGGGCCTCGAGCCAGGCGCGCCCAACGAGACGCACCTCGAGCGCCTGCAGGCCATAGGCGAGGATGGTCACGGCGATACATAGGGCGATGCCCGGCATCAGTGCGCTGACATGCGGAAGCATCAAGCGCGGTTTGGCGGTCTGTTGCACAAGCATGATCGAACTCCAGTGCCCTTAACTTGCGCTGCCGCAACCGTTCGGTCTATTTCCTAATTATCTATAGATCATTCACTCCAATCGAACGATTATGACCCTCGAACAGCTTCGCATTTTCGTCGCCGTCGCCGAGCGCGAGCATCTTACGCGCGCCGCGGCAGCGCTGCGGCTGACACCATCCGCGGTCAGTGCGGCGGTTCATGCGCTGGAGACGCGATACGGCGTCGTTCTCTTCCACCGCGTCGGCCGGCGTATCGAACTGAGCGAGACGGGCCGTGTATTTCTCATCGAGGCCAAGGCGACGCTTGCCAGCGCCCGCACCGCCGAACTCGCCTTGTCGGAACTTGCCGGGCTGAAGCGCGGCATGTTGACGATCCAGGCGAGCCAGACGATCGCCAGCTATTGGCTGCCGCCGTTCCTGGTCGCCTTCAAGGTCGCCTATCCGGCCATCGACGTCGTGTTGCGCGAGGACAATTCGGCTGGCGTCACCCAGGCGGTGCTCGCCGGCACCGCCGATCTCGGTTTTCTGGAGGGCGACATCGACGCGCCCGCATTATTGGTCGTCACCGTGGCCCACGATCGTTTGGTGATCGTCGCCGCACTGGATCATCCGCTAGCGAAACGGCGGCAGGTGAAGCCGCAAGACCTCGCTAACGCCAGCTGGATTCTGCGCGAGGTCGGTTCCGGCACCCGTGCGATGTTCGAGACCGCGATGCGCGCGCAAAGCATCGATCCCACGATGCTCACGGTGACCTTGGAGCTGCCGACCAACGAAGCCGTCTGCGCCGCCGCCCGTGCCGGCCCCCACCTCACCGTCGTGTCGGAGCTGGTCGCGCGCCCGCATCTCGATGCGCGGCGCCTGACCTTGATCCCCCTCGATCTCGACACCCGCGCATTCAGCCTTATCCGCCACAAAGAACGCTACCGCACCAAAGCCGCGCAGGCCTTCGAAGCCATGCTTCCTGATTTTCGCGACGCCTGGTCGGGCGGCGGGATTTAGATATTCGGACCAGTGGCGTATGCACCACGTCATCCTTTTGCGTGGGAGCTCTCGCCTGTCCACCTCAGCGTCCAGAAGCGCCGCGACCCGCTGGCCCCCGCTTGCCCGCTTCATCGCCCTCGACGAGCGGCTCGGCGTCGCCGCCGAAGCGCGAGGGCCCTGGTCGCTCGCGGCCTACGAGTTCATCCGCTTCGGCCTCAAGCAGGGTTGGGCCTGCCTGTTCGGCGGCGTGCTTTTAGGCCTCATCATCGCGACGCGCCTTTGGTACCCGGCCGGAGCAGCGCTGGCGCGCTATGACGCGCTGTTCCTCGCAGCGATCGCGATCCAGGCGCTGCTTCTCGCGACACGCCTCGAAACGCTGGAGGAGGCCAAGGTCATCCTCGTCTTTCACGTGATCGGCACCGCGATGGAAGTGCACAAGACCGCGGTCGGCTCCTGGATCTATCCCGAGGCAAGCCTCTTCCATATCGGCGGCGTCCCGCTGTTCACCGGCTTCATGTATGCCGCCGTCGGAAGCTATCTGGCCCGCGTCTGGCGCCTGTTCGATTTCCGCTTCGCCCGGCACCCCAGCCTTCTGGCGATCACGCTCCTGTCGATCGCGATCTATATCAATTTCCTGACAAACCATGCGTTTGTCGACATGCGGATCGTTCTGCTTGCCGCAACCGCCATTTTGTTCGCGCGCACGACGATCTTCTTCAAGGTGTGGCGAGTCCATCGGCGCATGCCGTTGTTGCTCGGGTTCGGCCTCGTCGCGCTTTTCATCTGGTTTGCGGAGAACATCGGGACGGTGACGGGCACCTGGCTGTATCCGCGTCAGATGGCGCATTGGTCGATGGTGCCGGCGTCGAAGCTGACGTCCTGTCTGCTGCTGATGATCGTGTCCTATACGCTGGTCGCGCGGATCAATGGAGTCAGAACGGTCGATAGCGCGAAACGCGAGCCGCTTGCCGAAGAGCGCCTCCTGCGCAGCGACGCTTGATGCAGGCGGTCGTGACGTGGCGCCATCGCGCAACTCTCGGCGCGGTCGCCGTCGCGCTTATCGTCGCCGGCCTGGTCTGGCGGCTTGTCCCGTTCGGCCTGCCTGCATTCTGGCTGCGCAACGGCGGCGGCGTTCTGTGGGGCGCGATGCTGTTCATCATCGTGGCAGCGCTTCGCCCCGTCCGCGCCGGGCTTGTCGCATGCTTTTTGACCACCAGCTTTATCGCGATCGGCTCGGAGTTCTTTCGGCTCTACCATATGCCGTGGCTCGACGCCTTTCGCCAAACCCTCGCCGGGGCGCTCCTCATCGGACGGGTGTTCCTGATCGGAAACATGGTGGCCTACGAGCTCGGCATCGCGGTGGCGGCAGGGCTCTATGTGGCGTGGCGGCTTGAGACGCGGTCCAATGCCGGTTAGATTGACCGTTCTGCTGGAGGGAGCGCCCCATGGCGACCGTCACCATTAGGAATTTGGACGAAAAGTTTGAGACGCGTCTGCGTCTCCGCGCCGATCGCTATGGCCGATCGGTCGAAGACGAAGCGCGGAAAATCTTGCAAGCCGCCCTTGGGCCAGATGACGATAACCAGAATCTGGCAGAAGCAATTCATTCGCGCTTCGCACGATTGGGTGGTGTCGATCTCGAACCGATCGAGCGAACACCGATGCCCGATCCGATCGACTTCGGTGAATGATTATCCTGGACACAAATGTCATGTCAGAATTGATGAAGACGCTCCCCGACAAAGTCGTTTTCGATTGGGTCGCCAGCTTTCCTAAGGCTTCAGTTTACACGACAGCGATAAGCGTGGGGGAAATCCGATACGGCATCGCCATCCTCTATTCCGGGAAACGTCGACGCGACCTGCATGAGGAAGCAGAAGAGATGTTTGTTGTCGACTTCGCCGACCGCATCCTCCCCTTCGATCATGCCGCTGCCGAAGCCTACGCCACGATCGCCGCGGACCGACGTCAGCGTGGCCAACCCATCAGCCAGTCGGACGCGCAGATCGCCGGCATCGTCCGATCCCGCGGCGCGATCCTCGCGACGCGCAACGCTCGCGACTTCCGCGATTGCGGCTTCGACGTCATCGATCCCTGGTCTACCCCGCCGCGATCCGCGCCAGCCAGTCCTCCTCGCTGATCGTCTCGATCCCGAATTCCACGGCCTTCTTCAGCTTCGAGCCGGCGCCGGGGCCGGCCACCACAAGATCCGTGGTCTTGGAGACCGAGCCCGCCACCTTGGCGCCGAGGCGTTCGGCCTGGGCCTTGGCTTCTTCGCGCGTCATCCGCTCCAGGGCGCCGGTGAACACCACCGTCTTGCCGGCCACCGGGCTCGTCGTGGCGATGGCTTCCATCGGCTGCGGATCGATCTCTTTCAACAGATCGTCGAGCACCGTCTCGTTGTGCGGCTCGGCGAAGAAATCATAGACGCATTCGGCCACGACGCCGCCGACATCCTGGATGTTCTCGATTTCCGCGCGCGCCTCCGAGCCCGGCGCAGCCGCCCGTGCGGTCTCGCGCAACGCGGCAAAGCTGCCGAAGTGGCGGGCGAGGCGCTTCGATCCGCCCTCGCCGACGTGGCGGATGCCGAGCGCGAAGATCAGCCGGTTGAGCGGCATCTGCCGCCGCGCGTCGATCGCCTCGAACAACTTTTTGACCGACGTCGCGCCAAAACCCTCGCGGTCTTTCAGCTTTTTCAGGCTTCTCGCGTCACGCTTGGCCAGCGTAAAAATATCGCCTGGCGTCGCGATGAGACCGTCGTGGTAGAACTGCTCGATCTGTTTGTCGCCCAACCCTTCGATGTCGAGCGCATTGCGCGACGCAAAGTGTTTTAAACGCTCGATCGCCTGCGCCGGGCAGATCAGGCCGCCGGTGCAGCGGCGCACGACGTCCGCCTTGCCGGTCTTCTCGTCGATTTCGCGCAGCGCCGCCGAGCCGCAGATCGGGCAGATGTCGGGAAACACATAGGGGGTCGCGTCGGCCGGGCGCTTGTCCAGCACGGGACCCAGAACCTGCGGAATGACGTCGCCGGCACGCTGGATCTCCACCGTATCGCCCTCGCGCACGTCCTTGCGCGCGATCTCGTCCTCGTTGTGCAGGGTGGCGTTGGTCACGACCACGCCGCCGACCGTCACCGGATCGAGCCGCGCCACCGGCGTCATCGAGCCGGTGCGGCCGACCTGGATTTCGATCTTGCGCAAAATCGTGGTCGCGCGCTCGGCGGGAAACTTGTGCGCGACGGCCCAGCGGGGTGATCGCGAGATGAAGCCGAGGCGCTCCTGCAGCGCGATGGAATCGACCTTGTAGACGACGCCGTCGATATCGTAGGGCAACGCAGCGCGCTGCGCCTCGATCGCGCGGTATTGCGCCAGCAGCGCCTCGGCGCTGTCGCACAACACCATCAGCGGATTGACCGGCAGGCCGAAGCGTTTGAACGCGGCGACCATGCCGGTCTGGGTATCGGCCGGCTGCTGGCTCGCCTCGCCCCAGGCATAGGCGAAAAACTGTAAAGGCCGCGACGCCGTCACCGCGGATTCGAGCTGCCGCAGCGAGCCGGCGGCAGCGTTGCGCGGATTGGCGAAGACTGGCTTGCCGGCTTCGGCCTGGCGCGCGTTGACGCCGGCAAACCCCGCTTTGGTCATATAGATCTCGCCGCGGATCTCGAGCACGCCCGGCGGCTTGCCGTTCAGCTGATGCGGAATGTCCTGGATCGTCCGGACATTGGTGGTGACGTCCTCGCCCTCGTAGCCATCGCCGCGCGTCGCGGCCTGCACCAGCACGCCGGCCTCATAGCGCAGCGAGCAGGAGAGACCGTCGATCTTCGGTTCGGCGGTGACGGCCAACGGCGCGTCCTCCGCCATGCCGAGGAAGCGTCGGATGCGGGCGCAGAACTCCGCCACCTCGTCGTCCGCAAAGATGTTGCCGAGCGACAGCATGCCGACCTTGTGCCGGACCTTGGTGAATTTCTCCGATGGCGCCGCGCCGACCGTCTTGCTCGGCGAGGCGCCGGTGACGAATTCCGGATGCGCGGCTTCCAGCGTTTGCAGGCGGCGACGCAACGCGTCGTAGGCGGCGTCCGAGATCGTCGGCGCGTCCTCCGTGTGGTAGCGGCGATCGTGGTCGGCCAGTTCGACGACGAGGGCCGCATATTCGGCAGCGTCGGGCGCGACGGCGGCCTCGCTTGGGGGTGATTTCGTTCGGGTCATGATCGGGTGTACCCAGGCTCGTATCCGTGCGCAACAACGCACAAACGGCGGAATGGATGACCCGGAAATGACCAGCCGTTGGCTTGGTTTTGCGCTCCTGCTCGCGGTGTTGGCATCACCGGCCGCGGCGATCACGCTGCCGCTCGTCTATACGGCTTGCCCGACCGGTCCTGGCGACCCCACGCGGATCGAGATCGGCGAGGGCGCAAAGGGCGTCAGGGTTACCTTCGAGCGCGCCGGGCTTGCCCCTGGTCCGTTCGAGACGCCGGACGTCAACCTGGCGAAAATCTCGCGCCGGTTGTTCTTCACGCTGCGGACGCCGCACGGCCTCGTCGAGTTCCAGGGCCGAGCCCTGGATGACAGGCTCATCGGCCGCCTCAGCGACGAGACCGGGATAGCCCGGACGATATCGCTTGCGGCGGTCCGCAACGAAGCGCTTGAACGATGCGACGGCTTGCCGGACAGTCGGAAGTGACAATGAGAGAACGACGGATGCGTTTTGCCGCTTTAAATAACGCGCGGGCCTTGGCTTGCGCAGCCCTGGCGCTGGCCCTGGCAACCGGTCACGCCACGGCCGAACCGTCCGCGGCGCGCGTGTTCTCGTCGCTCTGCACCGGAGCCGACGGCAGCGATATCAGTGGGTTCCGCATCAAAGTTTCAGGGGTCGCGCCCAACCTGCTCGTGTCGTTCGAGGAGACCGAAGGTGCGCTGATGGCGGCGAGCGAGACGAAAGAGGTCAGCTTTACGCCCGCGACCGGCGAGCTTGCCTTCAAGGTCGTGACCGAGGCGGGACCGATCGTCTTCAAAGGCCGCGTCTCGGCGACAGCGCTCGACGGCATCCTGACGCGCCAGGGCGACACGCCGGAAACCGTCCACCTGCCCTCCGATGCCGGAGGCGACGGTGAAGGCGCCTGTCCGATCACGCCGGATTCGCCTAAGCCATAGATCGGGTTCAGCGGAGCACGCCATGACGACGATCTACGACTTTTCGGCCAAGCGCCTCGACGGTTCCGACATCGCGCTGGATGCCTACAAAAATCAGGTGCTGTTGATCGTCAACACCGCCAGCAAATGCGGGTTCACGCCGCAGTACGAAGGTCTGGAAGCGCTGCAGAAGACCTACGGCCCCAAGGGGTTTTCTGTGCTCGGCTTTCCCTGCAACCAGTTCGGCGGCCAGGAACCAGGGGACGCCGCGGCGATCGGCAGCTTCTGCCAGCTGACCTATGACGTCACCTTCCCGATGTTCGCCAAGATCGAGGTCAACGGCGACGGCGCCGACCCGCTTTATGCGTTTCTAAAAGCGCAGAAGCCGGGACTGCTCGGGCTGCAGGGCATCAAGTGGAATTTCACGAAGTTTTTGGTCGACCGCACTGGAAGCGTGGTCGAGCGCTTCGCGCCGACGACTAAGCCATGGTCGCTGACGGGAGCGATCGAGGGACTGTTGTAACGACGATCGCTAAGACGCCTTGGCGACATGCCTTGTTACGGCGATCGTATCGCCTCTGCTGCGCATCTGCGCAATGTCGTAGCTCCCCTGCATGCGCATCAGCGTGTCCATGGAAACCCCAAAAGCCTTCTCGATCCGCAACGCCATTTCGGGCGACAAAGACGAGCGCTGATTCACGAGCGCCGACAAGGCAGCCCGTGTGACCCCGAGAGCCTCTGCGGCATTCTTGATGGTCAAGCCAAGGTCGTCGATAATCTCGCGGCGGATGAAATTGCCGGGATGGACGGGGCTATTCATACGGAACCCAAGTTCATTCATGCAGCGGCCTCCTCATGATAGTCTTCGTAATCGAGATCGACGATCTCGACGACGCTGGCATCGACCCGGAACGTATCCGCCAATTCTTGGTGACGTGAAGGGCCCACCGGCCGTGCCGATCGCCGGTCAGCTGATGTGCCTTCCATCTCGGAACGTCGCGAAGCTCCGCTTCCGAAGTCATGTCTTGGAGAGAAGTCATGTCTTGGAGAAAAGAGAGGATCGCTCGAATCTTGCCGACCACCGGCGCAGGAAGCCCGGATCTATCGTCCGATTCCATAAATCGGCGCAGACCTTTGTGCTTGATGCTCCGGATGATCATCGCTGCCGATTATCGCAGATTTTTCGCGTAAAGCGATACGTTACGCCGCCCCCCATGGCCATTGCCCTCCCCTCCCCCCGGCGCTAAGGAGACGGCACCGATCCCCTACCCCTCTTGGAGACACGCGATGCCCCTGTGGCTCGACCTGCGGAGCCCGGATTTCGAGGCCGCGTTCAAGGCCCTGCTTCTGACCAAGCGGGAAGTCTCCGAAGACGTCGATCATGCCGTGCGGGCGATCATCAAGGACGTGGTCGCCGAGGGCGATGCGGCGCTCAAGCGCTACAGCCAGAAATTCGATCGCGTCGACCTCGATAAACTGGGCTTGCGGGTCACGGCAGCCGAGATCGCGGCAGCGCTGAAGGCGGCGCCGGCGGAGGCGCTGGCGGCGCTTCGCCTTGCCCACGAGCGCATCGTCAGCTTTCACGAGCGCCAGCGGCCGGAAGACCTGCGGTTTACCGACGCGCTGGGCGTCGATCTCGGCTGGCGCTGGACCGCGATCCAGACCGTCGGCCTCTACGTGCCGGGCGGCACGGCGAGCTATCCCTCGTCCGTCCTGATGAACGCCGTGCCGGCGAAAGTGGTCGGCGTCGAGCGCATCGTCATGGTGGTGCCGACGCCGGACGGCGTGCTCAACCCGCTGGTGCTGGCCGCAGCCGACCTCGCCGGCGTCGACGAGATTTATCGCGTCGGCGGTGCGCAGGCTGTGGCGGCACTGGCTTACGGCACAGAAAGCATCGCGCCGGTGTCCAAAATCGTCGGCCCGGGCAATGCCTATGTCGCCGCCGCCAAGCGGCAGGTTTTCGGCACCGTCGGTATCGACATGATCGCCGGCCCCTCCGAAGTGCTGATCATCGCCGACAGGACCGGCAACCCCGCCTGGATCGCCGCCGATCTTCTGGCCCAGGCCGAGCACGACACCGCGGCGCAGTCGATTCTCATCACCGACGATCCGGCCTTGGCCAAGGCCGTCGAGGCGGCGGTGGCCGAACAGCTCGAAACGCTGTCGCGGAAAACGATCGCCGCGGCGAGCTGGCGCGACTACGGCGCGATCATCCTGGTGCCGTCGATCGTCGATGCCGTGCCGCTGGCCGACCGGCTGGCCCCGGAACATCTTGAAATCATCGCTGAAGACGCCGAAGGTCTGAGCAATGCGATCCGCAACGCAGGCGCCATCTTCCTCGGCGCGCATACGCCCGAAGCGGTCGGCGACTATGTCGGCGGCTCCAACCACGTACTGCCGACCGCGCGCTCGGCCAAATTCTCGTCGGGACTCAACGTGCTCGATTATTTGAAGAAGACGTCGATCCTGAAGTGCTCGCCCGCGAGCCTGGCGGCGATCGGGCCGGCCGCGGTCATTCTCGGCCACGCCGAGGGGCTCGACGGCCATGCCCGCTCGGTGCAGATGCGGCTCGATCCGCAGGTGGCATGACCGAGCCGTCGCGCGATCGCCTCAAGTCGATCGTCCTCGATGGCGATTCGATCGGCATCGGCAGCCCCGACCAGGAGCACGAGCGGCAGATCGCGATCTACGACCTCATCGAGGAGAACAGCTTCGGCCTGCCGAACCTCGATGCCGGCCCCTATGTGCTGACCCTGTCGATGCACGATTCCAAGCTGATGTTCGACATCTGCGACGAGGCGGGCGCGCAGCGCGCGGTGCATATCCTGTCGCTGACCCCCTTCCGCCGGACGCTGCGCGACTACTTTATGATTTGCGAGAGCTACTACGCCGCGATCCGCACCCAGACGACGACGCAGATCGAGGCGATCGACATGGGCCGGCGCGGCCTGCACAACGAAGGCGCCGAACTGCTGCTGGAACGCCTCGCCGGGAAGATCGTCAGCGACACGGATACGGCGCGCCGCCTGTTCACTTTGATCACCGCCCTGCACTGGAAGGGTTGATCCTTTGCGCGCGCGCGGGACTCTTCCGCGATGAGCGGGCCGCTGGCCCGGCGGCCCAGCGCAGTGCTGTTTTCCTGCTCCTTCAACGCCGTGCGCTCGCCGATGGCGGAGGGGCTGCTGCGCCTTTATTTCGGCCGCGAGATGTATGTCGCCTCAGCCGGGGTCAAGGAGGGCGAGCCGGACCCCTTCGCGATCGCCGCGATGGAGGAGATCGGCGTCGATATCACCAAGCACAAGCCGCACACGTTCGAAGACCTGGAAGACACAAGCTTCGATCTGATCATCACGCTGTCGCCCGAGGCGCATCACAAGGCGCTGGAATTCACCCGGACGCTCGCCTGCGACGTCATCTACTGGCCGACGATCGACCCGACGGCGGTGGAAGGCACGCGCGAGCGCAAGCTCGACGCCTACCGCGACGTGCGCGACGGCTTGGCGAAGCGCATCAAGGCGCTGTTGGATTATCGGCCGATGGGGGCGGTGTGAGGCCAAAAGACAAATCGTGCGCTTGGCCAAAAGCGGCAGCGATGCATACGGCCCGAGTCTTGACATTCTGCAGCCGCTACGGCCTTCTCCCGCCGCGCGCATCGCAGCATGTCGCCGTCGTAAGCGTTAACGTCACGCAACGCCTCAATCGCTCGGACGCAACATTGGTTTGCCTCCGATCAGAAGGGCGACGCTCGTGACCGGCAACGCACTCCCTATGTCCTCGACCGCGATGACCCGCGCCCATGTGTTCAACGGCCTGGCGCCGATGGTCGCGATCGTGTTTTTCGGCTTCGTCGCCATCGCCGCGCCGCTCGCCGCCCTTTCCCTGGAGCTTCACGATCGTCTCGGGTTCGCGCCCGTTGTCGTCGGCTGCGTCGTCGGATTGCAATCGGTCGCGACGCTGCTGACGCGACACGCCGGCGGATCGCTCAGCGATGTCAAAGGCCCGCGCCATGCCGTCCTGATCGGCCTGCCGCTCACCGCGCTCGCCGGCGCAATCAACCTCGTTTCGACGTCGGCCCTCATCAGCGCGTCGGGCGCCCTGGCGCTGATCCTCGTCGGCCGGCTCTGCATGGGCTTTGGCGAAAGCCTGTTCATCACCGGTGCCATGGCCTGGGGCATCGCCCGCATCGGTCCCCAGAACACCAGCAAGGTCATGTCCTGGCAAGGCGTCGCGATGTATGGAGCCATCGGCATTGGCGCGCCGCTTGGCCTCGCGGTGCAGCGCAGCTTCGGCTTTTCCGGCGTGGCACTGGTCAGCATCGTCACGCCGATGCTGGCCTGGGCCGTCGCGCTCGCTTGTCTCGGAGTGCCTGGCGGCGGTGGCGACCGCGTGCCGTTTTATCGTGTCATCGGCCTGATCTGGCGCCCCGGCCTGGTCGTGACGCTCGCGGCCGCACCGTTTGCCGCGCTGACCGCCTTCGTGGCACTGGACTATGCCGACCATGGCTGGACCGGGGCCGGTCTGGCGCTCGCCGGGTTCGGCTTCTGTTACGTGCTGGTACGGCTGCTGTTCTCGCATTGGCCGGACCGTTTTGGCGGCATCCGCATCACCGGAATCACGCTTTGCCTCGAGGCCGCAGGTCAAGCGCTGCTCTGGCTAGCGCCGAGCCCGGCCTTCGCCTTTGCCGGCGCGTGCCTGACCGGGCTCGGCTTCTCGCTGGTCTTCCCGTCGATGGGCGTCGAGGCCATGCGCCAGGTCTCGCCCGACCAGCGCGGCCGCGCCGTCGGCAACTTCATCGCATTCTTCGACCTCGCGATCGGCTTCACGGCGCCGATCGTCGGCCTCGTCGCCGGGCGCTTCGGCTTCCAGACGGCGTTTCTGATCGGCATGGGCGCGGCCCTTTTGGCAGCGTCGCTGGTGCCGGGCGTGCGGCGTGGGACGGCGTAGACGGCGCCGGAGACAACGCGAGCGCGCGCGGACCGGCTTAGGCGTGCCGACGTCCAATTGCGAAAATCGGCCTGAGCGTCAGGTCTTGATCCGCCCCGCCGCAGCGCGCAGTCTGACTCGATGCCACCGGATCACAGCAGGCCAAAGCCGGTGACGCTTGACGCTTCGTGACGCAAGAATGGTGGTTTAGGTTTCGCATTCGTGTCTTTGGGGACACAGGGCCGGTGCTCCCTCCAAAGGTGAAGCTTCAGGCCATCTGCGACGTCGCGTCCCCGGAACAAAGGCGAAAGCGTCGCTGTTACGGGGCTATGACAAAGACAGGAACGGCGTCGAAGCGCATGGCGGATCCGGATGGAAGCGTCCGCTCCCTTTCCAGGTCCGACGCTGTGGTCGACGAAAATCGCGCTGCCGCGAAATCCGCGGGCCTCAAATACGTCAGCGACGAGACGCCCGGCATCACCCGCAAGAAGAGCGGCACCGGATGGCGCTTTATTGGGCCCGACGGCAAGACGATCAAGGATTACTGGGAAAAGAAGCGCATCGAGAAGATCGGCATCCCACCGGCCTATACCGATGTCTGGATCTGTCCCCGTGAAGACGGCCACATCCAGGCGACCGGGCGCGATGCCAAGGGGCGCAAGCAGTACCGCTACCACCCCAAATGGAGCGAAACGCGCGACAGCGCCAAGTACGAGCGAATGATGGAATTCGGCAAGCTGTTGCCGGGGCTGCGGGCGCGCGTGGCGAGCGACATGCGCAAGACCGGTTTCCCTCGCGAAAAGGTGCTGGCGACGATCGTCAACCTGCTCGAAATGACGCTGATCCGCGTCGGCAACGAGGACTACGTCAAGGAAAACAAGAGTTTTGGTCTGACCACGCTGCGCAACCGCCATGTGGCCGTAGACGGCGCGACGCTGCGCTTCGACTTCAAGGGCAAAAGCGGCAAGACCTGGAACCTGAACGTCAAAGACCGCCGCGTCGCCAAGGTGGTGAAAGCGATCCACGAGTTGCCCGGCCAACATTTGTTTCAGTACCTCGACGAAGACGGCAAGCGGCAACCCGTCGATTCCGCCGACGTCAACGACTACCTCCGCGAGATCACCGGCGAGGACGTCACGGCCAAGGATTTCCGCACCTGGGCCGGGACGGTGCTGGCCTCGATGGCGCTCAGCGAGTTCGAGCAGGTCGACAGCCAGGCGGCGATGAAGAAGAACGTGAAGGCTGCCATCGAAAAGGTCGCCTCGCGCCTCGGCAACACGCCGACGATCTGCCGCAAATGCTACGTGCATCCGAAGGTGCTGACCTCCTACCTCGATGGCCACCTGCTCGCCGACATCAAGCAGGAGGTCGAGGCGGAGCTTTGCGACGACGCCGACAAGCTGAAACCGGAAGAGGCTGCGCTGCTGGGTCTGTTGAGCCGACGGATCAGCAAGGATTTGAAGAGCGAGAAGGTGGCCTAAATAGCTTTGGCCGTCGATTAAGCCCGCGCAGCCACCCGCGCCTCCGGCATGACCCGCTCCGGGAACGCTGCCGCCAACGCCGGCTTGGTCGCCGCGAGGACGCCGCGCTCGGTGATGAGGCCTGTCACCAGATCGGCCGGCGTCACGTCGAACGCAAAGTTCATCACCGGGCTCCCCGGGGGCGTGACCTGGATCCGCGCGATCGTCCCGGCGTCGGTGAGGCCGCTCATGTGCGTGACTTCTTCCGCGCCACGCTGCTCGATCGGGATATCGGCGCAGCCATCGTCGATGGCGAAGTCTATCGAGGGCGAGGGAGCCGCGACATAGAACGGCACGCCGTTGGCCTTGGCTGCGAGCGCCTTCAGGTAGGTGCCGATCTTGTTGCACACATCGCCCGAAGCGGTGGTGCGGTCGGTGCCGACGATGACCATGTCGACCATGCCGTGCTGCATGAGGTGGCCGCCGACGTTGTCGACGACGACGGTATGCGGCACGCCGTGCCGGCCGAGCTCCCACGCCGTCAGCGCGGCACCCTGGTTCCGCGGGCGCGTCTCGTCGACGTAGACGTGGACCGGAATCCCGGCCTCGTGCGCAGCGTAGATGGGCGCGGTGGCCGTACCCCAGTCGACGCAAGCGAGCCAGCCGGCGTTGCAATGGGTGAGAATATTGACAGGCCCGGCTTTACGGCCTGCGGCAGCGCGGATCAGGTCAAGGCCGAAGTGGCCCATGGCCTGGCACAACGCGACGTCCTCCTCAGCCATTGCGGCAGCGCGCTGATAAGCGGCCGCTTTACGCCGGGCTGGGTCGAGCGGCAGAAGATGATGGCGCATGTCGCCAAGCGCCCAGGCGAGGTTCACTGCCGTCGGTCGCGTCGCGATTAGTGTCGAGCACGCTTGAGCGAGGTCTGCATTGCTAGCCCCGACGGCCATGGCAAGCGCAACGCCATAGGCCGCCGTCACGCCGATGAGCGGCGCGCCGCGCACATGCATGTCGCGAATGGCACGGGCGGCATCATCAAGGTTGCGGAGCGTCAAAATCTCGAAAGCGTGCGGGAGCCGCACCTGATCGATGACGCAGACGCTCGCGCCATCCTCGGCGAGCCAGATTGTCCGTTGCTGTTTGCCGTCGACCCGCATGCCGCCTCCCGCTCAATCGGCGGAGGTTTACCGCACCTTCTCAGGGGCCGCTACCCGCAGGCTCAACATCCCTTGCAGATGCCGCTCGTGATGCGGTTGTCTTCGCGCTGGATGCCCTTGTCCAAGGGGGTCACGCCGGCACCTTGCGAGGCGCCGGGATTCGGCACCGTTTCGCCGGTCGACGTGATGTTGCCGCTGCGGATGCCGGCCCCACCGCGGGCGCCGCTATCCTGGGAGGGCGCTGGCGCTGTGTCGGACTGCGCCGCGGCCGCGGTGACGACCGCACAAACCAGAGCCGCACCGAGAAGAAGAGCCTTTGCCATAATCCGTCTCCATGTTGTCCATGAAATGCCTCTCTCCTGCTTAGGTTTCAAGTCAAGAAGACATGAGGCGCGGGGGCGCCCGAGGGAGCGGCCGGTAAAACTTTAGAGAGTGTTAAACAAACACGCTCAAACTTGACCCAAATCTCCCAGTTCTTTCATTGGATGGCAAAAATGACGCTGTCGGCCGGCTCAAACCCCGAAAACGACGAAAACAAGGGCGCCCCTGACGGTGCCGACAAGGCGGAGACCGGGCGCGCGCTCGAGCCGTCCCACGGCTCGGACGCGGACTCAGGACTGGCACCTTTCCTCGCGGCGGCCGGCGACCGCATCGACCCGCCCGCCGGGCCGCGGCCGTTGCATTCCAGACTGCTCGACTACAGCGCCCACGCCGCGATGATCGTCGGTCTGCTCGGCTTCGCCTGGACCATCAGCGACCACGTCGCGAAGGCGCCGGACCAGCAGGCTCCCGCAAAAGTGATGGCCGCGGCGACGCCGCCCGTCGACGAGGCAGCGGAGCTTCGGCGCAACACCCAGAAGATGGCGGCGGATATCAGTGCCCTGCGGCTGAGCCTCGACGCGCTACGCGGCCAGATGCACCAGGACAAGACCGCCGAGCAGGTGCATTCGCTCGCGAGCAACCTCGACGGCGTAAAGACCAGCCTGAGCGCGACAAAGGCCGAGACCAACGCCGCGC
>NZ_LMUU01000107.1:43181-73479 GCF_009765775.1 Beijerinckia sp. L45
CGACCGCGTCGATCGCTCCCACCGCGACGGTAAAAGCGATCCCCGTCGCGCTGCCGCCGGCAAAGCCGATGGTCGCCAAAGCAACCCCGACCGTGACGGACGGTCCCGATGCCGCCAAGAAGGCTGCCCTCGACAAGGCCGTGCTGGAAGGCGACGCGTCGAAGAAGCCGCCGGTCATCGCGGAATGGGTCGTGCGCGAGGTCTATGACGGCGTTGCCGTCATCGAGAGCAAGCGCGGTCCGATGGAAGTCGTCCCGGGCGTCGCCATCCCTGGCGCCGGCGTCGTCAAGTCGATCGAGCGCCATGGCGCCGGCTGGACGGTGACGACCAGCAAGGGCCTGATCGCCTATCTCGCAGCCCCGCGCGAGCGCCAGCAGCACGGCTATTACCGCAGCATGCCGGAAGATTTTTAGAGCCGGCGCTCTGTCACCCCGGGGCGCCAAAGGCAAGCCCGGGGCGCCAAAGGCGAGCCCGGGGCCCATGAAACCGTGGATGCAGGACAGGCTGCATCTGGCGCTCATGTCTCAGACCTGGTGTTCGTAAGTCCCGCCCTTCGCTGCGCTTCGGCCGGGATGACATCGTGGAAAACGCCTACTTCGCCCGATCGCCTTCGAGCTTGGGCAGGTACCACGCCAGCAGCCCGATCAGCGGCAAGAACGCCGTGATCTTGTAGACAGTGGTGATGCTCGTCAGGTCGGCGAGTTCGCCGAGCCCCGCCGCCCCGAGGCCGCCCATACCGAAGGCAAAGCCGAAGAACAGTCCCGTCACCGTCCCGATGCGCCCAGGTAGCAGCTCCTGCGCGAAAACGATGATGGCCGGGAACGCCGACGACAGCACCAGGCCGATCAGCACCGCGCAAGCGCCCGTCATCGGCAGGTTCAAGTAGGGCATCGCCAGGGTCAACGGCAGCACGCCCAGGATCGACCCCCAGATCACCGCGCGCCGGCCGATGCGATCGCCGATCGGGCCGCCGAAAAACGTGCCGACGGCGGTCGCGCCGAGAAAGGCGAAGAGAAAGATCTGCGCCGTCTGCACCGACACGCCGAACTTCTGGATGAGGTAGAAAGTGAAGTAGCTCGACAGGCTCGCCATGTAGACGAACTTCGAGAAGATCAGCAGCAGCAGGACGACGATGGTCCAAACCACGGTCTTGCGCGACAGCGTCGAGACCGCCGCCACCTTGCGCGGCGTCCCGCGCCGCATTGCAAGATGGCCGCTATACCAATGCCCGACCGTTGCCAGCACCACGATGCCGACGAAGGCGATGGCGGAGAACCAGGCGATCGAGTGCTGGCCCTGCGGCACCACGATGAAGGCGGCAAGCAACGGCCCGATCGCCCCTCCGGCATAGCCACCGACCTGGAACAGCGATTGCGCGAAGCCGAATCGGCCGCCCGACGCCGCCCGCGCGATGCGCGACGCCTCCGGATGGAATACGGAGGACCCGATGCCGATCAGCGCTGCCGAGACCAGAATGACGCCGAAACTCGGCGCACGCGACAGCAGGATCAGGCCGCAGAGCGAAAACGCCATGCCGACGGCAAGCGAATAGGGGCTCGGCTTCTTGTCGGTGACGAAACCGACCACCGGCTGGAGGAACGAAGCCGTCAGCTGAAACGCCAGGGTGATCAGCCCGATCTGCCCGAAATCGAGATGAAACGAGTCTTTCAGGATCGGGTAGACCGACGGCACCAGCGACTGCACGGTATCGTTGATGAGGTGCGACAGGCTGAGCGCCACGAGTACCGCCATGACGGTCTGATCTTGCAGCGCCGGCTGAGCCGGCAAGGCGGTGCCCGGGATGTCGGCGCGCGCGGTCATGATTTCATCTCCCAACGCCGTAGCGTCTGACGGCGCTCATCGGCACCTGCCGTGATTGCCAGAAAAAAGCGCCGAGGCAAGGCTGTTGCGCGTGTTTTGCTGCCGGCCTCGATCAAATCACCGAAAGAGCTTCGGTATCTCAGGCAGATGGCGTCAGCGAAAGCGGAACGGCGTGGCTGCGTCGCGAAGCCGCGGCAAAACCGCATCCTTCTCGGAGACCTGCACGGTCGAGACCTCGACGGGCCAGTCAATCGCGATGTCTGGATCGTCCCAGCGCAGCCCCGACTCGCAGGCCTTCGCGTAAAACCCGTCGACCTTGTAGGCCACCATCGTGTCGTCTTCGAGCGTACAAAACCCGTGGGCGAAGCCGACGGGGATGAACAGCTGTTCGCCAGCGGCGGCCGTCAGCGTCGCCCCGCACCATTGTCCGTAGGTTGGGCTGCCCGACCGCAGGTCCACCGCAACGTCATAAACCGAGCCGGCCAGCACCCGCACCAGCTTGGCCTGCGGTTCGGGCGCCAGTTGGAAATGCAGGCCGCGGATCGTCCCGCGACGGGTCGAGAGGGACTGGTTGTCCTGCACGAACGTGGTCGTGATCTCGGCGGCCGCAATCGATTTCTGGTTATAGGTCTCGACGAAATATCCGCGGCTGTCGGCGAACTGCCGCGGCGTGATGAGCTTAACCCCATCGATCGCAAGGTTTTTGATATCCAAGACCCGGTGCTCCCAGCAGTGAAGGTGACGCCATGCTTATCGGCGCCTCCTGCCGGCTTCAAGGCCCGAGCGAGCCATGGCGTCATGCGACGAGTCCAGGGTTCAACATGCCTCGCGCGGTGGCTCGCGCGGTGGGACGACTTCGGCTAGAACTCGGCGGCAATCGAACACGTGCTGGGAACGAGGATCAGTTTTGAGACCTGAAACGACGGTGGCAGGAGACGCCTCTACGCGGCACCGGATGGCGGCGCCATGAGCCGACGTAACGCCGGGGTGCCGCGCCTGAAGCGCGGCTGGCTCGATTTTCTCCGCGCGTTCAAGCCGTCGGAAAACATGGTGGTGATCAACGAGCAATATGTCGCCTCGGCACCGTCGAAGCAGAACATTGCGGACATCTTCAAGGGTCGGTGGATCTCGGGCTTTCCCGACGCCTCCTGCGTGTCTGGGGGCGTCATCCCGCTGTTCCACGATGCGCGGATCACCTGGCTGATCGAACGTTGCGGGGGAAGTCTCGCATCCATGCGGGTTGCGGAACTCGGCCCTTTCGAAGGGGGCCACAGCTACATGCTGCTGGCGGCAGGCGCCGACGCGGTCGAGGCCGTCGAGGCCAACACCCTTAATTTCACCAAGACGCTGTTCGTCAAGGAAATCTTCGGGCTCAACCGCCTCGAACTGCAATTCGGCGAAATCGAGACGTGGTTGGCCGGATCCGACGCGCCCTTCGATCTGATCGTCGCCAGTGGCGTCCTCTATCACTTCAACGATCCACTGGCCGCGCTGCACAACATGACGAAGCGCACCAACCGCATCTTCCTGTGGACGCACTTCATGCATGACACCTACATGCCGCCCGGAGACATCCGGCTTGGCGCCTTCACCGGTAAGACGACGGAGCGCGTCGTCGACGGCTTTACCTGCAGCTACCATTTGCGCAGCTACGTCGGGGCGCAAACGAAGACCGCCTTCTGTGGCGGCGTGTCCAAGGATTCGATCTGGATCGGCCACGACGCCATCGTGCAGGCCCTGCAATACTGGGGCTTCGCCGTCGAGGAAACGATGCTCGATCCCGATCATGCCAACGGCCCCAGCGCCTGTTTTCTGGCAACCCGCATCGGCTGCGTCACCCCGCCTTCGATCGAGGCCGGCGACCCCTCGGGCTGAGACCGCATGCTTCCGCTTCGTGCGTTCCCGAGACCCGTCGAACGCCACGCTTTTTTGAATTGCGGCGGAACTGTTGCGGCTTTTGCGCGCTAGCTCTGCAGGTCCCGCGCGCCTGCGCGAGCGCATGCGGGATCTTGCATCCCGTTCGAAGCAACCGTGAGATACAGCATGAGCGATACGGATATGGCGCGGCCCTCGACGGCTAGCCTATTGGGCGAGGCACTGTCCCAGACCTCGCGTCTCGTCGCCGCTGAAATTCAGCTGGTCCGCATCGAGATCAGCGACAAGATTTCGATCGCGATCAAGGCCATTGTCGGCATCGTCGTCGCCGCGGTCTTTTTGATCGTTGCGATGATCTTCCTTCTTCAGGGCGTCGTCGCGCTTCTCGTCGGCTTCGGCTTGGCCGTGTCGGTCGCCAATTTCGCCGTCGGCGGCGGGATCGCCGTTCTTGCGGCCATCGCGATTGTCGTCGCCCTGCGCAGCTTGTCGGCCTCAAAACTCAAGCCGAGCCGCACGATCCGGCAGATGCAGGAAAATTCCGAATTGGTGAAGGGCGCACGATGAGCGATTTGGTCGAGACCGCGGCGTCGGCGGAAGCGGAAGTCGAGCAGGCGCGCGCCGACCTCGCCGCGACGCTGGATCAGTTGAAGGACAACCTTCAGCCCAAGCACCTCTTCACCGAGGTCATGGCCCGGCCGCGCGATCGTGTCTCGCATTGGCTCGCGACTTATGGGCGCTTCGCCAAGCATAGTCCGATCGCCGGCGTGATTATCGGGGCAGCCGCTTTGACGCTGACCGGCTCGATGATGCGCAGGGATTCACGTCGGGCGCGAAAGTTGCCGCGCTGATGGCATCGAAGCGACCCTCGACGCTGGCCGCGTTCATCGCGGCATTTGCTTTGGCCGCTTCGGTCCGGGCATCCTATCGCCGCGCCGCTGGCGCAACGCAAAGGCCGATCGCCGTGTCGGTCAAGGGCCGCGCACCGACGGCGACCGGGCCGGCACCTAGCGCCGCGCCGATGGAGCAGGGCCGCGGCGCTGACACCCCGGCCGAGATCCCGCCACGCGGCTGGTGGGACATCGCCAAACGCACCGCCACGATGTTTTCCGAGAACGAACTCATGGCCGAGGCAGCCGGCGTGACGTTTTACGCCCTGCTCGCCATCTTCCCCGCGATCGCCGCCTTGATCTCGCTCTACGGGTTGGTCGCCGATCCGAAGACCATCGGAGAGCACCTCGATACGGCGTCAGGCTTCCTGCCCGGCGGCGGCATGGACATCATCAAGGAACAGGTTCAGCGGCTGACACAAAACCCCGCGAGCAGTCTCGGCTTCGGCGCCATTCTGGGTCTTGCGACGGCCTTGTGGAGCGCGAATCAGGGCAGCAAGGCCGTCTTCAGCGCCTTGAACAATGTCTATGACGAAAAAGAGAAACGCGGCTTCATCAAGCTGACCGCCGTGACTCTCGGTTTTACCGCGGGCGCCCTCGTCTTTTTGCTGATCGTCATGGCGGCGGTCGTGGTGCTGCCCATCGTCTTGAATTTTGTCGGTCTGGAAGGCTCGACGGATTTGCTCGTGCGTGTCGCGAGATGGCCGGCGGTGCTAGTTCTCCTCGCTCTGTTCCTTGCCGTGCTCTATCGCCTCGGCCCGAGCCGTGAGGCCGCGAAGTGGCGCTGGATAAGCTGGGGCAGCGCCTTCGCCGCGCTGACGTGGATCGGGCTATCCATAGGCTTCTCCTGGTACGTCACTCACTTCGGTAACTACAACAAGACCTACGGCTCGCTCGGCGCGGTGGTCGGCTTCATGACCTGGATCTGGCTGTCGACGACGGTCATTTTGGTCGGCGCGCAGCTCAATGCAGAGATGGAGCTGCAGACCGCCAAGGATACCACGACCGGTCGGGACCAACCGATCGGCAACCGCGGCGCGACCCGGGCCAACCGGGTCGCCTGACTTTTTGTCTCAGCTCGGCGCGACGGTCTCGGCCTTCGGGTCCAATGGGGAGATCGTGAGCCGCGGGTCGAGTGTCGCCGAGGGGGCGGTGAGTGCGGTCAGCAGTTTCGCCCTTATCGTCGATGTCGACGTGCGGATCGCCGCACCAGCCTTGAGAGCGCGAAGAATGGTGCGCGCAGCCAGGATCTGAGCCGGGAGTTCGTCGGGTCCGACCGGTCGGCTCTTGCCGCGATCGGACTGTCTCGGCTGCCGCAGAATGTCGAATGCCGGCCTCAGATACGTATCGCACCGCGCGCGCGGCTCTTCGATGCGCAGACGCATCGTGTCGGCGCACCCGCCTTCGGCGCGGCCGATAAGCCGACCCGAGGTGATCACCTTGACCTCGGGCGCATGGCGGATGCGGAAACCGCCTGACCGCAAGGCCCGAGCCAGCGCGCGATCCTCCCCAAGCGCCTTATTCGGGACGCCGCCGACGGCGCGGAAGCTCGCCAGCGTCAGGGCGAAGGACGCGCCCGACTCCGTCGGGTGTCGGGGCCACGGATCATGGGGCTGCGGATCCAGCCACGTCTCCAGCTCGCAAACCAGGGCTTCGTAGCGGCCTTCCAAAGCGCCGCGCGCCTTCAGGCTCGCCGGCAGGGCTGCTTCGTCATCGGGATCGAGCGCCAACGTTCCGGCTACCGCGTCGGCTCCGGCATCGATGGCTGCGATGGTGTTGGCGACCCAGTCCGGTGGGACCCGTGAATCCGCATCCGTGGTCAGCAACAACCCCGGGCCACCCTGCTCTTCGAGGCACCGGGCCGCAGCTTCCATGGCATGGCGTCGTGCGCCGCCGGCACTGGCGTCCTGCGGCGGCAAGGTCGCGGTGACGATCGTCAGCCGAAATCGCAGCGCTTCGGCCAGCGAAGCGGCAATCTCGGCTGTCCCGTCATCCGAGTTGTTGACGAAAAGCAGAACGTCGAACGGCAGCCGGAAAGTTGCGCCGAGGCTCTCCTGATCCGAGAGAGCCATGAGACACGCGGCGATACGGTCCGCTTCGTTTTTTACTGGAATCGCGACAACGATCTTCCAAGCACAACTATCCAGAGTCCCGGTCACAGCACGCTCACGCTTACGGGCCCTCGGTGCCCTGATGGAAGAAAAAGGCTCCCGCCGATTCCAGAGACGCATCGAGCGCCGGTTGGCGGAGGTAGGTCGTCAGATCGCGGACGATCCGCTCGACCGGGTTCGGATGCATGAAAGCTTTAAGTCCAAGAGACTTCTCGGCGCGTTCGACGAGCGTGAGGGCGGCGCGCTCGAAAGCGCCGCGCATCAAGTCCACGTAAGCGTCGATCGCCGCGGGATCGCCGTCCTCGTCCTCGGCGCGACGGCACGCTTCCGACACCCAGAGCCTGGCGGTTTCGACCGATGCCGCGGCGTCGCCGAAACGTGCCCGCTGCACGCGATCGCCGTCACGGCCGCTTTCGACAAGCTGGCTGCGGTAGCTTTCGAGCAGCGCCCGCAGGCCGCCAAACTGCACGGCCATGACGCGCCAGGCGCCACCGCGAAAATAGGGCGAGCGCATATAGTCGCCGGGGCGTCCGACGATGGCGTCCGGAGTGACGGAAATGCCGGTAAAATCGACGCTTCCGGTCGCCGTGGCCTTCATGCCGGTGGCTGTCCAGGCCGAGACGTCGACGCGGCCCATATCGGGGACATGCGGCAGCATCAGTTGATTTTCGCCGGCGGTTTTGGCTGCGACGAGGGGGCGCTGGATATGGCCTGCACCGGAGGCGAGAATTTTTCGACCGATGAGAACCGGCGCGGCAGCGTCGCCCGCCAAACTCAAGGACACGGCGTCCTCGGCCATCCACACGCCCGTCAGGCGCCCGGCATCGGCCTCGGCCTGCAACAGCGCGACGTTCGCCGCCGAGCCGTACAGGCGAACGAGCTTCACGGCATTGACATGGCCTTCGTAAAGACGGCCGAGCGGGAGACTGCCTTGTCCGATGACCGAGAGCACATCGAACAGAAGCATCGGGTCGCTCGGTGGCGACGCCAGATCGCAGCCGCCGCATGCCGCCGAGAATGGCGCATGCAGAAGCCCGAGCTTGCGCAGCTCGACGACTTCCGCATGAGGGAAGGCGCCATCGCGATCGAGACTATCGTTTTTCACGGCCAGAGCCGCAACGGCGCGCGCCCGCTCGATCAGCGGGTGATGCTGTTTGAACGATGTCGGGGAAGCAGCGGGGGTATGTGTCACACGTCTGCAACCAGCGCGGGGCTTAGCCGTTCCACCGCCCGAGACGAAGAGGCCGAAAGAGAGGCGATACGTGACGAATCGACCTGAAATGACGCACACGCGGTGGCGCGATGCCCCGGTGACCGGTCTCGACGGGCTGATCGGCGATCGTCCGATCCTGATCCTGGCGCCGCACGCCGACGACGAGACCATCGGCTGCGGCGGCCTGATCTGCCAGGCCGTCCGCGCCGGCATTCCGATCGCGATCGAGTTCCTCACCGATGGATCGCGATCGCATACGTCCAAAACCTTCGATCGCGTCCGCTTGGCGGCGCTGCGTCAGGCCGAAGCGCTGAAGGCCGTGGCGCACCTTGGAGTCGATGCGGGCTGTGTTCGCTTCTGGGCCGAGGAAGACAGCCGGCTCCCGGCGGACGGCGAGGCGGCCGATGCCCTGGCTCAAGCGCTTCAGAGGCGGATCATCGAGACGGACGCCGGCGCCGTCTTCGTGACATGGATCGACGATCCGCACCGCGACCACAAGGCGGCCTTCAGCTTGGCCTTGTGCAGCCTCGTGGGCCTTGCGGTGCCGCCGCGCCTATACGCATACCCTGTATGGTCGTGGACGATCGATACGCCACAAAGCGCTTATGAAGAATCCGTCATGCGTCTCGCCATTGGCGATGACCTCGCCACCAAGCGTAAAGCGCTCGCTTGTCACGCCAGCCAGCTCGGACAGGTGATCTCAGACGACCCCGATGGTTTCAGCCTTTCGGCAGATGATCTCGCGCTCTTCGTGCAGCCGTTCGAGACCTTCATCGCAGTCGCGCGTCCGCGCAACTGACGCCGTTTCATATCACCGGTTCGACATAAAAAAATTGCTCGAACCTATGAGGCCATTTTTGTGCTTCGACGTTGAAGGCGCAGGCGCTTCAGATGAATCGCTGCAAGGGAGGATAAAGATGGCGACCAAGGAAAAGACGCTGCATGACGCTTTCTACGAGACCCTGAAGGACGTCTATTACGCCGAAAAGCAGTCGGTGAAGGCGCTGAAGAAATCTGCCAAGGCGGCTAAGGCCCCGGAGCTGAAGCAGGCTTTCGAAAAGCACCAGGAAGAAAGCGCCGTGCAAGTCGAACGTCTGACCCAGGTTTTCGAACTGATCGGCAAGCCGGCTCGGGCGAAAACCTGCGAAGCCATGCAAGGCATC
Organism: Beijerinckia sp. L45; assembly: GCF_009765775.1. Taxonomy (GTDB): domain Bacteria; phylum Pseudomonadota; class Alphaproteobacteria; order Rhizobiales; family Beijerinckiaceae; genus RH-AL1. Next base: position 52,252 of record NZ_LMUU01000107.1, read on the forward strand.
ACGTCCGAGATGGAAGAGGATCTTGAAGATTTCGGCGCGACCGCTGCCGCCGACGCCGTTCTTATCGGATGCGCGCAGGCGATCGAGCACTACGAGATCGCGCGTTACGGCATGCTGAAGACCTGGGCGACGCAGCTCGGTCTCCCCGATGCCGCAAAGCTTCTCGACGCGACGCTGCAGGAAGAAAAGAAGACCGACGAGCTTCTGACCAAGCTGGCGGAAACGCTTAACGTCGACGCAAAGCAAGCCGCCTAGCGACCGCGCCTCTGGGCCGCTCGTCGTGACGACGGCGGCCCGGACTGGCTTACGTCCGCCTCTGCGCCGGGATCATCGTCGCGGATGCCGCCCCGCACCGCCCGGAGGGCAATCCCCAACTTTTCTCTTATAGACAACCGCAAGCTACACTATTGCCAGTTTTCTGATCTACGTCTTGCGCCACTATATTCCACGACGGGCGTGAGACCCTTTCATTGCTGAAGTCGTGTTAAGCGCCTATAGGAGTCGAACGTGACCGCAATTGATCGAAAGGGCTCAGCTGGGGCGCGTTCGAACGGCGTCAGACTGTTTCGGAATCTTATGCCAAGGTTGCTCAACTCCAAGTGTGCTATCGTGACGATGCAGTTCAGCCCGCGCCCCCGAACCTGGCAACCGCCCGAAGCTGCCACGTTGCCAGCGACGGCCGAGTTGGCGATCGAGCGTGAAAGGGCGCCTAAGTCGCAAGCTTCGATGCAGGTCCTATCGTGGTGAGCTACCCGTCCGCCATCCCGATCGATCGTGCAACCCAAGGAGCATGGATGAGTCCATGGGTCCGGAAGCTCGATCACTTTGCGCCGCTGTCGCCGTCGGACCGGCTCGTGCTGGAAGAGATCAGCACCGGCGGCGAAACCCATGAAGCCGGCATACTTCTCGCGCAAGCGGGTGATGCCTTGGAAGGCATCTTTGTCGTCGTCGAAGGCTTAGCCTGCAGCTTCAAACTGCGATCGGACGGTGCGCGCCAGATCACCGCCTATCTCGTGCCCGGCGACTTTTGCGATGTCGATGTCGCGCCACAGATTATGGATCATTGCTTCGGCACGCTGTCGGCCTGCCGTATTGCCAAGGTGTCGCGCGAGACGCTGCGTCAGGTGAAGCAGGGCCGGCCGGCGGTGGCCGAGGCCCTGCACATCTCGGCGCTCGTCGATGAGGCAACACTGCGCGAGTGGCTGATGAACATCGGGCGGCGCTCTGCCGAGGAGCGGATCGCGCATCTGTTCTGCGAACTCTCGACACGCATGCAGGCCGTCGGCCTCGTCGAGGACAACAGCTTTCGGTTGCCGCTGACGCAGTTCGATCTCGGCGACACGCTCGGCCTGTCCTATGTCCACGTCAATCGCACCCTGCAGGTCCTCCGCCAGCAAGGCCTGATCGTCCTGCGCGGGAAGACGCTGACGATCCTCGATGCGGCAGGCCTCAAGGCTTTGGCCGAGTTCAATCCGGGTTACCTCCGGACGGGCGCGCGCGGGACGGTCGCGTCAATTTGAGGCGGCTGTCACGGTCTCGGTGTCCGATCAGATTTTTGAAATCATAGGATTCTTGGGGAGGCCATTCGCGCGGTACACCCGGGTGGTATCGTGTCGGTGCCCGCGATGACCTACCGCGCCTCACACAGTTGCAACCGACCCGCCGTCGACACGCATGTTTGCGCCGTTGATAAAGGTCGCGTGCTTCGAACAGAGGAACACGACAAGCGAGGCGACCTCCTCCGGGCGCCCACGGCGCTGCAATTCGAGAGTCGGACGCTCTTCCTTCAGAAAGGACTTGATCGCTTCGTCGAAACTCGTGCCGTTCGTCTTCGCGCGCTTCTCCATCATCGCGTCCGTCATCGGCGTCGCTATGTAGGCCGGACTTACGGAATTCACCAGAACGCCATGCTTGGAATAGGTTTTTGACAAACCTTTTGCCAGATTGAGGATTCCGGCCTTGGCGGCACAGTAGGGAAGTTCGTCGGCATAGGGCTGCTCGGCGTCTTCCGACCCGAACAGGATGATACGGCCGGCCTTGCGCTCGACCATTGCGGGGACGAAGGCACGGACCACTCGAACCGTTCCCATCAAAAGAACCTGAAGCGTGTCGAGCCAGCCGGCATCGTTGATGGTGTGAAAGTCGCCCGTCGCGCCGGTGACGCCGGCAGCATTCACCAGGAAGTCGACGGCGCCCAGCCTCGCGACGGCGGCATCGCGCAAGGCGTCGACGGAAGCCGCGTCGGTGACATCGACCACGACAGGAAAGACATCGCCAAAGGCGCTGAGCTCCGCAGCAGCCTTGTCGATCTGGTCCTGGTACTGGTCGGCGATGACGACCTTGACGCCTTCGTCCAGAAGCATGCGGGCCGTCATAAAGCCCATCCCCGAGTCGGCGCCCGTCACAACCGCCGTCTTGCCCTTGATGCCGTAATCCATGCCTGGTCCTTGCGTGCGAAAGATTTGGGAACACGCCGGGCGGGTGATTGTTGCCTGCCGAGACACAGGGACACAGGCGATGATGGATCCGCAGGCCAAATCCGTCGTCGACGCGATGCAGGCCGACGCCAGGCCGATGCCCTCGGACGATCGCATTTGGCTCGACGACTATCGTAGGCAGCTCGACGCAGTGGTGGCGATGCAAGGACCCGTGCCGTTGGCGCCATCCGTCGATCGAGCGGTGTCGACGGGTACCGGCGCGCTCGGCCTGCGGCTCTATCGTCCAACGGAGCATGGCCCCTGGCCGACGCTCCTGTTCATCCATGGCGGCGGCTTCGTCGGCGGCTCGCTCGACGGATACGATATTCCGCTGCGCTGGCTGGCGCTGCGCTCGGGCTGGCAGATCGCCGCCATCGACTATCGGCTGGCGCCGGAGCATCCGTTTCCTGCGGCGCCCGATGATTGCGCCGCGGCGCTCCGCAGTCTCTTCGAAGATGCCAGCCTTGGCGCCGAACGAACCCGGATCGCCGTCGGCGGCGACAGTGCGGGCGGCCTCCTCGCCACCGTCCTCGCGCGGTCCGCACGAGACGGCGGCTTGCGCCTGGCGCTGCAGGTGCTGCTGTACCCGAACACCGATCTGCGAGAAGGCGGCCTGCATGCCTCCAGGCGACAATTCGACGGGATTGTCATCCGCATCGACGAACTCTATCGCAGCCTCGATCTCTACCTCGGCGGGACAGACCGCAGCCGTCCCGACGTATCGCCGCTTCTCGCCGACGATTTGGCGGGCCTCTGCCCTGCCCTTCTCGTCACCAACGGCTACGATCCGCTGCGCGACGAAGGCGAGGCCTATGGCAGGCGCCTCGAGGCGGCAGGTGTGACGGTCGAAACGTTGCGCATGGATGGCATGATCCATACAGCCCTGCAGCGCGCCGCCAGGATCGATGCCGGCGACGCGCTGATCACGCGCATCGCCGCAGCCTTGAAGGCCGCGGCGACAGCGCCATCGCATTAGACGGCATCGCGGATCGGCTCGTTTCAAGCGAACGGGAACGCTCGGTGCCGCCTGTCGCTTGCCATGCTGACGCGATGGATCAGTCACCGGGACCCTGCTGATGAGCGAGAGCATGAACGGAAGCAATGTGAGCCGCAAGGCGCAGGCTTATCGCGAGGGGTTCTGCGAAGGCGCCCGCGCCATCCTCAAGGCAATCGGCGACGATCTTCCTGGCGAGCAGATGCGCGTGCTGGAAAAATGGGTCGCCGGCCCGCTCACGGCCTGGCGCCACGCCGACGACGACGCGAGCCCGCCGCCGCTGCCGATGATCGACGGGGCTTGAGCGACAGGGTCCGAGGCAGGTATACCCCAATCGGCTGCGGGCACACTTAAGCCAGATTTCGCTTGCACGGCTTCCGCGTTGCTATCGCCGTTTCTTTGGAGAATCCGTTGATGTCGTTTGCCAAGAGCTTGTCGAGCCTTCGTCCCGCGCGATGGAGTGTTATCGCTCTTAGCCTCGCAATCGGGTCCGTCCCAGCGGCGTCCTTTGCCCAGCCGGCCCCTACCCCTGCCCCAGCGACGCCGGCCCCTGCGGCGCCCGATACGCCGAAGCTTCCCCCCGAAACCGTGCTCGCCAAGGTCAACGGCAAAAACATCACCCAGCTCGACCTCGACCTCGCGGCCGAGGATATCGGCTCGAACCTGGCGCCGCAGCTGACCGGCAAAGCCAAGGACGCCTACCTGCTGGACTATCTCATCGACGGTAACCTGGTGGCGCAGAAGGCTGCCGCGGCCAAGGTCGACCAGGCGCCGGAATTCGCGCAGAAGCTCGCCTATGCCAAAGACAAGCTGCTGATGGAATCGCAGCTGACCGACATCGCCAAAAATGCGACCAGCGATACGTCGCTGCATGCGATCTATGACGAGGCGGCCAAGGCGCAGAAGCCGCAGGAGGAAATTCACGCGCGCCACATTCTGGTGGCGACGGAAGGCGATGCCCAGGCGGCCTTGAAGCGGCTGAAGGCCGGCGAGGATTTCGCCAAGGTCGCCAAGGATATGTCGAAGGATCCGGGATCCGAGGGCGGCGAACTCGGCTGGTTCACCAAGGATCGCATGGTCCCGGCCTTTGCCGACGCTGCGTTCAAGCTCAAGGACAACGAGATTTCGGAGCCGGTGAAGACGCAGTTCGGCTGGCACGTCATCCAGCTTGAGGGCCGCCGCCAGAAGACCTTCCCCGCGTTCGACCAGGTCAAGGACCAGATCGCCCGCTACGCCGTGCAGAAGGCTCAGAGCGATCTCATCGTCGCACTGCGCAAGGACGCCAAGATCGAGCGCACCGCAGCGGCCCCACCGGCCGATGCGCCGGTGATCGCGGCGCCGGGCGATGCGGCACCTGCCCCGACAGACAAGTAGGCGACAGCCCGACGCGGTCGCCTAAAGCGATCGCGCCGGTTCAGGAAGGGGCGTGGCCGCGACCCGCGCGCGCGCCACCAGCGACACGCCGATCGCCACGGCAAAGGCCAGCGGCATCGTGACGATTGCAGGCGGATCGAACGGGAACAGCGGCGCGGCATGGCCGAGCACCTTGACCCACACCGCCGGGCCGATGACCGTCAGCCCGACTGCTGAGACGAGCCCCGTCACGCCGCCCGCGATTGCCCCTGCCGTCGTCAGGCCGCGCCAGTAGATCGCCAGGACCAGAACCGGGAAATTGGCGCTGGCCGCCACGGCGAAGGCGAGCGCCACCATGTAAGCGACGTTCTGACTGCGGAAGACCAGACCGAGCGCCACCGCAAGCACGCCGAGCGCGACGGTCGCGATCCGCGATACCCGCATTTCCAGGCGCTCGTTGGTCCGGCGGAATGCTCGCGCATAGAGATCGTGGGAGACGGCCGAGGCGCCGGCGAGGGTCAACCCCGACACAACCGCCAGGATCGTCGCGAAGCCGACCGCCGATATGAAGCCCATCATCGACGCGCCACCTACGGCGTGGGCGAGATGGATCGCCGCCATGTTGCCGCCGCCGCGCAATGCGCCCGCTGCGGTATGGTAGGCGGGATCCGGCAGGACGAGCGCCACCGCGCCATAGCCGATGATCATCACCAGCAGGAAGAAGCTGCCGATGAAGGCCGTGGTGTAGAGCACCGATACGCGAGCCGTGCGGACATCCGCCACGGTGAAGAAGCGCATCAGAATATGCGGCAGGCCGGCCGTGCCGAATGTGAGCGCAATGGCCAGCGAGAAAGCGGAGACGGGATCGGCGCGAAGCGCCGACGACGCCAGGATCGCCTGATGCTTGGGATGCACCGCGACCGCCTTGGTCAGCAGGGCCACGGGATCGAAGCCGAACTGCGCCAGCGTCAGAATGGCGATGAGCACGGCACCGGCGAGGAACAGGCCGGCCTTGATGATCTGCACCCATGTCGTTGCGGCCATCCCGCCAAACGTGACGTAGATGATCATCAGACAGCCGACGATTACGAGCGCGTAGACGTAATCGAGCCCGAACAAGAGTTCGATCAACTGCCCGGCCCCGACCATCTGCGCGATGAGATAGAACACGATGACGACGAGCGAATTGCAGGCGGCCATGATGCGCATCGGCCGCTCCGAAAGGCGGCGCGCGAGCACATCGGCGAAGGAAAAACTGCCGATGGCGCGCAACGGCTCCGCCACCAGGAAGAGCAGCACCGGCCAGCCCATCAGAAAGCCCAGAGCATAGAGGATGCCGTCGAAGCCGCTCGTCGTGATGACGGCGGTGATCCCGAGAAAGGCCGCGGCAGACAGAAAGTCTCCGGCCATGGCAAGGCCGTTCTGCAGCGCGGTGATGTCGCCGCCTGCCGTATAGAACGAGGCCCGCGTGCGGCTCCGGGCGGCGACACGCCAGGTGATCACCAGAGTGATGCCGACGAAAACGAGAAACAGGGCGATGGCGAGCGGATCGGTCTTCATCGGGCACGCCTGTTGGCAATGAGGACGTAAAGGCCTGTGAGCGCGATCGCGCCGACGATCAGGGTCGCCGCAAGGACGACGGACAGCGGAATGATGCCGATGACGCCTTCCGAGAAGGTGGCCGGCGACGCGGCGCCCAAGGCAAGAAAGCCCCCGAACGCAGCGACGACGATGGCTGTGAAGATGAAGGAAATGCGGCGATCGATGCGGGTCGGGTCCATCTCAGACCACCCGATCGCGGATCGTCTGGGCGACCGGCGTCGTGCCGGCAAAGGACGGCCGGGCGAACAGCCTGTCCGCATAGGTCGCCAGATCGGGAAAGGCGGTTCGCCAATCCTTTTCCGGAAAGCGCACGCCGAGATAACCGAGCGCGCTGCCGGCCGCGATATCGGCAAGCCCGAAGCCATCGCCGATGGCGTGGGGGCCGCGCTTGATCAGCCGCGCCAGTTCGGCGACGCCACCGTCGATCTTGCGTTTTTGCCGCAGAATCCACGGCTCGCTTTGATGGCCCTGCGGCCGCATCCGTTCGAACATGATGAGGATGACGGCATCGCAGATCCCGTCGGCGATCACCTCGATGCGCTTGTGCGCGAGGATGCCGTCGTCGTCGGCCGGGAGCAGCGGCGGCTCGGGATAGCGCCGCTCCAGCCATTCCATGATGTAGCTCGACTGGAACAGCGGCTCACCACCGTCCGGCAGGAGCACCGGGAGCTTTTCGAGGGGATTGTGCTGGGGCAGCGACGTGTCGTCGTTCCACGGCACTTCCGTCATCAGATCGAAGGCGATGCCCTTTTCGGCGAGCGCGATGCGGATTTTGCGGGCGTACGGCGACGGCGTGGCACTGATGAGTTTCATGCCGTCGAGTTGCAAGCACCGTACCAGCCGCTCTACCCGGCGAACGTCGCCTTGTACTGGTCGCGCAGCGCGTTCTTCTGCACCTTGCCCATCGCATTGCGCGGCAGTTCGGACAAAAAGAACACCCGCTTCGGCAGCTTGAACTTCGCCAAACGCCCGTGGAGCGCGCCCTGTACCGCGGTTTCGTCGAGCCCGGCGCCGGGCTGCAGCACGACGACGGCCGCAACGCCCTCGCCGAAATCCTTGTGCGGCAGGCCGATCACGGCGCTTTCCAGCACGCCCGAGATGGCGTCGATCTCGAGTTCGAGTTCCTTGGGATAGACGTTGAAGCCGCCGGTGATAATGAGGTCCTTGCCGCGACCGACGATATGCAGATAGCCGTCCGGGTCCACCTGGCAAAGGTCGCCGGTGATAAAGAACCCGTCCGGCCGAAACTCGGCCGCGGTCTTCTCCGGATTGCGCCAGTAGCCCTTGAAGACGTTGGGGCCCTTGACCTCCAGCATCCCGATCGCGCCCGCCGCTACGGAAACGCCCGTCTCGGGATCGACCACGCGAAGCGCGACGCCCGGCAGGGGAAATCCGACGGTACCGGCGCGTCGGTCGCCCTTGTAGGGGTTCGACGTGCTCATGTTCGTCTCGGTCATGCCGTAGCGCTCGAGGATCGCGTGCCCCGTGCGGGCGAACCAGTCGCGATGCGTCTCCGCCAGCAGCGGCGCCGATCCGGAGGTGAACAAGCGGATGGTCCTGGCGGTCTCGGTGGTGAAATCGGGACGATCGAGGAGGCGGGTGTAGAACGTCGGAACGCCCATCATGGTGGTGGCGCCTGGCATCTCGCTGATGATCTCGCCGGCATCGAATTTCGGCAGGAAGAGCATGCTGGCGCCGGAAAACAGCACCACGTTCGTCGCCACGAACAGACCATGCGTGTGGTAGACGGGCAGCGCGTGCAGCAGGCGGTCGGCGGCGGTGAAGCGCCAGATTTCGACCAGCGCCTCGGCATTGGAGACGAGGTTTGCGTGCGTCAGCATCGCGCCTTTGGATCGCCCTGTCGTGCCGGACGTGTAGAGGATCGCGGCGAGATCGTCCGGCGCGCGCGGGACTTCGGCGACAGTATCGGGCTGCGTCTGCGCCAAGTCGTACAGCGACCCGCGCCCGTCAGGTCCCAGCGTCTCGGCAGCTGCGACGCCGCAATCCTTGGCAAGGGCGGCGATAGCTTTGTGCCGTGCGGGATCGCAGACGAAGACTGTCGGCTCGGCATCACGCAGAAAATAGTCGAGCTCGCCGGTGGTATAGGCGGTGTTGAGCGGGAGAAAGACCGCCCCGGCGCGGATCGCGCCGAGATAGAGCATCAAGCCTTCCGGCGATTTCTCGATCTGTGCGGCGACCCGATCGCCGGGCGCGACTCCGAGCGCGACCAGCGCGTTGGCCATCTGCGCCGAGCGCGCCAGCATGTCGGCATAGGTCCAGGCGGCGGCGGCCGACGATTGCGGCGCCTGCAGGAAGGGCGCGGCGGGCGTCGCGCGCGCTTCGACGGCGGCGAAGAAGTGGTTGTGCAAGACTATACAGGTTCCTGATGCTGATTTGACGGCGACTTTAGCCGTTTATCGCCGGCGGGACATCGCCCGTTAAGCCGACCGTCCGACGAGCCGCGTATAATCCCAGGCAACGCCGTTCGGCGCGACCCGGGATCGTGCAGCATCATCCGACCAACGCGCGATCAACGCACTTCCGTCTTGCGTGGCGGGCCCATCAGAGCCGGCTGGAAGAGGATGGCGGCGGCCAGCGTGCAGACAAGCGACAGAGCCATCAGCTTGCCCATGCTCGACGTGCCCGGATGGTTCGACGCCCAGAGGCTGCCGAAGGCGGTCGCGGTGGTCAACGCGCTCCAGAACACGGCGCGGGTGAGGCTCGACTGCAGCAGCTTCTTGGTGCCGGCGCGCCAGGCCATCACGAAGTAGATCTTGAACGCCACGCCCAGTCCCAGCAACAGCGGCAGGGCGATGATGTTGGCGAAGTTGAGCGGCATGCCGATCAGCACGGTGATCTCGAGCGTCAGCACCCCGGCGAGCAGCAATGGCACCAGCGTCAGCAGCACGTCACCGACGCGGCGCAGCACGATCAACAGGATGATGAAGATCAGGCCGATGGCGATGGCGCCGGCCTCGAGGAAGGCGCGCTTCACCGTCTGGCCGGCGCCCTGGATCGACACCGGCTGACCCGACGCGTGCGGCGCCACGGATTTGATCGAATCGGCGAAGCGGATCATCGTCGCGTTGTCGTTGGCGTCACCCTTGGGGGCCGCCTCAACCCGCGCTTGGCCGTCCTTGGCGATGTAAAGATCCTTGAGCGCCGGGGGAATCGAGGCGACGGTGATCTTTTCAGCCGCCAGGCTGCCGCGCAGGCCGCTCAGCGTCTGATTGACCGGGGGCAGCAGGACCGCACGGGCGCGATCGCGAACCGCCGGCGCCGCGTCGGCCAATTTCTGGGCGAGCTGGGCGAAGTGGCGCGAGTCATCCGCGCCCTTGCTCGCCGTGGTCCCGGCTGTCGACTCGAAGGCCGCACCGACCTTGCGGAGGTCGGCGATGTCGTCGGCGTCGCTCGGCGCCGCGATGTGATTGTTCGGATCCATGACCGGCAGCAGCGTCTTGGCAGCGCCGGCGATCAGCGCGAGCTTCGCGTCCTGGTCATCCGGCACAAGGCTCGTCAGAGTGGTCACACGGGCAACATCGGGGAGCTGCCGCAGCTTGTCGGCGGTCGCGTCAGCGGCTTGCAGGTTCGGCTCGAGCACGCTGATCGTCTGCGTGTCGGTCTCCGGATCCTTCATCAGGTCGATCAGGGTCGAGATCGCCTCGGTCTTCTGATTGTCGAGGTTGAGCGGGTTGAAGTCGAACGACAGGTGCGTCAGCAGGGGTGCGCCCATCGCCGCGACGGCAAGGGTCCCGAAGATGATGATGAAACGGTGACGCTCGATGAAATCGTCGACGGGGCCCAAGAACTTGTAGCCGACCGCCTCGCGCTCGGCCGGCGGCCGGATGACTGCGAGCAGGGCGGGCAGGATCGTGATGGCGCAAAAGAAGGCGATCAGCATGCCGGTGCCGGCGATCTCGCCGAGGTCACGGACGCCGCGGTAATCCGTCGGCAGGAAGGCGTAGAAGCCGGCCATCGTCGCCAGGGCCGCGAGCGCCAACGGACGGCCGACCTTCGAGGCCGCCATATGCAGGGCGTCGGTGAAGTCCGGATGGTCGAACCTCTCCGCCTTGTAGCGGACGCTGAACTGGATGCCGAAATCGACGCCGATGCCGATGAACAGGACGGCGAAGGCGATCGACAGCACGTTGAGCTGATGCACCAGCAGCAGGCCGGCAGCAAAGGTCACGACGAGGCCGACGAGAACAGCGGCGAATACCGCCCCGACGATCTTGAAGGACTTCAGCGCGGCATAGACGATTGCCACGACCGCGACGATCATCAGCAGGCCGTTGAACCCGAAACCATCGAGCACGGTCGAAAATTCGGCGTCGGCAATTGGCACCTGCCCCGTCATACGGACGGTGACGCCATGATCCGGGTCGAGGTGGAGGTCGGCCGCCGCCTTGCGGACGAAGTCGGTCGGCACGGCGCCGGGTTCGACGGCGGAATAGTCGAGGACCGGGCTGATCTGGATGAACTTGCGTGTCTGGCGGCTCGAAGGCTTCTCGTCGTTGCCGAACAGATTCTGCAGCGAAAAGAACGCCGGCTTGTCCGCCAGGATGTTCTCCAGAGCCTGGTTCATCGAGGCGATCGGGCGATCGTAGCTGTCCAGCGTGCCTTTGTTGGCCCGCACGCCACGGCTGATATATTCGAATCCGTCCATCAGACCGCGCAGCGACGGGTCGGAACTCATGATGCCAAGAACGGGACGCGCCTGCTGAAGCTCGCCGACCGTCTTGCGCAGGTCCGGCGTCGGCAGGAACAGAAGACCGTTCTTGGCGAAGAACGGGCCGCCGTCCGGCTGCACCACAGACTTAAAGATGTCCGGATGGTTCTGCAGCTTGTCGTTCAGGGCGCTCGCGGCGGCGCTGGCCGCTTCCGGCGTCTTGCCGTCGATAACCACGATGAGGGAGTCGGCCTGGTTCGGGAACGCCTTGTCGTAGGCGATCTCGTCCTGCCGCCACGGCACGGACGCGTCGATGAAGTCGTCGGTGTTGGTGTTGATCGCGGAATCGTTGGGATCCATGAAGCGCCCCACGACGTACCAGCCCGAGACGACGGTCAGCGCGAGAGCGACGGCGAGCACGAGCCAGCGGTACCTGGCGGAAGCCATGACGATCGCGACGACGAAGCGGGTTATGGGCCCATGCGAAGCCGGCATCGCAGACGCGTGGAGATCGGCGGGCTCATGCGAGGTCGTCATGCGTTGCAAACACCGTTTTCAGAGGAGAGGCTGCATGATCCGCCAGCCATCCGTAGAATGACCAAGCGAGCCGCCTGTGGCCAGGATGCGGCAGAGTTTGCCATAAAGCCGAGCGGACGCGCCTCAGTCTTGTAATTATGTCCCGTAAATGTCATCCCTGCCAACGCCCGGCAAGGAAAAAGAACCAATAGCCGGGTATCGGAGGGCCGCATGTGTTGCCATCCGGTTCAGAAGTCTGTGATGCGTGAGCACTTTGGCGGCACACTCTTGCCACGTCGAAGATCTTGTGCGGCCGACTTAATTACCTAGGTGATCGCCGATCACGCACGCTTGGGACACATGTCCCGAGGCTTTTCGCGTGATCTTGATGAACTTTATCGAGGAGCCGGATCGTGGGCATCCCTTTCTTGCAGATGGCGACAGTCGGGTCCTACGTGGCCCGCCAGGAATTCTTCGGCAAAAAAATCGCCGGTAAGAAACGCTACCCGCTCGTCCTGATGCTGGAACCGCTGTTTCGCTGCAACCTCGCCTGCGCCGGCTGCGGCAAAATCGACTATCCGGACAAGATCCTGAACGAACGCCTGCCCGTCGCCGATGCGCTTGCCGCAATGGACGAGTGCGGCGCGCCGGTCGTCGTCGTCGCCGGCGGTGAGCCGCTGCTGCACAAGGAACTGCCGCAGATCGTCGAAGGCGCGATCGCCAAGAAGAAGTGGATCACGGTCTGCACCAACGCGTTGCTGCTCGAGAAGAATCTTCACAAGTACAAGCCCAACAAATACTTCAATTGGTCGATCCATCTCGATGGCGACAAAGCGATGCACGACAAGTCGGTGTGTCAGCAGGGCGTCTACGACAAGGCGCTCGCCGCGCTGAAGAAGGCCAAGGAGATGGGTTTCCGCGTCACCATCAACGCAACACTCTTCAATGATGCCGATCCGGTTCGCGTCGCGAAATTCCTCGACGAGGCGAAGACCTGGGGCATCGAAGGCGTCACCGTATCGCCCGGCTACGCCTACGAGCGCGCGCCGGACCAGCAGCACTTCCTCAACCGCGCCAAGACCAAGGAGCTGTTCCGCAGCATCTTCGCGCTGGGTGAAGGCGGCAAGCGCTGGCCGTTCTACCAGTCCGCGCTGTTCCTCGACTTCCTGGCCGGCAACAAGACCTATCAGTGCACGCCCTGGGGCAACCCGACGCTGACGGTCTTCGGCTGGCAGAAGCCCTGCTATCTCCTCGGCGAAGGCTATACCAAGACCTTCAAAGAGCTGATGGAAACCACGGAGTGGGACAAGTACGGCACCGGCAACTACGAGAAGTGCGCGGACTGCATGGTCCATTGCGGCTTCGAGGCCACTGCCGTCACCGACTCCTTCCGCCGGCCCTGGAAGCTGATCGGCCCGGCGCTGCGCGGCATCCGCAGCAAGGGCAAGATGGCGCCGGAACTGTCGCTCGCCAACCAGCGTCCGGCCGAATTCGTCTTTTCACGCCATGTCGAGAAGCGGATCGCCGAGATCGATGCCAAGCCGGCCGTAGTCCGCGCCAAGCAGCTGACGCCCGCGGAGTAGGCCGGCAAAGGCGGCGCGGGCATCGAACGCCGTCCGGATCAGCCCCGGAAGCTGACGCGGATTCCGCGCCAGCGACGTGAGAACGGCGGGTAGATCCACCCGCCCGTCCGCTCGCATGCCGACCGTCGCCGCATGCGGCAACTGCCGCTCCGCCGGGTCGGCGACCACGCGGATCGCGGCGAACGACAGGCCATGGGCCGCCGCGACCCGCGCCACGATATGCGACTCCATGTCAACGATCGAGGCGCCGCGATCGCGAAACAGCGCCGCCTTTTCCGCGACGCCAGCCAGCGGCGTATCCACCCCGGCGAAATCGGCCAGCGGTGCGTGCAGACGCCCGGCCAAAGCCTGCGCCCAGATTATATTGGCTTCGTAATATCGGCCGCTCGGGGCCATGACGCGGCGTGCCACCACGATGGCGCCTGGCCGAAGCTCAGGCGCCAGGCCGCCGGCGATGCCGAAGCTGACGAGCGCCCCGCCCTGCCGGACCGCCGCGGTCAACGCCGCTTCGAGAGCTAAGCCGTCGCCACCACCCGCGATCACCGTAACGTCCGGCCCCGCCGCGATCTTGGCCTCGGCTTTCAGGCCGCAGGCGACGATGATAGTTTGCATGACGGTCGACATATGGCGCGCTCTCGGGAATCCGGCGCCCTTGCAATGTCACTCCGGGCTCGGGAAGGCGAGCCCCTATTCGCTACATCCCGGCCAGGACCTGCCCATGGTTGCTGGCCTTCAGATTGCGGAACCGCGCCATCGCCCACAACGGGAAGAATTTCGCGTAACCGTGATACCGGAGATAAAACACCCGCGGAAAGCCGGTGGCGGTGAAGCGGGCCTCGTCCCACAAGCCGTCCGCCGCCTGGGTCGCCGTGAGATACCGCACGCCCCGCGCGACGCTGGGATCCTCCGCGCCGCCGACCGCCATCAGGCCGAGCAGCGCCCACGCCGTCTGCGACGCCGTGCTCGGCGCGACGCGATAGCCGGCATAGTCGTGGTCATAGCTTTCCGCGCCCTCGCCCCAGCCGCCGTCCGCGTTCTGGATCGCCTTCAGCCAGGCCACGGCACGCCGTACGCCGGGCGACTGCGGATCGACCTTGGCGACGTTAAAGGCGCAGAGCACCGACCACGTCCCGTAGATGTAGTTGAGGCCCCAGCGGCCGAACCAGCTGCCGTCCTTCTCCTGCGTCGCGATCAGATAGTCGACGGCCCGCTTCATCGCCGGGCTCGACTCCTGCGTCTCGCCGAGCTGCGCCAGCATGCTGATGCAGCGGGCGGTGACGTCGGCGGTCGGCGGATCCAGCAGCGCGCCGTGGTCGGCGAACGGGATGTTGTTGAGATACTCGTGGTCGTTGTCGGCGTCGAAGGCACCCCAGGCGCCGTTGGCGCACTGCAGCCCCTCGACCCACTCGCGCGCCCGCGAAATCGCGGCGTCGTACCCTTCGGCGGCATCCGAGGCGATGTGCTTGCGCGTCCGGTCCATCGCCATGACGACGACCGCCGTGTCGTCGAGATCGGGATAGTGCGCGTTGTTGTACTGGAAGGCCCAGCCGCCCGGCCGCACGTCGGGTTTCTGGGTCGCCCAATCACCCTTGACGTCGAGCACCTGAAGCGGCTTCAGCCAGTCGAGCCCGGCTTTGATCTTGCCGCTGTTGTTGCCCTGGTTTGCCTCGATCAAGGCATGGCACGCCAGCGCCGTGTCCCAGACCGGCGAGACGCAGGGCTGGAGATAGGCATAGTCCGCGTGCTCGACCATGAGCCCCTCGATCGCGCGAAGCGCTTGAAGCAACCTGGTATCGTCAGGCGCGACGCCGAGCACTTCGTACATCATCGCGGAATAGGCCATCGCCGGATAGATCGCGCCCAGACCGTCCTTGCCGTTCAAGCGCTCGGTGACCCAGTCCTCGGCCTTCCGCATCGCGCTCAACCGCGACCGTTTGGGAAAGAACGGCTCGGCGACCCGGAGAACCTTGTCGATCCCGTCGAAAACGATCTTCCAGAATGTCGACTGATGCGCGCCCGAGGGCCAGGTGCGAACCTCATCGGCCGGCATCACGAACAGCTCGCCAATGCCGATGCCGCGAGGATTCTTGGCCTCGGGCCGCGCGGCCATGACGACCATCATCGGCACCAGCACGGTGCGCGCCCAGTAGCTGACCTTGTCGAGGTGGAAGGGAAACCACTTCGGCAGATGCATGATCTCGATCGGCATCACCGGGATCGCCGTCCACGGCACCTCGCCATACAGCGCAAGCGCCGCGCGGGTGAACACGTTGGTCTGCGCCGCGCCTCCATGGGCGAGGATCGCCTCGCGGGCGCGGCGCATGTGCGGCGCATCCGGGCTGTCGCCGATCAGCTTGAGCGCGAAGTAGGCTTTGACGCTGGACGAGATGTTGAAGGCGCCATCCTGGAACAGCGGCCAGCCGCCATGCGCCGCCTGCCGGTCGCGGATGTAGCGGCCGAATTTGGCTTCCAGATCCGGGCGGATCGGCGCGGCACGAAAATGATGAAAGAGGATATATTCCGCCGGGATCGAGACGTCGGCTTCGAGTTCGAACACGAAATGCCCGTCGGCGTTCTGCAGATCGAGGAGCGCGGCCTCGGCGCGGCCGATCGACTGGTCGAGACCATCGAAGCCAATCGGGGAGGACAGTGTAGCCGCTTGCAACGTCTCGAAACTCCGTGATGGGTCGCCCATGCGAGACCGCGTCGGACGGCGGTCGGACGAAGGCGTGGATGGGCTGTTCTATCCTAGCTGATCGATCGAGGAAACGCTTTGGTAACTCTTGCTTAACCGACAGCGAGCGCCGCGGCGGCCTTGTTGCCGGAGCGGATCGATCCCTCGATCGTCGCCGGCAGGCCGGTATCCGTCCAGTCACCGGCGAGGACGAGATTGGTCAGGGCGCTTCGGGTGCCCGGCCGCTTGGCATCCTCCTCGGGCGTCGCGGCGAAGGTCGCCCGCTTCTCCCGGATGATCTGCCACGGCGGCAGCGGGTCGGTGATTCCCGTGGCGCGCTGGATGTCGTCCCACAGCGTCGCGACCAATGTGTCGCGCGGCACGTCGAGCAGCCGATCGGCACCGCTGATGGTGATCGACACCCGGTCGGGAAAGGCAAAAATCCATTCCACGGTGGCCCCGATGACACCGAGAATCGGCGGCAGGGTTTTGGGCGGCGCCATCTTGAAATGGGCGTTGACGATGGACCGGAAGGCGGTCGGCGCGGAGAGGCCGGGGATCAGCGCCGCGGCCGTCGGCGCGGGCACAGCGAGGATCACGCGGTCGTCCGGTCCAAGCGCGATGGTCTCGTCGCTGAACTCGAGCGCCTGCACCGCGCCGTTCTCCTGCTTCAGACGCCGCAGCGGATGGTCGAAGCGCAGGCTCGCCCCCTTGGCCGCGAGGTAGCGCAAGGCGGGATCGACGAAGGCCGCGCCGAGACCGTCGGCCGCGATCAGCGGGCGGCATGCCGCGCCGCCCTTGGCCAAGGTCTCCTTGATGATGGCGGCGGCCAGCGCCGCCGAGCTCTCCGGCGGATCGGTGTTCAGCGCGGCGAGCAACAGCGGCTGCCACAGCGCACGATAGAGCGGGCCGGCACAGGCCATGCGCGACGCGATCGTGTCGCTCTTGCCGGCGCGCATCAGTCGCGCGAGGCCGAGATAGTCCGACGCCTTGGTGCCGGGCACCCGGCGGTCCGCGCGAAAGATCCACCAGGGAATGCGGCCCATGTTCGGGCGCAGGGTCCAGGTAGCTCCATCGGCCAGGTCAACGAACGGAAACGACGCCTCTTTCGGGCCGACGAGCTGGGCCTCGGAGCCGAGGCGGCGGCAGTAGGCGCGCGCTGCGGCGTTTCCCGACAGCAACAGGTGGTTGCCGTTGTCGATCATCATGTCGAGCGTGGCGTCGTGATACGAGCGGCACCGCCCACCGGCCTGCCGCGCGCCTTCGTGCACGACGATGCTCCAGCCCCGCTCGCTCAGCGCTACGGCGGCCGCGAGCCCGGACAGGCCGGCGCCGATGATATAAACGGTCGGGCGGGTCATGGGGGATCCAAAGCGAGACGGGATGCGGCGCCCCCTCCACCGCCTTCGGCGGTCCCCCTCCCCCGCTGACGCGGGTGAGGATCGCCGGCGATATTCTCCCCTGCGAAGCAGGGGAGGGGGATGCGAAGCATGGTGGAGGGGGCCAGCCGCGTTATTGCGCCGCCTTGGTCAGGATCCGCGTGAGCCGCGCCGAGAACGCCGGGGCGTCCGCCGGCTTCTCGCCTTCCATCAGCCGGGCCTCGTCGAGCAGCAGCCAGACGATGTCCTCGAAGGCCGCTGCGTCGGTGTGTCCGGACAAGGCCGTGATCAGCGGGTGCGCAGCATTGACCTCCAGCACCGGTTTGGTCGCCTGGCCGAGCTGGCCGTGCTCCGCCAGCATCCGCTCGAGACGCCGGTCGAGGCCGCGGTCCTGCGCCACGAGGCACACCGGGCTCTCGGAGAGTCTGTCGGAGGCGCGGACGTCCTCGACGGAGTCGGCGAGGACCTCCTTCATCCGCGCGAAGAGCGAGACCTGCTCTTCGCTGGTTTCGTGCGATGGCTCTTCCTTGCCCTCTTCGAGCGGAATGTTCTTGAGGTCGGCCGCGCCCTGCGACACCGACTTGAACGGTTTGCCCTCAAAACCCTGCGCGTTGCCGATCCAGAACGCGTCGATCGGGTCGGGCAGCATCAGCACTTCGAGCCCGCGAGCGCGAAACCCTTCGAGCTGCGGGCTGGACTGCAGACGCTTCAGATCCTCGCCGAGAAGGTAATAAATCTCGGTCTGGTTTTCCTTCATCGCGGCGACGTAATCGGCGAGGCTGCGCTTGCCCTCGGGATGCGTCGAGGTGGCGAAGCGCGTCAGCTTGTAGATCGCGTCGCGGCGCTCGGGATCCTCGTAGAGTCCCTCCTTGAGGACGCTGCCGAAATTGTCCCAGACGATGTCGTAGCTGTCCTTGTTCGTCTCGGCGAACTTGGTGAGCTCCTGGACGATGCGATTGGTGACGCCCTTCTTGATCGCGGAAAACACCGCGCTCTCCTGGATCATCTCGCGGGAGACGTTGAGCGGCAGGTCGGCGCTGTCGACGACGAGGCGCATGAAGCGCAGCCAGTTCGGCAGTAGCTCGGCATCCTGCGAGATCAGCACACGGCGGACGTAGAGCTTGGCCTTCCCCTTGCGGCCTGGATCGAACAGGTCGAAGGGGCGCGAGCCGGGCACGAAGGCGAGCACGGTGTACTCGTGGCGCCCTTCGGCGCGCCAATGGATCGTCAGCGCCGGCGAATCGTACTGGTTGGCGAGGCTCTGATAGAATTCCTTGTACTCGTCTTCCGTCACCGCGCTCTTCGGCTTGGCCCACAGCGCCGTGCCTTCGCTTAGGGATTTGATCTCGGCGTCAGGGGCGTCCTGCAGCTTGATCGGAACCGCGATGGCGCCGGAGTTGTCGCGGACGATCTGCTCGATGCGATAGCTTTCGAGATACTCCTGCGAGGCCTCGTTGAGGTGCAGCACGACCTTGGTGCCGCGCATCGGCGCGGCATCCGCGGGCAACGACGCGATGGCGTAGGAGCCCTTGCCGTCGGACGTCCAGCGATAGGCGTGATCGGTCCCGGCGCGGTGGGTCTCGACGACGACGTGGTCGGCGACCATGAAGGCCGAGTAGAAGCCGATGCCGAACTGGCCGATCAGGTCGGAATTGATCTGCGGCTTCTCGGCGCCTTCGGTGGTCCCAAGCTTGTCGAGAAAAGCGCGGGTGCCGGAGCTGGCGATCGTGCCGAGCGCGCTGTTGAGATCCTCTTCCGACATGCCGATGCCGTTGTCGGCAACAGTCAGCGTCTTCGCATCCTTGTCGATGCCGATCGTGATCGCGAAGGGCTCTTCATCGGCGGTCAGCGCCGGGTTGGCGATCGCCTCGTAGCGCAGCTTCTCGCAGGCGTCGGCCGCGTTGGAGATCAGCTCGCGCAGAAAAATGTCGCGCTCGGAATAGATCGAGTGGACCATAAGATGCAGCAGGCGGGCGACGTCGGCCTGGAAGACATGCGTCTGTCCGGCTGCGGCCTCGGCCGGCGTATCCTGGATCGGCCCTTCGGCGGTGGTCATGGTGGTGGCTCCGTCAGACGTCAGGCAATGCGGCGATGGCACGCAGCCTCGAAAAGCGGCCCTGATATCGCGTGAGTGGCGGGGGAATTCAAGCCAGACGGTCGAAAAGCGCAGCCGAAGCGGTCCGAAACAAACGGAACCGGCCCGGAGCGATGCTTCGAGCCGGCTCGTTATCGCGCGTCTGAAAGTGATCCGTTCCGACCGTGCTCCGGCGGGCTGGGGGGCTGACGATACCGAGGCGCCATCGGATCGGACACGACGCGATAGCGGCATGTAAGAGGCCGCTCGGGGCGGCCCGGCGGCTGGACCTTGGCAGAAACAAGGATTTGGATCGGGCCCGATCACGAGATCGCGCGCCGAAACCGCCCCTTGCCCGATGGCTCCGGGCGCGCGATCATGCCGGTGAGATTCAGACCCGCCGATGGGCGGGCCTATGGCAAGGCAGCGAACGGCGGGCTCGTGAACGAGGATCAGGCAGGCGACGCGCAGCGAAGCGATATCCGGCTCTTGCGGCCGCAAACCCGTCCCGAGCCGAGCCCGCATCATCCCGTTCCGGAAACCGTCACCTTCGACAGGCAGGAGCTGCGCGAAATCCTCAACCTCTACGGCCGCAAAGTGGCCGAGGGCGAATGGCGCGATTACGCCATCGACTTCACCCGCGAGAAGGCGGTGTTTTCGATCTTCCGACGCGCCTCGGAATATCCGCTCTATCGTATCGAAAAGAACCCCAAGCTGGCGCGCAAACAGGGCGCCTTCAGCGTGTCGACGACGGCCGGTCTGGTGCTCAAGCGCGGGCAGGAATTGAAGCGCGTCATCGAGGTGTTGGACAAGAAGTTGAAGCTGGTGACGACGTAGGCGACCGGGATCTGCGTTACAGTTGCGAAGTCATGAAAATACTTAGACTAGCCGCTATGATCGATGATGGCGACAAACGGATCCCAATCAGCGAGGCGGCCGAGCCCGATCTGCGGGGTGAAGTTCGCGTTGAGACGATCGACGGCCGGGCGCCGGAGGTAATCGACCCGCGGCACCGCGACGCGGTGATGGAAGGCCTCGAACAAAGCAAAGTCGGGCGTTTTGCCTCTCAGAAAGATCTCGGCATGGTCGTGCAACGCCTGCGGTTGTGAGCCTCGAGTATTCCGAGCGAGCTCTTGAAGATCTTAAAGCTATCGCAGACTATTTTCGTGAAATCGGCGAGCCGGATGCAGGCGAGACAATCCTACACCGTATTTTTGCGACGGGCGAAAACATCCACCGCCTCCCGCTGATCGGCCGGAGGCAAGACATCCCGGGAATCCGCAAGATCCTTGCGGCCAACACATCGTACTTCAATATATTATCCGCTCGATGAAGTCAGCGGCAATGTCGTGATCTTGACGGTTCAGCACGCCCGTCTGGGTGCTCGTCCGTTCGATGACGCCTGAAAAACCCACGCACAAAAAAAGCCCCGGCGAACCGGGGCTTTTGCAGATCAGTCTGTGCGGGCCGTTTAGTTGTTGCGCGACCCGGTGAGGGCGAGCAGCGACTGGAAGATGTTGATGAAATCGAGGTACAGCATCAGCGCGCCGTTGATCGACTTCTTCGTCATCGCCTCGTAGCCGTCGCCGGCCCAGTACATTTCCTTGATCGCCTGCGTGTCGTAAGCGGTGAGCCCGGAGAAGATCAGCACGGACAGGCCGGACAGAGCGAACTGGAAGCCGGTCGACTTGATCAGGAACGCATTGACCAGACCGGCGATGATCAGGCCGAACACGCCCATGATCAGGAACGAGCCCATCGGCGAGAGGTCGCGCTTGGTCGTGTAGCCGTAGAGGCTGAGCGACCCGAACGCGGCGGCCGTGATGAAGAACGCGCGGTAGACCGAAGCGCCGGTATAGACCAGCAGGATCGACGAGAGCGACAGACCCATCGCCGCCGAGAAAGCG
>NZ_LMUU01000107.1:73566-101076 GCF_009765775.1 Beijerinckia sp. L45
GAACATCACGAAGCCGAGCGGGGCGAGCATCACCAGCCACTTCAGCGGCGAGCCGTAAAGCGCGACGCCGAAGTCGGTGAGCGGGATGCCGCGCATCATTGCCGAGGCCTGGGAGGCATCGTGCGCAACGGCAAGCTGGTTGGTCAGGTATGCGATCACGCCGGTGATCACGAGGCCGATGGCCATGTTGTTGTACACGCCGAGCATGTAGGAGCGCAGGCCCTGATCGACTGCGCCTCGGGACTGGGCGGAGCCCTGCCCCCAGCGGACTGCATTGCGATCGTAGTCGGACATAGAACCCTCTGAACTGTGGAGGCTTGACCGCCTCCGGGCGCCGTCCCTGGCGGGACCGTCGTGAGGGGAATATGGCCCGGCGCGCAAATCATCACAAGGCCGCGAGCCGGCTGCCAAGCTTAAACCTTCGTAATGTAACGGCTTCTCGTCAGAGGGTGCGTAGATATGGGGCCGGTTTGCGTCCCAGAATGCGCCAGGTGCCGATTAGCCCGAGCAGCACGGTGACGACCAGCGCCACGACCGCCGCGCCGATGGCCTGCGGCCACAGGAACACGAACTCGAGCCGCATGACCTTGGCAACGACGCCATAGGCCGCGGCAGAGCCGGCCAGAACGCCGAACACGGCGGTGCAGAAGCCGATGATGCCGTATTCCAGCAGGAAAGCCGCAAGCAGCCGGGCCCGGGTGGCGCCGAGCGTCTTCAGCACCACAGCATCGTAGAGCCGGGCCTGTTGCCCCGCCGCCAGGGCGCCGGCCAGCACCAGCACCGAGGAGATCAGGGCGACGCCGGCGGCGCCGCGGATCGCGGTGGCAAGCTGCGCGACGACGGAGGCGACCGCGTCCAGCGCATCCTTGACCCGGATGCTCGTCACACTCGGAAACGCCTGCGCGACGTCGCGCAACAGCGTCAGTTCACGCGCCGTGTCGCCGCCCTTCGGGTAGGTCACCGTAGCGAGATCGCTGTAGGGCGCGCCGGCAAAGGTGTTGGGCGAGAACACCAGGACGAAGTTGATGCCAAACTTGCGCCAGTCGACTTTTCGCGTGTTGGCGATGGTGGCCGTGATGGTGCGGCCAAAGACGTTGACGCTGATCGTGTCGCCGAGGTTCAGGCCGAGACCTGCGGCGATGTCGGTCTCCAGCGAAACCAGCGGCTTGCCGGTGTAGTCGGCGGGCCACCAGTCCCCTTTCACCAGCGTCGAGCCGGTCGGAATGGCGGCGGCGAAGGTGATGCCGCGATCGCCCTGCAGCACCCAGGCGGCCTTCTCGCCGGGCTTGATGCTGTCGGCGGGGCGCTCGTTGATCTTGACGATGCGGCCGCGCATCATCGGCACGAAGTCGAGCTTTCCGTCGGTCGCCTTGGCGCGCAAAAAGTCCTTGAAGGGCTGGGCCTGGGAATTCTGCACGTCGAGGAAGAAGAAGCTCGGCGTCTCGCCGGAGCTTGTCCGGTTGAGCTGCGCGCGGATGTTGCCGTCGATCAGCGTCAATGACACCAGCAGCGCCAGGCCGAGACCCAGCGACAGCACCACCGACGAGGTGAGCGCGCCGGGCCGGTGGATGTTGGCCACGGCGAGCCGCAGCGCGACCGAGCGCGCATGCGGCAGGCGCCGGGCGCCGGCCATCAGCGCCACTGCGACGAGCCGCAGCAGGACGAAGCCGGCAGCGGTCGCGACCATGTAATAGACGGCGAGCGAGCGTTCCGCCGACAGCAGCAGAATCGTCGCGACGAGGCAGAGGCCCGCGCCCACCACCATGGCGCGGTAGCGCACGCGCAACCCGCCGCGATCCGGCTCGATGTGATCGCGGAACAGGGCGGAGACCGGAATGTCGTGGGCGCGACCCAGTGGCGCCAGGGAAAAGGCCAGCGCCGTCCAGCCGCCATAAAGAAAACCTTCGGCGATCTGACTTGGATAGATCGACGGCGCGAGCGGGAACGGCAGGATCGAACCGAAGGCAGCGACCACCGCGAAGGGCATCGCCGCGCCGACGATCACCCCGATGACGATGCCGACGGCGGCGATGAGCATGACCTCGAACAGCATCAGCCCGAAGACGTAGGAGCCGGTGGCGCCGAGCGATTTCATGGTGGCGATCGCCGGGCGCTTGCGGTCGACGAAGCCGCGGATCGCATTGGCGACGCCGGCGCCGCCTATGATCAACGAGGTCAGCCCGACAAGCGTGAGGAACTGGGTGAATCGGTCGAGATCTTTCGAAAACTGCGGCGAGACGTTTTCCCGGGTGCGGACTTCCCAGCCGGCATCAGGCAGCGCCTTGGCCGTTTCGGCGGCGAGGCTGCGCACGCTGCCGCTGGAGGCCGGCTGCCCCGGCAAAGCGTCCGGCAGTGCGACCCGATACAAGTTGCGCACGAGCGAGCCGGGCTGCACCAGGCCCGAGGCCTTCAGGCCCGCGTCGGACATCAGCACGCGGGGCCCGAAGCCGATGCCGGCGGCCAGCTTGTCGGGCTCTTGCGTGAGAGCCGCGCGCAAAACGAACAGCGCGTCGCCGATATGAAACGTGTCGCCGACCTTGAGGCCGAGCCGCGCCCCGATCGCCACGTCGGCGACCACGCCAAAAGCGCCATCGCGCTTGCCGAGTGCATCCCCCAGCGGCAGCGGCGGCTCGAGCAGCACCGTGCCGGTGGTCGGATAGTCCGCCCCGACAGCCTTGATCTCGACCAGCGCGGACGAGCCGTCGTCGCGCCGAGCCATGCCGCGCAGCACGGAGACTCGGGAGAGCGTCCCCTGCGCCGACAGGAAGGCCTGCTCCTGCGGGCTCGCCTCGCGCTGGATCAGATCGAAGGAGGCATCGCCCCCCAAAATAGTCCGGCCCTGCTTGGCGAGGCCGTCGCTCAGCGCGTGCGACACCGAGCCGACGCCGGTGATCGCTGCGACCCCCAGCGCGATGCAACCGAGAAAAATGCCGAACCCGGTCAGGCCGCCGCGCAGGTCGCGCATCGCCAGCCGGACCAGAAGCGGCATCTGGCTCAATGCGTTGTCACGTCGACGGACGACGACGTCTGGAATTCGACGGCATCGACCAGCAGATGCCCGGACATCGTCGGCAACGACACGCGCAGCGGCACGACGACATGGGCATGGTCGATCGGCGCGAGCCAGACTTCGATCTCGTTGTTGTCGGCCATGAACTGCGTCGACTTCGAGTTCACGAGATGCCCGGAGATCGGCCGATAGCGGGCGGTACAGACGGAGACCGGGCCGCTGTAGCCGCCGATGGCGACGTCGCGCTCGCCGGCATAGTTCAGCTGAATGTCGAACCGGGCGTAGCCGTCGTAGATCGGCAGGGTGCGGTTACAGGCGGACGGACCGACCAGCGGCTCGCCGGGCGGCACCGTCATGATCAGGGCGCTGGTGGGGTCGAGGATATTGCGCTTGTCGGCCTCGGAGACCGGCACGCGCTCGCCATGGAATTCCGGCGGCGGCATGATCTCGACGGCGCGCACGGTGCCCGCATTCAGCGCCATGCGCAGGGTCCGCGTTTCGTTGGTGTTGGCGGCGCTGGTCGCGTAGGCGCTCGGGGCCAGCGTGCCACGCTTCACGGCGCCGGACGACGCCAGCGCCATTTTCACGCTGGACACCATCGCGGCCAAGCCCGTGAGTTTGGCGTTGAGCGTCATCTTGTACGTCTGCGGCCCGAGGGCCCCGTCGGCGTAGACGTCACCGATGCGCAGGCCGAGGAGGGAGACGGAATAATGCGCCCGCAGCGTGTCGGCCGCAGCCGGCACCACGCCGAGCATGAGGCCCGCGACCGGAAGAGCCAGCCACCGCATCGCGGTGCCGCCCAACTTTCTCTGAACCATCGTGCGGATACCGCTCTCAAAAGGTCGTACAACGTGACGCATAGGTTGGCGACGCATAGGGTTGCGAAAATCCGTCGCTTTCAAGGCTACGGTTCCGATTCGCCGTCGCATAGCATGCCTATCGAATCCAGGCACCGACAAGGCCGCTTGCGAATTGTCGCGCCGCCGTCTTCACCATTCTTGGAGCAAACCAGCGTCCCGCCTTTTGCACCTGGGCTCCGGCTCCTATAACCATGCGCAAAATCTCATGGTTAGCCCGATGGACCGCGCATGCGCAGACGCCTGATGCCTCTCCCACCCGCTTTGGCGGCGCGCCGCAGCCTTGCGTCTTTGCACAGGCCAGTCCGGTGAGCACAGCCTCAAAGGAGGTCGCTGCCTCGAAGACGGAGACCGGCGAGAATTTTCCCGTCGCCTCACATCTCATCGCCCCGCAGCATCGCGGCACGGTGCTCGCCTTCTACAAGTTCGCCCGCGCCGCCGACGACATCGCCGACAGCCCGACGTTGCCTGCCGACGAGAAGCTGGCCCGGCTCGACCTTTTCGAGGAGACCCTGCTCGGCCGCTCCGACGCCATCGCCTCGGCGCTGCCGCTCCGCGCCACGCTCGCCGAGACCGGGCTGACGCCGCGCCACGCGCTCGACCTTCTCGTCGCCTTCCGCATGGATGCGACCAAGCTGCGCTACGAGACGTTCGACGAGCTTCTGCACTATTGCCGCTACTCGGCCGCTCCCGTGGGGCGCTTCGTGCTGGCCGCCCATGGCGAGGCGGAGACCACCTGGCCGGCCAACGACGCGCTCTGCGCGGCACTGCAGATCATCAACCACCTGCAGGACTGCGGCAAAGATTTCCGGGAGATTGACCGGGTCTACATTCCCTTGGACGCTCTGGCGCGGCACGGCCTGACGGTCGAGGCGCTGGGCGAGGCCCGCGCGTCCGTGCCGCTGCGCATTGTGCTGCGCGATCTCGCCCTGAAGAACGCCGCGCTGGTCACCCATGGCAGCGAGTTGTCGCCGCAGGTCAAGGACTGGCGGCTGTGCCTGGAGACGGCGATCATCGCCCGCCTGGCGCAAAAACTGAACGGCTGGCTGATCACCCGCGATCCGCTGAGCGAGACGGTCCACCTTTCCAAGACCGGCGCGCTGTTCCAGGCGGTGCTCGGGCTCGGCGCCGGAATCGGCGGCCGCTTCGGCCGCGCGGCGCCGGTTCGCCACACATCGGGGCTCGCATGAGCATGACGCAGGTCGAAACAACGCAAGACGCCAGCGCCGGCCGGGCGAAAGGCAGCTCGTTCTATCTCGCCATGCGCATCCTCGCGAAGCCGCAACGCCAGGCGATGTACGAGGTCTATTCCTTCTGCCGCCTCGTCGACGACATAGCCGACGAGGGCGGTACGCGGCCGGAACGGCATGCGGCCCTGCAGCAATGGCGCGCCGACATCAACGCGCTTTATAGTGGCGCGACGCCACCACCGGCTTTGCGCGACCTCGCCGTCGCGATCCGCGATTTCGGCCTGCGCCGCGAGGACTTCATCGCCGTCATCGACGGCATGGACATGGACGTCGTCGAGGATATTCAGGCCCCGGACTGGAACAAGCTGGAGCTTTATTGCGACCGTGTGGCGAGCGCCGTCGGCCGCCTCTCCGTCTGCATTTTCGGCCCGCCGCTGGCAGAGCGCGAAGGCCTCGCCCATCACCTCGGCAAGGCGCTGCAGCTCACCAACATCCTCCGCGACATCGACGAGGACGCCGGCATCGATCGCCTGTATCTTCCCAAGGAGGCACTGGAGGCAGCGGGAATCACCAGCCACGATCCGCTGAGCGTGGCCGCCGATCCACGTCTGCCGGCGGCCTGCAAACCCGTGGTCGCCCGCGCGCAGGATCACTTCGCCGAGGCCGAGCGGATCATGGATCGCTGCCCGCGCGCCAGCGTCAAGCCATGCCGGATCATGGACGACGCCTATAGCGCCATCCTCAGGGGCGTCGTCGCCCGCGGCTTCGAGGCGCCGCGGGAGCGCGTCCGGGTCTCCAAGGCGCGGTTCTTCTTTTCGCTGCTGCGCTACGGGTTGGTCTAGCCGGCGGTGGCTCCCGCTCCGACGGTGCAGGCCGGCGCTGCCGATCTCGCGGCGACAACCACGCGGGCCCAGGCCCAGCGATCGCTCGCCGGCGCCTTCGCCGACGCCGGCCTTAAATCGGCGCAGCTCGATGCCCGCCTGCTGCTATGCGCGGTACTGGCGATCGATCACGCCGGCCTGATCCGCGACCCGCATCTGCCGCTCGGTGCCGCCGCCACGCCTCTCTCTGCCTTCGCCGCGCGCCGTCTACGCCACGAGCCGGTGTCCCGCATCCTCGGTCGCACGGAATTCTGGGGCCTGCCCTTTGTCGTCACGCCGGATGTGCTCGACCCCCGCCCCGACACAGAGGCCGTGGTCGAGGCGGTGCTCGACGCGTTGGGCCCGCAACGATCCCGGCCTCTCCGGCTGCTCGATCTGGGGACCGGATCCGGCGCCCTGCTCTGCGCTCTGCTGCATGAGTGCCCGCACGCGTATGGCATCGGCGTCGATCGCTCCTTCGCGGCCTGTCGAGTCGCCGAGGCCAACATGCGGGCGCTGGGCTTCGAGGGTCGCGGCGCCATCGTGCAAGGCTTTTGGGGCGCCGGTCTGGCTGGCCCTTTCGACGTCGTCGTCGCCAACCCTCCTTATATAAGTCACGCGGAACTGGTCGCCCTCGAACCCGAGGTCGCCGGCTATGATCCCCCCGATGCGCTGGACGGCGGGGCGGACGGGCTCGATCCCTACCGGGTGATCGTCCCGGAGCTCCCCCGCCTTCTCGCGCCGGGCGGTTTCGCCGCCCTCGAGGGCGGCTGGACCCAGAGCCAGGCGATCGAGGCCGCGATGCGGGCTTCCGGCCTGGAGACCATCGGCGTTCGGCGCGATCTTGGCGGGCACGAGCGCGTTGTTTTCGGGCGCAGAACCGGAGAAGCGACTTGATCGTGGCTGCGGCGCATCACACCTACGTGGAAATAGGGTAAATGCAGGGAAAACCGCTTGGCGTTCGCTAAGAAAGCGAGTATGCCTCTTAGCCAACGACAGTCTTTCGCCGTCTAGCGACGCAGCGGTTGACGTCCATTCCTCTGGCTTTCCGGCGTGACAACGCGGAACGCGCGAGTGATGAGCCGCATTGAATTGGGTTGATGGTTGGCGCAGCAAAAGAGCTGCGAGCTCTTTGCCAAACATCAAAGACTTTTTCGCCCATTGAAACTGCCGCGGTGCATATCCGGTGCATTCGCGACTTGGCTGGAGAGCCAAAATCATTCGTTCCCTTGGTTCAACGTCCGTCTCGCGAGACGACCTTCAGACAAGGCGACACGCCGACTTCGGCGCTGTCGCGGAACGATCAACACCGATGCCACTCAAGGATCATCGATGAGACCTGGTCAGAACAAACGCATGCGCGGCCGCAACAACAATAACAACAGTAGCAACAGCAGTAATCGCAAGGGGCCGAACCCTCTCACCCGGTCGTACGAATCTAACGGCCCGGACGTGAAGATCAGAGGCACGGCCCATCACGTCGGCGAGAAATACCTGCAGCTGGCGCGCGATGCCCAGTCCTCCGGCGATCCGGTCATGGCGGAGAGCTATCTTCAGCATGCCGAGCACTATTTCCGCTTGATTGCCGCCGCTCAGCAGGCCCAGCAGCAGGCAGCCTATGGCTACCAGCGCCCCGCGGGTGAGCAGGTTGAAGCCGACGACGACGACGGCGACGATGATTTCAGCGCGCTGCCGGATCGCTTCGCCTCGCCGGCCGAGCGGGTGGTGACGCCCCCGCCGCAGCCTGCCCCTCAGCCCTACGTCGAGCGCCCCGCCTACAACGCCGGCAACGAGCGTCCGGCTTACGAACCGCGCCAGGAGCGTTACGACCGCTCCAACCAGAATCGCCAGAGCCAGGACGGTCAGAGCCAGGACCGTCCGCCGCAGCCGGACCGGCCCTATCAGGACCGTCAGGGCCAGTCGGATCGCCCGGACCAGCGTCCGCGCTATGAGAATCGGGACCGCAACAACCAGGATCGCAACAACAGGGGCGAGCGCCCAGCCTACGCAGAGCGCCCCTACAGCGATCGCAACAGCCAGGATCGGCCCAGCCAGGACGGCGCCCCGCAGCAGGAGCGCGCGCCCCAGGATCGCAACGGCCAGAACCGCGACTTCGACAACCGCGGACCGCGCAACAACCGCAACCGCGATTTCCGCGGCGAGAACGGTCAGCCGCGCGAACCCCGCGAATCGCGTCAGCCCGATATCGAGCCCGCGATCAACGGCCTGCCTGCCTTCATCACCACGCCGGTCCGCATCCAGCCGGAAGCGCCACAGCCGGTAATCGAGTCGATCGCCACGAGCGATGCGCCGTCGTCCGCGCCTGACGCCGCTGGCGAGACCGGCGAGTTCGCGCTGCGCCCCCGCCGCCGCCGCAGGACCAAGGCCGAGTTCGCCGGGCCCGAGGGTGACGTCGCGCACGAGGCGCCGACGCCCGATCCCGTCGGCGAATAAGCCGCCGCGCTATCATCGAAAAAAGCCTGAGGCGGTCCCCGTCTCAGGCTTTTTTTTCGCCAGTTGATCCACGCCGAGAGCCCGCCCCTTAACGGAACGCCACGCTCATCCTACATCTGGCGAGGCCGCCTTATGGGGCCGATCGAAAGACGCACACCGCCGCTACGGGACGGATGCGCGTGCAGGAGGGACTTAATGAATATCGAAAAATATACGGAGCGGTCGCGCGGCTTCATCCAGAGCGCGCAGAGCTTAGCCATGCGCGAAGGCCATCAGCAGTTCGTGCCCGAACATCTTCTCAAGGTTCTGCTCGACGATCCGGAAGGCCTTGCCTCCGGGCTCATCGACCGCGCCGGCGGCCGCTCGCGCGACGCGCTGCAGCAGACCGAACTCGCGCTGGCGAAACTGCCCAAGGTGCAGGGGTCTGGGGCCGGCAACGTCTATCTCGCGCCGGCGCTGGCCCGCGTGCTCGATAGCGCCGAGCAGATCGCGCAAAAGGCCGGCGACAGTTTCGTCACCGTCGAGCGGCTGCTGCTGGCGCTGGCCATGGACAAGACGACCGAGTCCGGCAAGATTCTCGACAAGGCGGGCGTGACCCCGCAGACGCTGAACGCGGCGATCGAGGACCTGCGCAAGGGCCGCACCGCCGACAACGCCTCGGCCGAGAACGCCTATGACGCGCTGAAGAAATACGCCCGCGACCTCACCGAGGCGGCGCGTGCGGGAAAACTCGATCCGGTCATCGGCCGCGACGAGGAGATCCGTCGCACCGTGCAGGTGCTGTCGCGCCGCACCAAGAACAACCCTGTCCTCATCGGCGAGCCCGGCGTCGGCAAGACCGCCATCGTCGAAGGCCTGGCGCTGCGCATCGTCAACGGCGACGTGCCGGAAAGCTTGAAAGACAAGAAGCTGCTTGCCCTCGACATGGGCTCGCTGATCGCCGGCGCGAAATATCGCGGCGAGTTCGAGGAGCGTCTGAAGGGCGTGCTCAACGAGGTCACGGCGGCGGCCGGCGGCGTCATCCTCTTCATCGACGAGATGCATACGCTGATCGGCGCCGGCAAGGGCGAGGGCGCGATGGACGCCTCCAACCTGCTGAAGCCGGCGTTGGCGCGCGGCGAGTTGCACTGCATCGGCGCGACGACGCCCGACGAGTATCGCAAGCACGTCGAGAAGGACGCGGCGCTGGCGCGGCGTTTCCAGCCGGTCTTCGTCTCGGAGCCGACGGTCAGCGACACGATCTCGATTCTGCGCGGGCTGAAGGAAAAATATGAGCTGCATCACGGCGTGCGCATCACCGATGCGGCGATCGTCGCGGCGGCGACGCTGTCGCAGCGCTACATCGCCGATCGGTTTTTGCCGGACAAGGCCATCGATCTCGTCGACGAGGCAGCCTCGCGCCTGCGCATGCAGGTCGATTCCAAGCCGGAAGAGCTCGACGAAATGGATCGCCGCGTCATCCAGCTCAAGATCGAGCAGGAAGCGCTGAAAAGGGAGACCGATACCGGCTCAAAGGACCGGCTCGTAAAACTCGAGACCGAGCTGGCCGATCTGGAGGAACGCTCGCAGGAGCTGACCCAGCGCTGGATGGCGGAGAAGAACAAGCTCGGCAGCGCCCAGAAGATCAAGGAGCGGCTCGAGGCCGCGCGCAACGAGCTGCTGCAGACGCAGCGCAAGGGCGAGTACCAGCGCGCCGGCGAGCTGACCTACGGCGTTATTCCGGAGCTCGAAAAGGCGCTGGCGGAAACCGAGGCCAAGCGCGGCAGCGTGTTGCTCGAAGAGGCGGTAACTCCTGACCACATCGCGCAGATCGTATCGCGCTGGACCGGCGTGCCGGTCGACAAGATGCTGGAAGGCGAGCGCGACAAGCTGCTGCGCATGGAGGACATGATCGCCCAGCGCGTCATCGGCCAGGGCGAAGCGGTGAAAGCCGTGTCGACCGCGGTGCGGCGCGCCCGCGCCGGGTTGCAGGATCCGAACCGGCCGATCGGCTCGTTCATGTTTTTAGGCCCGACCGGCGTCGGCAAGACCGAGCTCACCAAGGCGCTCGCCTCGTTCCTCTTCGACGACGAGACGGCGCTGGTCCGCCTCGACATGTCGGAGTACATGGAGAAGCACTCGGTCGCCCGCCTGATCGGCGCGCCTCCGGGCTACGTTGGCTACGAAGAAGGCGGCGCGCTGACCGAAGCCGTACGCCGACGGCCCTATCAGGTCCTGCTGTTCGACGAGATCGAGAAGGCGCATCCCGATGTCTTCAACGTGCTGCTGCAGGTGCTCGACGACGGGCGGCTGACCGACGGTCAGGGCCGGACGGTCGATTTCCGTAACGTTCTGATCATCATGACGTCGAACCTCGGCGCGGACATCATGGTGATGCAGCCCGACGGCGACGATTCCGGCGCAGTACGCGACGAAGTGATGCAGGTGGTGCGCTCGCACTTCCGGCCGGAGTTCTTGAACCGCGTCGACGAGATCATCCTGTTCCACCGTCTGCGACGGCAGGACATGGGGGCGATCGTCGACATTCAGCTGAGCCGGCTCGCGCGGCTGCTCGAGGATCGCAAGATCACACTCGATCTGTCACCGGCGGCGCGCACGTGGCTGGCCGAGAAAGGCTACGATCCCGCCTATGGCGCGCGTCCGCTGAAGCGGGTGATCCAGAAGGCGGTGCAGGATCCGCTGGCGGAGAAGATTCTCGCCGGTGAGGCCTTGGACGGCACGGAGATCACCATCGGCGTCGGGCCTGACGGGCTGATCATCGGCGATCTTCGCGAACCGGTGCTCGCGGCACCGCCGGCCGATGCGGGCGCCCGCGCGTTGCACTGAATAAGAAAGGCCGCTCTCGGGCGGCCTTTCGTTTGCGCCTAGTTCAGATGACCGCAATCTTCGATGAAGCATCGGGGATAGCGGTCCACGTCGTCCTGTGCCGTCCGGACATAGAAGACCGCGGCGATGACGAACATCAGGCAGATGACAGCCGGCATGAGGAAGCGCGAGCTGACCGGAATCGGGTTGGCTGGTGTTTGGGGCATCGCTCTGACTCGCGGCGACAGGTCGTGGTGCTACCATAACATCCGCGCGTCGAGTTAACGAATGCAGAATGGCGCAGCGATGCCGTCACCGCGAGACCTATCGAGCGCCTAGACCTTCCGCACCGCCGGCTTCGACGGATCGACGGCGTGGAATTTGATCGGCCCGATACCGCAGATCGCGATGATCACCGGCTCCTTCTCACCGGCCTTCACCCCGTCGTAGTGGCTCGTATGAGCGACGCGCCGGACGAAGCTTCCGGCTGCGACGGGAATGGTGGATTCGGGATCGAAGTCGTCGCCGCTCGTCGCCCACCAGGTGCCGGAGACGACCACGCAGACGCGGTCCGTCTCGTAGAAATGCGGCGCGCTCATCCAGCCAGGATACCACTTGGTCAGGTTCATATAGAGCCCGGGCTCGGACTGTTTCGAGTAGATATCAGCGACCTCGATGCTCTGGGGTGGTGCGTTGAGCGAGGTCTTGAAGACGAGATCCTTGGGCGGGACGATGATCGTCTTGCTCGGGTCGGGCGCCGCGCTGGCACTGCCGGCCATGAGAAGCTGCGGCAAGGCCATCAGCAGTGGCGCGATCAGCAGGTCGCGGCGATTGGCGTCAGTCATGAAAACCCTCCAAAAGGTTTTCAAGACATCGGTCAGCCCGCGAGAAAGTCGAGAAGGGTCTTTCGGAACAGATCCGGCGCTTCGAGATGCGGCACATGGCCGACGTTCGGGACGCTGACGAGGCGGGCGTTCGGGATATCCTTCACCGCGTCAGGGGCGGCCTGGGGGATCGACGGAATTTTGGCGGCGATCTCGGGCGGCGCGTAAGCTTTCAGCGGCGCGGATTCGTCGGCGGTGCCCGCGAACATCAGCGTCTTGGCGCGGATGTCGCGATATTCGTCGCGCACCGGCTCGCGGTAGATCATCTGGTAGGTCAGCGCGGAAGCCTTGCAGAACCGTTCGTATTCGCTGCTCTGCGCGACGCGCATCCGCCATTCCACGAACGGCTCCATCGCAGCCGCCGGCAACAATGGAAAGAAATGCCGGACGAAGGCGCGGTAGCTTGCCACCGTCTGGCGACGCTCGTTGGCGACCAGCGTGTCCGTCGTCTGCGGCGGGATATAGCGACGGTAGTCGATCAGGCCGATCGGATCTTCGAGGACGAGTTTCTGCACATGCTCGGGAAAGGCCGTGGCGATGCGCACCGCGAGCATGCCGCCGGTGGAATGGCCGATGATCGTCGCCTCGTGCACCTGCAGGCTGCCGAGCAGATTGATGGTCGCCTCGGCCAGCATGTCGAAGGAATAGGCGAGGTCTGGTTTTGAGGATTTGTTGAAGCCGATCTGATCCGGCACGATGACGCGATAACCAGCCCCACTCAGGTCCTCGATCGGCCCGGCCCAGTAGGACGAATCGAAGTTCTTGCCGTGCAGCAGGACGACCGTCTGGTTGCGGGAAGTGCCTTTGGGCGCAATATCCATGTAGGCCATGCGCACGATCTGGCCGTCGATCGACAGTTGGAAAAAGTGAACGGGCGCGGGATAGAGCCAGCCCTCGAGACCGATGCCGAGCGGATCGTCATAGCGCTCCGGCATCGCGGCAGGCGACGTCTTGGGCGTATGGGCGGCAAGCGGCAACGACGGCGCTGCGATGACCGCGGCGATCGGCAGGATAAGGTGGCGACGCGCGATCATGGGCATTTCCAGGCGATAAAGGCTGTGTCAGTCATCCGGCAGTGACATAACGCGCCGGCGTCGTACCGCGACGCAAGAAAATGTGACCGAAATTCCGGACTGCCGGACGAGAGAGTGTCTGCATATGACGACGCACCGCAATTCGACGGCCACCGATCGCCTCGCGGAAGTCCGCGCGCGCATCGGCCGCGCGGTCCGCGACTGCGGGCGCGAGCCGGACGCGGTGACGCTCGTCTGCGTCTCCAAGACCTTCGAGGCCGATGCCATCGTCCCGGTGCTGGAGGCCGGTGAGCGCGTGTTCGGCGAAAACCGCGTGCAGGAAGCGATGGGCAAATGGCCCGCCCTGCGCGAGCGGTTCGGCGCACTCGATCTCCACCTCATCGGCCCGCTGCAGTCCAACAAGGCCGAGGAAGCGGTCTCGACCTTCGACGTCATCGAGACGATCGACCGGCCCAAGATCGCCGAGGCCTTGGCCAAGGCGATGGACAGGCTCGATCGTCGGCCGCGGCTCTTCGTCCAGGTCAACACCGGAGCCGAGCCGCAGAAGGCCGGCATTCTGCCCGAAGATGCCGACGCCTTCGTCAAGACCTGCCGCGAGACCTACGGGCTCGCGATCGCCGGGCTGATGTGCATACCACCGGTCGATGATCAGGCGTCGCCGCACTTCGCGCTGCTGAATGTGATCGCGGCCCGCAACGACCTGCCTGCCTTGTCGATGGGGATGAGCGCGGATTTCGAGCTCGGCATTCAGCTCGGCGCCACGCACGTGCGCGTCGGAAGCGCGATTTTCGGGACGCGATAGCCGGCGCCCCGGCCCTAGCGCGGGGACGCGTGATGCCCTACATTGACCAAGCGGCGCTGCGGGGTGCGTGTTGGATCTGTATTCCCGGGGCCTTATCGATCTCAAGGGAGCTGTCCCTGTGCTTGCCCGTGGGCTTGTGCATATGGCGCCCACCTACGTTGTAGGTTCCCGGGGTCGATGTCCCACGGCCATCGTGGCCCGCACAGTTTTTTGGGTCTCATGACGACGCTTCTCGACAAACCGGCCATGCGCGCCGCCTCTCTCGCGGCCCGCAGCGCGGTCACCACCGAGGTCGCCGCCGATTTCGCGACCCGCCTCGCCGACATGGGGCCAGCCTTGGCGCGCGAGCACAATGCCAAGGTCGTCTCCGCCTACTGGTCGATCGGCGACGAAATCTTGACGCTGCCGCTGCTCGAAGCGCTTGCCGCCGCGGGCTTCACGGTCGCGCTGCCGGTCACCGGCCGGATCGGCGAGCCACTGGTGTTTCGCCAGTGGAAGCCTGGCGATGATATGATGATCGGCAGGCTGAATATCCCGTCGCCCAATCCTGCAGAACCGGTTCTCATGCCGGACCTTCTCTTCGTCCCGCTCATCACCTTCGACCGGCGCGGCCACCGCATCGGCTACGGCGCCGGCTTCTACGACCGCAGCCTGGCGGCGCTACGCGCTGAAAAGACGGTGGTTGCGATCGGCGTCGGCTATGCCGCGCAAGAAGTGCCGAGCGTGCCGTCCGAGCCGCACGACCAGGCCCTGGATTTCGTGCTGACCGAACGCGAGCTCATCGCCAGCGCGACCGAAGCCTGAATGCGTCTTCTCTTCATCGGCGACATCATCGGCCGGGCCGGCCGCGCGATCCTTCTGTCGACGCTGCCCGACCTGCGCCGACGCTGGGCGCTCGACTGCGTCGTCGTCAACGGCGAGAACGCGGCCGGCGGCTTCGGTATCACGGAGACCATCTGCACGGAATTTCTGGAAGCCGGCGCCGACTGCATCACGCTCGGCAACCATTCCTTCGACCAGCGCGAGGCGCTCGTCTTCATCACCCGCCAACCGCGCCTGATCCGGCCGATGAACTATCCCAAGGGCACGCCTGGCGGCGGGACGGCTCTGATCGACACCGAAAGCGGGCATCGCGTGCTCGTCGCCAGCGCGATGGGCCGGACGTTCATGGACGCGATGGACGATCCTTTCGCCGCCATCGACGCCGAACTCGAAGCCTGCCCGCTGGGCCAGGTCTGCGACGCTGCGATCATCGATTTCCACGCCGAAGCCACCAGCGAGAAACAGGCGTTCGGCCATTTCGTCGACGGCCGCGCTTCGCTCGTCGTCGGCACGCACACGCATGTGCCCACCGCCGACCATCAGATCCTTCCCGGCGGTACGGCCTATATGAGCGATGCCGGGATGACCGGCGATTACGACTCCGTCATCGGCATGGAAAAGGAAGAGCCGATCCGCCGGATGACGCGAAAAGTGCCAGGCAGCCGGTTCGAGCCGGCGATGGGTCCGGCGACGCTGTGTGGCATCGCCGTCGAGACCGATGCGTCCGGCCACGCGATCCAGGTGGCGCCGGTGCGCATCGGCGGGCGTCTGTCGCAGACGCGGCCCGCCTTTTGGGAGCCGGCTTAAGCATCGGGGTACGATGTGGGCGCTTAGTTATGCGGTCTCTTCAATGAGGTGCATATGGAATCAGGTTTTTGTCAAAACCATTTTTCGAGCGATACTCATAGAACGCGTTCGGCTAAGTGACAGGCGGCTCGGCAATCAGCCCGTCGACATGCTGGAGAAGATCGCGCTCCTCATAAGGTTTGGCGACAAAACGACCGTGATCCGGAATTTCGGAATCGGCCAGCTTGACGCCGCCGGATGTGACCAGCAGAAGCACGTTCGGCCAGCGCTCATGAACTTCCCGCGCGAGATCCAGACCGGTCCGCCCCGGCATCTGCACGTCGGTGAACAGCAGCCTGATATCCCCACGATCCTCGATGATCCGCAGAGCGCTGGCCGCATCGTCGGCCTCCACCACCTGATACCCTGCAGACGACAACAGGTCGGCAGCGTGCCAGCGAAGCAGGGCTTCGTCATCGACGACGAGTACGACAGGGGTGGCATTCTCGGGCTGTGTCATTTTCCTCAAACACAACATCCGCGAGGAGGTTGCACGGCGGTGTGATGATTCCTGGCAGTTGCGCTAAAGTCCGATCGGACCACGAAAGGCGTCGAGCTTGGTCACCGCCGGCAGCTTGACCGGCATGCCGCTCGCCGCGGCCTCGTAGATCGCAGCGAGGATCCTTTGATCCTGCAAGCCTTCCTCCCCCGGGGTATGCGGCTCGCGATCGGCGCGGATGGCTTCGGCAAAATGGTCCATTTCGACCGCGAACTGGTTCTTCGGCTCGAACACGCGCTGCTCCCGCACGTCGGCTTTGCCAGCCTTGTGTCCGATATGCATGGCGAGATTGTTGTAGGCGAATGCAGGGTCGAGGCCGACCCAACCGTCGGTTGCCATCGCGCGCAGACGCCGACTGTTGTAGCCGCTGTAGCCGGACGAGCCGACGCCGAGGACGCCGGAGGGAAAGCGCAGCGTGAAGGTTGCGAGATCCTCGACCTCGCGGAAGCGCGGGTCGTCCTTCGGCTGCGTGATGTGCCCGGTGACTTCGATCGGCTCTTCGCCGGTTATGTAGCGGAAAGCATTGAGGCAGTAGAGCCCGACGTCGGGCAGCGACCCGCCCCCCGCCATCGCCTTGATCTGGCGCCACTGGCCGATCGCCGCGTCGTTCTGCGAATTGACCGCCTCGATCATCCGCAGCTCGCCATGCGCCTTACTGCGCACGAGCTCGACCAGCGCCCGATGGGTGCCGTTGTATTGCAAACGATAAGCGATCATCAGCTTGCGGCCGGCATCGCGGCACGCCTTCACCATCTGCTCGGCCTGGGCGACAGTTGCGGCCATCGGCTTTTCGCAAAGCACGTGCTTGCCGGCCGCGGCGGCACGCTGGGTGAATTCGGCATGCATCGCGTTCGGCAGCACGATGTAGACGATGTGGACGTCGGGATTGTCCTTGATCGCATCAAACGACGCGTAATCGTAGACGCTGGTATCCGGGACACCGTACTGCGCGGCGATCGCCAGCGCCTTCGGACGGTGACCGCTCACCAAGGCAGTGCAGCGGACATTCTTGGCTTCGGCGAAAGCCGGCATGATCTGTTCGAGCGTAAGATGGCCGATCCCGACGATCGCGACACCCAGGCGTTTGCCCGGCGGTTGCGGGTTCGCCAGGGTCTCGCCGCCTTCGCTTGCCGCATGGAGCGGCGGCAGCGTCACGGTGTCGCCGTCGGCACGGCCGAACAGCGCTGGTGGCTGGTCCTGAGCCGATGCCGGCTTGATCAAGCCCGATGCCGCGACACCGGCGGTCGAAGCGAGAATCGTACGGCGGGTCACGTCTGACATGCGGGCCTCCTCTTCGATGACGCCCAGAAACGATCGGGAGGCGGAATCGGACAGGCTCGCAGGCACAAAATCTTGGGACGGAACGACGCATGCCACCGTGCGCGTCGCGCAATGCGGTAAAGTCACTCGGATTTTTCTTTGGGCTTTCGCAGTGCATGCATAAGATGGTGACGTCGATCGACCGGGACCGATGCATGGTGCGTTGACCCGGTGCCTCTTTATGCTGCGCACTGCGCGCGACTCATCGGTGTTTGAACGCCGGGGTCACACGAAGTCCGGCCCGGCCGTTCGGCTTCGCTTCGAGCAGGACGGCCCTTGAACGTCAGGATGCGTCCATGGATGATGAATTCGAGTACCACGTCCGCCATCGCGCCTACGAACTCTGGGTCCAGGCAGGCCGCCCGGACGGCAAGCACCAGGATTTCTGGGAGGCCGCGGAGCGCGAGATGAAGGTGCAGCAAAAGTCTCAGCTCAACGGCGCATCGCCGAAGCCCGAGGCCGTCGACGCACCCGACGACATCTAGGTCCGGCGCGCTGGTCTGACGCGCGCGGCTGATCCGCTCGATTACGCCGGGCCGCCGCCGGGCCGACGAAAAAGAGGCCGCGAACATCGCGGCCTTTTCAGTGTCTGGAATGCGAAGCGCTAGGCGCCGATCTGCGCGACCGGCCTCGAAAGCACCGGAACCGGCGCCTCCAGCTTGGCCATGCCGCTTTTCACCGCCGCCTGGACCTTCTCGAAAGCGCGCACCTCGATCTGACGCACGCGTTCGCGGGAGATGTTGAACTCGTCGGACAGGTTTTCCAACGTGATCGGGTCGTCGGCCAAGCGTCGCGCCTCAAAAATGCGGCGCTCGCGATCGTTCAGCACGCCGAGCGCGCTGTGCAGCACGCCGTGGCGGTTGTCGCTCTCCTCGCGATCGACCAGCAGGTTCTCCTGGCTCGCCGAACTGTCGACCAGCCAATCCTGCCACTCGCCTTCGCCCTCTTCGCGCAACGGCGCATTGAGCGAGGCGTCGCCGGACATCCGGCGGTTCATGTCGATCACGTCCTGCTTGCTGACGCCGAGCTTGGTCGAAATGATCTCGACCTGATCGGGGCGCAGATCGCCCTCCTCCAGCGCCGAGATCTGGCTCTTCGCCTTACGCAGGTTGAAGAACAGCTTCTTCTGGCTGGCGGTGGTGCCCATCTTCACGAGCGACCAGGAGCGCAGGATGTATTCTTGAATCGACGCGCGGATCCACCACATCGCGTAGGTCGCCAAACGGAAGCCCTTGTCCGGCTCGAAGCGCTTGACGGCCTGCATGAGGCCGACGTTGCCCTCGGAAATCACTTCGCCGATCGGCAGCCCATAGCCGCGATAGCCCATCGCGATCTTGGCGACGAGGCGCAGATGCGAGGTGACGAGACGGTGGGCGGCATCGGGGTCTTCATGCTCCTTCCAGCGTTTGGCGAGCATGTATTCTTCTTCCGGCTGCAGCATCGGGAACTTGCGGATCTCGTTGAGATACCGCGACAGTCCACTTTCGCCGGAAATCATTGGTAAGGCAGCAGCCATAACAAACCTCCAGTGGAGCCCCCGCTTTCGGCAGGCTCCGGCGCAGCCACGATGGGTCGATTGCGCGACTCAAGGATATAGGATGCGGCCGGAAGAGCATAAGGCCCGTATGATGCATTGCGGCATTACAAATTCGCAATGGTCAGCGGGCATGCTGATGAGTGACCCCGTTGGACGAGATAACCGGCTGGCTACTCCCGAGTTGCATGCGTAGCCGTCAACCCAGTGTCATGGATTTGTCCGCAGCACCTCGTGGAGCCGGGCGAGGTCCGGCGGAAACGGGCTTCTGAACTCCAGCATTTCACCGGTCACCGGGTGCTCGAACCCGAGCAGCGCGGCATGCAGCGCCTGGCGGCGAACGGTCAGATAGATCGCCTTGGACTCCGCGCCGAGCAAGCTGCTCTTGCTGGCGAAGCCTCGAGCGTAGAGCGCATCGCCGAGCACGGGGTGCCCGATATGGGCCATGTGCACGCGGATTTGGTGCGTCCGCCCGGTTTCCAGATTGCAGGTGATCAGGCTCGCCAGCGGCGCCCGCGGATCCGGCCCGAACGTCTCCTCGAGCTTCCAATGGGTGATCGCCTCGCGGCCACGCTCCGGCAAGACCACCGCCATCCGCTGCCGGTCGGCGGGGTGGCGGCCGAGCGGCGCGTTGACCGTGCCGAACAGCCGCGCCGGCTTGTTCCAGACCAGCGCCCGGTAGCTGCGCAGCAGCGGCAGGGTGCGGCCGTGGTCGGCAAACAGTTTTGACAGGCCACGATGCGCCGCGTCGGTCTTGGCCACCACCAGCAGCCCCGACGTGTCCTTGTCGAGCCGATGCACGATGCCGGGCCGCTTGACCCCGCCGATGCCCGACAGGCTGGTGCCGCAATGGCCGATCAGCGCGTTGACCAGCGTGCCCTCGTAATGGCCGGGCGCCGGATGCACGACAAGCCCAGCCGGCTTGTCGATGACGATGAGATGATCATCCTCATACACGACGTCGAGATCGACGGTTTCGCCCTGCGGCGTCGCATCGAGTGCCGGTGGTATGGTGAGCGTAATCTCTTGCCCGAGCTTCACCTTGTGGTTGGCGTCGAGCACGGCGACGCCGTCGATCGCCATGCGCCCGTCCTCAACCAGGCTTTTCACGCGCGTGCGGGACAGGCCGAGGTCCTTGCCCGCCGCCGTCAGGACGACGTCGATCCGCTTGCCGGCCTCGTCTTCCGCCACCGTGACGGCAAGGGTTTCCCCGCCCTCGTCGATCTCCTCGATATCCGTGTCGTTCAGTAGTGCCTGCATGCCGAAAACCATCCTCGTTGCGGCGGACCTTACAGGGTGCGGGCGCGGAAGTCCGGTTTGGGATGTTGGCCAGTGTTGACGCAAGAAAAAGTAAATGGAAGCAAACGCACGCTCGTGTTATTTTCCACACTTGTGTTGAGTAGTCGGCCACCATGAATGCTCAAGAGTCCAGAGATGGCTCGCGGCGCAAGGCTGCACCTTCGAAGCGAAGAAGGGCGGGTCAGGCCATCTTGTTGTCCGTTTCGGCGACAAGGTGACGGATCTGCCGATGCATGG
The DNA here is from genome assembly GCF_009765775.1 of Beijerinckia sp. L45. GTDB lineage: Bacteria > Pseudomonadota > Alphaproteobacteria > Rhizobiales > Beijerinckiaceae > RH-AL1. Next base: position 94,020 of record NZ_LMUU01000107.1, read on the forward strand.
GTCGCGCAAAGAACTCGGCACCGACCTCGTCAACGCGATCAAGAAACAGCTGGGATTGAAGTGATGCTCCGCTACCGCCTCAAGCTCGAACCCGACGACAACGGGACGGTCCTCGTCACCAGCCCGGATTTTCCAGTCGTGACCTATGGGGTGGACGAAGCCTCCGCCCTGCGTCACGCCAGCGAAGCGATCGAACTGCTCCTCGCCAGTATGATCGAAGCCCGAGGCAACATACCACCATCGTCGGTCGATCACGGCGCGAGCGCGTTCGTCCGGCTTCCGCTGCAGACGACCTTGAAGGTCGAGCTTTATCGCACCTTGCGCGCTGCAGGCTTGTCGCGCGCCGACCTGCAGCGCCGCCTCGGTTGGCAGCGCGAATCCATCGACCGCCTCTTCCGCCTCGACCATAACTCGAAGATCGAACAGCTCGATGCGGCGTTCCGGGCCCTTGGCAAAACGGTTGCCGTGGACGTGCAGGATGCCAAGCCGGATATGGAAGCCGCCTAGACCGTCGCGGAGCGCATCCCGGTTCCGTTCAGAACCCGTTCAGTCGTAAAAGCTCAAGCTAAGCTTTGTATCCAAACCAGCCCGCAGAACCACGCCCATGTCCTTCCTCCGCCTCTACGTCCGCGTGCTGGCCCTGCTTCGCGCCGAAGCCAAAATGGCGCTCGCGCTCGGCCTGATCAACATCGCGCTGATCGTGGCGCAGTTCGCCGAGCCGATCCTGTTCGGCCGCATCATCGACCGGCTGACGGCGGGCCAGGCGACCCACAAACTCCCGACACTGCTCGACCTGACGCCAATGATCGCGGCGTGGATCGGCTTCGCCCTGGTGTCGATCACCGCGGCGATGTTCGTCTCGCTGCAGTCCGACCGGCTGGCGCACCGGCAGCGGCTGGCGGTGATGGGGCGCTACTTCGAGCACGTGCTGAACCTGCCGCTCAGTTTTCACGCCACCACCCATTCCGGGCGATCGCTGAAGGTGATGATCGAGAGCGCCAACGGCCTGTTCATGATCTACCTCACCCTCTTTCGCGAAAGCTTCGCGGCCGCCGTCGCGATCGTGGTGCTGCTGCCGCTATCCCTGCTGCTGAACTGGCGCCTCGGCCTGCTGCTGATCGGCCTTATGGTGGTCTTCTTCTGCCTGATTCTTTACGTGCGTCGCCGCACGGAAACGCTGCAGACCGCCGTCGAGCGGCATAATTCGAGCCTCGCCGAACGCGCCTCCGACGCGCTGGGCAACATCCCGGTGATCCAGAGTTTTACCCGCATCGACAGCGAAGCCGCGGCGATGCGCTCGCTGACGCAGACCCTGCTCAGCGCCCAGCTTCCGGTCCTGACCTGGTGGGCGTTGGCCGTGGTCGGCGCGCGCACCGCGGCGACGATCACGCTGCTGCTCATCTTCGTCTTCGGTACCGCGCTGTTCCTCCAGGGTCTCGGTACGATCGGCCAGATCGTGATGTTCATGAGTTTTGCCACGATGCTGATCGGCCGGCTCGAGCAACTCGCCAACCTCTGCAACATGCTGTTCCTCCAGGCCGCCCGCATCCGCGACTATTTCGAGGTGCTGGATACCGTGCCGCATGTCGCCGACCTGCTCGGCGCCCGCGATCCCGGCCGGCTGGCCGGCCGCGTGCGCTTCGAGCATGTCGACTTTGCTTACGCCGGCGCTGGGCGACCGGCCGTCGCCGATCTCGATTTCACCGTCGAGCCCGGCGAGACGGTGGCGCTGGTCGGCGCGACCGGCTCCGGCAAGTCGACGACGCTGTCGCTCCTGCACCGGGTCTACGATCCCGGCCACGGCCGGATCACCATCGACGGCATCGACATCCGCGCCATGCCGCTCGATGCGCTTCGTCGCAACATCGGCGTCGTGTTCCAGGAGCCGATGCTGTTCGCCCGCTCCATCGAAGACAACCTGTGCATCGGCAAGCCGGATGCGACGGCCGCCGAGATCGCGAAAGCGCTCGACTTGGCGCAGGCCAGCGACTTCGTCGACCGCCAGGCGCAGGGCCTCGCCACCGGCGTCGGCGAGCGCGGGCGGATGCTGTCGGGCGGCGAACGCCAGCGCCTCGCCATCGCTCGCGCCCTGCTGAAGGACCCGCCGATCATGATCTTCGACGAGGCGACGGCCGCGCTCGACGCCACCACCGAGCGCAAGCTGCAGGTGGCTCTCGCCAAGGCCACCGAGGGGCGCACGACCTTCATCATTGCCCACCGCCTCGCCACGGTGCGCCACGCCTCGAAAATCCTGGTGTTCGAGGCCGGCCGGGTGGTGGAGGCTGGCACCTTCGAGGCGCTCGTCGCGCGCGGCGGCGTGTTCGCCGCGCTGGCGCGCGCGCAGTTCATGACTGCGGATGGGCCGGCGCCGCTTGATCAGGACGTCCTGGTCCTGCAGGCCCCCTGACCGACGCACCCCTGTTGCCCCGGTCCAGGTATGAAAATGTCGCGGTGCCGCAGCGCAACGCGAGGATGACGATTTGGGCCAGGGTTTTCGTGCAAACGTTATCGGCCTTTACGTTCTGCTGATCGCCGCCAACGCCGCCGCCTGGATCTGGGCGCTCGTCGCCTTCCACGATTTCCCCGTGCTGCTCGGCACCGCGATGCTGGCTTACAGTTTTGGCCTTCGCCACGCCTTCGACGCCGACCACATCGCCGCGATCGACAACGTCACCCGCAAGCTGATGCAGCAGGGCAAGCGGCCTCTAGCGACCGGCTTCTTCTTCGCGCTCGGCCATTCCACGATCGTCGTCGGCCTGTCCGTCGCTATCGCGATCACCGCGACCGCGTTGCAGACCCGGTTCGAGACCTTCAAGATCGTCGGCGGCATTATCGGCACGACGGTGTCGGCGCTCTTCCTGTTCGCCATCGCCTTCGCCAACATCCTCGTCCTGATCTCGGTCTACCGCACCTTCCGCGTGGTGAAGGGCGGCGGCCGCTTCGTCGAGGAGGACCTCGATCTGGTGCTCGCCAACCGCGGCCTGCTCGGCCGGCTGTTCCGCCGCTTTTTCGGACTTATCGAACGCAGCTGGCACATGTACCCGCTTGGCGTGCTGTTCGGCCTTGGGTTCGACACGGCAACGGAGGTCGGGCTTCTCGGGATTTCCGCCACACAGGCCTCATCCGGCCTGTCAATCTGGTCGATCATGGTGTTTCCCGCGCTCTTCACCGCGGGGATGGCGCTGCTCGACACGACCGACAGCATTTTGATGCTCGGCGCCTACGGCTGGGCCTTCGTGAAACCGATCCGGAAATTATATTACAACCTGACGATCACCGCCGTGTCGGTCGTGGTGGCCGTGGTCGTCGGCGGCCTCGAGGCCTTGAACCTGATCGGCGATCAACTCGGTCTGACGGCTGGCGGTGGGTTCTGGGGCGCGATCGGCGCGCTCAACGACAACTTTGGCGTGCTCGGCTACCTCATCGTCGGGATCTTTCTGGTGGCTTGGCTGGTATCCTACGGCGTGTATCGGATTAAGCGCTATGATGAGATTGAGGTTTCGGCCGTTTGATCGAGCGGCAGCTCGTTTTCTCATACCGCCCTATACTTTCGACCTATGACGTGACGGCAATGCCCAACACAGACCTATGCGTCAGGATCATTTCTGGCATGTGCCGATAATTGTTGTTTTCGTAGGGCTGCCGGCTATCTTGGCTTTAGCGAAAGCGACCCTTTCGCAGCCCATTTTGTGGGCGTTTCCTCCCATGACTTAAAAGCCGTCAGCCTCGCTGGCGGCTTTTCTTTTGCGGATCAGGCTGCGTCTTTCGCGCGCGCGGCCAGGGCCACCGACCAAAGCGCCCGCACGGCGATCGCCTGCGCCAGACGGGGTTCGCGACGCGCCCGGCCGATCGCCTCGCCCAGCGCCGTCACCGCCTTCGCCAGCCGCGGCGCATCCCACAGCCGCAGCTGCTGCTCGGCCGCAGCCTTGCGCGCGCCATAAAACCCGCCGGAGTCGCCGCCACCGCCGTCCATGGCGAGCCGCGCGCGATGCAGCATCGTGGCGTGCCGCAGCGCCGACCCGAGCAGGGCATTGACGTCGCTATTTTCGGCGAACACCTTTTCAGTGGTGGCCTCGACAGCGGCGAAAGCACCGCGAAACGCCCCGTCGATGGCGTGGTCCAGCACCAGCGCCGAGGCGTCCGCCACGATCGCCTCGACATGGTCGAGCGTCACGCGTCCTTCGCCGTGGGCGTAGGTCGCGAGTTTTTCCAGCTCCGAGCGTGTGCCGAGACGATCCTGGCCGAGCAGCGTCAACAGCAGCTCTTTGGCTTCGGGATCGATGGTAAGATCGTCGGCCGCCAGCTCGCGCTCGATGAGCTGGCCGATCTCGCGAACGCCGTCGGGGAAACATTCGATCGCCGCGGCGCTGCGCTCGCGCTCGAACAGTTTTCGCAGCTGATGGTCGCGCTTCAGGGCGCCGGCCTCGACGGTGATGGTGCACTGGGTCGGCGGCGCCTTGAGGATCAGCTCCATCGCCGGCATCAGCGACTTGGCGGTGGCCTCGATGGCGATCGCCTTGCGACCGCCGAACATCGGGATCGCATGGGCTTCGTCGACCAGTTTGAGCGGATCGCCCGCTATGTCGTCGCCGGACATGCGGACGAGCTGAAACGAGTCCTTGGGGTCATCGACTGCGCGGACCAGGATGGTGCGGATGCGTTCGGCCACCAGCCCGGTGTCGGTGCCGAAGACAAGGTAGAGAAAGACGCCAGGCGCCGGGTGATTGATGGCGCGATCCGCTTCGCCCGACCTGATCGCGACCATGGAGACGTCTCATGAAAATGACGGGCGAAAGGCCGCGTGACGTCATTGGCGCAAAAAAAGGCCGGGCAGCAAGCCCGGCCTCCGAATTCTTGAGGTTGCGAGCGGTCTAGCGGCAGACGCGGCGCGGGCCATAGGGGGTCGGACGGACGAAGCACTGGCGCACGAAATGAGGACGGAAGAAACCGTTCGGGCGGCAGCCGCCATACGGACCGCGATGCGCACCGGGGCCGCAGCCGCCGGCGACGAGGATCAGTTCGGGTGCCGCATCGGCGCCGGTAACGACGTTGAGCGGCATGGCATTGGCGGTGACAGCGCCGGCGAACAGAGTGGCGCCGGTCGCAAGAGCGAGAACGAGAGCACGCATAAGATGTCCTTTCACGGTGGCGATCAGCTGGGGGCGCTGACCGCTTCGCTTCGGCGAAACCGCCGACGCCCGCTTTAAAACACCCCTGCCGTGAACGCGTTATGAATGGCCAGGGTCAAGGTTGCGCGTCGCCAGTGCGGACGCCAGACGGATACGTAACTGATCCGAAAGCTGCTTGGCATCGCGGATCTCCGCATCGCGCGCGGCGCGGATGTTGGAATAGCGCTGATCGTTGCGATCATAGCTGGCGATGACCAGCGCCGTGCCCTTGACGATCGGATCGCCGCCGCCGATCGGCACGAGCCGGAAGTCGGCGTTCAGCGTCACCGTCGCCGCGCTGGCGATGCCGTTGACGGTATCGATGATCGGGGTGTTGGCGGATTCACGCAGCGTCACGTAGAGCCGGTATTTCGGCGGCACGTGGGAGCCTGTCCCGTTGAGGTCGAAGATCAAGTCGTCGCCGAGATAATGCCCGATACGCTCGGGGATCGGCTCAATGGCGATAGCCTGCAGCTCGGCCGCGACATCGCCGCCACCGGCGCTCAACGGGCCGTACATCGGCTGGAAACAGCCGCCGAGCGCGAGCGTGGATGCCGCTATGGCGGCGAGACCGGCTGCGCGGCCAAACATTCGATCACACCACGACATTCACGATCCTCTGCGGCACCACGATGATCTTCTTCACCGGCCGACCTTCCAGCGCCTTCTGAACCAGATCGAGCTCGAGCACCGCGGCCTCGATCTCCGCCTGCGTCGCGGTCCGCCCGATAGACAGGTCCGCCCGCTTCTTACCATTGATCTGCACCGGCAGCACGATCACATCCTCGACGACCAAAGCCGGATCGCCGACCGGCCAGGACGCCTCGGCGACGAGGCCGGTGTGACCCAGCTCAGCCCAGCACGATTCGGCCAGATGCGGCATCATCGGCGCAAATAGTTGCACAAGAATGTCCGCCGCCTCGCGGAAGGCGAACCGCAGGTCGGGCGCGATCTCCGGCGTCTCGATCGCGCCGATCGCCGCCGCCAGCTTGTTGACGAGATCGTAGATCCGCGCGATCGCCCGGTTGAAGCGAAGCTGGTCGATATCCTCGTTCATTCGCAGCAGCGCGCCATGGGCTGCCTTGCGCACGTCCGCCGCAGCCGGCGACATTGTTGCGGGCGCCTGTGTGCCGATCGGCGCGGCGACGCCGGCCAATTCGCCGACGAGGCGCCAGATGCGCTGCAGGAATTTTGCGGCAGCCTGGACGCCCTCTTCGGTCCAGATCACGTCGCGCTCGGGCGGCGAGTCCGAGAGCATGAACCAGCGCGCGGTGTCGGCGCCAAAGCTCTCGATGATCTCGTCGGGATCGATGACGTTCTTCTTCGACTTCGACATCTTTTCGATCGAGCCGATCGCCACCTCGGCGCCGTCGCTCATGCGTAGCGCCCGGCGGCCTTCCGGGGTGTTTTCGAAGCGCACCTCGGCGGGCGTGACCCAGGCGCCCGAAGAATCCTTATAAGTCTCGTGGTTGACCATGCCCTGCGTGAACAGGCCGGCGAACGGCTCGCGGACCTCACCGGCATGACCGCTCGCCTGCATCGCCCGGGTGAAGAACCGGGCATAGAGCAGGTGCAAAATCGCGTGCTCGATGCCGCCGATGTACTGGTCGACCGGCATGAAGCGATCGACGGCGGTGGCCGTGGTCGGCGTCTCCTCGTTCCACGGATCGGTGAAGCGCAAAAAGTACCAGGACGAGTCGACGAACGTGTCCATCGTATCCGTCTCGCGCCGCGCCGGCTCGCCGCAGATCGGGCACGGCACATGACGCCAGGTCGGGTGGCGATCGAGCGGATTGCCCGGCTGGTCGAAGGTCACGTCTTCGGGCAGTACGACCGGCAGGTCGGCGACCGGCACCGGCACGACGCCATGGGTGTCGCAGTGGATGATC
>NZ_LMUU01000107.1:101126-158831 GCF_009765775.1 Beijerinckia sp. L45
AGGCGAAAGTTGACCTGGCGCTTTCCGACCGGGCGGTTCCCTAAGCTCGCGACTTCGAGACGCTTGGCGACCTCGGCCTTGGCCGCCTCGATGGTCATGCCATCGAGGAAGCGCGAGTTGATGATTTTACCCTCGCCGTCGTAAGCGACGTCGGTGACCACGAAGGTGGCGGGATCGGCATCGGGCGGGCAGACCACGGGCGTATTGCCGAGGCCATACTTGTTGGCAAAGTCGAGATCGCGCTGGTCGTGCGCCGGGCAACCGAAGATGGCGCCGGTGCCGTAGTCCATCAGCACGAAGTTGGCGACATAGACCGGCAGCTGCCACGTCGCGTCGAACGGGTGGGCGACGGTGAGGCCGGTATCGTAGCCGCGCTTTTCCGCCGTCTCGACCGCCGCCGCCGACGTGCCGCTGCGCCGGCACTCGGCGATGAAGTCGGTCAGATCAGGGTTGCCCTCGGCGGCGGCCAGCGCTATCGGATGATCGGCGGCGATCGCCAAAAACTTGGCGCCGAACAGCGTGTCCGGCCGGGTCGTATAGACCTCGACCTCAGTGGTGCCGAACGCGTTGGCGGCAAGCGCGAAACGGACCATCTGGCCTTCCGACCGGCCGATCCAGTTGCGCTGCATCACCTTGACCTTCTCGGGCCAGCGATCGAGCGTGTCGAGGCCGGCCAGCAGGTCTTCCGCGAACAGGCCGATGCGGAAGAACCATTGCGTCAGTTCGCGCTGCTCGACGAGCGCGCCGGAGCGCCAGCCGCGGCCGTCGATCACCTGCTCGTTGGCGAGCACGGTGTGGTCGACGGGATCCCAGTTCACCTTGGCCTGCTTGCGGTCGACAAGGCCCTTGGCGAGGAAGTCGAGGAACAGGCGCTGCTGATGCTTGTAATAGCTGGGGTCGCAGGTCGCGACCTCGCGCGACCAGTCGAGCGACAGGCCCATGGACTGCAGCTGCGTCCGCATCGTTGCGATGTTCTTATAAGTCCAGGTCGCGGGGTGGCTGGCATTGTCGCGCGCGGCGTTCTCCGCCGGCATGCCGAAGGCGTCCCACCCCATCGGATGCAGCACGTCGAAGCCCTTGGCCCGCTTGTAGCGCGCCACCACGTCGCCCATCGCGTAGTTGCGCACATGGCCCATGTGGATGCGGCCGCTGGGATAGGGAAACATCTCCAGCACGTAATATTTGGGGCCGGTGCCGCTATTGCCGGTGCGAAAAATCCCGCGCTCGTCCCAGATTTTTTGCCACTTGGGCTCGGCCTCGCGGGCGTTGTAGCGTTCGGTGGTCATGATGCTTTCGGTGAATTGACGCGTCTGTCTCTTTGTCGGCGGAGACAGCATGAATTTGGGTTAGGAGCAAATTTAACGGAGCACTCTGCGAATTCTCGCAAACGGCTGAACGGCCACTTGCCTGCTGCGAAAGCGCATGTCACGGTGAAGTATGGCCAAGAGGTCTAGCAGAGCCGACGAAATACCTGGTATGGCAATACCAACGCCGGGGCGGGTTTAGGCCTGCCTTGAACACAGCCTTTTGCTGTGGAAAACCCTTACTCTATGTCGGCTCTGCGGCCTGTCATGGGGATTAAATTGCAAAGCAAAATTAAGAGAGCAATTAGATTTAGGGCCGTAAAATTATTAAAGAAAAGAACAGCGATAGAAGCAAAAGCAGCCGAATATAGGAAGAAGTTTAGCAAGCGCACTGGCTTACCTGCGGGTCTGCCGAAACCGAAAACATATCCTGTTTTAGATAATCAATTCGAACCTATATATTGCTTGAAGAGGTCCTCACAAATTGCAAGAGGCATATGGCGATCCTCTTTACGCAAAAAATACACCGCGAAGGCAGCGCTCTTACATCGAATTCCAAAGCCCGGAGCTTTACAAAAACGTGAAATTATGGAGTTTTCGGTTCCAGATGCAGCGTTTGCTACTGTTCTGAATAATTTACTGCTAAAAAGAAATTTAAAGCGCTTTTCAGGCAACCCGTTTGCATATCGTCCAGACCGCAATCAATTCGACGCAATTATAAATCTGAAGCAATATCTTAGAAGCGACAAGATATTTGTTATACAATTTGACTTCAAAAATTATTTTGATACTATACCCCACGCTTACATAAAGCGCCTTCTTGATAATTACGGCATTATAAGCATATCTGAAGCTGAAAAACGAGTAATAGATGCTTTTTTAATTCATAAATTTGCGACCCGTAAAAAATATATTTTGGGCAGTTTTTCGCAGAAAAAAGAGATTGGAACGCCACAGGGTTCGAGCGTTTCTTTATTTTTGGCAAATTTAGCTAATGACGCTTTAGCCAAAAGGATAGAAGGCGTCAACGGTCAATTTGTTCGCTATGCGGATGACGTTGTTGCAATCGCTAATACCTATGAAGACGCTATTAAGATAGAGCAGTGCTTTCACGAACATTGCAATGATACTGGATTAGAGATCAATTTTGAGAAGTCCGACGGAATACGTTTGCTGTCTCAGAAAGCGCAGAATGAGATCTCAACCATCCAAAAATTTAAGTTTCTTGGATATGATTTTAGCCAAAAGGGCTGCGCAATATCCGATAAGGCGATTGAAAAAATTAAGTCGAAGATATCTCGTTTGATTCAAATATACCTAATTCAATACGTACATAAACATAACTTTAATCATAATAGAACGCTGCCCTCGTCGTCTTTGCCATTTTTTGACTGGGATTTGATGGGTCTTGTTTCCGAAATACGCAACTATTTATACGGGGGCTGCAGTGAGGATTTAATTTACTCTCTGCTTTCAGAGGGCAAACGGATCCCTCCTATGAGAGGTCTCATGAGTTTTTATGCACTAGTTGACTCTAAAGACGAATTGATGACGCTCGACGGCTGGATGGTCAACACTCTCAGATGCGCCTTAAACAAGAGAAGACTTATTTTCTCTGGAAAGTACTCCGTGATATATCCGCGGTTTTCGAACAAGTCTCTTATTCTAGGCTCTTGGTACGACCCCGCATGGAACAAGACTAAGTTTATTCCCGACCCGCGGCTCCCTAGCTTTGTAAGGGGCTGGCGCGCAGCTCAGAAATACTATCTTACGTTCGGATTGAGCGAGGCGGCGCCTCCGCCCTACTCCGGCTACTGATCGATTGAAAAAGCGTAACGCCCGCGTCATGAGATAAGCTCACCCGGTGTGCCAGGAAGCGACGATTACAGCCGATGCTTCGCCCAGACGGCGCGGACCTCCGCATCAGTCGCGAATTCGCCTCGCTCAGCCTGGGTTAGAGACTCCATAAATGAAGCTTCTTCGTCGACCGTCATAGAGAGCGGCTGCGCGTCGGCAGCAAGCGGTATCGTGGGTTCAACTGCAGCGGACCTGACCACTGCAGCGGTCTTGAAGAAGTCCACGTCGAGCTCTGGGATATAGCTGTCGATTTCAGAGCCGGGCCGTTCGGCCAAGGCCTTCAACGCCACCAATCTTTCTTCGGAAACGCTCATTCTTGACCCCTCCCCGACGCCCTCATCCGACCTCGCTCCGCGAGGCCACCTTCTCCCGCTTTGCGGGAGAAGGGAAGCACTTCAGTGCGGCGCGAGCATCGTGTCGGCGCGGACGATCGAATCGAATTCCTCGCCCGTCACGAACCCAAGCGCCAGGGCCTCTTCGCGCAAAGTCGTGCCGTTGTGATGCGCCTGCTTCGCCACCTTGGCGGCATTGTCGTAGCCGATTTTTGGGGCCAACGCGGTCACCAGCATCAGCGAACGGCTCAACAGTTCGCCGATGACCTTGGTGTTGGCCTGGAGCCCCTCGACGAGGTTCTTGCGAAAACTGTCGGAAACGTCGGCGAGCAGCCGGACGCTTTCGAGATAGGCGAAGGCGATCACCGGCTTCATCACGTTGAGCTCGAAATGGCCCTGGCTCGCGGAAAACGCCACCGTGGTCTCGTTGCCGAAGACGCGGGCGCAGACCATCGTCATCGCCTCGACCTGGGTCGGGTTCACCTTGCCCGGCATGATGGAAGAACCCGGCTCATTCTCCGGCAGCAGAAGCTCGCCGATGCCGGAGCGCGGGCCAGAACCCGCAAGGCGAATGTCGCTGGAAATCTTGTAGAGCGCCGCGGCAAGCGCGTTCAGCGCGCCATGGGCGAAGCACAGCGCGTCATGCGTGGCGAGCGCCTCGAACTTGTTTGGTGCCGTCTCGAACGGCAGGCCCGTATAGTCGGCGATCTTCTTCGCGAAGGCGGTATCGAACCCCTTCTTGCTGTTGAGGCCGGTGCCGACGGCGGTGCCGCCCTGCGCAAGTTGCAACAGGCCCGGCAGCGTCATCTTGATCCGCGCCTCGGCATTGGCGATCTGCGCGATGTAGCCGGAAAATTCCTGGCCAAGCGTCACCGGCGTCGCGTCCTGCAGATGGGTGCGGCCGATCTTGATGATGTGGTCGAAGGCCTCGGCCTTGACCTGCAGCGCGGCGCGTAGGCGCTCCAGCGCCGGCAGCAAGGCATGCGTGACCTCAAGCACCGCGGCGATATGCATGGCGGTGGGGAAACTGTCGTTCGACGACTGGCCGCGGTTGACGTGATCGTTGGGGTGCACTGGCTTCTTGGTGCCGAGCGGCTGGCCGAGCTTTTCGTTGGCCCGGTTCGAGATCACCTCGTTGACGTTCATGTTGGACTGGGTGCCCGAGCCCGTCTGCCAGACCACCAGCGGAAAATGATCGTCGAGCAGGCCGTCCTCGATCTCGCGCGCCGCTTCGACGATGGCGTCTGCGAGATGAGACTCGAGGTCGCCCTGGGCGTGGTTCACCTCGGCGGCGGCGCGCTTCACCATCGCCAGCGCATGGACGACGGGGAGCGGCATGGTCTGGCCGCCGATATCGAAATTTTCCCGCGAGCGCTGGGTCTGTGCGCCCCAGTAGCGGTCGGCCGCAACGTCGATCGGGCCAAAACTGTCGGTTTCCGCGCGCGTCGCGCTAGCGGTGGTCTCGCTCATGGAAATGTCCTGTGATCCGTGGCAATTCCACAGCGTCTTACCGCTCTCTTTCCGTCCGGGAAAGAGAGCGGTTGGCTTGGGCGGCTCAGTCGCTGCCGGTGCGCGAAAAACGCTGGCCGAGGAAGATCGGATCGATCGCCTGCCAGTCGCCCTCGTTGCCGAACTCGCCGCTGGATTTCAACGACAGCATCTCGGCCAGGCGATTGCGCGCCCGGTTGACGCGGCTCTTCATCGTCCCGACGGCGCAATTACAGACGCCGGCGGCTTCCTCATACGAAAGACCCGACGCGCCGATCAGGACCAGCGCCTCGCGCTGGTCGGTCGGTAGGCGCTGCAGGGCCTCGCGAAAATCGAGGAAGTCCATGTGGCCGTGCTGCGCCGGCGCCGCGGCGAGCTTGGCGGCGATCGCCCCATCGGTATCAGCCACTTCGCGCCGACGCTTCCGATACTCGGAATAGTAGATGTTGCGCAGAATGGTGAAGAGCCACGCCGGCAGGTTGGTCCCCTCGACGAAAGACCCCAGATTGCTCCAGGCCTTGACCAGCGTTTCCTGCACGAGATCGTCGGCGCGGTCGGGATTGCCGCAGAGCGACACGGCGAACGCACGCAGGTTCGGGATGACGGCGATGAGATCGGCCTTCATCTGAGCGCTTGCGGGGGGCCTTGGTGCTGGGACAGGCGGTGTAACGACGGGTTCACCGGTCACTTGGCTGCCTTCTTTTCACTCTGTCGCGGAAGCGTATCGAGATCCTTTAGGAGGTCGAGAAAACGGTCGGGCACGGGCTGCGCCAGAACGTCATTGTACACGGAACGCAACTGCCGCCCGATCTGGTCGGATATCTCCGGCTTGGCGGTCGTTTTTTTGACACGAAGAGACGACAAAGGGCTTACCTCAAAGTGTTGCTGGCGTCGTGCGACGACGCGGGTCTTGCATGCGAATGTGAGACGAGGTCATAAGCAATCCGCTGGCCGCCTCGAAGGCGGGACCGCAGTGGTCGTTCTGGCACCGAAATGGAAATCAATTCTTTTCGGTCTCTACGTTGGATCTCAGGCTATGACGGCGATGCGCGTTGCACGCGCTGGCTTGTTAATGCGGCACTTTAGAATTCGTTCCGTGCAGACGGAACTTTTCTTCGATGTCCGCGTTATGCTGCTTAGCTTGAGCTTGTGCTGCAGAGTGCCGGAAGTGTTGAGAGGAATACGTTAATGTCTGTTTCCCAAGCGATCGCCTCTCATATTCCCTATCTGCGCCGGTTTTCCCGCGCCTTGACGGGCAACCAGTCCGGCGGCGACGCCTATGTCCTGGCGACCCTCGAGGCGATCGTCGCCGATCCCAGCGGGTTCGATGCCGGACACGACGTGCGCGCCTCGCTCTATCGCGCGTTCCTCAAGGTCTGGGGCTCCATGCCGGTCAACGCGCATGTCGACCAACCCGACCTCTCCTCCGATGAACACGGCGCCCGCCGCAACCTCGAAGCCATCTCGCTGCGCCCCCGCATCGCCTTTCTTCTCAGCTCATTGGAAGGTTTTGATACGGCGGAAGTTGGACGGGTGCTTGAATGCCCTGTCGAGCAGGCCGCCTCGCTCATCGACGCTGCGGGCAAGGAAATCGCCCATCAGATCCGCACCGACGTGTTGATCATTGAGGACGAGCCGTTCATCGCGCTCGACCTGCAGACCCTCGTCGAAGAGCTCGGCCACCGCGTGGTCAACGTCGCCCGCACCCATCACGAAGCGGTGGAAGCGGTCAGCAAGGAACGCCCGGGCCTAATTCTCGCCGACATCCAGCTCGCCGACGGCAGCTCGGGCCTCGAAGCGGTCAATCAGATCCTCGACACCTTCTCGGTGCCCGTGATCTTCATCACCGCCTATCCCGAGCGCTTCCTCACGGGCGCGCCGCCCGAGCCGGCCTTTCTCATCACCAAGCCGTTCGGCGTCGACAGCCTGAAAGCCGTGATCAGCCAGGCACTGTTCTTCGACCGCCGCTCGCACCGCAAGGAAGAAGCGGAAAGCGTCGGCTGATTTTTTCGCCGGCACTATTCAGCATCTAAGGAAAAGCCGGTCAGCCTCCTGACCGGCTTTTCCTTTGTACAGCGCAGCGCCCCGAAATCGCGGCCGACCTGCCTTGACGCGTCTTCGAGGGGGCAGTGACGTAATCCAGGGCTGCTGCGTCAGGCGAGGGCGCTCAAACTGCCTGGATTGCTTCGCTGCGCTCGCAACGACAGCATGCAGAGCAACAGCAATCCGATGCCCTAGTACAGCGGCGACAGGGCGACGGGGGTCACTACCGGACCGACGCCGAGGCGACCGTTGCGGAAGACGATGGGCAGGCTGATCGCGTCGGGACCCGCCGGCTTGGATCCCGCATCATGCTTGCCGAACAGGCTGTTGAGAATCGAGCCGGCCGCGGCGAGGTTCGGGTTGATCCCGTAGCGGCGCAGGATCGGCCCGGCGCCGGTAAAACTCGCGTCGAGCTTGCCCTCGATGCGGTGCGCGTCGTCGAGGTGAAGCGGGCCGCTGGCGTCGACGCGGCTCGGACCGCGGGCCAATTGCGCCGAAGCGAAGGTGATCGCGCCACCACGCTGCCGCCAGCGTTCGATCAGCGCCGCCGGGGAAGGCGCGTCTTCGAGATCGGCATGAGTGACGCGGCCGGTCAGGGTGAGTTCGGCGGGCTGCACGCCGCCCAGGACATCGTCGAGCACCGGCACGCCGGCGCCGCCGACCGCAATCGTGAAATCGACCGCGGGATCGGCCGTTCCAGATGACGCCGCCAGGGTCACGTCGGCCTTGGCCGCGCGCGTGGCCTGTGCGCCCAGAGCGCCGAATCGTCCCTGAACGACGATGTCGGTGCCGCTCGCCGCCCCGGCATTCAGCTGCGTCGTCAGGCCGTCGAGATCGACGCTCATCCGCGACCAGGTAACGGAGAAGTCGGTCTGCCCACCAGCGGTGCGATAGACGAAGGGCGGGGCCAGCGTCAGGGTGGCGTGGCTCGGGCTGGCCAGGGAAGCCCGCATCGTCAGGCCGGCGAGCGAGCCGACGGCCTGTTCGCCGAGCATGGGGCCGGCAAAGCTCGGGAGATCGCAGGCCACATCCATCGCCAGGGGATAGCCGGTGACGGCGCGGTTCGGGCAGACCCAGCGGCGCCCCTGTGCGGCCTCCTGCGCCATCCAGGCCTCGAGCGAGCGTCCGGTTTCGCCCGCGGCGTAGAACCAGAACGCGGTCCAAGCACCCCCGATCAGCACGGCGAGAACGAGGAGGACTCCAAGGATACGCATAAATCTGCCTTTGACCGGGGACGGACGACGAGGCCATAACGGCGTTCGGCTCGAACGTCACCTTTGTCCGAGCGTCGCCGCCCTTTGGGCGTGGAACATGTCCCTTTCTTGTCCGGATCGCTGATGGAGAACGACCTCTGGGTTTTCGGTTACGGGTCGCTGATGTGGCGCCCCGGCTTCGATTATGAAGAGAAGCAGATTGCGGTCGTCCGTGGTTACCACCGGGCGCTTTGCGTCTATTCGCATGTGCATCGCGGCACGCCGGAGCGGCCCGGCCTGGTGCTCGGGCTCGACCGCGGCGGGTCCTGCAAGGGCATCGCCTTCCGAGTCGCCGAAAGCAAGGCGGCGGAGACGATTGCCTATCTGCGGGCCCGCGAACAGGTGACCATGGTGTATCGCGAGATCGTGCTGAAGGCGTCCACCGCCGATGGTCGTATCGTCAAGGCGGTGTCCTACGCCGTCGACCGAAGCCATCTGCAATATGCGGGGATGCTGGAGCTGCCCGATCTCGAGCGCTTCGTCGGACAAGGCATCGGTGTTTCCGGGGCCAATCCCGACTACGTCCGCAGCACCTACGAGCACATGGCCGGGCTTGGCATTGCCGACGCGACGTTGAAGGCGCTGACGCAGCGGTTTTCCGCCGCCCTCTGATGATGCGCCCTCTGATGATGCCGGGGGCCTGCACGGGACCTTAGAGCATCGGACGCAAAAGTTGCAGACTTTTGCGTGCGATCCGATGCTCTAAGTCTTTGAAAGATGCTCTAGGTCTTTGAAAAGAGAGCGACGGCTTATCGCTTAAGTAAGTCCCCTTAAGCGGCCGGCGCTCTAGGCGACGCTCGCCACCCGCTGGCTGGTCCCGAGATCGGCCAGCACCGCAGCACGCGCGGCGCGGTCCGGGGCCAGGAGATGCACATGCCATTCGTCGGCGCCCGGATGCAGCCGCGCCACAGCGTGCGCCCAGTCGCTGTCGCGTTCGATCGTCACCAACCCGACCATGGCGCGGCGAGCGCCATGGCGCGCCACGGCGATGAGAACGGCCGGGCCCAGGTCCGGCAGGCCGGATGCCGGATCATCATGATCGATCGAATAAACGGTCGCGGTGTAGCGCTGGCCCGAACGCCCGTGCCAGCGGTGAAACCGCACGGCCATGGCATCATCCAGCAGACTGGCGAGCGGCGCCTCGCGGACCGTCGTGCCAACGAAGCCCGCAAGAGAACGGACTCGGAATTCTACGTCCACGATCTGCATGATCCATGCTCCACCCTAGGAACAAGACTAGAACAAACACAAAACATGTCAAGTCATTCAGGCGGCAGCGGCATCAACCTTTTGGCTAAACATGAGCCCGGGGTTGGCCCGGAGCGCCTCGTTCACGAGCGCGTCGGTCGCCGGCTCGATCGCGGTTTCGAGCGCTTGAATAAACTGGCGCTTGTCGAGGCCCGGCTTGATCGGCGGCAGGAATTCGATGACGACGGTGCCCGGCGGGCGCAGCATGCTGCGGCGCGGCCAGAACAGGCCGGCATTGAGCGCGACCGGCGTGCACGGCACCGCGCAATCCGCGCAGAGAATCGCGACACCCGTCTTGTAGGCCGGCGCCGCCCCGATCGGCTTGCGTGTCCCCTCGGGGAAAATCACCACCTGCCGCCCGAGCGCCAGCTTTTCCCGCACCGCCTTTTGCAGCTGTGCCAGGGTGCCGCTGCCTTTGGCGCGATCGATGGCGATCTGGTCGCTCGCCTTCAGCCACCAGCCGAAGAAGGGGATCGCGATCAGCTCTTTCTTGAGGATGTAGGTGAAGTCGGAAAGCACCGCGATGAGGGCGATCGTCTCAAGAAACGACTGATGCTTGGGCGCGATGATCGCGGCGCCTTTGGGGAGATTGTGGAGCCCGCGAAACTCCACCTTGGTGCCGCAGATCGTGGCGAGCAGCCAGAGCGACACCCGCGCCCAGAGCCTCACGACGATCAGAACGCTCCCGCGCGAGATGATCATGGTCGGCAGGCCGATGATCATCAGGAGGATGAAAGACAGGTAGAAGGCGACGTTGAAAACGAGGGATCGGATCAGGATCATACAGTCTCGGCCATTGGGTCGCGTCCTCGACAAAAATCTTAACATTTCGCCCGACGACGGAGCCGCGGCCAAGGGATCGTAGCATTGAGAAGGCGGCACGTCGATTTCCGCGCGGCAAGACGGTGGCGAAGCGAGGGCAAGCATGGCAAGGAAGCCGCCAACCGCCGTCCGTTCGCCCAGATCCGCGGACCATCTTTCAGCCCTACCCGCATGGTCCAAGCCTGATGGTGAATGCCGAGCGCCCTTTCGAGAGCAGGATGCGATGAGCGACCCAAGCCAAGCCGCCCCGCTGACCGCCGTACCGGGACAGCCCGTCGCCGAAGGGCCGATGAAGCGGCTCTACCATTGGACGCTGCGGCTCGCGGAAAAGCCCTACGCCCCCTGGGCGCTCGGCATCATCGCTTTTGCCGAAAGTTCGTTCTTCCCGGTGCCGCCGGACGTGATTCTCGTGCCGATGTCGTTGGCGCGACCCAATCGTGCCTGGCTTTACGCCTTGATCTGCACGATCGGCTCGGTGCTCGGCGCCCTGCTCGGTTATGCCATCGGCGCGGTGCTGTTCGAGACGATCGGCAAGTGGCTGATTCATCTCTACGGCTACGACACAAAGGTGGCCGACCTCCGCACCTTCTTCAACAGCTGGGGTTGGGCCTTCATTCTGGTGAAGGGGCTGACCCCGATCCCCTTCAAGCTGGTGACGATTTTTTGCGGTCTCGTCACCTACAACCTGCCGCTCTTCGTCCTTCTCTGCTTCATCACCCGTGGCGCGCGCTTCTTCCTGCTGGCGCTGCTGCTCAACACCTTTGGCGAGACGATCAAGCGCTACCTCGAGCGATTCTTCGGCGTGTTCATGGTGGCCCTCGTGCTGATCGTGCTGGTCGGCTTCTACGTCGCCGCGAAGATCATCTGACATGAGTATGGAAGCCGTCGCTCTCGACCGCCGCATCACGCCGCTGATCCTGGCCTTCGTCGTCGTGGGTCTCGCGGTGGCGACCATCGGCGGCGCCTTCGCCTTCCAGGCCGCCGGCATTCTGCCGTGCGAACTCTGCCTGAAGGAACGCCTGCCCTACTACGCCGGCATGGTTTTGGGCGCGTTGACGATCCTTGTGGCGTGGCGCCGGCGCGGGGCCGTGCTGGTCGCGTGCTTCGCCCTGCTGGCGCTGCTGTTCCTCGGCAGCGCCGGGTTCGGCGCCTATCACGCCGGCGTCGAATGGGGCTTTTGGGCGGGCCCGAGCGACTGCACCGGCACCCTCGACCGCGCGGGTTCGATGGGCGATTTCATGAAGCAGTTGCAGACGGTCCATGTCGTGCGCTGCGACGCCGTGGCGATCCGGATTTTGGGGCTGTCGCTGGCGGGCTGGAATGCGGTGGTGTCACTGATGATCGCGGGCGTGGCCATATGGGGTATGCGGCGGGCGGTCTAAATTGAAGGCCGCAACCTTCGCTCCTCTCCCCCTTGCGGGGAGAGGTTGGGAGTGGGGGTCGAGCCGTTCTTCGCCAATAGAAGCAGGATGACGGACCCCCATCCCTAACCCTTCCCCGCAAGGGGGAAGGGAAATGCCCACTGTCACGCGTCGCCCAGATCCGCATTCAAGCGTTCGAAGACGCTTTCGCCATCGACCCCGTGCCCGGCTTGAAGCGAAGCTATACCGGCAGCAATGGCTCGCCGGACCTCGTCCTTGTCCCACGTCTCAAGTCGGTCCCGCTCGCCCAAAAGGCGCAAGGCTTCACCCACCACTTCGCTCTCCGAGCCGAATTGGCCATTCCGCAGCTTGCGCCGCACGAGGTCTTCCAGGTCTGAGGTGAGATTGACGATCATCGCTCGTCTCCGGGCTTGAGAGGCAATGTAGGCTGGATAGGTGCCGATAAAAGCGATCGCCCCCCGCCAACCTTGCCGCGTGCCCCCTCGCGCGGTAACCAGCGCACATCCGTTTTCACGCGCACCTTCATCGAGAACACGCCATGGGCTTCAAATGCGGCATTGTCGGTCTGCCGAACGTCGGCAAATCGACCCTTTTCAATGCCTTGACGCAGACGGCGGCGGCGCAGGCGGCGAATTATCCCTTCTGTACCATCGAGCCCAACGTCGGTGACGTCGCGGTGCCGGACGATCGCCTCGAGACGCTGGCCGGCATCGCCGGGTCAAAGGAAATCATCCCGACGCGCCTGACCTTCGTCGACATCGCCGGGCTGGTGCGCGGCGCCTCGAAGGGCGAAGGCCTCGGCAACCAGTTCCTCGCTACTATCCGCGAGTGCGATGCCATCGCCCATGTCGTGCGCTGCTTCGTCGATGACGACATCACCCATGTCGACGGCAAGATCGCACCGATTTCGGATATCGAGACGATCGAGACCGAGCTGATGCTCGCCGATCTCGATTCCCTGGAAAAACGCCTGTTCAACCTGGAGAAGAAGGCCAAGGGCGGCGACAAGGAGGCCAAGGAGACGGTCGATCTGGTCAACCGCTGCCTTGTCCTGCTGCGCGAAGGCCAGCCGGCCCGGCTCGTCGCGGTGAAGCCGGAAGAGCGCAAGATCTTTTTGGGGCTCGGCCTGCTGTCGTCGAAGCCCGTTCTCTACGTCTGCAACGTCGAGGAAAGCTCGGCCGACAAGGGCAACGCCTTTTCCGAAGAGGTCGCCGCCCGCGCCAAGCTGGAGAACGCCGTGGCGGTGGTCGTCTCGGCGCGCATCGAGAGCGAGATCGCGGTGATGCCGCAGGACGAGCAGAAGGACTATCTCGACGCCGTCGGCCTCGCCGAGCCCGGCCTAAACCGCGTCATCCGCGCCGGCTACGACCTGCTCAACCTCATCACCTATTTCACCGTCGGCCCGAAGGAGGCTCGCGCCTGGACGATTTCGCAAGGCACCAAGGGCCCGGCGGCGGCCGGCGTGATTCATACCGACTTCGAAAAAGGCTACATCCGCGCCGAGACGGTCGGCTATGACGACTACGTCGCCAACAAGGGCGAAAGCGGTGCCCGCGATGCCGGCAAATTCCGCCTCGAAGGCAAGGACTACGTCGTCGCCGACGGCGACGTGCTGCATTTCCGCTTCGCCAATTGAAGGACGCCGGTTTGGCTGATCTGCGCTATTTCGAGGACATTGAGCCGGGCGAAAGCGTCCGCTCCGGCCCGGTCGCGGTCACCCGCGAAGCGATCCTCGCCTTCGCCCAGATCTATGATCCGCAGCCGTTCCACCTCGACGAAGCAGCGGCCAGCGATTCGCTGCTCGGCGGGCTTGCGGCCTCCGGCTGGCACACGACGGCGATGGGCATGCGGCTGTTCTACGAGGGCTTCGTCCGCCACGTCGCGTCGATGGGCGCGCCTGGGATCGACGAAGCGCGCTGGCTGCGGCCGGTGCGGCCGGGCGATCAGCTCAGCCTCGTGACCACCATCGTCGACAAGCGGGTCTCGGCGTCGCGCCCGGATCGCGGCTTTCTCGCCATCGCGCTCGATCTGCGCAACGGGGCCGACGACAGCGTCATGACGCAGCGTTTTTCCATGATCGTCCAGCGCCGCGGCACCGGGCATGCCGCAAGCGTCAGCGCCTATGTGCCGCCGCTTGCCACCGGATCATCCATTCCGCCGGCCGATCCGACGCTGACCGCCTTCTACGAGGACGCCGAAATCGGCCACGAGACGCAGCTCGGCAGCCAGCTGTTTACGCCGGAAGCGATCATCACCTTCGCGACAGCCTACGACCCGCAGTATTTCCACCTCGATGCCGAGGCGGCGAAGGCAAGCCACTTCGGCGGGCTGATCGCCTCGGGCTGGCAGACCGCCGCCTTCTGGATGAAGCATTATATCGCCGCCCGCACCCGCTCGACCGAAGCCCGCGAGTCCGCAAGGCTCTCCGCGGCGGTCGGCGGCCCGTCGCCCGGCTTCAACGACCTCAAATGGATCCGGCCGGTCCAAGCCGGCGATACCATCACCTATTCGCTGAAGGTGACGGGCAAGCGCCCGACATCGCGCGCCGGACAGGGCCTGATCCTGACGGAAAATACCGGGCGCACGGCGGACGGCACGCTCGTCTTCTCGTTCGAGGGGCGCCTGATCTGGCCGATGGCCGCCAAGGGCTAGGCGGCGTGGACAAATTCCGACTTCAGGAGCGCGTCCGATGAATCTCCACCCCGCTGTGGTGCCGATAAATTGCTCAGCATGTTTCGAAGAGCGGAAGGGGCCGACCGTTCGCCCTTCATATTGCTCTCTGATGCCGCGCCAGCGAGTGATGACTTACGCGGCTGATCGGAACGAAGGGACCATGTAGACCTTGCCAAACTGCCATTGTATTTTGTGTCGGCTCGTCGGCCGATGGCTTGTACTTCGGCCGGGTAATTCTCCACAATGCAGTTCGACGGCCATCCGCGACGACAGCCCCTTCTAGTCCACGCATGCATTTTCTTTCGCCAGCTGAATATTCAGCAGCACAAATGGGAGCGATGCAATGTCCACGATCACGACGGCAGACGGCGTAAACATCTACTTCAAGGATTGGGGATCGGGTCAACCGATCGTTTTTAGCCATGGTTGGCCGCTCACAGCGGACGACTGGGATGCCCAGATGACATTCTTCCTTCATCACGGGTATCGGGTGATCGCCCACGACCGGCGCGGCCACGGCCGGTCGGACCAGCCCAGCACCGGCAACGACATGGACCGCTGGGTTGCCGACCTCGCGGCCCTGACAGAACACCTCGACATGCGCGACGCGATCCATATCGGGCATTCGACGGGCGGCGGTGAGGTTGCTCGCTATGTCGCTCGCCACCAGGAGCGGGTCGCGAAGGCGGTGCTGGTCGCATCGCTGACGCCGAACATGTACCGGAGCGAAGATAACCCGGCCGGTCAACCGCCGGAGTGGTTCGAAGCGATCCGGGCAGGCGTGCTGGCCAACCGGTCGGAGTTTTACCGTTTCGTGCCTGAGAACCCTTTCTACGGCTTCAACCTCGATGGCGCGAAGCCTTCGGAGGCGATCATTGCGAACTGGTGGCGCCAAGGCATGGCCGGCGGTGCCCTCGCTCACTACGCGACGGTCGACTCATGGCTCGAAGATTATACCGAAGACCTCAAGAAGATTACTGTGCCGGTGCTGGTGATGCATGGCGAAGCTGATCAAGTCGTCCCGTTCGCAAGTTCAGTGCCGCGTGCGGTCGACCTGCTTAAGAACGGGTCGTTGAAAACGTATCCCGGCTATCCACATGGCATGCTCACCACGCATGCGGATGTCCTCAACCCCGACCTGCTCTCGTTCATCAAGTCGTGACTCGCTCTTTGCCCGCCTAGGCGCGCTTGAATGGCAACCGTGACTTGTGGCATTCGCCCACGTCGCCTAGGCCTCGACGAGCTTTCGATACAGGTGCCAGGTGGCGTGACCGAGCACCGGCAGCACGATAGCCAGGCCGACGAACAACGGGAGCGTTCCGACGATCAGCGCGGCCGCCACGATCAGGCCCCAGAGCGCCATGGTCATGGGATTGGCCGCCACGCAGCGCACCGACGTCGACAACGCGGTTACAAGACCTACCGGCTTGTCGACGAGCATCGGCAAAGAGACGACGCTGACCGTCAAGGCCAGGGCCGCGAAGACGGCGCCGGCCGCGTGCCCGACGATGATCAGCGCCCAGCCCGCCGGGGTCGCGACGAGATCGTCGAGGAACAGCATCACGGAGGTGGGAGCGGCGGGCCCCAGCGTGGCGTCGTAGATCACATGGGCCGCGGCCAGCCAGGCCACGAAAATCACCGCGAGCAACACACCCACCTCGAAGATCGCCCCGAGCGACGGGGCATGGCGCAGCGAGAACACCTGCCCCCAGGACGCATCGAGCCCCAGTTCGCGGCGACGGCTCAGCTCATACAAGCCGATGGCCGCGAAAGGACCAATCAGGGCAAATCCTGCCACCAGCGGGAAGAACAGCGGAATGAGGTCGCTCCGTGCCGTCATGCGCGCCATCAAAAGCCCGACGACGGGATAGATGATGCAGAGGAAGATCATGTGGCTCGGCTTGGCCGAAAAATCGGCGAAGCCCTGAGCCAGAGCATCGGACAAATCGGGCCAGCCGATCTTGCGGACGGTCGGGCGGACGACGGTATCGGACGAACGGGTGAGAACGGCGCTTTGGGGCATCATGCGTCTCCCTACAGCAGGACTGCTGTGAGCGACGGCTCCAAGGGCAAAACGTACGATCGGCCCGCGCTCAAAGACCGTGTGGCGGCCCTGCCCTAAAACGTGTGCCGTAGCGCGCGAAGAACAAGCACGGCATTCGAGGGATGCCGCTCCGTCAGGGCCTTCAATGGGACGCGTTTTGAACGATGGGCGCGGGTTCGGAGGAGGATGTCGCCGCCGGCGTCGCGCTCGGGCGCGGATTGTTCGGTGACCCGAGCGGCCCGACCTGCCCGTCGGCCATGGTGCGCCCGCTGTTGATCGCGTTCTGTGCCCCGCTGCCCCCAGCGCTGCCGCCGCCGCCAGCAGCCAGAGCCATGGTCGTTGCGCCGACGGCCAGCACCGCCATCATAAGGGGAAGACTCACAAGATCCATGGCGTGCTCCTGCTAATGGTCGGACAGACTGCGATCGACGCGATATTTGCGCTGGTTGATGCTGCGAACGAGATGCTGGTGGTGGTGATGTCCGACAATCGGGGCGTTGCCCTGGGCTGTCGCGCCGAGAATCTGCGGATAAGGATCGTCGGTGAGATGCTGCGGGCCGCCGAGGCGCTGCGGCTCGGGATCGAGCACCTGGGCGTTGCCGCCGACGGCGCCGGGATAGGGCGTCGCGATGAGCGACTGCCCCGCATATGCGGGAGCCGCGGCGGCCGCGATTGCCACGGCAAGCGAAAGTCTCACGATCGATTTCATGCCGTAAAAATCGTCGCCGAGGCGGAATGTTCCGTCGAGCGACGTCGCGTTTTCGTGTCTCGCGTTGACGTGATCCGCGCGACCTCCTAGCTATGAGGCATCACGCCTCCATCAGACCCTGACGCGCCCCCGGCTAGCCCTGGGCGAGGCTTGCGGACGGGCCAAAGGGATCATCATGACGACGGAAACGACGGAGCTGACCACCCAGGACACCGGTTGGGTCGCGCGAAAAGTCACGGCGCTGCTCGTGCTCGCCGACGGCACCGTCCTTGAAGGCGAAGGGTTCGGCGCCATCGGCGACAAGGTCGGCGAGGTCTGCTTCAACACCGCGATGACCGGCTACGAGGAGATCCTCACCGACCCCTCCTACGCCGGGCAGATCGTCACCTTCACCTTCCCGCATATCGGCAACGTCGGCGCCAACGACGAGGACATCGAGACCTCGAACCTGGCATCCGAGTCCGGCGTGCTCGGCGTGGTCGTCCATGCCTCGGTGACCGGCCCTTCGAATTTCCGCGCAACGTCCCGTTTCGACGATTGGCTGAAGCGGCGCGGCATGATCGGCCTGTCCGGCCTCGACACCCGGGCGCTGGTTGCCCTGATGCGTGACAAGGGCGTGCAGAACGCCGTCATCGCCCATGCCGAGGACGGCGTCTTCGACATCCCGGCGCTGAAGGCCAAGGCGGCGAACTACGCCGGCATGGTCGGCGCCGATCTCGTGCCCGAGGTCACCACGGCGCAGCGCTTCGACTGGGACGAGACGGTCTGGTCGCTCGGCAACGGCTTCGGCCGCCAGGAATCGCCGCGCTACAAGGTCGTGGCGATCGACTACGGCATCAAGCGCAACATTTTACGCCTGCTCGCCGAGGCCGGCTGCGCCGTCACCGTGGTGCCCTCGACCGCCACCGCCGACGAGATCATGGCGCTCAAACCCGACGGCGTGTTCCTGTCCAACGGCCCCGGCGATCCCGCCGCGACCGGCGACTATGCGGTGCCGGTCATCAAGGATCTTCTCGAGCTGAAAGTGCCGACCTTCGGCATCTGCCTCGGCCATCAGCTGATGGCGCTGGCGATCGGCGCCAAGACCGAAAAGATGCACCAGGGCCACCACGGCGCCAACCATCCGGTGATGGATTATACCACCGACAAGGTCGAGATCGTCTCGATGAACCATGGCTTTGCGGTATCGGGCGCCAGCCTGCCGGCCAATGCCCGCGAAACGCACAAGAGCTTGTTCGACGGTTCGAACTGTGGCCTGGAGCTGATCGACCGCCCGGCCTTCTCCGTGCAGCACCATCCCGAGGCCTCGCCCGGCCCGCGCGACAGCCACTATTTGTTCAAGCGCTTCACCGAGCTGATGGACGGCAACAAGAGCCTTGGCGTGATCGCCTCGGTCTAGCCCGCGCCGCCATGGTGCGATTTCGATGAACAGCGTCATGAAAGCCTGGGCGGATCTGCCGCCCATCTTCGCCGACCGCCTCATGGCGCTGCTGACCGCGCCCGGCCGCATTGCCCAGGGTCTGCATCGCACCAACCAGCTGCTGCTCGACGCCGACGCTTTTTGCGAGCCGCACTGGCTGCGCCCGCTGCGCTGGGCGATCCTCTACCGCTATGCCGTGTTCGACCCGCTCGTCTCCGCGGCGGAGAATGCGATAGCCTCGGCCGAGCTGTGGGCCGAGCATTTTCCGGCGATCCACGACACCGTGCGCAACGTCAGCGGCGCCTGGGAGGACGAGGCGGCGGCCGCGCTGCTCGCCGACCCGTTCGCCCGGCCGGACGGGTTTTTGCCGTGGCAGCACGCGTTGCTGGACCTGGATCTGGGCTGGCTGGGGGCGGCGGCCGCGGTGTACGAGGCGCAGCGGTTGTTGATTGTGGCGGAGTTTGCCGCGGCGGGTGGCACGGATTGGGCTGCGGCGCGGCGGGGCTTTTTGCAGCGTGCGCTGGCGTGTCCGATTTTGTTCCAGAAGGTCCATGTAGACCGAGAAGCCGCAGCGCGATCGAACTTGAAAGGCGAACTCACGAGGATTGATAAACTAGAATCGTGATGAAGTGCCGCGACCAGCCCCTCTCCCCCTTGTGGGGAGAGGTTGGGAGTGGGGGTCGGCGTGTTCTTCAGCATCGAAGCAGAAGGTTAGCCCCCACCCCTAGCCCCCCGGAATGGGAAGAGGCTAGGGAATTCCAGCTTGAGTGGCGCATACGCTAATGGCGCACATCACTGCTTGCGACATATGCGCTGACAGCGTATTTGTTTGCTCGTGGACTTCGACTTCGACCCCATCAAAAGCGACAGAATCCTTGCGGAACGCGGGTTCGATTTTGCTTACGCCACCCGGGTGTTCGAAGGGCGGGTCGTCAGCTTTATCGACGACCGCCGCGGGTACGGCGAAGTCCGCATGGTTGCGATTGGCGAGATCGATGGCAGGCTCTTCACGGTCGTCTACACCGACCGGGAGGGCATTCGCCGCATTATCTCCGCCCATCGCGCAAGCCGACAGGAGAGCAGGACATGGCGACAGTCAGAATGACGGCGAAGGAGGCTAAGGCAGCGGCGCGCACCAACCTCGCCAGGCTTGACGCCACGACGGAAGAGGACATCCGGAGCCAGATGACGGAAGACGGGATGGACGCCGACGAGCCGTTCGCGGGTATGCGCCCGGTCGTGTCGCCGGCAGAGGTCCGCAAGCGCGCGGGCATGTCCCAGGACACGTTCGCGAAAGCGCTCGGCATTCCGGCCGCCACGCTGAGAAATTGGGAACAAGGGCGGACCCAACCGGACCCGGTGGCGCTGTCGTTCTTCGCGCTCGTGGCCGACGACCCGGAGCGGGCGTTCAAGGTGCTGGCGCTGCCCCGGTCTCCGAGCAAAATGCGGATTCGCATCTGATTCCGACGGCGCCTTGTGGGGTCGCGGGCAAAGACGGCGGCTGGTCTGCCGGGCCGGTGCTGCAATCTCATGCGGAAGGACAGCGGGGGCCGTGACGCGTGACGCATCGTGACGCAAGAATGTCGGGAGTCGATCGCGAATCGTGGTTTTCGTGTCACACAAAACGCGAGGCAGATGAGAGGACCCCCATCCCGTCCTTCCCCACAAGGGGACGAGGCCACGCATTTGGGATGCGGGACGCCTAAGCCGGCAGCCCCTGCTCCACCAGGCGGGCAAAAAACGCCGCGCCGTAGGGGATCGCCGCGTCGTTGAACGCATAGGCCGGATTATGCAGTGCGGCGGCATCGCCGATGCCGAGGTGAATGTAGGCGCCCGGCACCTGGTCGAGCATGAAGGAAAAGTCCTCCGAGACCATCAGCGGCGGCTCGTTGCGCGCGATACGGGCCTCGCCGACGAGCGCGGCGGCCGCATCGGCCATCGCGGTGGTGTGGATCGGATCGTTGATCAGCGGCGCGAAGATCACCCGCCAATCCAGCTCCACGCTGGCACCGAGCCCCGCGGCGACGCCCTCGGCGGTCCGGCGGAACAGGTCCTCCATCTTCGGCAGGGTCTGCGGCTGCAGCCCGCGCGCGGTGCCGCACAGCACCACCTCGGCCGGGATGACGTTGTAGGAATTGCCGCCCACGATCTTGGTGATGCTGAGCACGGCGGGCTCGTGCGGCGACAGGCTGCGCGCCACGATCCCCTGAACGGCCGAGACGATCTGCGCCGCGACGACGATCGGATCGACGCCGGTTTCCGGCCGCCCGCCATGGGCGCCGACGCCCTTGACCGTCAGATCGAAGAAGGCGCCGCCGGCCATCGACGGACCGGGATTGATGGCGAAGCGCCCGAGCTCCAGGCCCGGCTTGTTGTGCAGGCCATAGACGGCGTCGCAGGGGAAGCGGTCGAACAGCCCGTCGGCGAGCATCGCCAGCGCCCCGCCCGCGCCCTCCTCGCCGGGCTGAAAGATCAGCCGCGCCACGCCTTTGAAGCGCGGGTTGGCGGCAAGATATTTCGCCGTGCCGAGCAGCATGGTGGTGTGGCCGTCATGGCCGCAGGCATGCATCCGCCCCGGCGTCGTGCTGCGCCAGGGGACGTCGGCCGCCTCTTCGATCGGCAGGGCGTCCATGTCGGCGCGCAGGCCGATGACAGGGCCGTTGCCCGTGCCGCGGATCGTGCCGACGACGCCGTGGCCGCCGACGCCGGTCTCGACCTCGATGCCCCAGCCCTTCAGTTTTTCCGCCACCCGTGCCGCCGTACGCGGCACCTCGAGCCCGAGTTCAGGATGGGCGTGGAGGTCGTGGCGGATGGCGACGAGTTCGTCTTGGTAGGGAGCGAGAGCGTCGAGGGTGGACATGGGCGTCTCCTTTACGGGTCACAGTCTTTAGGCGGTCCGCAGCCAAACCCCTCTCCCCCTCAAACGCGGGCCTGCCCGAGTTTGACTTTAAAATGACCAAGTCAGGCAAGCCCGACTTGGTGCGGGGAGAGGTTGGGAGTGGGGGTCATGGTGTTCTTCCAGTTGATATGGAAGCACACCATGACCCCCATCCCTAGCCCTTCCCCGCAAGGGGGAAGGGGACGTACCGCGAAATCGTGTTCAGCGCGGCAGACGCTGTTTCGGCCGGCTCACGGCCTCGAACGCCGCGGCCAGCTTGAGCAGTTCGCGATCGCCCCCGGGGCGGCCGATGAGCTGCAGGCCGGACGGCAGGTTGTTGGCGCCGCCGAAGCCGGCAGGGACGCAGATGACCGGGCAGCCGGAAAGCGACCCCGGCACCATGATCTCGATCCAGCGATGATAGGTGTCCATCGGCGTGCCGGCGATCGCATGCGGCCAATCGAGCTCCTGCGCGAACGGAAACACCTGGGCGCTCGGCAACGCCAGGGCATCGTAGCGCTCGAACAGCGCGAGAAAGCGCTGATACAGCAGCGTCCGCGTCTCCGAGGCATCGTAAAGCGCTGTCGCGGTGAGACCGAGGCCGCCCTCGATCTCGAAAATCATCTCGGGCTTGAGAAGCCCGCGCTTCTCCGGATTTTCGTACGTCGTGCGGTAGCGGCCTGCCATCAGGCTGTGGCGCCACACCAGCCAGCATGCCCAGATCCGGTCCCAGGCCATGTCGAGGCTCGCCTCCTCGGCGACACAGCCCGCCTGTTGTAGCGAGCCGAGCGCCGACAGGCCGAGCTCCAGAATGCCGTCTTCGACCGGCACCGCGCCGCCGAAATTACCGAGCCAGCCGATGCGCTGGCCCGCGACATCGCCTTCGAGCAGGGCGGCTGGCAGCGGCGGCTGCGCGATCGACAGCGGCGCTCGGGAGTCATAGCCGCTCATCACCGACAGCAGCAGGGAGAGATCGGCGACGGTGCGCGCCATCGGCCCGTCGGTGCCGAGTTGCTGCAGATAGCCTTCCGGCCCCGGGAGCGCCGGCACCCGTCCCTGCGAGGGACGCAGGCCGAACACGCCGTTCCAGCCCGCGGGATTGCGCAGCGAGCCGCCGAAATCGCTGCCGTCGGCGAGCGGCACCATGTGCAGCGCCAGCGCCGCCCCGGCTCCGCCGGAACTGCCGCCGGCGCTGAAGCGCTGGTCGTAGGCGTTTCGCGTGGTGCCGAAGACGGGATTGTAGGTGTGCGAGCCG
The DNA here is from genome assembly GCF_009765775.1 of Beijerinckia sp. L45. Taxonomy (GTDB): domain Bacteria; phylum Pseudomonadota; class Alphaproteobacteria; order Rhizobiales; family Beijerinckiaceae; genus RH-AL1. The sequence continues at coordinate 123,835 of NZ_LMUU01000107.1, forward strand.
AGCCCGAATTCCGGCACGTTGGTCTTGCCGATGAGGATCGCGCCCGCCGCGCGCAGGCGCTCGACGAACAAGGCGTCCGTATCGGGAACGTTGTCCTTGAACAGCGGCGAGCCCAGCGTGGTCCGAAGGCCCTTGGTTGCCGCCAGATCCTTCACCGTATGGGGGAAGCCATGCAGCGGCCCGCGCCAGTGCCCCCGCGCAAGATCCTCGTCGGCGGCATCGGCTTCGGCGAGCAGCACTGCGGGGTCGCGCAGCGAGACGATCGCGTTGACCTGGCCGTTCACCGCCTCGATCCGGGCGAGATGCGCACTCATGACTTCGCGACAGGATACCGCCTTCGTCTTGATCGCGGCGGAGAGCGCGGTGGCATCGAGCGTGACGATATCGTCAAGCGGGATGGTATCGGGAGAAGTCGTGGTCAAAACGATCTGCCTTTCCGGCGTTGGACGCGCTTCAATCCTGCCGATCGGGTTGGGTGTCCAGGAGAATGTGAACGCAATCGTGCCGAAGAGCCGGTGCCGAGAACAAGGGCCTCGGTCTCTCGGGCGTCTCGACGCCTTGGCTGCACGAGCCTACGAGTCTTTCTGGTCGCTCACATTCTCGTCAACAAGGTGGGCGGATCGGCGGCCCCGTATTTGCCAGTACGATCAAAGCATGATCGATTTGCGTGTCGATCTGGTTTCAAACGGAATTACCCGCCCATGTCTCTGAAGTGGCTCGCGTTGATCCCCTGGATCGTTCTGTTGGTCGGCATGCCGTTCCTCAATCAGGTCGAGCCCCTCGTGCTCGGCCTCCCGCTGCCGCTCGCCTTCTCCGTCGGCTGTATTCTGCTGACGGCGGCGACCTTGGCCCTGATCTACAAACTCGATCCGGCGAACCGCGCACCATGAACATCGCAACCTTCATCATCGCCATCACCATGGTCTTCGCCCTCGTGATGGGGCTGCGCGCCGGACGCGGCCGCAAGATCGGCCTCGAAGGCTGGAGCGTCGGCGGCCGCAACTTCGGTCCGATCCTCGTTTTCATCCTGATGGCGGGCGAGATTTACACGACCTTCACCTTTCTCGGCGCCTCCGGCTATGCCTACGGCAAGGGGGCGCCGGCGTACTACACGCTGGTCTACCTCACGTTCACTTATCTGCTGGCCTATTGGATGCTTCCGGCAATCTGGCGCTATGCGCGGTCGGAAGGCATCCTGTCGCAGGCCGGCTTTTTCGCCCGCAAATACGACAGCCCCGCGCTGGGGCTGCTGGTCACCTGCGTCGGCATCCTCGCCCTCATTCCCTATCTCGTCCTTCAGCTCAAAGGCCTCGGGATTATCGTCTCGACCGCGAGCTACGGGACGCTGTCGCCGGTCCTCGGCGCCACGCTCGGCGCGATCGTGATGTCGCTCTACGTGTTCGTTTCCGGGATCCACGGGCCGGCCTCGATCGCCATCGTCAAGGACGTCCTCATCCTCGCGATCGTGATTTTCCTCGGCCTCTATCTGCCGTTTCATCTGTACGGCGGCGTCGGACCGATGTTTCACGCAATCGACGTGGCCCACCCCGGCTTTCTGATCTTCCCGGCCAAGGGGCAAAGCGTCTCCTGGTTCGAGTCGACGGTGCTGCTGACGGCCTGCGGCTTCTTCATGTGGCCGCATAGTTTCGGCTCCATCTACACGGCGCGCGACGAGCGTTCGCTGCGCCGTAACGCCGTGGTGTCGCCGCTCTACGGCCTGATGCTGTTGTTCGTGCTGTTCGTCGGGTTCGCGGCCCTCATGCGGGTGCCGGGCCTGACCGGCAAGGACATCGACCTGGCCCTGTTCAAAATCGCGCTTGCCGAGCTGCCGCCTGTCGTCATCGGGATCATCGGGGCCGCCGGCGTGCTGACGGCGCTTGTGCCGGGATCGATGATGCTGATGGCGGCGTCCACGACGCTCGCCAAGGACATCTATCCCCTCGCCCGCCGCAAGACCGACGAGCGTGAAACGGCCATCGCCGCCAAGGTCTTCGTGCCGATCGTCGCTGCCGTGGCGTTGTATTTCACGCTGAACGGTGGCGACACGATCGTCGCGTTGCTCCTCATGGGCTACTCGCTGGTGACGCAGCTGCTGCCGTCCTTGCTCGTCAGCCTGGGGAGCCGTCGCGTCTTTTCGGCGGAAGGTGCCTTCGCCGGCATTTGCGCCGGCGTCGCGGTCGTGATGTTCACCACCATCACCAAGACCAGCCTCGCTACTGTGGCGCCGGGCCTGCCGCAATGGATCCTGGACCTCAACATCGGCATCGTGGCGCTGGCCCTCAACGTAGCGGCGGCGCTGGCGGTGACGGCGGCGGTCCGCGCGATGCAAACGAGGCGGGTGGCGAGCGTGGCGTAGCGAAGGACTACAGCATCTCCGACTTGGACTTGCCGCGTCGGCTGATGATCTTGCCCGAGACCATGAACACGCCATCGCCGGTGTAGTGCAGGGTCTCGGGATGTTTCGGTACCGGTGCGACATGCGCCTTCACCACCTCGAAGATGAAGAAATTGTACTTGTCGATCAGAGCGCCATCGTGCAGGCGGCACTCGAAGTTGGCATGACACTCGCGGATCAGCGGCGCCGCGATCCGGTCTGCCGGCGCGGCCGTGAGCCCGAAACGGCCGAACTTGTCGACCGAGTCCCCGGAAGTATTTCCGATTTCCACGACCGCGTCGACAAGCGCCGCGGTCGGCAAATTGATCACGCATTCTCCGCTCGCACGGATCATCGCGAAGCTGTGGCTGCCGCTGGCGATGACGCAGCCGATGAGTGACGGCGCGAATTCCATCACGGTGTGCCAGCCCATCGTCATGATGTTTCGCGCGCCTTGCGACGCCGAGGAGACCAGCACAATGGGTCCCGGTTCGAGATAGCGCCGCACCTGCGCCACCGGCAGGTCGATTTTCTCGTGATTATTTTTCATCCCGCTTCCATGCAAGGTGTTCGCGCAACAGACGCGCGTGCGCTGGCACTACAGCAATAACAAAGCAATAATGCTGGAAACAGCCAATAAGGCCTATACATAGATGTTATAGACATTAATATAGAGCAATGAGCGTATGAATTACCTCTTTTCGGAGACACTTCCTTAGCATCAGATAAACGATCCTTGGTTAAACCCGACACCTCGGCATAATCCAGCTCGTGAAAGACGGGAATGGTCTGGGGTCGCGCACCGAAAAGCTTTGCAAGACACTTGCCTGGAACCGAATCCGGATCCTCGGCTGTCGAGTTCGCGCTGGTCGCTCCTTTCCTTCTCGTGATCGTGTTCGGGATTTTCGGCGCCGGCTCCGTTCTGGCGACCGTGAACGGCCTGGAGCAGCTGTCCGCCGGGGCGGCGCGCAGCGCCGTCGGCGGCCTGAGCACGACGGAGCGGGATTCGCTGGCTCGCACCTACATCACGACCAATGTCGGAGCCTATGCCTACATCACCCCGGCGATGCTGCAGGTTTCGACATCGAGCAATGCGGCGACCGTCTCGTTCACCGTCACCACCAGCTACGATATGTCGACGAGCCCGATCTATCTCGCGGTCAAGAATCTCGTGTCCATACCGCACCCGGTACTTGTGCGCTCTTCGACCATTCAACAGGGCGGCTACTGATGCGGCCCGGGCACGCAAGGCGCAGCGTCCGGCGATTGATGGTAGCGGCGCATGAGTTTCGCGCGAACCAGCGCGGGACCGTTGCGATCATCGCCGGATTCGCAGCTTTTGCGCTCGTCGGCGCGACGGCTCTGTCGCTCGATTCGGCGCACTTCTACCTGACTAAGCGGAACCTGCAGAACGCGACCGATCTTGCCGCCATGGCGGCGGCGGCGGATATCACCAATGCCGCTGCCGCTGCGCAGGCGACGCTGACGGCCAACGGCTTTCCCGGCGCGCTGACCAGCACGACGATGGGCACCTATGCGCCAAACCCGGCAACTCCGGCCGCGTCGCGCTTCAGTGCCGGCGGCGCCACGCCGAACGCCGTTCGTCTGGCGACTCGGGCGACGACATCGATGATCTTCGGCACCATTTTTTCCGGGCCGACACAGCCCGGCGCGCCGCGCGGCACGGTCACGTTGGGTGGCGCCGCGACGGGCATGCAGTCGGCGGTCGGCGCTTTTGCAATCGGGTCCCGTGCCGCAAGCCTTGACGGCGGCATCGCCAACACGGTGTTGAGCGCCTTGACCGGCGCGACCATCTCGCTGTCGGCCGCCAACTATACGTCACTCGTTGGCGCCAAGATCGACATGGCGGCCTACGCCCGCGCCCTGGCCACCGGCGTGAACTTGAACGTCGCCACCTACGGCGACGTTCTGTCGATGCCGATCGCGATAAGCGATGCCACCCGTATTCTCGCCGCCATGCCGAGCACCGCATCCTCGGCGGTCACGGCGTTCAAGGCGGCGATCGCGGGCGTGTCCGGGACGATCACCCTGGGTCGCGTGATCGATTTCGGGCCGTACGACACGCTCCCCATCGCTGCGACCCCACCCATTGCGCCCTTGATGAGCGCGTACGACGTCATCGCCGCCGTGGTCCAGGTCGCCAACGGTGGCCACGAGGTCGTCGCCGACCTCGGCACGTCGATCCTCGGCCTTGCCGGCGTCACTGTCGATATCGTCATCGGCAATCCGCCGGCAGCCTCGACCGTCAGCCGCATTGCGAGCCCGACGACGGCCGCGACCAACCAGATCCGTCTGACCGTCACGGCGCAGGTCGGTGTGCCCGGTCTGGTGAATTTGAACCTCCCCATCATCCTCGATATTGCCAAGGGCACCGCGACGATGAGCAGCCTGACCTGCCCATCCGGCCAGCCGACGAGCGCCTCGATGGCGCTCGCGGTCACGCCGGCCGTCGCCACGCTCTACGTTGGATCGGCGGCGCTCACGGCGCCGGGCACGCTGATGCCGCCCGTGCTGCCGGCCCCCGTCATCACGGTCGGTCTCGTGACGGTCAACGCGAGTTCGCAGATCGCGATCTCGAACCTGCAGCCGACCGCCACCAGCTTTGCCTTTACGGATGTTGCCGCAGGGACGGTCAAGACGGTTTCCACGACACAGCCGCTGCAGACCGCGGTGGCGAGCCTGTTTTCCAACCTCGTCGTCACCGTTGGACCGCCGACTTTGCTCGGCGGCATTCTCGGGGCAACCGCGACCGCCGCAGCCAATCTTTTGGGCGCGACGGTCGGCACCGCGCTTCAGGGCGTCGCCCTTCCCGTCGACAACGTGCTGGCTCCGCTCACCCGCGTGCTCGGCATCGGGGTCGGACAGGTCGACGTCTGGACAACCGGCATGCGCTGCGGCGCCGGCGTCGTGGTGGAATGACGAGCGACATGCAAAAATCTGGCGCCAGTGACGTCTAAGCGCGAGCCTTCCAGGCCGCGATGACGGCCGGGGTCTTGGTCGCGCCCATGGCTTTCGCCGCATCGAGCGCGGTCGACCCGGCGCCGTCGCGCGCATCCGGGTCCGCGCCATGATCGAGGAGGAGCTGGACGAGTTCGACCCGGTCGAACATCGCCGCGACCGCCAGCGCGCTGCGCCCGCCGTCCGCCGGACCCTGGACCGCCGCCCCGTGCGCAACCAACATCGTGGCGATCGCGAGATCGCCCTTGAAGGCGACGCCGGCGAGCGGCGTCTGCCCCTTGTCGTTCGGCTTGTCCGGATCGGCACCATGGTCCAGCAGCACCCGGACCGCGGGCACATTCTGGTTGTAGGCGGCGAGCATCAGCAGCGTATCGCCCTTGTCGTTGCTCATGTTGGGCGATAGGCCGTGTTCGAGCATCTGGCGCAGCACGTCGGCATCGCCGTCACGCGCGAGCTGGAAGATGCGGGCGGCCAGCGCGAGCGTCGCATCGTCGAAGGCTGGGTCCGTCATCGGCGTCTCTCGCTGTCTCGCATCATATGATGACCTGACAGATGGGAAGGTCATCGGATATCTCCAACTTTCGTCGAATTATACCGTTGCGCCGACCGGCACCAGCCGCCTAAGCCCGTGCGGACGAAATCGAAGATAAGGCCCGCATGCTCACCACCCTGATGGTCGTCCTCCCGATCTTCGCCCTGATCCTCGTCGGCTACGGGTGCCGCAAGATCGGCGTCCTCGGTCCCCACGCCACCTCCGAACTCAACCGCTTCGTCGTCTACCTCGCCCTGCCTGCGCTGCTGTTCGACGTGATGGCCCACACGACCTGGGCAACCTTCTACCAGCCGGGCTTCATCGCCGCCTTCGGTCTCGGTAGCCTCATCGTCTTCGGCCTGACGGTGGCGCTGCGACTGCGCCGCCCGCGGCACCTGGCCGATGCCAGCGTCGACGGCCTCAACGCCGGCTACGCCAACGTCGGCTTCATCGGCTTTCCGCTAAGCCTTATCGTCTTCGGCAAGGACAGTTTGGCGCCGACGACGATCGCCGCGATCATCACCGTCTGCGTGGTCTTCGCCCTCGCCATCGTGCTGATCGAGATCGGCCTGCAGACCGAGGCGCATCCCGCGCGCCTCGTCTGGAAAGTCGCGCGCTCGCTCGCCAAGAACCCGCTGCTCGTCGCGCCGGCGCTCGGCGCGGTGTTCGCGGCGACCGGCCTGCCGATGCCGCTCAGCGCGGAAACCTTCTTCAAACTGCTCGGCGCCGCCGCCTCGCCCTGCGCCCTCGTCGCGCTGGGCCTGTTCCTGGCCGAAGACCGGCCGGCCGCGGCCGGCGACACGACCAGCAGCCTGCTGCTGACGGTGCTGAAACTCGGGCTGCATCCGGCGATCACCTGGGCGCTGGCGACCTACGCGTTTCATCTCGCCCCGCTGCTCACCCACGTCGCCGTGGTGCTCGCCGCCCTACCGACGGGCACAGGCCCCTTCATGCTCGCCGAATTTTACGAGCGCGAGGCATCGGTGACCGCCAAAACCATCCTGATCTCGACGATCGGCTCGCTGGCGACGGTGACCGCCTATCTCGCCTGGATCGCCTGAACGCCGAACAATCCCCCTTGATCCTGCCGTCACCTTGGCCGCAGAATAAGCGACGGTTCGATCCGGGGGGAGACGCATGAACTGGCTTTTGATGCTTGCGGCGCTCGCCTGCGGCGCGGTCCTGACGACCCAGGTCGCGACCAACAAGCAGTTGGGCGAACACCTGCACAACCTCTACCTCCCTGCGGTCGCCAACATGGTTTTCGGCATGGTCGCGGCCGTCTCTTTGACCCTCGCCTTCACGCGGGAGTGGCCGACGACCGCGATGGTCAAGGATGCGCCCTGGTACAGCTGGTTCGCCGGCGGCGTTTTGGGCGCGGTCTATCTCACCGGCAATATTCTGCTCGCACCGAGGCTCGGCGCCGCCACGCTGATCGGGCTGGTGGTGACCGGCCAGATCGTCTTGTCCGTGCTGATCGACCAGTTCGGCTGGTTCGGCTTCGCCCAGCACAGTGCAAACCTGCCGCGGCTGATCGGGTGCGCGTTGCTGATCGGCGGCGTGGCTCTGGTCTCGAAGTCGTAGCACCACGCCGCTGGCATCGGGCTGGTTTCGATAGACGATCGGGACGCGAGAGCCCGCAGCGGCGGCTGACCGGCACCCGCCGAAAGACCCATTCCGACTTTGAATTTTGAATGCATAATTCATTGACGCTTTCCATGCGCCGCCGATATTGTCGGCTCAACGTACGGGGGCAAACTCCGTGATGCGAAAACGAGACAGGGAGTGAAGCATGGCTGCGGATGCCAGCGGTTCATCACGCGGCATCCCGCGTGTCGCAGCGCCGACGCGCATTTTGGGTCTTCTCTGCGTGATGTATTTCATCACCTACGTCGACCGCGTTAACATCTCGACGCTCGCGCCGCTGATATCCTCCGACCTGCATCTGTCGAACACCCAGCTCGGACTGGTGCTGTCGATCTTCGGCTATCCCTACGCGCTTCTGCAAATTCTCGGCGGCGGTGCGGCCGACAGGTTCGGCGCGCGAAAAACGCTGGCGATCTGCGGCGCCATCTGGAGCGTGGCGACGATCCTGACCGGTCTCACCGGCGGTCTTTTGTCCCTGCTGGCCGTGCGCTTCCTTCTCGGCCTCGGCGAGGGGCCGGCCTTTCCATCGGCGACCCGCGCCATGGCATCCTGGGTGCCCGCGGGGCGTCGCGGCTACGCGCAGGGCGTCACGCATGCCTTCGCCCGCCTCGCCAACACGATCACGCCACCTCTCGCCGTCTTCATCGCCATCTATCTCGGCTGGCGCGGCGCCTTCATGAGCCTCGGTTTCGTCAGCCTGGCCTGGATCATCGTATGGATCGCCTATTTCCGCGACGATCCCCGCGCGCACCCCGGCATAACGGACGCCGATCTCGCCCTGTTGCCGCCGCCGACGACGCTCACCAAGGCGCAGATCAGCAACGTCCCGTGGTCCACGCTCGTACCGACGATGGCATCCACCACGATCATCTACTTCTGCTACAACTGGACGTTCTGGCTTTTCCTCACGTGGATGCCGACCTATTTCGTCCAGTCTTATGGCCTCGATCTCGCGCACATGGCGCTGTTCAGCTTCTGCGTAAACGGGTCCGGCCTGGTGGGCGACATGCTCGGCGGCTTTCTCACCGACGCCATCGGCCGGCGGACGGGAAACATGCTGCTGGCGCGGCGCGCGGTCATCGTCCTCAGCTTTCTCGGCGCCTTGGCCTGCGTGCTGCCGCTCCTGTTCGTCCACAACTTGACGGTTGCCGTGGTGTCGCTCGCCGCGACCTTCTTCTTTCTCGAGTTGCTCATCGGGCCGATCTGGGCTGTGCCGATGGACGTCGCGCCGCAATATGCCGGCAGCGCCAGCGGCATCATGATGCTTGGGTCGGGGATCGCGAGCATTATTTCACCGCTGGTGTTCGGCATCATCACGCAATATTCCCATAATTTCGCGGCACCCTTCTACGGCTCGGCAGGCCTCCTATTCGTCGGCGCGCTCCTCGCGTTCTTTTTCCTGCCGAAGCGCGTGCTTGATTTCACCCTCGCGCCCGATGACGGACTCGCAAAGGTGAGCCTTCCGGTCGAGACGCGCCCCGCGATGTCGCCGGCGCATCAGGTGCCCGGCGCATGACGCAAGCCAAGCCGCTTTTACGCCAAACGGTTGGAAGACGGCGGGATTGAACCGATGATCGAATCCACGCAACTCCCGCGGACCTCGCTCCATGACGCACTGACGCCCGGTCTTCGTGAGCTGATCCGCGACGGCAATCTCAAGCCCGGCGACAAGATTTCCGAGCCGCGTCTCTGCGAGCATTTCGGCGTGTCGCGTACGCCGTTGCGCGAGGCGCTGAAAGTCCTGGCAGCCGAGGGGTTGATCGAACTGCTGCCACGGCGTGGCGCGGTCGTGGCGCAGATCAGCGCCGAAGACATCCGTGAGCTGTTTCCGATCATGGCCGCGCTCGAGGGCCTGGCCGGCGAGCTTGCCTGCGAGCGGATCACGGATGCCGACATCGATCACATGCGCGCCCTGCACGCTCAGATGATGGACGCCTACCAGCTGGGCAATGAGGACGCCTACCTCAAGCTCAATCGCCAGATCCACGAAGCCATTTTCACCATCGCCCGCAACGACACGCTTGCGGCGATGTATCAACAGATTCTGGCGCGAATGCATTCGCATCGCTTCATCGTCCGCAAGAGCGAAACGAACTGGAAGAACGCCGTCGAGGACCACGAGCGGATCATGGAAGCGCTTGCGGCCCGCGACAAGCACCGGCTGCCGCAGTTGCTGCGCACCCACGTCACCGGGACGACAGCCGCTATCGCGCACGAATACCTCGCGCGTCTGGCCACGACGTCATGACCGCGCGCATGGGCGACAAGAAAAGGATGAGCCTATGCTGAAAAGCGTCGATGCCGGCGTGCTGCACGTCGCCTATTCCGAAGTCGGAGACGCCGACGGCTGGCCTGTCATGCTGATGCATGGGTTTCCCTACGATATCCACGCCTATGACGATGTCGCGCCACGGCTTGCATCGCAGGGCGCGCGCGTCATCATTCCCTATCTGCGGGGGTTTGGTCCCACACGGTTCCTGTCGGCCGAGACACCGCGGTCCGGCCAGCAGGCCGCGCTCGGCGCCGATCTGCTGGCCCTCATGGACGCGCTCGCTATCCCCGATGCCGTGCTTGCCGGCTATGACTGGGGCGGCCGCGCGGCCTGCATCGTCGCGGCCCTCTGGCCGGCGCGTGCGTGCGGACTCGTGTCCTATCAAAGCTACAATATCCACAATCTCGCGAAATCGATGGAGCCGGACACCCCCGACAACGAGCACCGGCTGTGGTATCAATATTACTTCCATGGCGAACGCGGCCGCGCGGGACTGGCGAAGGACCGGCAGGCCTTCTGTCGTCTTCTGTGGGGCCTCTGGTCTCCGGCCTGGGCCTTCGACGACGCCACGTACGCGCGCACGGCAGGCTCATTCGACAATCCGGACTTCGTCGATGTGGTGATCCAATCCTACCGTCATCGCTTCGGCCTGGCGGCAGGCGACCCGAACCTCGAGGACATCGAGCAGAAGCTGGCGGCGCTGCCGAAGATCACCGTGCCAACTGTAACGATCGATGGTGGGACGGACGGCATCCGGCCCGCGGGCACAGCGTCCCATGCCGGCTACTTTGCGGGTCGTCATGAGCATCGGGTGTTTGAAACCGCCGGTCATAACGTGCCGCAGGAGGTGCCAGACCTCTTTGCCAAAGCCGTCCTGGACGTCAAGGCATGGAGCGACGTCTGACGGTTGGTCGACATACGAAACGGCACTGGCGGTCGACTTGAATATTCGAGGCGGCAGACTTGCCGCAAGACATTGGAACGGGACTAAAATCATGGACGAATGGAACAAGCGCGGCGCCGCCGAGGCGCATGACGGCGACGCGCCTGAAGGCCAAAGGGCAAAACCGCAACCGCTCGCCGGCCTGCGTGTGCTGGATGTGACGCAGGTCATGGCGGGCCCGTTCTGCAGCATGCTGCTCGCCGACATGGGCGCCGACGTCATCAAGATCGAGCCGCCGGGCTCCGGCGATCAGACGCGCGGCGCGATGGGATTCAAGATGAAGGGGCCCGACAGCATGGGCTTCCTCAACATGAACCGGAACAAGCGCAGCATGGCGCTCAACCTGAAGAGCGAGGCCGGACGCGCGCTGTTCTTCAAGCTGGCGGCGAAGGCGGACATTTTGGTCGAAAATTATCGGCCCGGCGTGATGACGCGTCTCGGCCTCGGCTACGACGCGCTTCACGCCCATAATCCCGCGTTGATCTACGCCAGCATTTCGGGCTTTGGGCAGTCCGGTCCCTGGGCGAAGCGGCCGGGCTACGACCTGATGGCGCAAGCCATGTCGGGCGTGATGAGCGTCACCGGTCATCCCGGCGGCCCGCCGGTGAAGGCTGGCGTGCCCGTCGCCGATATCGGCTGCGCGCTGTTTACCGTCTACGCAATCTTGAGCGCCTATATCGGACGCCAGAAGAGCGGCGAAGGCCAGCACATCGACGCCTCGCTCTTCGACGCGGCGCTTGCGTTTTCGATCTGGGACATTTCGGAATATTGGGGCACCGGCCGCATTCCCGAGCCGCTCGGCACGTCGAACCGGATGAGCGCGCCGTATCAGGCCGTGCGCGCCTCCGACGGCTATTTCGTCATGGGCGCGACCAACCACAAGCTCTGGACCTTGCTCTGCAACGTGCTGGGCCGGCAGGACCTTCTGCAGGACGCACGCTTCACCGACATTTCCAGCCGCCTGGCTAACCGCGAGGTTCTGATCGAGAAACTCGAGGTGAGCTTCGCGGCGAAGACCGCGGAAGAATGGGTGACGCTGCTGCTCGCCGAAGGCGTTCCGGCCGGCCGGATGAACACCTATCCCGAAGCCTTCGAGAGCGAGCATGGACGGCATCGCGAGATGCGGATCGAAGTGCCGCATCCGATCGAAGGCAGCGTCCCCAATATCGGGTTTCCCGTCAAACTATCCGCGACGCCGCAGGTCGTTCGCCGCCATGCGCCGCTTCTGGGCGAACACACGGAATCGCTGCTCGCCGAGTTCGGATTGTCGCCGCAGGAAGTCGAGGAGCTTCGCGACGCTGGGGCGTTCGCCGCATGAATGCGCAAGCTGAAACCGAAGGCGCCGTTCGCTACGAGGCAGAGGGCGGCATCGCGCGCCTCACGTTCGATCGGCCTGCCGCCCGCAATGCCCTGACCTGGCGGATGTATGACGAACTGGCCGATGGCATCGCCAAGGCCAACGCGGACCTCTCCGTCAAGGTCGTCGTGCTCCGCGGCGCGGGCGGCAAAGCCTTTGTCGCCGGCACGGATATTTCGCAATTCTCGGCCTTTTCATCGGGCGCCGATGGCGTTGCTTACGAACAGCGCATCGACGCCTACGTCGATGCCCTTGAACGCATCCGTGTTCCGACCATCGCCGTCATCGAAGGGCTCGCGATCGGTGGTGGACTGGCGATCGCCAACGCGTGCGACATCCGCATCGCGACGCCGGGATCGCGATTCGGGGTGCCGATCGCGCGCACACTGGGTAATTGTTTGTCGCCGGCCAATCTCCGCCGGCTGACGGCGACGCTGGGCTTAAGCGTGGTGAAGCGGATGCTGCTTCTTGCCGAGCTGATGACCGCCGAAACGTTGCAGCCGATGGGCTATGTCGCGGCGATCGTCGACGCCGCCGCGCTTGACGACGAGATCGCAAAGACCTGTACGCGCCTCCTCGGCCATGCCCCGGTGTCGATGGCCGTGACCCGGGAGATGCTCCAACGGCTTGCGCATGATCCCGCAACAGAGGCCGCCGATCTGATCAGCGCCTGCTACGGCAGCGAGGACTTTGCCAGCGGCGTCCGTGCCTTCCTGAACAAGGAAACCGCAATCTGGAAGGGCCGGTAGCGAGATCTCTCGAACGCCTCTACGACGCTTTTCCCGTCATCAGCGCCGTAACCCGTCGCCACGCCGCCATCAGGTCCGGACCTCGCTTGCCGTCGGCCGCCTCGACAGACACGGTCGCGGTGCGGCCGACCACCAGCCGCACGTCCTCCGGCACGCCATCGAGTTCGACGCGGACGGGGACGCGCTGCGCCAGGCGCACCCAGGTGAACGTTGGGTTGACGTTGGCGAGCAGCGTCGCGCCTTCGCTGCGCTCGCGATCCTCGATGCCGCTGGCGATGCTCGAGACGTGGCCGTGCAAAGCAGCCGGCTCGCCCATCAGGTGGATGGCGACGGGATCGCCGACGTGGATCCGCGGCAGCTTGGTTTCTTCAAAATAGCCTTCGACGCGCAGCGTGTCGCTGTCGACCAGTGCCATCACACCGTGGCCGACGGAGACGTAGGTGCCGGGCTGAAGGTCGACGTTGGTGATCCGGCCGTTGACCGGCGCGCGGACCTCCGAACGCGTCAGATTGAGCTTGGCGATGTCGCGATCGGCGAGGCTCTCGTCATAGGCGGCCTTGGCCTGCTGCGAGGTCGCCTGCACGGACTCCAGCTTCTGCTCCGAAATCACCTTGTCGCTGAGCTGCTTGTAGCGCGCGTCGTCGGCTGCGGCCTGGTCAAGCATCGCTTTCTTGCCGGCGACCTGCGCCTCCGCCTGGCGCAGCGCGAGGGTGAAGCGATCGGGATCGATGCGGAACAGGACGTCGCCGCGCTTGACCTGCTGGTTGTCCTCGACCAGCACCTGCGTCACCAGACCGGAAACGTCCGGCGCGACGGCGACGATATCGGCACGCAACCGGCCGTCCCGCGTCCAGGGCGCCTCCATATAGTAGTCCCACAGGCCGAGAGCGACGGGTACCGCGAGGGCGACCATCGCGAGGGTGACGAGAAGGCTGAAGCTGCGGGCGAGAAAGCGGGTCATGCGGAAAACCGGACAGCGAGAGTGACGACACCGCCGACGAGGACGACGTAGAGGGCGAAATCGAACAGCGGACGATGCCAGATTAGGCGGTAGACCCCGCACAGCGCGAGCACCCGCCGCAGCGGTATGCTGATCGCAAAGGCGACCAGCATCCAGACGGCGAGGTCGGGCAGGAAGACGCCATAGAGATCCATCTCGCCGGTCATGCCGCAAGCTCCAGCGTGAATGGTATGATGGTCGGCATGTAAGGGAGAGCGTCTGGGAACAGCGCGCGGCGGAGGCCGACGAGTCCGAGCCGCGCGGTGCGACCGGCGGGCACGGCAGTGGCATCAAGCGCGGCGTCGATGGCGCGCAACAGTTCGGGCGCTGTCGTCTCGAGAGCGCCCGCCAGATGCTTCGGCAGAGCGGCGATGACGGTGTCGAGCGCGCGGCGGGCGTCTGCCGGCAGATGGCGCCGGCCGCGGCGGAGTTCGACGATATTGATGCCGGCGCGCACTTCGGCGAGCAGATCTGCGGCGTGCAGGTCATCTTCGGCGGGCACGTGGACGAAGCGCGCCGAGACCAGGGCAAGCCGGTCGAGCATCAGGGCCGCCAGTTCGACGCCGTCGTGGCCACCATGGCCGCGCGCGGCAGCGACAAGCGTCATCCCATTTTTCCGCAGCAAGCGCCGCGCGCTCCACGCGCCGTCCACGGAGCGCACCAGGCGGGTAATCAGCGCGGACACCCACATGCCGAGGATCAGGGAGATGGCCGTGTTGGTGAAGCTGGCGAAATCGGCGACGAAGCTGCCTTGGAGCGCCAGCAGCGCCAGCCCCGTGACGGCGCCGCCCAGCGCCATGCCCGCGGTGCGCGGCTGCTGCATCAGCACGCCGCAGAGCAGGAGCACCGGCGCCAGCATGACGACCAGCATTTCAAAGTTGGTGGCGAGCGGCAGCACCACGAACAGGTAGAACGCGGCGAGAAGCGCGCCGATGATCGAGGCGTTGGTGAACTGGAGAATGGCCGGCGCCGGGTCGTCCTGCGCCGCGAAGAAGCAGCAGACCACGGCGGCGAACATCGGCGCGCCCGAGCCGTCGGGCCAACCCGTCGCGATCCAGATCGCGCAGGTGGCGATGAGGGCCAGAAACGCCCCGAAGGCGGAGCGCAGCGCCATGCCGTGATCGCGATGCCGGATGATCCGGGCGGCTGCCGTGTAGCGGAAGCGAAGCGCCGGCAGTGCCGTGCCGTCCGAGACGTGGCGCAGCAGAGCGCGAATGTCCTGGCGCAGGTCGACGTAATCGATGACCCGCCCCATCAGGCTTGCCAGAAGCAGCTCGTTCCAGGTCCGCGGGTCGGCCGGCGCGGCCATTTCGGCCGCTTCGCGCACCTGGGCGGCCGCGACGGCACTCGTGTCGTCCCTCTGCAGGAGGTCGCCGGCCGCTGTGAGCAAACGCTCCGCGGCGTCGGGCATGGCGTGCTGCGCCCGCAGCGCCTCGGCCCGGTCGGCGACGGCGGCGATGATCGGCAGCGCCATCAGCATGTGCTGGCGCAACATCGCCAAACCGCGGGGCGAGCGTCGCTCCCGTGAGGATTCAAAGGCGAGATGGGTGCCGAGCGTCTCCAGGGTCAGGGCGGCGGCGGCCAGCGACAGCGCCGCCTTGCTGCCGGCGCCTCGTTCGGAACCGGTGAAAGCCTGGAGGCTCAGGCTGCGCGCACCCGACAGCCAAGTCGCAAGCCGCGCCTTGATCGCACCGGCGACCGGCTGCGGCAGCACGATGGACGACACCAGGCTCGCGCAGATGATGCCCAGGCTGATCTCCTCGCTGCGCGCCACGGCGACATCGAAGATCGAGGCGGGATCGTCGACGCAGGGAAACCCGATCAGCGGCGCGGTATAGCCGGCCAGCATAAAGAGATAGCCGCGCGGCGTGCGGTCGAGCAGCGACGCGTACAGGCACACCGCGACCCACAAAGCCATGGCAAGGGAGAGCAGGACCGGCGCATTAGCAAGGTTCGATACGAGGATCACCGCCATGACCCCGCCGATCATCGTCCCGCACACGCGAAAAACGGCCTTCGATCCCGTGGCGCCGGCGAACAGCTGGCTGGTGATGTAGACCGTGGCCATGGACCAATAGGGCCGCGGCAGGTCGAACAGCAGCGCGATGTAGAGCGCGAGCATCGCCGCCGCAAAGGTCTTTGCGGCAAAGATCCAGTCGCGTCGCAGCGGCAGCGTCATGACTGCAGCTCGAGCCGCGCCACCCGCGCGCCGGCCGTATAGCGCTGCAGCGCCTGGAACACGCGAAGGCTCGCCTCGAGATCCTCCGGGCTGACATCGGCGAAGACGGCGTCCCGCAGGTCGCTCAATTCGACTTCGATGATCGCGACGGCAGCCCGCCCGGCTGCTGTCAGGCCCAGAATCTTGGCCCGGCGATCGGTTGGATCCTCGCGACGGGTCACGAGGCCTGCAGCACAAAGCTGGTCGAGAAGGCGCACCAGCGTCGGCCCTTCGATGCCGACCGCCTCGGCCAGTGTCGCCTGCCGCGGCTCGTCGGCGAACCGCCCGATGAGCAGCAGCGGCAGCGCCGTCGCCTCCGAGAGGCCATGGACGTCGACGATGCGGTCCGCCGCGCGTCGCCACAAGCGGCCGGCCTGCAGCAGGGCGGCGGTATAGTCACGGCGAATATGGCGCAGGCGGTTTTGCACGGTCATCGATCTTCTAGCGTTCGAGCCAGAGATATCGATAGCTAACTATCTATTCGCTTTCAATCGTATTATGCCGCAAGTCCTTGATGTGACGAGAGGGCCGCCCCGCGCACGACGCATTGCTCAAGTGGCCTTCACGACCTCGCAGTCACGTTTGCAATAGCCCGCCGACGATCAGGTGATCCTGGCAATCAGGGCGGCGCTGTCGACGACATCGGCATATTTTTGCGCCATGTCGAACAGGTTCGCCTCGTGCGGCCCGATCGCCCTGTCGCCGACGCAGTCGGACGGCACCACGGTAGCGAAGCCATGGCTGACGGCATCGACGACGGTGGCTCGCACGCAGCCCGAAGTGGTCGCTCCCGTGACGATGACGGTATCGACTCGATGGCCGACCAACCATGGGAGCACCCCGGTGCCGAAGAAGGCGGAGGGCGCCTGCTTTCGGACGATCAGGTCGTTCGCGCGCGGCGCCAGGTCCAAGACGATCTGCGTGGCTTGGCTGTCTTCGGTTTGCGTCAGCAGCCCCGGGACCTTGCGGGCGAACGGCCCGGCGTCCGAGCCATCGGACGCGTAGACCACGCGCGTGTAGGCGATCGGCCAGCCGGCATGCCGCGCGGCAGCCAGGAGCCGCGCCGTTGCGGTCACCGCAGCCTGGATGTTGCCGCCGCCGAATTGCGCGGGATCGACGAAGCTGTTGGTAAAATCGACGACGATGATCGCAGGACGAGCGCCGACACCGGTCGACCGTCCAAAGCCCTGCCGGGCATACACGTCCGCGTCAGAAACCACAGGGGGCCCGGCAAATCGGTCCTGCAGCGATGGTGCATCCTTTGTTGTCACGGCATCCTTATCCAAGCAGACCGCACGTATCCGTCAATGATGGTTCGGAACGACAGCAGAGGTCGTCCCGAACGATGCCGGCATGGCCCATGATCAGGCCGGAAAAAAGCGATTGTCCGGACGCGGCAGTCCGAGATGGTCGCGGAGCGTCGTGCCCTCGTAGTCCGTCCGAAACAGGCCGCGCCGCTGCAACTCCGGAACGACTCCGTCGACGAAGTCGTCGAGACCTTCCGGCAGGTAGGGGAACATGATGTTGAAGCCGTCCGACCCGTCGCCGCTGATCCATGCCTCCATCGCGTCGGCGATCGTCTGCGGCGTGCCGACGAACGCGAGGCCCGCATAGCTGCCGGCTTTTTGCGCCAATTCGCGAATGGTCGAGTTTTTGGCCCGCGCGACCTCGATGATGCGGGCCCGCGCGCTTCTGCTGGCGTTCGTCTCCGGGATCTCGGGCAGCGGCCCATCGGGGTCGAAGCCCGAGACGTCATAGCCCAGCATCCCGTTCAGGGAGGCGATCCCACTGTCGTAATGGACGAGGCTGTCGAGGTGCGCGCGCTTGGCTTCGGCCTCCGCCACCGTATCGCCGACCACGACGAAGGCGGCAGGCAGAATTTTAAGATGGTTGGGGTCTCGGCCGATCGCCCGCATGCGGCCTTTGATGTCGGCATAGAGGCGTTGGCCGGCGGCAAGGTTCGGCTCGGCGGCGAACACTACCTCGGCGGTCTCGGCGGCGAGTTGGCGTCCGGGATCGGACGAACCGGCCTGGACGATCACCGGCCAGCCCTGGACCGGACGGGCAATATTGAGCGGGCCGTGCACGGAGAGGCTTGGCCCCTTGTGATCGAGCACATGCATTTTGGCCGGGTCGAAATAGAGACCGGCTGCGACATCCCTGACAAAGGCGTCGTCGGCAAAGCTGTCCCACAGGCCGGTGACCACGTCGTAGAACTCACGCGCGCGAACGTAGCGCGCGTCATGGTCCATGAGATCCTCGTAGCCGAAGTTGAGCGCGGCGTCCGGATTGGCCGTCGTCACGACGTTCCAGCCGGCACGCCCTTCGCTCAGATGGTCGAGCGAGGCGAAGCGGCGCGCCACATGATAGGGCGCATCGAACGTCGTCGACGCCGTCGCGATCAGCCCGATGCG
The DNA here is from genome assembly GCF_009765775.1 of Beijerinckia sp. L45. Lineage (GTDB taxonomy): Bacteria > Pseudomonadota > Alphaproteobacteria > Rhizobiales > Beijerinckiaceae > RH-AL1. The sequence goes on from NZ_LMUU01000107.1 coordinate 142,320, forward strand.
CTCCGTCACCGAGGCCAGCGCCGACAACAGTGTGAACGGCTCGAACGACGTCACCGTGTGACTGCGCTTCAGCGCATCGACCGGCATGTTGAGCACGGCCAGGTGGTCGGCGAGAAAGAAGGCATCGAACTTCGCGGCTTCGAGCCGCTGCGCAAAATGCTTGAGATGCTTGAAGTTGAAGTTGGCATCGGGATAGGCGCCGGGATAGCGCCAGGCGCCGGTGTGGATGCTCACCGGCCGCATGAAGGCGCCGAGATGCAGCTGCCGCGTTCCACTCATCTTGATCTCTCCGGATGCCACCAGGTCAGCCGGGACAAGACGCCCCGGACCGATCCTTCCGCCGCGGCCAGCTAGAGCGCGGCCGTCCCCAATCTAAGGGGTCGCCGCGCCTTTTTCGATGGCACCTGCAAATGTTTTATCGACGATGTCGTCCGCCTTGAGCTTTGTTTTGATGAGGTTGTTGCGGACATAGAGATCGATCGTGTTCTGTTCGTCGGTGACGACGCTATCGTCGATCGGCGCGAGCTTGATCTGCGCCCGCGACAGCCAGAGTTGGGGGACTTTCGGTGGCAGGCCGACGAGCTTGCCCCAGGTCGCGGCATAGTCGTCGATATGGGACAAGGACCACGTCCGCGCCCGCGACAGACGGGTGATGAAATCCTCGAGCATCGCGCGCTTGGTGGCGATCGCGTCGTCACGCGCCACCTGATACGTCAGCCCCGGCGTCAATCCTTCGCCCGTGACGATGCGCCGGGCGCCGAACAAGACCTCCTCTTGCGCCACATAGGGCTCCCACGTCGACCAGGCGTCGACTGAGCCCGTGGAATAGGCGATCTTCGCATCCGACGGCAGAAGGAACGTCGTACGGACGGCATCTTGCGCCCAGCCCTTCTTTTCCAGAAAAGCGACGAGCAGCTGATGCCCGATCGACCCGCGTCCGGTGGCAATCTTCTTGCCCTTGAGATCGTCGGCAGTGACGATCGGCGACGCCTTGCTGACGAGGATCGCCAGGCCGCCCGGATTCTGCCGGACGGCGGCAATCGCCTTGGCCTTCAGTCCGACGGCCTTGGCGAAGGTGAAGGGCGCATCGCCCACGATGCCGGTATCGATGGCGCCGGCGTTCAGCGCTTCCAGCAGCGGCGCGGCCGCGACGAATTCCTTCCAGTCGATCGTGTAGGGCGTGTCCTTCAGGACGCCGGCCGCTTCCATGAGCGCGCGGGACCCGCCCTTCTGGTCACCGACGATCAGGACGGACTCGGCCCGCGCCGGCATCGTGAACGCGGCCAGCGCCGCAAGCGCATAGAGGGCAAGTGATTTCATATCAGACTCTGATCCTAAGGCTCGGCCATCCCCGGAACTGGGATGGCCGATATGTTCAAACCGCAACGGTTTCTGGGATGTTGAAACGAGGCCACCGGCGCGCGCGCAAAGACGCCCGATTTTGCCGTCCATGGGTTCGGCATCATCAGACCCTCGGCCGGCTGGTGCAATCGCCTTTTCGAGACGTCCGGCAGAACGATCATCTCGAAAACTCGACCTGGAAAGAATATTATTCCACGGCGCCTAGACAGCCATTGCAACCGTGTGGCGCAACCACACAATGCCGCCGTCTAAAACCTCGGTCGAGACCAGCTTAACCGCGAGGCGTTTCGCCGTCGCATCATCCGGCTCGCCGGTATAGTCGAACACCGTCGGCGTGCCGACCAGACCGTCGACGGCCGGCGCCAGCAGCAGGCTGATTTCATCGATCGCACCGGCCTTCAGAAACGACCCGTTGATGCGACCGCCACCCTCGACGAGCAGGCGTTTGATGCCGAACGTTGTGCCCAAGATGCCGAGCACCCGCGCCACGTCGATCGCATCGCGACCACCGAAAATGTAGGACACCCCGGCGCGCCGGAGCGCATCCAGGTGCGCGTCGCTCACGCTTTCCGTCAGCACCATCACGACGTGATCGCCGGTGATATCGTTGCGGGTGCCCCAGTTCATCTTGCCGTGAGCATCGAGGCCGATCGCATAACGCTCGGCGCGGCGTGCAACGAAGTCCGTCCGCGGAATGGCCGGGCCATCGTAGGCCGGGGGCGCCTCGCCCATTGCGTAGCCCTGCATGGTGATGCGCCCGCAGATCCAGGCGTCACCCTCGAGCTTGTCGTGGATTTCCTCATAGGCCTTCTCGACGTGGCCCTCGACGTCGACCGTGCTCCAGCGTTTGATCTTGATCCGCCCGTCGACGGAACTGGTCATGTGGCAGATCACGTGGGGTTTTGGCATGAAAATCCTCTCGCAGGCGCTCAACGTCGATCGACCCTGCGCCCGTCAGATAAGGCGTTTCACCCGAAGGTGAAGGCGAACGCCTGCACGCCCGGATCCAGAAACTCGATCGCAAACGTATGGTCGGCGATTTTTCCGTGCTGGCGGATCAACTGGTACAGCCGCTGCTCGGTGACGACGCCCGTCCCATCATCGGCGACATCGACGCCGTGATCACCGGCCGGCGGCTTGCCGTCGATGGTAACGCGATAACGCACCGGCTTGCCGTCCTTGCCCGGCCCGAGCACGAGATGCAGATCGCGCGCGTGAAATGTGTAGACGATCTGCCCGCCGCTTTGCTCGAGGCTGGCGCTTTCGGCATCGTCGGTCCAGGTGCCGCTGAAACCCCAGTCGTTGAGCGCGGGCGTGCCGACAGTGTAGGCCTTGGGCTCTTCCTGGTTCACGCCGCCGGGCGAGACGAAGTGTTCGGCACGGGCGAAGCCAATGTAGGTCTCGGGCGAATTGAGATCGTCGTCGTCGGATAGGGCCTGCGCCCCGGACGCTGTTACCGACACAAGAGACCCGTCTACCTTCGCCTGGCCGGCCTCTGCCAGAAGCTGCTGGATGATCTTTTCCGACTCGTCGTACTCGCCTTCGCCCAAATGGTTGTGGCGAATATTGCCCTGCGCATCGATGAAGTAATGCGCCGGCCACGCATGATTGTCGAAGCCGCGCCAGATCGCATAATCATTGTCGATGGCGACGGGGTAGTCGATCTTCAGGTCCGCCACGGCCCGCTTGACGTTGTCGATGTTCTTCTCGAATGCGAATTCCGGCGCATGGACGCCGATGACGACGAGCCCCTTGTCTTTATATTTTTCCGCCCAGGCGCGGACATAGGGGATCGCTCGCAGGCAGTTGATGCAGGAGTAGGTCCAGAAATCGACCAGCACCACCTTGCCGCGCAGGGAGTCCGGCGTCAGCGGCTTGCTGTTCAGCCAGGCCACCGCGCCCGAGAGCGGCGGGAGGTGGCCTTCGATCGGCAGGCCCGATGCCTTGGCGCTTTGCACGGCGGCGCTGTCGCTCATCATCGCCGCACCGGAAGCGCCGTTCGATTTCGCGGTCGTCTGCGCGCCAGCACTACCCGGGCCCTTGAGCTTGTCGAGCAGGGACTGCTCGAGCGACGTCGTGTTGGCGGTGGAGAGGCGCGCGAGAAGGCCGGTGTCGAGACCGAACGCGATCGCCACGACGCCGGCGATCACGGCGATCCCAAGGCCACGGCGCACCCACTCGCCGGCGCCGAGCGAGCGCTTCATCACCGCAAAGACTTTTCCGCCGAGAAGCAAGGCGAGCGCGAGCGACGTCGCGGCGCCCAGCGCGTAGCAGAACAGCAGAAGCGTCGTCTGGACGCTCGCGCCCTGAAGGGCGGCGCCCGTCAGAATCACGCCGAGGATCGGGCCGGCACAGGGCGCCCAGAGAAAGCCGGTCGCGATGCCGAGCAGGAACGAGGACCAAATGCTTGCGCGTGTCGTCCGGCCGTCGCCGTCGGCCGCCTGCGACAACCGGCTGCCGAAGCCGACGAGCGGCCGCATCAGACGATCGGAAAACGCGGGGAACAGGAGGGTCAGCCCGAAGCAGGCGAGCAGCGCCAGCGCGACCCAGCGGCCGTACTCGTTGGTCGAGACGGCCCAGCCGCCGCCGATCGCGGCCAGCGTGGCGATGGCGGCAAAGGTCAGGGCCATGCCGAGCAGCATCGGCAGGCCGCTACGGGCGAAGGGCTGATTGGCGCGCGCGAAAACGAAGGGCAGAACCGGCAGAATGCACGGGCTGAGGATCGTCAGAGCCCCGCCGAAATATGCGAGAATGGGAAGGATCATCGAGGCCTCGGGATCAGCGACCGTTGCGGGCGCGCATAGGCCCACGGCGTGCGGCGGGCTCATGCAGCTATACGTTTGCGCCTCTCGATTTGTTACAGGGACCGAGCGGCATCGCTATTCCTTAGCAGATATAGCGCGCCGCGCCGGTTTGCCCGCCTCGCGGCGTTTGTCCGCGACCGCTAATCAAGTTATGTTGAGAGATGTCGCCTCCCTGCAGGTCAACCATAATGCCATCGCTCAGTGTGCGGATCGATCTGGAAACCGGCGGCCGCATCGGGCCGGGCAAGATCGAGCTCCTGGAACAGATCGCCTCGCTGGGCTCGATTTCCGCCGCGGGCCGGGCGTTGGGCATGTCGTATCGCCGCGCCTGGGAACTCGTCGACGATACCAATCAGATTTTCGGCCAAGCGGTCGCGGAGCGCCAGATCGGCGGCAAGGGCGGCGGCGGCGCCACCCTGACGCCCTTCGGCGTGTCCCTGGTTTCACATTATCGCGCCATCGAGCGGGCCGCCGAAGATATCGCGCGGACGCATATCGAGGCCCTTCAGATCGAAGTCAAAGCTGGCGCGCAGGCGAAGAGCCCCGTCCGCGAGACCGCGTAACCGCATCACATCCGCGCGACCGCCGCACCGGAAAGCACGGGCATGTCGCAACGGCGACGCCGAGAGGCCAAGCCACCCGCGGCCGTTGAATCCCGGCATTTAGACTAGGGTCGAGCGATTCACGACCCGTCACGCGACCGTCCCGACTTTGACCTGACGCATCGGCATCGCTATAGTCCTCGAAACATAGCGACGATGACGGGAGGAAGAATGTCCACCATCACACGGATGCTAAGCGCAGCCCTCGGCCTTTTCGCCCTTGCCGCGCCTATCGCGGCGAACGCCGAAATCGCGCTTCCTGGCGACCGCATCTTTCCGGAAAGCCTCACATCGAAAGCCGACGGAACGCTGCTGATCGGCAGTCTCGGTGCAGGCGGCGTGTTGCGCGTCAAGCCGGGGACACAAGCCGCAGAGTTGTGGATCAAACCAGGTGCCTACGAGACGCGCTCGATCTTCGGCGTACTGGCGGATGAGCGCTCGCAGACGCTCTGGGTGTGCTCGAACGATGTGTCCGCGCTCGGCGTTGCCGGCCCGACCACGGTCAAGGGCAGCTTCCTCAAGGGGTTCGACCTGACGACGGGCGAAGGCAAGATCAGCCTGCCGCTGCCCGGCAGCCCTGCGCTGTGCAACGATATCGCGCTCGGCCCGGACGGGACGCTGTTCGTCACGAATTCTCTGGCACCGCAGATCCTGACGCTGAAACCGGGCGGCCACACGCTTGAGGTATGGGCAACCGACCCGCTGTTCACGCCGCCAAAAGCGGGGGCCGGGCTCGATGGAATCGCCATCGGCGGCGATGGCGCCATCTATGTCGACACGTTCAACAAAGCCGAGTTGTTTCGCGTCGCCATGAAGGATGGCGCAGCCGGCACGGTGACGCGGCTGCAGACGTCGCGGCCGCTGGTTCTGGCCGATGCTCTCCGCATCGTGAAGGACAACACGCTCCTGCTGATCGAGGGAGCCGGCAGTCTCGACCGCGTAACTATCGACGGCGACAAGGCGGCCATTGAAACGATCAAGGGCGGGTTAAACCAGCCGACGAGCGTGACGACGATCGGGGCGACGGCGTTTGTGACGGAAGGCCAGCTCGCATCGGCATTCGATCCCAGCAAGGGGCCGCCGCAGTTGCCCTTCCAGGTTCGCCCCGTCGCTCTATCTGTTCCGTAATGCCGGGCCGACGCCGTGTACCCGCCTCTGGCGACACGACGATCGTCCGGCTTCCCGTGCGACCGCCATCAAAGGATTTGAACGCCATGAGCAACCGTGTGAAACGCCGCGCCCTCGGCGCAACCGCAAGCGGCCTTCTTCTCGTCGCCGCGCAATTCGCCGTATCACCTGCGCCGGCACAAACGGCCAAGGATGCGAGCCCGAAGGCCTGCACCGGCGGCGACGTCGGCATCACGTTGCCGGCTGGCTTTTGTGCAAGCCTCTTCGCCGACAAACTGGGCCACGTCCGGCAGATGGTCGTCACGCCAGATGGCGTGCTCTACGCCAACACCTGGAGCGGCATTTATTACAATAACGATACACCGCACGAGGGCGGTTTCCTCATCGCGCTGAAGGACACCAGAGGTACGGGCCAAGCGGATACGATCGCGCGCTTCGGCGAGACGGTCGCGAGCGGCGGACATGGCGGCACCGGCATCGCGCTCTACAAGAAGGGCCTGTTTGCGGAGATCGACGACCGCATCGTGCGTTACGCGCTGAAGGGCGGCGAGATCGCACCGTCGAGCCAGCCGCAAACCGTCGTGTCGGATCTACCGATCACCGGCGATCACCCAATGCATCCGCTGATCATCGACGCCAAGGGCGACCTGTTCACCGATCTCGGCTCCGCGACGAACGCCTGTCAGGACCAGAACCGGATGACGCAGTCCGTCGGGCACACGCCATGCACGGAATTGGAAACACGCGGCGGCATCTGGCGCTACGACGCCAACAAGACCGGGCAGCATTTTTCTCCGAAAGAGCGCTACGCGACCGGATTGCGCAACGGCGAAGGGTTCTCCTTCGATGCATCGGGTCACCTTTTCTCGACGCAGCATGGCCGCGACCAGCTCTTCGAAAACTGGCCGCAGCTCTACAATGCCGATCAAGGCCATGCGCTGCCGGCGGAAGAACTGGTCGAAGTGAAGAAGGGCTCCGACTTTGGCTGGCCGGAATGCTATTTCGACAATGATCAGAAGAAGCTCGTGCTCGCGCCGGAATACGGCGGCGACGGCGGCAAAAAGGTCGACGTCTGCGCGAAGAAGCAGGCCCCCGTGGCGTTCTTCCCCGGCCATTGGGCACCAAACGACATGAAGATCTACAACGGCGGCAATTTTCCCAAGGCCTATCGCGGCGGCGCCTTCATCGCATTCCATGGTTCGTGGAACCGGGCACCGGCCCCGCAGGGCGGCTACAACATCGTCTTTCAGCCGCTCGCCGACGGCAAGGCCACCGCGCCTTACGTGATCTTCGCCGACGGTTTTGCCGGCGCCACGAAGGAGCCGGGCAAGGCGGCCCATCGCCCGACCGGGCTCGCCTTCGCACCTGACGGCGCGATGTATATATCCGATGACGTCGGTGGCCGCATCTGGCGCGTCACGTATAATGGCGCGGCCGACGCACGTGTCGAGGCGGCGCCCCCGCCTGCCGGTTCGACGGTGACGGCCTCCGGCGAAGTGCTTCCGCCGGAGGGCATTCATCCTGACGCCGGCAAAGTGGTCGCGGATCTTCCGACGCCGCCCGGCGCCACGAAGGACGAGGTCGTCCTGGGCAGCAAGATCTTCCACGGCGATGTGGATGGCGGCACGTGCGGTGGGTGCCACGGAGCGGATGCGGCCGGCAGCCCGATCGGCGCCGATCTCACCAGCGGAAAGTGGCTGTGGAGCGATGGCAGCCTCGCCGGGATAACCCAGACCATCACGACGGGCGTCCCGGCCCCCAAGAATCATCCCGGCGCGATGCCGGCGATGGGTGGGACGCAGCTGTCACCGGCCGATCTCAAGGCGGTTTCCGCTTATGTCTGGGCCGTCGGCCACAAGAGCTGACCGGCGCGCCGACACAGAGGTCGTTCTCCGTGGCGCCGCATGGCGGCGGGGAACGCCAGAGGGCCAAGACCATGTCCGCTAGCGAAGCGCAGAACAAGGCTGAGGAGGAGTTGCTCAATCTCGTCGGCGGCGTCGATGTCCAACGCTTCGTCGTGGCCATCTACCGACATGCGGACCGATGGGTGGTCGAGGCGACGGACCGAAGCTCGGGACTGTCGCGGGTCGGTGAAGGATCGAGCTTTGCGGAAGCCTGGCTCCAACAGGAACCGAAATACGCCTATGGTTCGGTGGCCAACGATCATGGTTCTGACGGGTTGGATAGACCCCGTCAAAGCTTTTAGCGTGCTTTACGATGCCGCTCCGCCAAATTTACCGAACGCTGCACGCGCGCGGCGCGCCGGATGCACTCATCGCGAATGGTCAGATCCATCGCGTTCGCGCTATGCTTCATATGCTCGGGCGCCCGCTGTCATGAGGACAGATCGGACCGTCTCGACCAGCCTGGGATAAGATGACAAAAGCCAAAATAGGAACGCTGGCATGGCGCCATGCCGCATCGGCGAAGGGACGGATCGGTCTGGTCGCTCTGACGGCACTGGCCTTATTGTCGTCAACAAAAAGTCATGGCGCGATGGCAGCACCGGTAAAAATCTACGCGGCGGGAAGTCTGAAAGCGGCCATGCAGGCGCTGATCCAGGATTCCGGCATCTCCGCGGAGTCGATGGCGGAGCCAGTGTTTGGACCGGCCGGCACGCTTCGCGAGCGCCTGGAAAAAGGCGAGACGGCCGACCTCTTCGCCTCTGCCGATATGGCCCAACCGATGGCGCTTGCCGCGACGCGGCCGCAGAGTCTGATCGTCCCCTTCGTCCGCAACCGCATGTGCGTGGTCGCCAGATCGTCCGTCGGGCTGACCGCGGCGAACGTCCTGGACAAATTGCTCGCCCCGGACCTGCGCCTTGCGACCTCGACCCCAGTCGCGGATCCCGGCGGCGATTACGCCATGGCGGTGTTCGACAAGGCGGATCAAATCCGGCCAGGCGCCGGCGCGACCTTGCGGGCCAAGGCGCAGCATCTTCTCGGGGCGCCGGGCAAGATGGCGCCGATCGCAGGCAAAAATCCGGCAGCCGCAATCTTTCTGGAAAACCGGGCTGATGCGCTGATCTATTATTGCAGCGGAGCCCCGGGCCTTTTGAAGGAGGTCGACGGCCTTGCCAGCCTACCCCTTCCGGAACCGTTGGAAGTCCATCCGGTCTACGGCTTGACGATCCTGTCGGACAAGCCGGTCGCAGCTCGCTTTGCCTTGTTCGTCGTGTCCGTGAAAGGGCAGGCAATCCTCTCACGTTTCGGCTTTGTGCCGCTGACCGCACAATAGCGGGCAGCGGGAACGCTCCGGCCAGATGCTTGCACTTGGCCGAATAGCACGGGGTCGTCGCGTTTACGCGAGCGACGCCATGTCGATGACGAAGCGATACTTGACGTCGCTTTTCAGCATCCGGGTATAGGCCGTTTCGATCTCGTCCATCTTGATCATCTCGATGTCGGCCGTGATGTTGTGCTTGGCGCAGAAGTCGAGCATCTCCTGCGTTTCCGCGATGCCGCCGATCAGCGAGCCCGCGAAGTTGCGACGACGCCAGATCACGCTGAACACGTTCACGGCCAGCGGCTTCTCAGGCGCGCCGACTTGCACGAGCGTGCAGTCCGGCTTGAGCAAACCGAGATAGGCATTGATGTCGTGGTCAGCAGCAACGGTGTCGAGGATGAAATCGAACGTTTCGCCCTGCGCCGCCATCGCAGCAGCATCCTTCGAGATCACGACCTCGTCGGCCCCGAGCTTGCGCGCATCGTCGGATTTGCCTGGCGACGTCGTGAACAGCGTGACTTTGGCGCCCATCGCATGCGCGATCTTGACGCCCATGTGACCGAGGCCGCCGAGGCCGACAATCCCGACCTTCTGTCCGGGACCGACTTTCCAATGCTTTAGGGGCGAATAGGTCGTGATGCCGGCGCAAAGCAGAGGCGCCACGCCGGCCAGGTCGAGATTCTTCGGAATATGTAGCACGAAGTGTTTGTCGACGACGACGTGGCTGGAATAGCCGCCATACGTAGCGCCACCTTCGATGTGTTTGTCCGGACCATTGTAGGTGCCGACGAAACCGGGCTTGCAATATTGTTCGAGGCCTTTGCGGCAACTCTCGCATTCGCGGCAGGAATCGACCATACAGCCGACGCCCGCGGTGTCACCTGCCTTGAAGCTGGTCACGGCGCTGCCGACGCGGGTCACCGTGCCGATGATCTCGTGGCCGGGGACGCAAGGATACATGGTGCCACCCCATTCGTCGCGCACCGTGTGCAGATCGGAATGGCAAACACCGCAATATTGGATCTTGATTTCGATGTCGTCGACGCCGGGGTCGCGGCGCTCGAAGGTGAATGGCGCCAGGGCGTCTTTGGGTGACTCCGCGGCGTAGCCGATACAAGAAAACATATGATGGCCTTTCAACGTTTGATAGCTAACGAACAATCCAAATCAGATTCTACATCGATCGCGCGACCGGAAACCGGGAGGCCGGCGCCCAACAGCTAAGGCGCCGAATGCCGCATCGCGGCGCCAGGAGCAGTTGCATGAAGCGCCGCGAGAAAGCTGGCGAGACTGGCCGAGCGAAGCGGAATGTACGGTTTCCCGGCGTCGCGGCACACCTTCTTCACCTTCCCCGCAGCGAGATGGCTGATGCAGTCGACAGGAAAGAAGGTGCGGTCGGCCTGGCTGATCAGGCCCGCCAAGAGCGCCGTGTTGTCTTCGACACCGCCGTCATGGGCGAGCAGAGCCCCGCCGCGCTGCGCCGTGATCGCTTTCAACTGATCGACGACCTTCGGGCGTCCTCCGACGTACAGAAGCGTCAGGCCTGCCAAATCCCGTGAAACGGCACTTGGCTCGCCGGGATCGCAAGCTTCGTTTAACGAAAATTCGACCGCTGCGACTTCACTTCTCAGCTGGTCATTCTGGGCGCTGAGTATCGTCGCACGCTGTTCGGCCGCGCGAAGCTGCGTCTCGACGCGGTGCAGACGCTCGGCCAGGGCGGATGCGCGCGCCTTTTCGGCGTCCAGCCTTTGCAGCTGGGACGCTGGCTCGATCGTATCGTCCATCGTCTTTGTCTTCGCGCACGCCTGCGCCGCCTGTTGCAGGCGTTCGGCCTCGAGAGCCTCGATCCGGCGAAGCAGCGCCAAACGATCCTGCGCGGCGGCTTGCAACCGGGCTTCCTGGCGCGCGGATTTCTCCGCCTCTTCGCCCAATTCGCGTTCGAGCCGCGTCAAGCGAGCGATGTCGACGCGGTTCGCAGAGCCAACCAGATGCGACAGCATATGGACTTCGCCGAACACGTCTTCGAGCAACGCCCGATCGGATGCCGGATGTGTGAGGGTGGCCCAATAGGCACCGGGAATGGCGCCTTGCTCGAAGGCATGGCGCCAGAGCGCGCGGATCTCCGCCGGTGTGGTCGCTTTGGCGAAACGCTTGATGACGATCTCGTGTCGCGCATCGATGGTCTTGTGCAGCTGCTTGCCGGCGAGATCGTGTTGCCCCGCCGCACGCACGCCGCGGCTATGGAGCGCGTGGTCCGAGGCCGTTTTTGCGTCGGGCTCGCGCAACCGGACGAAGACTTGGCGAAGCTCCGCGGCTGTCAGGCACGTCCCGACGATCGAGCAATGAAACACCGGCGCGATGTCCCAGATCTTGGTGCGCCTCTCGCCCTTCGGATCGGCGAGCGCCAGGGGGGCGGGGGCGCGCTCGCGCTTGAGCAGGGCGCCGAGGTCGGTTGGCGCTTTGTAGTTCAGGACGGTCTGTGCCGACACGGAAGGACCCACAGCTATAGCCAATAGGGAATAACGACTACCGGGCCTCATGATGACTCGCAAGCGCATTTCGCAGGCACACTGCCCACTAAAGCGGTCGTCAGGTGCCGGCAATCCTGTGGACGAGCCGGGGCCTTGCCGCGTGTGCCAACCGCCGACGTGCTAGGAGGACGGTTGGAGACGCGTTGTATGAGTTTCGAGATCAATCTGGGCCTTGCCGGCGACCGCCCGGGCACGCTCGACCTTGTCGAGCTGCTGGCCACGCGGCTCCTCGTCCAGGGGAATTCCGGCTCCGGCAAATCGCATCTCCTGCGCCGGCTTCTGGAGCAGAGCGCCGGGCTCGTGCAGCAGGCGGTGATCGACCCGGAAGGCGATTACGTGTCGCTCGCCGAGCGCTACGGGCACATCGTGATCGAGGCGACCGGCGACGATGCCGAATTGACGCAGATCGCCGCGCGCGTTCGCGCGCACCGGGTTTCCGTTGTCCTGTCCCTCGAAGCCCTCGATGCCGAGGCACAGATGCGCGCCGCTGCAGCGTTTCTCGGCGGCCTGTTCGAGGCGGACCGGGAGCAGTGGTATCCCATGCTCGTGGTGGTCGACGAGGCGCAGATCTTTGCGCCCGCGGCAGCCGGCGAGGTGTCCGACGAGGCGCGCCGGCTATCGCTCGGCGCGATGACCAACCTGATGTGTCGCGGGCGCAAGCGCGGCCTCGCCGGGATCATCGCCACCCAGCGCCTCGCCAAGCTCGCCAAAAACGTCGCGGCGGAAGCCTCTAATTTTCTCATGGGCCGCACGTTTCTCGATATCGACATGGCCCGTGCCGCCGATCTGCTCGGGCTCGAACGGCGCAACGCCGAGACCTTTCGCGACCTGCCCCGCGGCCATTTCGTGGCGCTCGGCCCAGCCCTGTCCAAGCGGCCGCTGACCATCGCGATCGGCCCGACCACCACCGGCAGCCGCAGCGTCCCGCATGGTCTGGAGCCGCTGCCGGAGACGACGACCGACACGCGCTCGCTGATCATGACCGCGGTTCCGGGCGTCGCGCGCCTCCCCGCCGCGCCGCGCCCTAAGCCGCGCCCGGCGAGTCAGGATCTCCTGGTGCAGCTCGCGAACTATCGCCCACCGGTGCCGGACGATCTCCCGGCGGAAGAACCCTTCGATCTGTTCGAGCGGGAAACCGCGCTGGCCGAGGTTTTTGAATCGGTGCTCGCCGACGCCGATGCCGGCCTCTCCACGCCGGCAACGCTGTACCAGGATTTCACCATCCGCTGCCGCATCAGGCGGCTGAGCGGCGAAGCCATGGGCCTGTCCGAGTTCAAGCGTCGGCTCGCCGTCGCCCGCGCCGGCGTCGGCGGCGCCACGGTCTCGAACAGCCCGACGTGGGAAAGCGCGCAGGCGGTGGCGCGCAGCCTGCCGGACGACCTTGCCGGCCTCTACCTGCTCATCGTGCGCGCGGCGATGGAAGGCGCACCATGCCCGAGCCACGCGGCATTGGCCGAAGCCTATGGGACGAGTTCGGAAGGCCGCGCGCGCCGCATGCTGACCTACCTCGAGGAGCGCGGCGTCATCGTGATCCGCCGCGATCTCCGCGGCGCGCCGATCATTGCCGTGCCGGAGCTGTCGATCGAGACGGCGCCGGGCCAACCCGAAGTCGCCATGGCCCCGGCGAAGCGGCGCAGCCGCGGCGCCTGACTCTCGGCCGCCACGAGACTCGCCGGAAGCGTCTTAGGCCGCCCCCGGCCCCGGCACGGCCTTCTCCGGGCATTTTCCCAGGATGATCATCCCCAAAACCTCGTCCTTGGTCACGTCGCCGACCCGCGCCGAGCCGACGAGCCGCCCGTTCTTCATCACATAGACGCGGTCGGCCAGGTCGAACACGTCATGGATGTCGTGGCTGATCAGAAAAATGCCGATCCCCTCTTTCTTAAGCGAAAGCGTCAGCTCGCCGACCTGGCGCGTTTCAGCCGGTCCGAGCGCCGCCGTCGGCTCGTCCATGATGAGGATGCGGGCATCGAAATGGATGGCCCGGGCGATCGCCACCGATTGCCGCTGGCCGCCAGAGAGCGAGCGCACCGGCTCCTTGAAACGCTGGAAATGCGGGTTGAGCCGCGCCATCACCTTGCGCGTCTCCGACTCCATCGCGGAATCGTCAAGCGTGCGCCAGCGGGTAAGCAGCTCGCGGCCGAGAAAGATATTGGCGGCCGAGTCGACGTTATCGGCGAGGGCCAGCGTCTGGTAGATGGTCTCGATGCCGTAGCGCTTGGCGTCGCGCGGCGAGGCGATCACGACCTTCTCGCCGTTGATCAGGATCTCGCCGCCATCGGCCGGATAGGCCCCGGAAAGGATTTTTATCAGCGTCGACTTGCCGGCGCCGTTGTGGCCAAGCAGCCCGACGACCTCGCCCTGGCGCAGCTCGATCGAGACGTCGTTGACCGCCTTGATGCCGCCGAACGCGATCGACATGTTGCGCATCTCGACGAGCGGCGCCGCGGTGACGGCCTGATCCATGTGAGCTTCCATGTTCACAACCCTCACTTGATGCGGCGACGATAGACCGTGTCGATATAGACGGCCGCCACCAGCACGAGGCCGACGACCACGTTCTGCATCGGCGCGTCGACGCCGAGCAGCACCATCCCGGTCTGCAGGGACTGCGCGATCACGGCACCGAGCATCGCGCCGAAGATCGTGCCGGTGCCGCCGGAGAGCGAGGTCCCGCCGATGACCGCGGCGGCGATCGTGTAGAGCTCGTCGAGCGTGCCGTTGGCGTTCGTCGCGGCCTGAAGGCGCGCCGTGGCGATCGCGGCGGAGAGGCCGCACAGCGCGCCCATCAGCGTGAAGACGAGCGTCAGCACCCGGCGGGTGTTGATCCCGGAAAGGTCGGCGGCTTCCGGATTGCCGCCGATGGCGAAGACGTAGCGGCCGAAGCGGGTGCGATCGGCGATGAAGGTCATGACGATGCCGACAGCGACGGCGATCAGCACGGGGATGGCGAAGCCGTGGGCGATGTCGGGCAGCGGGCCGTCGGACGGCAGGCCCTGCGCCTCCAACATCGTCCGGACGATGCCGGGCGGCAGCGGATAGGCGTTGACGACGAGGACGGCCCCGGCGATCGCACCGCAGACGAGGGCCGCAATCAGGATCTCGGCCCAGACCGGCCGCACGATGAAGCCGAAACTCTTGCGACGCCGCCTGATGGTGACGAGCAGGATGACGGAGACGAGCATCGCCACGCCACCGATGATCCAGCTCGCCGCTGCCCCGACCGAACCCTGCATGCCGCCACCGAGCGGCAGGAAGCGGCTATCGAGCGGCGCGATGGTCTGGCCCTCGGCGACGCGCCAGGCCATGCCGCGCCAGACCAGCAGGCCGCCGAGCGTGACGATGAAGGAGGGCACGCCGAGATAGGCGACGACGGCGCCCTGCACCGTGCCGATCGCCGCGCCGACGATGATCCCGACGATGACCGAGACGATCCAGGTCAAGGGATGTTCGAGCCCCCAGACCGTTGGCAGGATCCAGACCTGGGTCACGCCGATGATCATGCCGGTGAAGCCGAGGATCGAGCCGACCGAGAGGTCGATGTTGCGGGTGACGATGACGAGCACCATCCCCGCAGCCATGACCGCGACGGACGCCGACTGAACCGACAGGTTCCAGATGTTGCGCGGGGTCAGGAACACGCCCCCCGACAGAACATCGAAGCCGATCCAGATGACGGCGAGCGCGCCCAGCATGCCGACGAGGCGAAGATCCAGCTCAAGTTTGCGAAAGAGTTCGACCACAAACGATCCCTTCAAGCCGAGAACGGGGGGCAGACGCGCCGCCCCCCTGGTGTCGCGTCCTATTTGCAAGCGGCGACGGAGCCAGGTTTCACGCCCTGGCACACCGCGTCCTTGCTGATCCAGCCGGCATCGATCACCACGGCAAGATTGTCTTTGGTGATCGGGACCGGGGTCAGCAGCACGGCCGTCATCTTCTGCTTCTTCGGTCCGTCGGAGAAGGTCTTCGCCCCGGGAATGTCGGTCAGCTTCTTGCCGCCAGCCAGCGCGATCGCGATTTCCGCCGCGCGCCTGCCGAGTTCACGGGAGTCCTTCCACACCGATACGGTCTGGGTGCCGAGGGCAATGCGGTTGAGCGCCGCCTTGTCGGCATCCTGACCCGACACCGCAACGCTCCCGGCAAGTCCTTGCGAGGAAATCGCAGCGATGGCCCCACCGGCGGTGCCGTCGTTGGCGGCGGCCACGGCATCGATCTTGTTATTGGCCTTGGTCAGGATCTGCTCCATGTTGCGCTGTGCGTTGGCCGGCAGCCACTGGTCGCTGTAGGCCTCACCGACATTCTTGATGTCGCCCTTTGCGATGGCAGGCTTCAGCACCTCCATCTGGCCGGCAAAGAGGAAATCCGCGTTCGGATCGGTCGACGAGCCCTTGATGAAAGCGTAGTTGCCCTTGGGCTTGACCTTGTAGATGGCGCGCGCCTCCATGCGGCCGACTTCCTTGTTGTCGAAGGTGATATAGAAGGCGGAAGGGATCTCGATCAGCCGGTCGTAACCGACCACGGGAATGCCCTCCTGTCCGGCCCTTTCGATCGCCGGGCGTATCGCGTCGGTGTCCTGGGCGAGCACGATGAGCGCCGTGGCACCCTTGGTAATCAGGCTCTCGATGTCGGTCAGCTGCTTGGCCGGCGAGGATTGCGCATCGACCGAAATATAGGTTCCGCCAGCCTTCTCGACGGCGGCCTTGATGGCCGCCTCATCGGTCTTCCAGCGTTCTTCCTGGAAGTTCGACCAGGACACGCCGACGACCGGCTTGCCGGCGGCGCACACGCCGGAGACGGCGAAAACTGGCCGGTCCCCACTGAGTGGTCCGGGGTTTATGTTAGTTCATGGTCGGCCTGAGC
>NZ_LMUU01000108.1:0-16732 GCF_009765775.1 Beijerinckia sp. L45
CGCTCAGGCCGACCATGAACTAACATAAACCCCGGACCACTCAGTGGGGACCGGCCAGCTGGGTCTTCACTGTCCCAGACCCTGTCGTCGCGAGATAGTCATACCTCTTCGCGTCGATTTGCGCGTAGCCCAGTTGCGCCTCGGCCATCGTCACCTGAGTTCGCGCCTGTTCGATCACGGAGCCCTGTCGTGCAAGCGATGCGGCAGCATTCGCGACCAAAGCCCGATCGCGAGCCAGACTTGCTTCCGCGGCAGCGACCGCTGATTTGAAGTCGCGTTCATCCAGTTCGACGAGCACTTGTCCGGCTTTCACTTCATCATCGTTTTGGGCAAAGACTTTGACTACTTGGCCCGCTACGCGGGGCGCGATCGTGGCATAGTGTACGCGGACGTAGGCGTTGTCCGTGAAGACGTCCGGCTTCGGCGCAAAGATGTGCCAAACGACGACCCCGACGAAAATGACAATAACGATCGCGGAAACTGCCCACGGCCAAAGTGCAGCCTTTCGCGTGCCCGCCGCTTGAGAAATGGGGGCAGCAGGCGCAGCGCCTACTAAATCTGTAATTACAGGCGATTTTAACATGGCTTAATGCTTTGCAAACAAGATGCGAGGGGGAAAAGTGCGAGCGGAGAGCAGCATTACAAGCATCCCCATAGCTGCGCAGAGCGCGGCCATTACTATGAAAATGTCGGCTGTCGTGAGAACGCTGGCCTGGGTTTCCACGGCGCGCGCAAACTGTTCAAGGCTACCAACCGCTCTTTGTTGCCCGTCCGCGAGAAGGGGCGAGGGGTTCCGCGAAACAAGGCCCTGCGCCTGGATCGAAACGAAGCGGTTCTGGCCGACTTGATCGACGAGACGGGATGAATGAAGGGCGCCGCGCCAACGTTGGACAAGCTCAACTATGCACGTGCCGGCCGGGGCGGCGAGGCTGCGGGTGGCGTTAACTAAGGCCGAGGCAAAAGGACCTTCGGTTGGACCACGGACAGCGTTTGTTGCAATCATCAGCAGTGAAACAACGATCATCGGCTGCCCGATCATCTGGAGGGTCTGCCATAGATAGAACTGATCTCGATTCCATGACGCATCAATGCCGGCGCTTCCGAGGCAAGCCGCCATGACGAGGGCCAAGCCGCAAAGCGTCACGGCGCGCGGGTCGGCCCAGCGGTGATCCAGCAGGAACGCCACGAATGGGAGCATTATGAACTGCCCTAGCGCAATCAGCAGGGTAATCCAGTGCGCTTGAAAGGCACGGTAGCCCCGAACATCGACGAGATAGTCCTGCGGTACCGAGGACGACGAGAGGCTGATGACAAGGAAGAGAAACAACCCGATCACGCCATAGGCAAAATTGCGCCTACCCAACATTTGAAGCTTCAGCAACGGAAGCGGATGAAACCATTCGCTTACGGCCAACAATGGGAAAGCAACCACGCTGACGAGCGCGAGCAAGCAAATCTTTTCAGAGTTGAACCAATCTTCATGATCGCCGTGAATCAAAAGCGTGGTCAGGCAGCCGAAGCTTGCCATCAGTAGCAGCGCGCCTCGCCAATCAAATTGCCGTAGGCGATCGTAAAGCGGCGCATCGTGTGGCATCCCATACAAAACGAGGGCCGCTGCGATAGCGTCGAGCGGCAGTGCTTCAAAGAATACGAAACGCCAATCGACAACATCGACCCAAAAAGCGGCGATCGAAGCGCTGATCGCGGGCGAGAACGTCGCGGTGAGTGCATAAACTGCAAGGCCGTAGAGCCGGATTGGCGGCGGAAGTACCCGTAGCGCCGTCGTCATCAAGAGAGGAATAGTGAATCCGCCACTAAGCCCTTGGATGAAGCGGAGCGTTAGCAACGCGTCGATGTTCGGCATGAAAGGAATGAGCAGCGTCGTCACGCAAGCCAGGCCGATCGCGAAGAGAGCGAAGCGACGGAGCGTGAATGTCATGGCACTCCAAGGCGCGAAGGCCATTCCGATTGCCAGACCACTCTCGTAAAGGCTGTCAATCCAAATTCCTGCGTCGTGACCAATGCCGAGCGCTCCCCGCACGTCGACGAGCGCTGTTTGCATGACCAGTTCGTTGAATTCGGCGCTCATCGCAGCTACGAGGACGCCGAGAAGGCCGATTAGGGGTCTCATATTCATAATTTCCGGTCTCTACCGACCGACAAATGACGCTGTGTATGCAATTCTTCAAATGAATTGATGTCATGGACCCATGAGTGCAATGAATAGGTCGGATGTATGCCTGGGGAGCCACGTTGCACAGAACAGCGGTAAGCGAGCCATGAATCAGATCAATCTGTCACGCGTCGACCTTAATCTGCTCGTCGTTTTCAATGCAGTCGCAGGCAGCATGTCCGTGACGCGTGCGGCGGAAAACCTCTTTATTAGCCAACCCGCTGTCAGCCATTCGCTCAACAGATTGCGGCTCCTGCTCGACGATCCGCTTTTCGTCAGCGGCAAGGGCGGCCTTGCTCTCACGATACGAGCGATGGACCTCGTGCAGCCGGTCAAGGAAATCCTAGCCTCCGTCGAGCGCGTCATCGCTCCCGTCAGCTTTGATCCTTTGGCAACAACTCGCACATTCCGTATCGGTGCTAGCGAATACGCGGCCTTGACCATTCTTCCCGATCTAATCGGAGCGCTACATCGCGGGGCGCCGTTAGCGTCCTTTGAGTTCCTTACGATCGGATCCAACATCCTCGACCAGCTTGCCGGGGGTGAACTTGATCTCACGTTCTGGGGTACAGCAGCGCCAAAAGCCCCATTCCGCTCCACCGAACTATTCCGCGAGACCCACGTCGCGGTGATAGATGCCGGACATGCGCTGGCAAACAAAGCAAAGCGTGCCGCCGTGACGCTTGATGAATACCTCAGTTTCCCTCACCTCCGCATCAATTATGCCGACACAATTCTAAGTCCAACGGACTTGGCCCTAGCTGAGCTCGGGCGAAAACGGAATGTCGCGGTCGCGACCGCAAATTTAGCCGGCCGGGCGTTGTCGCTTAAAGGAACGTCACTAATTGCTACGCTTCCAAGGCGCGTCGTCGAGTCCTACGAAAATAAGGCCCTCGTCACTTTTCCTCTACCGTTTAAGGTCACCGAACTTGCATATTATATGGTCTGGCATGCCCGCGGCGAGTCTGACCCCGCATCGGTATGGCTGCGGCGGATGGTCTTTGAAACAACGGCCGGTTTGCGGGAAACGAACAGCAGCCCGTCGCGGCGAACACGCTGACAAAATCGTACCGTCCGCACAGCTCATGAACAATATTCATGTACGCATGAGATCTATTCATTTGATGGATTGCCAGCGCTATGGCTAGTTGCCGCCATGGTTCGGCGGCGGCGCGCGATTTCAATCGTAAGCGGCGCGCATAACCAATCTCTAGATAAAGAAAAGTTTCACATGCGAGTAGTTCTTGCAGCAATTGCCGCGGTCGCTTTCAATGTTCTTCCGGCCAGCGCGCAGGATCGAACTCCTCCCATGGGTTCCGAACACGGCTTTCAGGCTCCGATAGATTGGAACAGCAACAAGCAGGCCGTTCCAACGGCTCTTTATCCCACATCGAAGATGAAGCGATGCCCCATAGATCGGTCGGCCGATTCCGCCGACACATTTTGCCCGAACGAATAAACTGGTCGTCGGCTGCACCACGCGACCTATTTTAACCGGCCACTCGGGGCAAAGCCAAGGGGTCAAGCTAGTTCGTAACACAACCAGATGCGTGTGTTGCTTCAGATTGGGATCGCCTAGCGATCCCGGTCAAGGCCGCTCGATCTTGCCTCCCCCCGGCTTTTCGAGCGGCCTTCGTTAGACGGTAACGCGCCGTCTTCTTTGTGTATTGCTGTCGGGCCTCACATGCAGCCTTATAGACGCTGCGACTACAGTACGGCTCCACACTAAGGCTCAGACAGCCGAGCACAAAGGTTGCGAAGGTCCAAATCGTAGTCGATCGTCCAATGTCGCAGCCTCGCTGACTTGGGTGCAACATAATCGCAAGGCTGCCATGCAAAGAAGATGGTTGGTGATAGAACCTTCTAACCATCAAGGTCCTTCGCAGTTCAGCAAAACCGCTGCGCCGCAGTCGCGCGAGGTCATCCACGCGGCGACAACCTTGGTATTCGGAGAACTTCGCGCGTGGCAGCACCTTCGCAAACGCACACGCTCCGCTATGCATTAACCCAGGTTTATTGAGCTTGATAAAATGAGGAATATCACGTGCGGATAGCTCCTATCGCAACCCTTCTGAGCCTGCTTCTCGTCTCGTCTGCATCGGCGCAGCTGGGAACGAAGAAGGTCCTCACACTCGCTGCCGCGCGGCAGATCATTGCGGCTGCTGAAGCCAAGGCCAACGAGGAGCACCTTCGCGGCGTGATTGCCGTCGTCGATGATGGCGGATGGATTATCATGATGGAACGCATGGACGACCCAGCGATGACCGCAAGCGTCGAGCTTGCACCCGCTAAAGCGCGATCGGCCGCGCTCTTCAAGAAGCCGACGCAGGCCCTCGAGGGAATGGTCAACAAAGGCCGTACCGCCGCTGTAACAGCAGGTTTCACGATGATGCAGGGCGGTCTGCCGATAACGGTCGACGGGCAAGTCATCGGTGGGATCGGCGTCAGCTTCGATACGCCTGATCACGACAGCATCATTGCCGAAGCCGGCCTAGCGGCACTCAACCACTAAAGCACTCACACTGCCGGCGTCGGCGTCGACCACGCACGGGCTAGCAAGATGAAAGGCGAGATGCCAAGCATGGCAGACAAAACAGCCGGCGGACAGGCGGTCGCCGCCTCGTCGTCGCTTCAACAGACCAGACGGTCGCTTCTCGCAACGACGACTCTCGCGTTGCTCTTTGCGCCATTCGCGAACGTCGAAGCCCGGACCTTTGGCGGCGTCCTGCCTTGGATTCCCGAGAGCGCGGATCCGCCCACACCGTTTCAGCCCGGCGGATGGCATTATTTCGATGCAAGGGAGGCCTCGACGATGGAAGCCATCGTTGAGCGTCTCATTCCCGGCGACGATCTTGGACCCGGTGGACGCGATGTGGGCTGCGCGGTCTTCATCGACCGCCAGTTGGCGGGGCCCTACGGAGACTCCCGGCGTCTCTATATGCGACCGCCTTTTGCGAAAGCCGCGGCGACACTCGGGCCGCAATCGCAAGACGGTCCTGCCGCGCAGTACCGGCGCGGGCTTGCGGCGATCAACGCTTATTGCCGCACGACCTTCGCAAACAAGGAGTTTTCGGACCTATCGCCAGCCGAGCAGGACACCGTTCTGACTGGACTTGAAAAGGGAACGATCGCGCTCTCCGACGGTGTCGCCGGACCGCAGTTCTTCAAGCTCATGCTGCAGAACACAAAAGAGGGATTCCTGGCGGATCCCATTTACGGCGGGAACCGCGACATGGCCGGTTGGGTGCTGATCGGCTTCCCGGGCGCGCGCTACGACTATCGCGATCACATCGAAAAACACAACGTTGCCTATCCCCTGCCGCCTGTCGGCATCATGGGACGGTCGTCGTGGAACCAGAAGAGCTGAACGATGGCACGCAAGCTTCCAAGGAAAGACGTCGTCATCATCGGGCTCGGCTGGACCGGATCCATTCTCGCCAACGATCTCACCGACGAGGGTCTTGAAGTCGTCGCGATCGAGCGCGGACCGTGGCGCGACACGGCTACCGATTTCGCACCGAAGTATGCGGCGGACGAACTCCGCTATGCCGTCAGGCTCGACCTATTCCTCCAGCCCGCGCAAGAGACCTTCACGTTACGCCACAACGAGAGCGAGGAAGCCCGGCCGATCCGCCAGTTCGCTTCGTTTCTTCCAGGAACGGGCGTCGGCGGCGCGGGCGTCCATTGGAACGGGCAGACGTGGCGGTTCCATCCGGACGACTTCGTCCTGAAGACCCACCTGACCGAACGGTACGGGGCCAAATTCCTGCCGCCCAACATGACGATCCAGGATTGGGGCGTCACCTACGAAGATCTCGAACCTCACTACGACAAGTTTGAATATCTCTGCGGGACCTCTGGCGAGGCAGGTAATCTTCGCGGAACGATCCAAAAGACCGGAAACCCGTTCGAAGGCGCGCGGTCACGTGACTATCCGACACCGCCGCAAAAGCTGAACTACGGTCCGTCACTGTTTGCGACCGCGGCGCGTGAACTTGGACATCAGCCGTTCCACCAGCCGTCTTCCAACCTCTCGCAGCCATACACCAATCCGTATGGTGTCACGCTCGGGGAATGTACGTTTTGCGGCTACTGCGAGCGTTTCGGCTGCGGAAACTACTCAAAGGCATCCGCTCAAACAACGATTCTGCCGGTGCTGATGCGCAAGAGCAACTTCGAAGCGCGGACCGAATGCGAGGTAATGAAGATCAACCTCGACTCAACGGGCAAGAAGGCGACAGGTGTCACCTATATCGACGCTAGCGGGGAGGAATGGGAGCAGCCGGCGGATCTCGTGCTGACCTGCGCCTTCATGCTCGACAACGCCCGCCTCATGATGCTGTCGGGTATCGGAAAGATCTACGATCCCAAGACCCGCGAAGGCGTGATCGGCAAGAATTTCTCCTATCAGACGATGTCGAGCGTCCAGATGTTCTTCGACGACAAGATCTTCAACGCGTTCATGGCTTCCGGCGCCCAGGGGATGTGCGTCGATGATTTCAACGGCGACAATTTCGACCATGCGCCTCATGGCTTTGTCGGCGGCGGTTATCTCGGCATGGTGCAGACCAACGCCCGACCGATCGAGACCATCTACGTCCCGCCTGGAACGCCTTCCTGGGGCGCGGGCTGGAAAAAGGCCGCGAAAGTCAACTATAATAGCGCGATCCAACTGACGGGGCATGGCAGCTCCTACAGTTACGACGACGTCTTTCTCGATCTCGACCCGACCTACAAGGATCGGTTCGGCCGACCACTGATGCGGATCACGTTCGATCTCAAAGAGAACGAACTGAAGATGTCGGCCTTCTTGACCGATCGAATGGCCGAGTTCGCCAAGGCGATGAACCCTCGGCAGATTGCTAAGCTTCCGAGGAAGGGCCCCTACGACGTCACCCAATATCAAACGACGCATGTCTGCGGCGGCGTGATCATGGGGACCAATCCTACGACCAGCGCGGTCAACCGATACCTGCAGAGCTGGGACGTCTCGAATGTCTTCGTGGTTGGCGCCTCGGCCTTCCCACAGAACGCCGGGTACAATCCGACCGACACCGTGGGAGCGCTGACCTACTGGGCCTCCAAAGCCATTCGCGAACAGTACTTGAAAGCCCCCGGCCCGCTGGTGCAAGCATGAGACGCTCCCTCGTAACGAATACGCTTAGCATTGCCATTCTCGCGCTGAGCACCTGCGGGTATGCCGTCGCGGACGACAAGCAGTCGTTCGAGCAGATCGAGCGGGGGCGCTACCTCGCGGCCGCTGGCGACTGCGCGGCTTGTCATACGGTTCCAGGCGGTGCGCCTTTCGCGGGTGGTCTCCCGCTCGTGACACCGTTCGGAACGATTGTCTCGACGAATATCACGCCCGATCCGAAGACCGGCATCGGAGCTTGGAGCGACGACGCCTTCGTCGACGCCCTCCACAAGGGCGTGCGCGCGGACGGATCGCAACTCTATCCGGCGATGCCCTATCCTTCCTACACCAAGGTGACGCGCGACGACGCCCTTGCGATACGGGCCTATCTTCAGACAGTGACGCCCGTCGACCATGATGTGGTCGCCGACCAACTGCCGTTTCCGCTTAGCATCCGCAAGGACATGGCGGTCTGGAATATGCTGAACTTCACGGAGGGTTTCTTCCAGCCGACAACGTCCAAGTCAGCCGAATGGAACCGTGGCGCCTACCTCGTCCAAGGTCTCGGCCATTGCGGAACGTGTCATACGCCCAAGAGTGCCCTCGGCGCCGAAAAGGCCGACGTCGCCCTCAAGGGAAGCGAGATCGAATCTTGGCTCGCTCCAGACCTTACCGACGACAAACGGACCGGCTTGGGGAATTGGACGTCGGACGATATTGAGAGCTATTTGAAGACCGGCTCGAACCAGCATGGCATCGCCTCCGGACCTATGTCCGAGGTTATCCGGTTCTCGACCTCCGCGATGTCCGACCCCGACCTTAAAGCTATCGCGGTCTACCTCAAGGATCTAAAGACAGCGCCAAGCCCCGCCGTCACCGCGCAAGCCGCTTCGACCGCGCAGATGACTGCCGGCGCCGCGATCTACAAGGATAGTTGCGCGGCCTGCCATCGCGACGACGGACACGGCGTCCCTCATCTCTTCCCGAGGCTCGCCGGTAACGGGGCGCTGCAGGCCAGCGAGGCGGTGTCGGCGGTTCACATCGTGCTGCACGGAAGCCAAGGTGTGGGCACCAAGGCCGCGCCGACCGCACCAGCGATGCCGGCCTTCGATTGGGTACTGAACGACGCCCAGGTCGCGGCGGTCCTCACCTACGTCCGCAATACGTGGGGCAACGCTGCGGCGCCGGTGAGCGCCGGTGATGTCGGAAAGTATCGGACCGCTGGTAAATAGAACGTGTGAGTTCGAGCATGGCCTTCTCGAGATCTTAGCTGCCTGTCAGGGCAATCTTGATTCTGGCCAGACGCTTCGGTAGGCCTATCGCGAGAGCGTTGGCGAGGTTCCATCAGGACGAAGAGCTTCCAAAGTTTGACGCCAAAGCATACGTTTATGGGGCAAAGCTCTAGATTTATAGACGGCTGACGATCTCGGGTCGATCAGGCGAACTAGCCGGATAGGCTGAACCTTTGTTTCGGGATTTCTTCTATGAGATAGTCGATCCAAGCCCGCGTTTTGGCGGCCGGCCGGCGATTTGGATGCGTCACGGCATAGATAGCACCCAAATCGACTAGTGGGGCGTCCAGCTTTACGACTTTTAGACGTCCCTCTCTGAGCGCAGGTGCGGCTATGAACCTCGGTCCATAGACCAGCCCTTGTCCGGCAACGGCAGCAGCGACGAGCGCACCACCATTATTGGCGTAGAGAAGGCCGCGTACGGGGACGGGAATGTCGGCTTGCAAGCCGAACCGCCACACCTTTCCGCCTCCATTGGACGACAACGTATACCCGAGGCAGGCGTGGTTCTTGAGGTCGGCGACGCCACGCGGAACACCATGCGTGTTCAAATAGTCCGGCGACGCGCAAATCACGGCAGTCACAGGGGCCAACTTGCGAACGATAAGTGGGCTATCGCGCAGATGGCCGGCGCGAACCGCCATGTCCCAGCCTTCTTCCATCAAATCAACGAACCGATCATTTAGCCCCAGTTCGACGGTCAAGGATGGATAGCGCTCACTGAACGCTGGCATGATGGGCGCGATGTTCAACGTTCCCAACGATACAGGTAGTGCAATCCGAAGCAGACCTTCGACAACGATGGTGCTGGCTGAGGCGTCAGCCTCGGCGTCGGCTATTTCTTCGAGCAAACGCGTGGACTGGTCCAGGAATCGCTGGCCCGCCTCCGTGAGACTAAGCTTTCGCGTCGTCCGATGCACCAGTGTAACGTTCAGACGGGCCTCAAGAGCATCAAGATGCTTCGCGGCCATTGCGGGCGACATGCCCAAACTCCGCGATGCTGCAGAAAGACCGCCTTCGGCCATGGCGCGCACGAAAACTTCGATACCCATTAGACGATCGGCCAAGCCACTTCTTACCTATGGTGTCAAGTGTTTTGAGATACGAACATATTATCGCTCGTAAAGAAACAATCCATAATGCTGCAATAGGAGCCTCCAATGACCTTGCAGCAACCCACATTCTTCATTCCGCATGGCGGCGGTCCGTGCTTTTTCATGGACGACCCGGCAGGCATGTGGACCGGGATGGCGAAGTTTCTGCGTGGATTGTCAGACGCGCTCCCGGCCATCCCCAGAGCTATTCTTGTTGTCTCTGGCCATTGGGAGACCGAGGGTTTTGCTCTGACCGGCGCGACGAAACCCGAGCTTCTGTTCGATTATTACGGTTTTCCCGAACACACCTATCGCTTGAGATACGATGCGCCAGGTGCTCCGGAGCTTGCGCAAAAGGCGGCCGGCCTCCTTTCAGGAGCCGGCCTCCGTCTCGGATCGATGCCACCCGTGGCCTGGACCATGGCGTCTTCGTGCCGCTGAAGGTCGCCTTTCCGGACGCTAATATCCCCATCGTGGAAATGTCGGTTGATGCCAATCTGGACCCAGCCTTGCACCTTGCGGCCGGCCGCGCACTGGCCGCATTGCGCGATGAGGGCGTGCTCATTGTCGCCACCGGCATGAGCTTCCACAATATGCGCGGGTACAACGATCCGCGATTCACGGGCCCCTCGGAGCAATTTGATGCCTGGCTGACAGAAAGCTTGGCCCTAGAGGGCACCGATCGCGATGAGCGGCTGAAATCCTGGGAACAGGCCCCCGCCGCAAGACTCGCACATCCCGATGCCGAGCACCTCATGCCCGTCATGATCGCCGCTGGTGCGGCCGCGGGGCCGGCGGAGAAAATCTACTTCGAACACGTCCTCAAGACTGCCATTTCCGGCTTCCGCTTCAACTGATCAAGTCGGGCAGCGGAGAATGGACGAGCGCACTGTAAATACATGAGATACTATGATGAAACATCAAATCAATCGTATTAGGCACGACCTCGTCAGGCGCTCGCTCGTGGTGCGCCGCGTCGAGAACGTGACACCGAATATGCTCCGGCTTACGCTTGCGGGTGACGAACTTGCCGGCTTCACAAGTCTTGCGCCCGACGACCACATCAAAATTATGGTGCCCGGCGAGGCGGAACGCCGCGACTACACACCACGCCGCTTCGACACCGCAAAGAACGAGCTTCTCATCGATTTCGCGTTGCATGAGGCGGGCCCGGTAACCGATTGGGCGCGCCGCGCCAGACCGGGTGATGTCGCACAAATCAGTGGTCCGCGTGGTTCGGCCGTCGTGCCTGATGACTTTGACTGGTGGCTCTTGATCGGCGACGAGACCGCGCTGCCGGCGATCGGTCGCCGTATCGAGGAGCTTTCCGCGGAAACACCGGTCACAAGCCTTGTCGCCATTGCCGGGCCGGGAGAGGAACAGACATTCAGGACGCAATCGACCCATCACGCGATCTGGGTCCATCGCCTCGCAACTCGATCCGATGATCCTGAACCACTTCTCGAAGCACTCAAATCCTTCAAACCGCCTTTCGGCGATGGCTTCATCTGGATCGCAGCTGAAACCACGGTCACGCGCGCGCTCCGCGCCTATGTCTCGGGAGCGATGTGCCATCCTTCGGAATGGCTGAAGGCTAGTGGCTATTGGGTGAAAGGAAAGGCCGACGCGAGCGAGAAATAACACTCGCTCTTATCAGAGGTTAAAGCGGTCAACAATGTTCCGCAACCAGACAGCTAGGGCGTTGCTCGCCGCGCCGCATAGTCGGCGCGGGCGGCGTCGATCCGAGCCGCATTGCCAATCACCCAGTCGGCAAGGACCCGAACCGGAGTTTCGAAATCGCGGCCAAAATCCGTCAGCGCATACTCTACTTGTGGAGGTGTTATGGGCGTGACGGTCCGGACAACGAAGCCGTTCTCCTCGAGATCCCGCAACGTAGAAGCCAGCATTTTCTGACTGATCTCGCCAACTTCCCGTTTCAAGGAGTTGAACCGGACAGGACCATTTCCAAGGGCTCGTACGACCAGAAGTGTCCATTTATCGCTGAGGCGTTCGAGCATGCGGCTTATGTGCTCACATGCAGCGGTATACTCGTGGTCACGTGGTTTCGCCAAAGTGCCTTCTTGCGTGGTCACCGCATTCTCATTTTAATGGTTACGAAGCGAAACCAGCATATATGAGGATACCATGCGAACGAAGCCGAAAATCGCCCTTGTTATCGGCTCAACTCGCCCCACGCGCTTTGCCGACAAACCAGCTCAATGGATGTTGAAGCAAGCGCAGGGTCGCGACGATATAGAGGTCGAAATCGTCGACCTGCGCGATCACCCGTTGCCATTTTTTTCTGAGTTTGCGTCGAACTTGCACGTGCCGAGTCAAGACCCCGAGGCGGTCCGTTGGCAACAGACGATCGCGCGTTTCGATGGCTTCATCTTCGTTGTTGCCGAGTACAATCACTCGATCACCGGGGTGCTAAAGAATGCCCTCGATCAAGCCTACAAAGAGTGGAACAGAAAGCCCTTTACTGCCATCGGCTACGGGAGCGTTGGCGGGGCGCGTGCGCTGGAGCACCTTCGGACAATCGCCCCTGAACTTCACATGGTCTCGACCCGTTCTGCCGTCCATATCAGCGGCAGTGACTGCATGGCCGTGCTGCCCAGGGGCGGCGACAAACCGATTGAGGAGATCGAGGCGGGCCTTCTTCCCTCGGCAAATGCCGCTCTCAACGAGTTGAGTTGGTGGGCGAAGGCAACCATGGCTGCGAGGGAAGCCACCGCCTAACCAATGCCGATCAGAAACTTGAGCCAGAGAGAGATGCCTATGCCCGCCAGTTCCCCCCAAGCCTGCACAGCGGATTTTACCGCCGCGCTGATGGATCGAGACATGAAGACGGCGCTGACCCTGCTGACGGATGACGTGGTCTTCTTCTACAGCAATGGGTCTGCCCTTGTTGGAAAAGATGCCTTTTCCTCATTGATGGCGACAAACTGGAAGATGGTGGAAAACTACGCCTACTTTAAAACGAACCCGGTTTGGATTGTCCGATCTGATTTCACTGCGTCCGTCGTTTACAGCTTCACATGGACTGGCAAGGTTAGGGGCCAAGCGGTCGGTGGCGGAGGCAGGGCCACCCGCGTCCTCAGAAATGACGGATCGGGTTGGCGCATAGCGCACGAGCATTTGAGCAACGGCGATTGGAAGCCATAGTCAGACCTCGCTTCGGGTTGATGCGGCTACTCTGGTTGGCGCAGATATCAATATTTGTGGACGGCTGACGATTTTTGGCCGATCAGGCGAACTTGCTGGATAGGCTGAACTTTTGTCCAGGATTTTCCTATGAGATGGTCGATCCATACTCGCGTTTTAGCGGCCGGGCGGCGATTTGGAAAGTCCGGGATATATTCACCCACATAGACGTGGGTCGGCTCCGCGCCCTGGTCGCCGACTTGAAGTGCCGGGGCCGATCCCAAAACCGTACGCACACCGTTTACGGATTTATTTTTCGCGGCTTTCGATAGTTTTTCGCTTTTCGACCAACCGAGGTCTTCTTCGACTTTCCTGTGGCCGGCAGGCTCGCCGGTCCTTTAAGCAACCCGGATGTTAAGGTGATGAAGCTATTGATAGCCTTGTCCAATACGGCGTGCGGATCTGCTGCACTTGCGATCCAGAGCGAGGCACTGAACGCCGCGCCATTGATCAGGTGGGCCGCAGACTCAGCGTCAATCTGCTTCGCAGTACCTTCCTTGACCAAAACGCTGATGCGGCGTGCTGTGTAATCGATACAGGCGCTGCGGATTGGCCACCGCGAGGGGTCGCCGAGAACCGCAGGCCCGTCAAGCACCATGATACGTTGTATCTCAGGGTCTACCGCCATCTTGATCGATGCGATGGATTGGTTGAGGAACCCGTCCCAGACGGTGTCGGCTTCGTCGATAATGGCCTGCAAGCAGGCTGCCATTTCGGAGTTGATCTGCTCGACGACGGCCTCGAAGAGTCCCTTTTTGTCACCGAAGTGGTGGTAAAGGGCACCTCTTGTCAGCCCGGCATTAGCCGTAAAATCTTCCATCGACGCTGCAGCATAACCTTTGGTGGCAAAAGCATGCCGTCCCGCGGCGATCAGCTTGCCCCGGGTTTCGGCAATCATGTCTGAGCGTCGCTGCCGCGTCATACCGCTGTCAATTCTCAAAAAGAGCAATGCGTTGATATACACCGCGTCTTGCCTTGGGTCATAGACATACAGTATGTATGTAAAATTTCGGGCTTAAGCGTCACTGACCAAAGGAAGATGCATGATGATTCCTGCTTCATGCGGATGGGCGAGCCCGGTCCCTTCGCAGTCCGTTGGCTTCGGCTACGCGATCGCCGAGGCCATTCCCGAGGCTTTATCTCGGCTCGGCGCTCGCAGGGTGCTCGTCGTCTCTACCAATAGTCTCGCGGGTACAGGTGGACTGGCCGAGCTCGTGCGGGATGCCGCCGGCAGCTCAGCGGTTAGAGTTCTCAGCGGTGTAGCGGCTCACACGCCACGGCGGGACGTTGCGAGGATCGCCAGTGCCCTTGAAGGGATGGATGGCGTGATCACGATAGGGGGCGGGTCAGTCTGCGATGCTGCAAAGGTTGCGCGGCTCTGCCACGCGAACGGAGTCGTCGGCGACGGTTTTGTCGATCAACTGCTCGACCGGATGTTCGATGGCACTGCAGGCGAGGTAAAGCCGCCAACAATGCCGTTTGTCGCGATCCCAACGACTTTATCCGCGGGTGAGTACACGCCATTCGGCGGTGTCACGGACGAGGCCCGCGCGCGCAAGCAGGTCGTCAGCTATAAGAACATGGCGCCTGACATCGTTATACTCGATGGCGCGATGGGGGTTGCAACACCTCCCGGTCTCTGGCTGAGCACGGGTGCCCGCGCTATCGACCACGCTGTCGAGACTTGGTGCTCGATCAACCCGACACCGCTTTCTGACGCCACATCGTTGTACGCTCTGTCTCTGCTACTGCCGGCGCTGAAGCGGAGCCGGGATCAGCCGGATCATACGGGCCACCGTCTCGCTGGCTTCATGGGCGCTTGGCTCGCGACTCAAGGATGCGTCGCGCGCGTCGATCTCGGTGCCAGCCACGGGATCGGTCACGCGCTTGGCGGGACAGCCGGCATGCCGCATGGCCAGACATCATGCGTGATGCTCCCGCATGTTCTCCGCTACAACGCGGCCGTCAACGGCGATCGGCAGCAAAATCTCGTGCAGGCGCTGAATCTGAGTAACCGACCGCTGAGCGATCTTATAACAGAGTTTTTCGCCAGTTTGGGCCTGCCTACGAGGTTGCGCGATACGAACGTGCGACGGGATCAATTAGTTGAGGTCGCGCTAGCGTCGATGGACGACAAGTGGGTCCATACCAATCCTCGAATGATCGGAGATGAGAAGACCGTGATGAGCCTGCTTGAGGCCGCGTGGTGATCCGCCCCGTTGCAGATTACCCAAAAGCTCGGCCAGGGCTTCTGTCCAACAAAAGAACCAAGCTGTTCGCCCAAATCGGTAGGGTCGCGCAATTGAAAGCTCGGTTTACCACATAGGAGAATGCGTTATGCCTGTCGTCCTCGTCCACGGTGTGCCGGACACCCATCGCGTGTGGGAACCCGTTCGTGACCATCTCGAACGGTCCGACATTATTGCCCTCTCGCTTCCTGGGTTCGACAATACTCGGCCGAACGGGTTCTCCTCGTCAAAAGAGGCTTATGTCGATTGGATCATCGCCGAGTTGGCAAAGCTTGATGGACCGGCCGATCTTGTCGGCCATGATTGGGGCTGCATCCTCACAGCGCGGGTTGCCTCGTTGCGTCCCGAATTAGTGCGGAGCTGGGCGGGTATCAGTGGTCCGGTGGATGTGGAGTACGAGTGGCACGATTACGCAAAGATCTGGCAGACCTACAGGAAGGGCGAGCAATGGATGGCGGAGCTGGATATAGACGCCTTCGCGCGCGACTTGGTCGCCGCCGGGATGCCGGCCGATGAAGCAGCGAAGGCAATGCCTTTCATCGACGCAGAGATGAAGGCGAGCATTCTGGCGCTGTACCGATCAGCTGTGCATCTTGGCTCAGACTGGGAGCCAGCTCTATCGGGCGTCACATCTCCGTCGCTTGTGATCTGGGGTCTCGACGACCCGTTTCTGCCGCACCGCTTCGCGGATTTGCTTGGTCAGAAGACTCGCGCCCGCGCGGTGGTGAAGCTGAGAAGCTCGCACTTCGTACCATTGGAACAGCCATCAGAGGTGGCGCGAGAGCTTGAGGCGCATTGGGCGACGGTTCAGTAGATCGAAGGTGTCGGCACTGTTTCGGCGAGCGCCAGCGGATGCAGATGGGACAAAAAGGATGCGCGCCTCGCTTGGTACCATAGACGGGCGAGGCAACCGCAGTCTGGCGAATTAGGGATCTAGGCGAAACGCAACCAATGCGCTCGTAGCCCGAGGTGATGTGTTTTGCGCCGCCGATGCCGGACTTGCCGTCCTTCAAGCGCATGGGCACAGGATCGCGCGGACCGGCCGCCTCCGCGCCAGCGAGGACCGCGCTGTGGACCTGATCCATGCCATATGGGAACAGGCGTCGTGTTCGCCCTTGTCGAAACCGCTCAGCGAAAGTGACGGCCTGTCCGACGCAGCGCGCGAAGCTGTGTCTGGGGCCGTCCTGGACGAATACTCAGACGCCGCCTCTTCCGCGGCGGCAGGGATAGCCTCAGCTCTACGCGCCGACCTTCGATGACGTCACAGGCCTCACCCCGGAGAGCGACATCTCATGTCAGCATTAATTCACCGCATTGCGCGCACGATCGGCGGATAAGCCCCATCTCCAGGACCAGCGCCGTTATGGCGGCGTTTCGTGGAGGCAAATAGATGGTCCGGCTGAGCTTCCGTGAAATTGTTTTAATATCAAGTCTCAAACGCCCACTTTGCCTGGATGGTTTAGTAGTCGACCATCCAAGGATGTTTTGCTTCGGCTTTACCGGTCGAGCGTCTCAAAGCAGACGGTCGGCTTTCGTGAAGAGTTTCGGATGCCGGGAGGCGTACGAAAGTCGCCGAAGAACGAACC
>NZ_LMUU01000108.1:16742-21077 GCF_009765775.1 Beijerinckia sp. L45
ACGCGAGCAGGCGCACAAAGACGCACGAAAGCGGTCGCCGAGGCCGCCGCGCCAAGACGTGAGAGATGTGTCGGTCGTGCCGGGTCATGACGTCACCGATCCGGGCGGCGCGGCGGCGGCCGGCGGCGCGCGCGGTTGCCTGCCGCGATCGAAGGTCTCGATGATCGTCATGCGCCCGCCGCAGCATGGACAGAGGGGCTGCGGATCGGGCTTCTGGTCTGGCTTGAGCGTCTTCGTCGCTTGCGGCGCCGCAAGCAGCTCTCGGGCGCGCGCGAGGTTGGCCTTGCGGCCGGCGCTGGCGAGCAGGCCGTGGTGGCGGATGCGGTGGAAGCCCTTGGGCAGGACATGCAGGAGGAAGCGGCGGATGAACTCGTCGGTTGCGAGCGTCATGGTTTGATGCCGCTCGGTCCCGCCGCGTCGATAGTCCTTGTAACGGAAGGTGATGCCGGTCTCGTCGAGCGAGATGAGCCGTCGGTTCGAGATGGCGACGCGGTGCGTGTAGCGCGCGAAATAGGCGAGTACAGCTTCGGGTCCCGCGAACGGGGCCTTGGCGTAGACGACCCATGTCTTCTTTCGAGCCAGCTTCAGGTAGCGCAGGAAGGCGCGTCGATCGTCGAGATGGGCATGAGGGCCGAAGAAGCGAAGCCGACCGGCGGCATGGAGGGCGTGCAGTCCGGTCAGGAACAGCCGGCGGAACAGCTTCGACAGAACCCGAACCGGCAGCAGGAAGGCTGGCCGCGCCGCGATCCAGCGCCGGCCATCGGGCGCGATGCCGCCGCCGGGCACGATCATGTGGATGTGCGGGTGGTGGGTCAGTGCCGAGCCCCACGTATGCAGCACGGCGGTGATGCCGATGCGCGCGCCAAGATGACGGCGGTCGGCAGCAATCGTCATCATCGTCTCCGATGCCGCCTTGAACAGCAGGTCGTAGATCACCGCCTTGTTGTGCCAGGCGATGGCGGCGACCTCGGCAGGCAGCGTGAAGACGACATGGAAGTATCCGACCGGCAGCAGGTCGGCCTCCCGCGCCGCTAACCAGTCGCGCGCCGCGGCTCCCTGGCACTTGGGACAGTGCCGATTGCGGCAGCTGTTGTAGGCGATGCGGACGAAGCCGCAGTCGTCGCAAGCGCCGACGTGACCACCGAGCGCAGCGGTACGGCAGGTCTCGATCGCCGACATGACCTTGAGCTGGGCGAGGCTCAGGTGGCCGGCATGGGTCGCGCGATAGCCAGGGCCGTGGCGGCGCAGGATGTCGGCAACCTCTAGCGATAACGCCACCACGCGTCAGGCGCCGCGCGTTCCTCCGATCAGCATGGCTATCTTGTCGAGCGGGCTTGTCACGGTCCTCACCATCCGCGTCGCGACACGCGTATAGAACGCCGTGTTGTCGAGCTTGGCGTGGCCGAGCAGCGCCTGGATAACGCGAATGTCGACGCCGTCTTCCAACAGGTGTGTCGCAAAGCTGTGGCGCAGCGTATGGGGTCCGACCCGCTTAGCGATGTTGGCTGCGTGCGCCGCCTCGACGACGATCCGATGGAGCTGCCGGGTGCTGATGGGCTTGCCGGCGTGCTGGCCTGGAAATAGCCAGCCCTTGGGGTGCATCACGCCTTGTTGCCGGCCGACCGTCCACCATTGACGCAGCAGGGCAAGCATGTACGCTGAGAGCATGGCGTTGCGATACTGCCCGCCTTTGCCGCGCCCGATCCGGAGCAGCATACGCTCGCTGTCGATGTCGCTGACCTTCATGCCCGAGACCTCGGCAACGCGCAGACCCGCGCCATAAGCGACCGACAGCGCGGCCTGATGCTTGAGGCAGGTTGTTGCGCTGAGCAAGCGGCCGATCTCCTCGGGGCTCAGCACGATCGGCAGCTTGCGCGGATGGGTCACCCGAACCAGCCTGCGGGATAGATCGGGACGGTCGAGCGTGTGCGTGAAGAAGAACCGCAGCGCCGCGACGATGCCGTTCATCGTCGGCACCGGGACGCCGGCCTCGCGCTGCTCGACTTGGAAGCGGCGCAGATCCTCCGCCGTGGCCGTGTCGGGCAAGCGCCCCAGGAACGTCGCGAAGCGTCCCACATCGCGGATGTAGTTGCGTTGGGTCTCGTGCGAGAACCGGCGCATGGTCATATCGTCGATCAATCGCTGGCGCAGCGGGCTGATC
The DNA here is from genome assembly GCF_009765775.1 of Beijerinckia sp. L45. Lineage (GTDB taxonomy): Bacteria > Pseudomonadota > Alphaproteobacteria > Rhizobiales > Beijerinckiaceae > RH-AL1. The sequence goes on from NZ_LMUU01000108.1 coordinate 18,904, forward strand.
GGGGCGGCAAGAGTGACCTCGTTCATCGTAAGCTCCTCAAGTTAGGGAGCCGCGATGGTCTGCCCACGCCAGAGATCGCTCAATCGAAGCACAATCGTTGCGACTTTACCTCCCTCTCGACATGCGCACCTTCCCGCGAAGCGGGTTCGTTCTCCGGCCAGAGGCAGACATCTGTAGACACAGCAGGCCCTGACCTAAGACTCTGTGTCCACTAAAAATGTCATTGGGCTTTGGCGCGGCATTCTCGAGCACGGTAAGGCGCATCTCTGATCACCTTCGAATGATTATCGGAACCGTCGCGATGAAGCTTTCTAGAGGCTTAGGCGAACCGCTCAGCTTCATCCTCAACAACGCGCCTTCCCAGCCGTTCACGAGCGTTGACGAGACCTCTTCCACGTGAAGATCGCTTCTCACCTCGCCCTCATGGCAAGCTGCTGTTAGGAACGAGGCAACATCCTCCTCAAAGGATTGCAACCCCTGCTGCACCGCCTTCGCGATGGCTGGAACAGCCTCGTCGTTGATCTCGGCGGCAAGATTGCCGAGCAGGCATCCGCGCCTGAAGTTCGTCGCGCGCCGCGCTTCCATGCGTTTATGGAAATATCGCTTCAGGCGGGTGACCGTGGGGCGGTGGCTCGGCGCGTCCGGCAGCAGGTCACGTTTGCGCCGGGCGGTGGCCTGCTCCACGTACTCCGCCACCGCAGCGACGATCATCGTCTCCTTCGTCGGGAAGTGATAGAAAACCGACCCTTTGGGCGTGCCTGCGGCTTCCGCGACCAGGGCCATCGAGGTCGCGCCGTAGCCGCGATCCCAGACGTGCTCCAGGCATGCCTCGACGAGCCGCCGTTTCGTCAGCTTTCCGTTGGCTCGTGTCCGTAGGCCCGCGTCGTCGTCCGTCTCGTCCATCGCATGTCCAGTTCAGATGTCCGCCAGTCGGATCTCTGGCGAAGCGATCGAAGTCTTGCCTTCGGAGAAGCTTTTCGACGGGTTGCCAGGCCTCTGGTCCCTTACCACGAGCAGGGTCAGCCCTGCGCCGATCAGAGCCAGCATCGATAGGAGGTAGAGACCGCCTTCGAAGGAGCCGTAGGCGTTCCTGGCCCATCCTATCGCGACCGGACCGACAAGGCCCCCGAAGTAGCCGATGGCGTTGATGAAGGCGATGCCCCCTGCAGAAGCCCTGCCTTTCAGGAAGGTTGGCGGAATGGTCCAGAGGACCGGTGTGATGGCGGAATATCCGATGGCCGCGATCGTGAAGCAGAACAGGGAGAAGATGGTGCCTGGGTGCAGCGCCGCACCGCAGATGCCAAGGCATATGGCGAAGAAGGCGACGACCAGGTGCCAGCGCCGATCGTTCCGGCGATCGGAACTCTTCGCCCAGGGTATCGTCGTCAGAGCGGCGATCGTCGAGGGGATCGCAATCGCGATCGCCGCTTCGGTGGGCGTGTAGGATCGAGAGACCATTTGCGGCAGGAAGAACGTCACGCCGAAGAAACAGACGGACCGCAAAAACCAGATCGCGCTGAGCCCCACCACCCGCCAGTCCGTGACGGCCTGCAGGAGTTTCGACGCCACCTTGTCGTGGCCCTGGTGATCCCGCTTTAGGTGCGACACGAGCGCCGACTTCTCCTCGTCGCTCAGCCAGGGCGCGTCCTCCGGTCGATCGACGAGTCTGGCGTAGACGAGGATGCCAAGGCAGACGGCGGGCACCCCTTCGGCGATGAAAAGCCATTGCCATCCGTGCAGTCCGAGGAGGCCGTCCATCGCCAGGAGCGGCGCCGATAGCAAGGAACCGAGGCCGGTGCTTAGCGGGACGGCCAGGAAGAACACCGCTGTCAGACGGCCGCGGTATTCGTTGGGGAACCACTGCGCCATGAAGAAGATGATGCCGGGGAAGAAGCCCGCTTCGGCGATTCCGAGCAGGAAGCGGAGCACGATCAGACTCGTCGGACCGCTCGCCAGCGCCGTCGCCGCCGACAGCATGCCCCAGGTGATCATGATGCGGGCGATCCAGCGTCGCGCGCCGACCTTCGCAAGCGCCAGGTTGCTCGGGATTTCGAAGGCCGTGTAAGTGAAGAATAGTATGCCGGCGGCCTACCCGTAGATATAAGGCGTTAACGCCAAGTCCCGCATCATAGTAGGCGCGGCGAAGCTTATGTTTACTCGGTCGAGGTTCGCGA
>NZ_LMUU01000109.1 GCF_009765775.1 Beijerinckia sp. L45
CTTCGGTGCGGCCGGCGTCACAGGCGCCGGGACCTTCGCCTCGATCATCCCGAGATCGGTCCGCTCGACGATCTGGCCGCTGTAAGCGCTGAAGAGCAGCTTGAACTTGTGACCCTTGTCGTCCGCGCCCATCGCAAAATAGGTGCGGCCGTGGCGATGCGGCTGATCGAGCAGCTTGAACCCGCTGCGCGACGCATTGCGGCGGACCGTCGATGACGAGACGTAGGCCGGAGCGGCGCGAGGCTCGCGCTGCGGCGCGTTGGGTGCCACCTGATGCTTGTCGCCACCGCGAGTCGGGGCGACGGGCGTCCCGTCGAGGGCATAGCCACGGAGGGGATCGAACACTTCCGCCGCCGCGAAGCGAGGCGTGACGCTTAAAACAAGAGCAACGGTCAGCACGGAATGCGTGTAAAAACAAGCCTTCCGCACAATTGCTCGACGCACGTCCACCATCATAACTCCCCCGGCGGGCCCCCAGCCGAATGCGCCCGAACCTCGGCACCAAATGGGGCAAAAGCTTGGTTACAGTAAAGCTGTCGCTGAGGGAAATCCCCACTGTTGTAATCCGGCCTCACTGACGAATTTCGTGCTTGCCGAAGGCGGATTTTCGTGGGTTGTCGTTTAGTCGGAACAAGCTTGACCGTTTAGGGCCGACCGATGCGCCAATGCCGCGCGCAAATCTCGTCAGATCGGACTCGTCCGCGTCGCGATGCGTGTTGACTCGAACGCCGTTTCCCTCTTGATCGGCATCAGGCTTGCTAGGTTGAAATGTGGCGCGACTTGTCTGTCGAATACATATCTGTAAGTGTCGCGCGTTAGGACAGGATTGCTGACCAATCCGCCTGCTGCTTAAATTTTTAAGGGTGGCCGAATCGCGAGAGTGACACCGCGGTCGGCTCGGGATTCCGCCTCTTGTGGGCGGTCTCACACTACGACTCGCCAGGGATGATGATGATGGCTGACGGATTCGAGACGGAAGGTCAGGGCTTCGAGCGCGGCAAGCTTTCGCCATCGCCGTTGGCCAAGCCGGCGACCGACATGAGCGTGCGCCGCGACATCATCATGCGCGATCCCGGCCTGCCGGACGCCCAGGGCCTCTACGACCCTACGAACGAACATGATTCCTGTGGCGTCGGCTTCGTCGCCAACATGCACAATCGCAAGTCGCATGATCTCGTCGCCATGGGCCTCGAGATCCTGCTGAACCTCGATCATCGCGGCGCCACCGGGGCCGACCCGAAGGCCGGCGACGGCTGCGGCATGTTGATCCAGATCCCGCACGACTTCTTCGTCGCCAAGGCCTCCGAGAACGGCTTCAGCCTTCCGGCCCCCGGCGACTATGCCGTCGGCGTGCTGTTCATGCCGCGCGACGCCGAGGCGCGGCAGATCATCGAGAAGATCGTCGAGGAAACCACCGTCGCCGAGGGGCAGGTGTTTCTCGGCTGGCGCGACGTGCCGGTCGACCCGAGCGTGCTCGGCGAGAGCGTCGTCGACAGCGAGCCGGTCACCCGGCAGATCTTCATCGGCCGCGGCGCCGACGTCGCCGACCAGGACGTCTTCGAACGCCGGCTGTTCGTGCTGCGCAAGGTGATCTCGAACGCCGTCTACGGCCGCAAGGACCCCCGTTTCGCGGCTTACTACTCTGTGTCGCTGTCGTCGCGCACCATCGTCTACAAGGGCCTGCTTCTCGCCAGCCAACTCGGCGACTATTTCAAGGACCTCCGCGATCCGACGCTGGAGACCGCGCTGTCCCTCGTCCATCAGCGCTTTTCGACCAACACCTTCCCGTCCTGGTCGCTGGCGCATCCCTATCGCTATGTCGCTCACAACGGCGAGATCAACACGCTGCGCGGCAACGTCAACTGGATGGCGGCGCGGCAGGCCTCCGTCGCCTCCGAGCTGTTCGGCGCCGACATCGAAAAGCTGTGGCCGATCTCCTACGAGGGCCAGTCGGATACCGCCTGCTTCGACAACGCGCTCGAATTTCTGGTGCAGGGCGGCTATTCGCTCGCCCATGCGATGATGATGCTGATCCCGGAAGCCTGGGCCGGCAATCCGCTGATGGATGAACAGCGCCGCTCCTTCTACGAATATCATGCCTCGATGATGGAGCCGTGGGACGGCCCCGCCGCCGTGGCCTTCACCGACGGCCGGCAGATTGGCGCCACGCTCGACCGCAACGGTTTGCGCCCCGCGCGCTACATCGTCACCGAGGACGGCCTCGTGGTTATGGCCTCGGAAGTCGGCGTGCTGCCGATTCCGGAAGACAAGATCGTCACCAAGTGGCGCCTGCAGCCGGGCAAGATGCTGCTCGTCGATCTCGAACAGGGCCGCATCATCTCGGACGCCGAGATCAAGACGACGTTGTGCGGCCTGCATCCTTACGGCGAGTGGGTCGAACGCACGCAGATCGTGCTCGAAGAAATGACCGACGTCTCGCCGCGCGCGACGCGCGCCGACGTGTCGCTGCTCGATCGCCAGCAGGCGTTCGGCTACACGCAGGAAGACATTTCGCTGCTGATGTCGCCGATGGCGCTGACCGGCCAGGAAGCGACCGGCTCGATGGGCACCGACACGCCGATCTCGGCGCTGTCGAGCAAGTCCAAGCTGCTCTACACCTACTTCCAGCAGAATTTCGCCCAGGTGACGAACCCGCCGATCGATCCGATCCGCGAAGAGCTCGTCATGAGCCTGGTCTCGTTCATCGGCCCGCGCCCCAACATTCTCGATCATGACGGCAACGCCAAGCGCAAGCGCCTGGAAGTGCGTCAGCCGATCCTCACCAACGGCGATCTCGAAAAGATCCGCTCGATCGGGTCGTTCGAGGACTCTTTCGACACCAAGACGCTCGACATCACCTATGCGTCGCAGAACGGCGCCGAGGGCATGGCGTCCGCGCTGGCACGGCTGTGCTCGCGTGCCGATCAGGCGGTGCAGGGCGGCTACAACATCATCATCCTGTCCGACCGCCTGGTCGGCGCCGATCGCATTCCGATCCCGGCGCTGCTGGCAACGGCCGCCGTGCATCATCACCTGATCCGCACGGGTCTTCGCACCTCCGTCGGCCTCGTCGTCGAGACGGGCGAAGCGCGCGAAGTGCATCATTTCGCGCTGCTCGCCGGTTTCGGCGCCGAAGCGATCAACCCCTATCTCGCCTTCGAGACCCTCGCCACGATGGCGAAGACGTTCCCCGACGAGATCGACGGCTACGAGGCGGTCAAACGCTACATCAAGTCGATCGGCAAGGGCCTCCTCAAGGTCATGTCGAAGATGGGCATCTCGACCTATCAGTCCTATTGCGGTGGGCAGATTTTTGACGCCGTCGGTTTGGCGGAAACCTTCGTCGAGCAGTATTTCACAGGCACCGCCACGCGCATCGGCGGGGTCGGCCTGCCCGAGATCGCGGAAGAAAGCGTGCGCCGCCATGCGGACGCCTTCGGTGACTCGCCGGTCTATCGCAACGCGCTCGCGGTCGGCGGCGACTATGCGTATCGCATCCGCGGCGAGATCCATTCGTGGTCGCCGCAATCGGTGTCGTTGCTGCAGCACGCCGTGCGCGGCAATGCGCAGGACACCTATCGCGAATATGCCAAGCTGCTGAACGAGCAGGACGACGCGCTGCTGACGATCCGCGGCCTGTTCCGCATCAAGACGGCGGAAGAGGAATCCCGCGCACCCGTGCCGCTCGACGAGGTCGAACCGGCTGCGGCCATCGTCAAGCGCTTCGCCACCGGCGCGATGAGCTACGGCTCGATCTCGCGCGAGGCGCATACGACGTTGGCGATCGCGATGAACCGCATCGGCGGCAAGTCGAACACCGGCGAAGGCGGCGAGGAATCCGACCGCTACAAGCCGCTGCCCAACGGCGACTCGATGCGTTCCGCGATCAAGCAGGTGGCCTCGGGCCGCTTCGGCGTCACCGCGGAATACCTCGTCAACGCCGACATGATCCAGATCAAGATGGCGCAGGGCGCGAAGCCCGGCGAAGGCGGACAGCTGCCCGGCCACAAGGTCGATGCGGTGATCGCCAAGGTCCGCCATTCGACGGCCGGCGTGGGGCTCATCTCGCCGCCGCCGCACCACGACATCTACTCGATCGAGGATCTGGCGCAGCTCATTTACGACCTGAAGAACGCCAATCCCGACGCCGCCGTCTCGGTGAAACTCGTGTCGGAAATCGGCGTCGGCACGGTCGCCGCCGGCGTCTCCAAGGCGCGTGCGGATCATGTGACGATCTCCGGCTTCGAGGGGGGCACAGGCGCGTCGCCGCTGACCTCGATCAAGCATGCCGGCTCCCCCTGGGAGATCGGGCTTGCCGAGACGCATCAGACGCTGGTGCTCAACCGCCTGCGGTCGCGCATCGCGGTGCAGGTCGACGGCGGCCTGCGCACCGGGCGTGACGTCGTCGTTGGCGCGCTGCTCGGGGCCGACGAGTTCGGCTTCGCCACCGCGCCGCTGATCGCGGCCGGCTGCATCATGATGCGCAAGTGTCACCTCAACACCTGCCCCGTCGGCGTCGCCACGCAGGACCCGGTGCTGCGCAAAAAGTTCGTCGGGCAGCCGGAGCACGTCATCAACTTCTTCTTCTTTGTCGCCGAGGAAGTCCGCGAGCTGATGGCGGCGATGGGCTATCGCCGCTTCGACGATATGATCGGCCAGATGCAGATGCTCGACCGTGCCAAGGTCATCGAGCACTGGAAGGCCAAGGGCCTCGACTTCGCGAAACTGTTCCACAAGCCGGAAGCGCGCGAGGGCGACGACATCTTCCACACCGGGGTGCAGGACCACCGTCTCGACCACGTGCTCGACCGCACGCTGATCGAGAAGGCCTCGCACGCCATCGTGACGAAGACCCCGGTGACGATCGAAGCCGAGATCCACAACACCGATCGGACCACCGGCGCCATGCTCTCGGGCAAGATCGCGGGTCTCTACGGCGAGGCCGGGCTGCCGGAGAACACCGTCAACATCAAGGTCAAGGGCACCGCCGGCCAGAGTTTTGGCGGCTTCCTCGCCAAGGGCGTGACGCTCGAACTCGAAGGCCAGGCCAACGATTACGTCGGCAAGGGCTTGTCGGGCGGCCGGATCATCATCTATCCGCCGCGTGATACCAAGGTGGTGCCGGAAGAATCGATCATCGTCGGCAACACCGCGCTCTATGGTGCGACTGAGGGCGAGAGCTACTTCCGCGGCGTCGCCGGCGAGCGCTTCGCCGTGCGCAATTCCGGGGCGATCTCGGTCGTCGAAGGCACCGGCGACCACGGCTGCGAATATATGACGGGCGGCGTGGTGGTGGTTCTCGGCATGACGGGGCGCAATTTCGCCGCCGGCATGTCGGGTGGCGTCGCCTATGTCTATGACGGCGACGACACGTTCAAGCAGCGCTGCAACCTCGCCATGGTCGATCTCGAGGCGATCGCCTCCGAGGAAGACGAGAACGAGAAGCTCTATCACCAGGCGCTCGATCTCTTCGTCCACGGCAAGGTGAAGGTGGTCGGCGATCTCACCCAGTGGGATGCGGCGCGGCTTCGTCACTTGATCGAAAAGCACGTCGGCTATACCGGGTCTGCGCTGGGGCAGCGCATGCTCGATTCATGGCCGGAGTCGCTGGCAAAGTTCCGCAAGGTGATTCCGACGGAATACCGCGAGGCGATGCAGAAGCTCAACGCGTCGGACAGTGCGGCGCTCGAGCCGGCTTGAATTGAGACAGAGGCCGGGCGGAAGCCCGGCCGCGATACGCGCCTGAGGCGGCGCGACGACCGGACTTTTGGGGTTGGGATACGATGGGTAAGGTAACGGGCTTCCTTGAAATCGACCGGCGCGACCGGCGTTACGCGCCGGCGTCGGATCGTATCCGCAACTACAAGGAATTCACGATCCCGCTGTCCGAAGAGGCGACGAAGGATCAGGCGGCCCGCTGCATGGATTGCGGCATCCCCTATTGTCACAACGGCTGCCCGGTCAACAATCAGATCCCGGACTGGAACAACCTCGTCTACCAGTCCGACTGGGAGGAGGCCGCGCGCAACCTGCACTCCACCAACAATTTTCCCGAATTCACCGGCCGCGTCTGCCCGGCGCCTTGCGAGGCGGCGTGCACGCTGAACCTCAGTGACACGCCGGTGACGATCAAAACGATCGAATGCGCCATCGTCGACCGCGCCTTCGCCAACGGCTGGGTCAATCCCGACGTGTTCGGCAAGCGCAGCGGCAAGCGGGTTGCGGTCATCGGCTCCGGTCCCGCCGGCCTCGCCTGCGCCCAGCAACTGGCGCGGGCGGGCCACGAGGTCCATGTCTACGAGAAGAACGCCAAGGCCGGCGGCCTGCTGCGCTACGGCATTCCCGACTTCAAGATGGAAAAGACGCTGATCGACCGGCGCGTGCGCCAGCTCGAGGCGGAAGGGGTCAAGTTCCATTGCAACGTCAATGTCGGCGTCGACGTCCAGGCGACCGATCTTGTCGCCGAGTATGATGCCGTGGTGCTGTCGGGCGGTGCGGAAAAGCCGCGCGACCTGCCGATTCCGGGCCGCGACCTGCACGGCGTGCATTTCGCCATGGATTTCCTGCCGCAGCAGAACCGCCGCGTCAGCCACGAGCCGCTGAACAGCAACGACCCGATCCTGGCGTCCGGCAAGCACGTCATCGTCATCGGCGGCGGCGACACCGGGTCGGATTGCATCGGCACCTCGGTGCGCCAGGGCGCGCTCTCGGTGACCCAGCTCGAGATCATGCCGGAGCCGCCGGTCAAGGAGAACAAGCTGCTGACCTGGCCGGATTGGCCGCTGAAGCTGCGCACCTCCTCGTCGCACGAGGAAGGCGCCAACCGCGATTTCGCCGTGCTCACCAAAGAATTTTTGGGCGACGCCGAAGGCAACGTCACAAAACTGCGCTGCGTCCGCGTCGATGCCAAGATGCAGGAAGTGCCGGAGAGTTCGTTCGAGCTGCGCGCCGATCTGGTGCTGCTGGCGATGGGCTTCGTCGCGCCGATCTCCGAGGGCCTGCTCGATGGCCTCGGCGTCAGCCTCGACAAGCGTGGCAACGTCGTCGCCGACCAGAAGAGCTATCTGTCGTCGGTGCCGAAGGTCTATGCATGCGGCGACATGCGCCGTGGCCAGTCGCTGGTCGTCTGGGCGATCCGCGAGGGCCGGCAGACCGCGCATGCGGTCGACAAGGCGCTGATGGGCTCGACGGTTCTGCCGCGGTAGCGTCGGGGTTGTCATTCCGGGGCGCGCCATCGGCGCGAGCCCGGAACCGGGCTACGCGGGCCTGCCCTACTAGATCAGGGAAGAACACCGGTTCCGGGTTCGGCTTGCGCCGCCCCGGAATGACGGGTGCTCCCTTCCCGTTGGCCGCTCCATCCCTTATATGTCACCAGCCATACAATCCTGAGGACGCTTCCATGCCGATGCCCGCTGCCGAGATCGATCGGCTGATCAAGGCCGCGCTGCCCGACGCCGAGATCGAGATCATCGACCTCGCCGGTGACGACGACCATTTTTCCGCGATCGTCACTTCGGCCGCCTTCGTCGGCAAGAGCAAGCTGCAGCAGCATCAGCTGGTTTACGGCGCGCTCGGCACACATATGGGCGGTGCCCTGCATGCCTTGCAGCTTCAGACCTTGACGCCCAAATCCTAGGGATCGAAGATCGTCGGCAATTACGCCAACCTGTTATCGAAAGGGCCAAAATGTCCGCGACCGAAACCATCCAGACCGCCATCGACTCCCACGACGTCGTCCTGTTCATGAAGGGCACGCCGAAGTTTCCGCAGTGCGGTTTCTCCAGCCAGGTCGTGCAGATCCTCGGCTACCTCGAAGTCCCCTATACGACCGTCAACGTGCTGGAATCGGACGAGGTCCGCAACGGCATCAAGGCGTTCTCGAACTGGCCGACGATCCCGCAGCTCTACATCAAGGGCGAATTCATGGGCGGCTGCGATATCGTGCGCGAGATGTTCCAGAGCGGGGAGCTCGCCTCCCACCTCGCGGAAAAGGGCATCGACTGCAAGCAGCCCGCCAAGGTCTGAGCTGCGCCGTCTGCGGATGATCGAGGTCGTCGAAGCCGACATCACCCGCCTCGGCGTTGACGCCATCGTCAACGCCGCTGCAAACAGCCTGCTCGGCGGCGGTGGCGTCGATGGCGCTATCCATCGGGCCGCCGGCCCGGGCCTGGTCGAGGAATGCCGGACGCTCGGCGGCTGCGCCACGGGCGACGCCAAGATCACCGGCGGCTACAATTTGCCCGCCCGCTTCGTGATCCACACCGTCGGCCCCGTCTGGCACGGTGGCGAGCAGGACGAAGACCGGCTGCTCGTCTCCTGCTATCGCCGATCGCTGGAGCTGGCCCGGCGCAAGGGCCTGACGACCATCGCGTTTCCCGCCATTTCCACCGGCGTCTTCGGCTTCCCGGCCGAGCGCGCGGCGCTGATCGCCGTCGAGACCACGGTGGCTGCCGGCGCCGATATGACGCGCATCATCCTATGCTGCTTCTCCCCGCACGCGGCCGCGCTGCACCGTCGCGCCCTGCATGTCCTAGGGTGAGGGCGCGCGCCAACGCCTTTAGGAGTGCCGGCTCATCGCCGCTTCCAGCGGCAGCGCCTCGGCCTGCAGCCGGCGCTCGTCATCCATCATATAATCCCGCGTCAGCGGCACGGCGTAGGGATCGCGGATCAGCTGCGCCTGAAAAATCATGAAGCCGCAATGGCGAAAACTCATTTCGCTGCCCGCGAGATAGAATTCCCACATCCGGCGAAACCGCTCGTCGAACGCCGGCGGCAGGCGATGCGCGGCGTCGAGAAACCGCTCGCGCCAGAGTTTTAGCGTCTCCGCGTAATGCATACGCAAGACTTCGAGGTCGGCGAGCCACAGCCCCGAGCGCTCGATGCTCGGCATCACCTCGGAGAGGGCCGGCACGTAGCCGCCGGGAAAGATGTACTTGTGGATCCAGCTGCTGGTGCTCGCCGGCCCGGCGATGCGGCCGATCGAGTGGACCAGCGCCACCCCGTCGGGCGCCAGCAGTTCGGAGACGCGGTCGAAGAAGGCCTGGTAGTTCGGCGTGCCGACATGCTCGAACATGCCGACGGAGACGATGCGATCGTACGGCCCCTCGACGTCGCGATAGTCGACGAGGCTGAAGCTGACGCGGTTCGTGAGGCCCAGCGCCTCCGCTCGCATCTGGCAGACGCGCAGCTGCTCCTGCGACAGCGTGATGCCGTGGACCACCACATCCTCGGCCTGCGCGAGATAGAGCGCCATGCCGCCCCAGCCGCAGCCGATGTCGAGCACGCGCTGGCCCGGGCGCAGCGCCAGCTTGGCCGCGATATGCGCCTTCTTCGCCCGCTGCGCCTCGTCCAGGCTGGTCGTCGGTGTCGGAAAATAGGCGCAGGAATACTGCATGTCCGCATCGAGGAAGGACCGGTACATCGCTTCCGAGAGGTCGTAATGGTGGGCGACGTTGAGCCGCGACGCGCGCCGCGCGTTGGCCTGTTGCAGCTGGCGCCGCGTCCAGTCCAGCGAGCGCTGCAGCCACGACGTGCCGCTGCCCCAGGTGCCGAGGTTGAGGCCGCAGAGATCGAGCAGATCCCAGATCGAGCCGCTGTCGACCACCAGCGCGCCGTCGGTATAGGCCTCGCCGAGGTAGAGGTCGGGGTGCAGGGCCAGGCGACGCGCCGTCGCCCTGTCGCGGATGCTGATCGCCACGGCCGGGCCGGGCTTAACCCCGCCGACCGTAAACATGCCCCCGCCGACGCTGACCGTCAGCGTTCCCGTCTTGATGAGCTTCGCAAGCATCCAACGCAGCAACATGGCACACCACCCAGTCAGGCGATGGTGGCGCCGCCAGCCGGGATGGCGCGCTACCTATGCCGACAGTAAGCTTTGTTTGTTCCGCAACGTCAATGATGGATGTGCGCGCAACGATTACAGACATCGGGCGCCCCGCGCGGATCCATAACATATGCTAAACGCTCAATGCAGATGCGCAGCTTGGTCATGACGCACGATTATTGCGTTTTTCCGGAAACGTACGATCATCGCGAGTATTCGACTGGGCGAATGGCCGTGCGCGCAGGCAATGAGCCGGGAAAAGCAGCAGAAGGCCTCTTTATGGTCCGCCCCGCGCAGCAAATAGCCCTTTGCATGGCGGCCTTCTCCGTCTCCGCCAAGATAAGGTTTGGCGACACGACGCTTGAGGCATGACGCGGCCGCAGGTCCTTCTCTTCAAGCCTGCATGGAATGCGGGCGCGCGCCGCCTTAGAATTCGATGCCTTGTTGCGCCTTCACGCCGGCGGCGAAGTGGTGCTTCACCTGGCCCATCTCGGTGACGAGGTCGGCGGCCTCAATGAGGGCCGGCTTGGCGTTGCGCCCGGTGACGACGATGTGCAGATCCGGCCGCCGGGCGCCAAGCGCCGCCACCACCATGTCGAGATCGAGATAATCGTAGCGCAGCGCAATGTTGAGCTCGTCGAGGATCAAGAGCTTGATGGATGCGTCCGCCATCAGCTCCTGCACTTTGCGCCACGCCCGCTCCGCCGCCGCCACGTCGCGCGCGCGGTCCTGCGTCTCCCAGGTGAAGCCCTCGCCCATCGTGTGCCAGCGCACGAGGTCGGGAAACCGCTCCAGCGCATGCTTTTCGCCGGTGTCCCACGCCCCCTTGATGAACTGCACGATCCCCACTTGCCAGCCATAGCCGAGCGCCCGCAGCACCAGGCCCATCGCCGCCGACGTCTTGCCCTTGCCGGGCCCGGTGTGGACGATCAGCAGGCCTTTTTCGGTGACCGTTTTGGAGGCGACTTCCGCATCTTGCACCGCCTTGCGGTGGGCCATTTTTTCGCGGTGGCGGTCGGGGGTGGTGGTCATGGGGATGCGGGCCTGGAAGGATGTCTGACTATTGGCTGAGGATCTTCAGCCAATCTTTGTTTCTTTAAATCTAGCAAGCGCTTGCTCACAGCGCATTAGGTCTTTACCAAAGCGCTATTCTCGGTTGTAAAATTCCGTTTTAGGGAAGGTCGCGATACGCAGCTCATGTGCAGTCCGTACCAAGCGCGCTCGACCAACCTGCCACTCGACGATCTCCCCGCCCGCATCGGTGCCTTACCGCCAGGGCAGATGCTGACCTTGATCGGGCTCGAAGGCTCGCAGCTTCGAGCGGCCTTCGAACGCGCGCCCGATCAGAAGCGGCAAATGCTGCAGCTCGATCTTCTGGCAAGCGAAACTGCCAACGCTGCGGTCAACCAGATCCTCGACGACTTGGCGGCTCTCGCGCTGGCGCTCTGGCCAGACTGGTACGGTGGAGGCGACGGCACGATCGACACCGGCGTCTTGCAGCCCTGGCGGCGCGCCGCGAAGCGGCTTGCGGATTCGGGCCGGCCTCCGCGCTTTCGCCGCACGCATCCGCAGATCGAATTCACGCAATTGCTGCGCGCGATCGATCCCGTCGGTCTCGTGCTCCTCGCCAGCCTCGACGTCGCGCGGCCGCGGCACGCCGCCCCCATGATCGCCGCGCTGGAATGGTGCGCGGCACAAGGCGCCTCAATCGTCATTCTCTGCCCGAGCCGCTCGGACCCCGCGCCGCCGTTCGAGCGCATATTGTATGGCGCCCTCGACGTGCTTCAGCCGGCGGCACCGGTGCTGAACCGGCTGATCGTGCCGAAAGGCAAGGCGCATCACGCCAGCCAAACCGAGGCGCGGATTCAGGCCGCGCTGCAGCGCGACACCGAACTGGGTCCGCTGTTCGCTTACAACCGATGCGTCATGACGAACGCGCCGGGTTTTTCGCCTCGTGTCGACCTCGTCTGGGCCGAAGGCCGGATCGTCGTCGAGCTCGACGGCCCGGAGCATCAGGGCGATCCGAAATACGGAGATGACCGCCACCGCGATTATGAGTTGCTTGTTGCGGGCTACCTGGTCCTGCGTCTCACCAATGCACAGGTCGCGACCGACTTGCAGCTCGCGGTCGAGAAGATCCGGCGTGTGGTACGCCTTCGCCGGTCCGAAGGAGATTATCACGCATGACCGATACGCTTACGCCAACGCAAACGCTGCTGGTTTGGTGTCTCCTCGCGAAGCAGGGTGTCGCGAAACAAGCGGACATCATGCCTGTGGTGAAAGCCGCCGACCGCAAAGCGCTCGAGGTGTTGAAATTCGTGACTGTTGCGACGCGATCGCGGTCGTTGTGGATTACGCTCGAGGACAAGGGGTGGGGATGGGCGAATGACCACCTTCGCGATCCCGTTCCGCCCGCGTTTCGGGTGCTTCAGGACTTTCTGGGTCGCCTGCACGATAACCTCGAAAATGCTCGCACCACACTTGCAGATTTTATCGGTGAAGCGAGCTCGCCGCCGCTGGAAACACGAAAAGATGGCCCGGCAAAGAAGTCTCCGAAGACTGTCAAGAATTCCAACACTGCCAGGACTTCCAAGACCCGCAGCAAAGCCGCCAAATTGGAGCAACTTGACGTTTCCGAGGAGATCGAACGCGCTTATCTCAAGGTAACAAAAAATGTGAAGGGCGCCGATGCCAAACTAAGCGCCGTTCGCCGCCATCTTTCAAAGCTCGATAGAGCGGCGGTAGACGAGGCTTTTGCGACAATGGCCAAAACCGGCGGCAAAGCGCGGCTGATGAAAGTGAATGACAAGCGGGCAGTGACTAAAGTGGATCAAGATGCGGCCGTTGTAGTGGCTGGCGAGACCTTTCATATTTTGTGGATTATGCCATGAACCAAGCGCTTGATGCTTTTCGCAAAGCTAAATTCAATTGGACCAGGCCGCTAGAAAGCGTATGGCGCGATGCGAATGCCACTGTGGGAGGTCCCACCGAAACGCTGATCGACAGTATTGTCGCTGATCTTCATGAGGACGCGCAAATCGATGCTGACAATCCGGCAGGCGCGGTAATCGTTGGCGAAGCGGGTGTCGGAAAGACCCACCTTGTAGGTGAACTACGCCGCAAAACTTGGGAATCCGGCGCTTGGTTTGTCCTTCTTGATGTCATCGGCATCACGGACTTCTGGAAAAGCGCGGCATTAAGTTTCTTGACCTCGTTGCTGCAGGAGATGCCCGGCGGACGCCGGCAATATGAGGCCGTGCTCTCAGGCGTTGCCCGTCGCCTCGGCGTCGAACGTCAAGTCGACGCTGCTTTCGCAATACCTACGGTCAATGCAAAGCGTATTGTAGATCTGCTTATTCCTAATCTACGCATGATGGATCCCAATCGCGCGCTGCAACATGAGGACGTTTTTCGTGCTCTTGCTTTGTTGCGGTCGCCTGATCCGGCGGCGGTCGGAATCGCGCATGCCTGGCTTCAGGGCTATGACGCCGACGAAGACGCTCGCAAGGCTCAAGGCCTTACAAAGCCGCCGCCGCAAGCGGTCGATCTTGTGCGCGGGATGTCGTGGGTGATGAGTCTCGCCGGCCCCACGTTGATCGCGGTTGACCAGATCGATGGGGTCGTCAACTCCGGTAGTGTGACGATCCAGCAAGATTCATTCGGCGAAATGAAGAGCTTTGCCGACGTCCTCGCGGCAGGCTTGTTGCAACTCTACGATAAGGTTTCCCGAAGCCGCACGGTTATTACTTGCCTATATGACTCTTGGAAGGAAATGGCAGGCGGCCTTGATTCCGCAACCCATCGGTTCGTGCTGCGCCCATACGTCCTGACGGGCCTTACCGAAGAAGCGGCTATCAGCGCACTCGTTTCTAATAGGCTTATGCCAGCCTATGCCGCGGTTGGCTTTGTACCGGAATATTCGACTTGGCCATTTACTCCAGCCGCTATCTCTGGCGCGAGAGGGATGATGCCACGCAGCATCCTTATCCAGTGTGACGCTTTCCGGCGGCGTTGCTTAGCGGATGGCAGGGTTCCTCTTTGCAACGTCATTGCTCTCAATGGGCCGGATCCAGAGCCACTGCCGGAGCCGCCTAGTTCAAGTTATGATTCAGATCTTGGCCGCGCACGGATCGATGCCAAGACGGATGGTCTGCTTGATCCAAAGGACGATGGTGCGATCGGACGACTGCTACGCGACGTATTCGATCTTTACGCGAGGCAAATCGTGCCGCGAAAAGCGATCGACGTTGAAAGTCAAGGCGACCAAGCTCAAAAGATGCCTCCGCTGCATGGCCGGCTGACCTTCACATTTCGCGACGAGAACGACCGCGAAGAGCACTTCTGCTTCCGCGCGATTGAGCACGACAACGCGATTGCATTTCAGGCCAGGCTACGCGCCGCTCTAACGGCGGCTGGGATTTCCAACAGAATCCCTGGCCGCCATTTGCTTGTCGTGCGCCGCGGCGCGATCCCGGGAGGATCGAAGACAAAGCAACTTTATGACGCCTTCATCGCAGCCGACGGCGTGGTTATTGACCCCGTTGACGAAGATCTTCGAACCTTCATTACGCTGAGGGCGATGCGCGATGCAGCCGTCGCCGGAAACAACCTTGCAGGGTTCGAGGCATGGCTACAGAAAAGCGATCCGCTTTGCGAAACCGCTTTCTTTAAAGCTGCTGGCTTGTGTCCGCCTCCGGGTATACCGCCGTTGCCGATCGCGACGAAAGCTACGCTCATAACCGCAGAGCACGAAGCTGAAATTACAAAACCCAAAGCTGGAGATCCGCCGGAAGTACTGCAGAACGCGCCGGCGGTTGCGGCTGCGCCCACCGCCATCCCCATCGGCCACCGCCTCACCGCCGATGCCGAGCCACTCATGCTCCCAACCGCCGTGCTGCCCCGCCATGTCGCCATCATCGCGGGCGCCGGTTCCGGCAAGACCGTGCTGCTGCGGCGGATCGTCGAGGAGGCCGCGTTGGCCGGCATCCCGGCGATCGTCATCGATCCCAACAACGATCTGTCGCGTCTCGGCGACGCCTGGCCGGAAGACCCGGCCGCCTTCACCACCGAAGACTCGGCCAAAGCCAAGCGCTACAACGACAGCGTCGAAGTGGTGATCTGGACGCCGGGCATTCATGCCGGCAATCCGCTCTTCCTCTCCGTGCTGCCGGATTTCGCGGCGGTCGGCGACGACCGGGACGAGCGCGATCAGGCGGTGATGATGGCGGCCGATACGCTCGGCCCTATCGCCGGCGCGAAGACAGATATCCAAAAAGGTGTTCTCACCGCCACCGTTCGTTACTTTGCAAACAAGGGCGGCGGAAGCCTCACGGACATGACGGCGTTGCTCAGCGAGTTGCCGGAAGGCGTCAGCGCGATCCGAAAAGCCGATGAGATCGCCGCGAAAATGGCGGATGGCCTGCTTGCGGCGGTCGAAACCAATCCCTTGCTGAAGGCGAGCGGCGCCGTCCTTGATCCGAAGCTTTTGTTTTACGGCTCCGATCCGAAACGCACCCGCATCTCCGTGATCAACCTGTCCGGTCTCGCCTCCGATGCCGCGAAGCAGGATTTCGTCAATCGGCTGCAGATGACGCTGTTCGGCTGGATCAAGAAGAACCCGTCGCCCACCGGTCGCCTCTATGTGATCGACGAAGCGCAAAACTTCGTGCCTTCCGGCCAGAGCGCGCTGAGCAAGACCAGCGGCGTGCAACTTGTGGCACAGGCTCGCAAATATGGGCTCGGCATGATCGTCGTGACGCAGGCGCCGAAAGGCATCGACAACAAGGTCGTCTCGAACTGCACGACCCAGTTCCTCGGCAAGCAGAACTCGCCGACCGACCAGCAGACCGTCAAGGAGATGATTGCAGGCACCGGCGGCAGGGCCGACGACATCGGCAAGCTGAAGCAGGGTGAGTTCTATTTCAAGACTGAGGGTTCGGGAAAGCCGGTGAAGATCGCCACGCCGATCTGCCTCAGCCATCACCCGTCGAACCCGCCCACGCCCGAGGAGATTGTCGCGCGCGCCAAACGCTCCGTGCCTTAGCCATCCGCTGGGCGCAAACCCCACCATTGACACCGCCGCCGCCCCGCGTAGTCTGCGGGCCGCAACGGTCCCTCGTTCTGAGGGTGAATAGGGAATGGGGTGCGGCGTTTTCGGCGCCAAAGCCCCGGCTGCCCCCGCAACTGTCAGCGGGTACGCGCGCCATCACGCCACTGGGGCATCCTGGGAAGGCGGCGCGCCGGACCGACCCGCGAGCCAGGAGACCTGCCGTTGCGAATCGAGATCGGCCGGGCGGGGTGTCCAGGCGGAGAACGATGCCGGCCTTTTGCGCCGGCGCTGGCGCTCACGCGTCCCCACACCCGTCGTTTTTGCGCGCGCCGCGCGTCGCTAAGGTGTGAACCATGACTCGTCCCGCCACGTTGGGTAAAATCCCTGCCACCATCGTCACCGGCTTTCTCGGCGCCGGCAAGACGACACTGATCCGCAACGTGCTGGAGACGGCGAACGGCCGGCGGCTTGCTTTGATCATCAACGAATTCGGCGACATCGGCGTCGACGGCGACGTGCTGCGCGGTTGCGGCGTCGAGGCCTGCACTGACGAGTCCATCATCGAACTCGCCAATGGCTGCATCTGCTGCACCGTCGCGGATGATTTCCTGCCCGCCATCGAAAAGCTGCTGGCGCTCGATCCGCCGCCCGAGCACATCATCATCGAGACCTCGGGGCTCGCTTTGCCGAAACCGCTGGTCAAAGCCTTCGACTGGCCGGCCGTGCGCCGCCGCCTCACCGTGGACGGCGTGATCGCCGTGGTGGACGGCGCCGCCGTCGCCGCCGGCCGCTTCGCCGACGATCCCGCCAAACTCGCGGCGCAGCGCGCGGCCGATCCCAACGTCGACCACGACAACCCGCTGGAAGAGGTGTATCAGGACCAGCTGCTCTGCGCCGACCTGATCGTGTTGAACAAAACCGATCTCATCGATGACACCACCCAGGCCCGTGTGGAGGCGGAGATCGCGGCGATCGTGCCGCGGGCCGTCAAAATCGTGGCGACGCGCGCGGGCAAGCTCGATGCGGCGCTGCTGCTCGGGCTCGATGCCCGCGCCGAGGACGATCTCGCCAATCGCCCCTCGTGCCACGATGACGAGCCCGAGCACGACCATGACGATTTCGACTCCTTCGTCGTCCCCGTTGCCGCCGTCGCCGAGCCGGAAAGCTTTTTGCGCAAGCTGGCGAAACTCGCGGAAGACCATGATGTCTTGCGCATAAAAGGGTTCGTCGAAGTCGAGGGCAAGCCGATGCGGCTGCTGGTCCAGGGCGTCGGCGCCCGTTTCGAAAAAAGCTTCGACCGCGCCTGGGGCCGCGAGGAGGCGCGTGACGGGCGTCTTGTGGTGATCGGCGAAAAGGGGCTGGACCAAACCGCCATCCGCCAGGCCCTGGCCAGCTAATGCACCTGCTGCGCACCGAATCCCGCTCCAGCGACGAAGCCGAGGCCGCGATCGACCTCGGCCAGACGCCGGGCGACATCGTGTGCCTGTCCTTCTCCGACAGCGATCTCGGCGCGCTCGCCGCCTGCGCCGAGGCACGCACGAGCGCCTTCAGTCTGCGGCTCGCCAGCCTGGCGCAGCTGCGCCATCCCTATTCCATCGACCTCTACTGCGACGGGGTCGCCGCGCGGGCCAAATTCGTGCTGGTGCGCCTGCTCGGCGGCCTCGACTACTGGCGCTATGGCGTCGACGAACTGTCCCGCCTGGCGCGCGAAAAAGGCTTCGATCTCGCCATCGTGCCCGGCTGCCACAGCGAAGACCCGCGGCTCGATGCCGCCTCGACGCTGCCGGTCGCGGATCTGCGCCGCATCTGGCGCTACTTTCAAGAGGGCGGCAGCGCCAATATGGGCGCGCTGCTCGGCTGGGTCGAGACGCGGCTCGGCACGCCGGCGCCGTGGCGCGAGCCCGCGCCGCTGCCTGCCGCCGGCCGCTATGCCGAAGCCTGCCGCGACGGCGGCACCGCCGGCCACGCCTTCGTCACCTTCTACCGCGCGCTGGTGCTCTGCGGCGACTGCGCGCCGATCGTCGCCCTCGCCGATGCGCTCGCCGCACGCGGGTTGCGAGTGACGGCGCTCTTTGCCGCAAGCCTCAAGGACGCGGCCTCGATCGCCGTGTTGCAGCAAACCATTGCGGCCGAGAAGCCGGACGTTATCCTCAACACCACGGCTTTTTCGGCAAAGCTCGACAGCGGCCCCAGCGTGCTCGATAGCGCCGATGCACCGGTGCTGCAGGTGATTCTCGGCGGCAGCAGCGAAGCGCAGTGGCGCGCCAACCCGCGCGGTCTCGGCCCCGCCGATCTCGCGATGAACGTCGTTCTGCCGGAAATGGACGGTCGCATCATCACCACGGCGATTTCGGGCAAGGCGGAAAGCCCGCGCAACGCGGCGCTGGAATTTACTCGGCTGATCCATCAGCCGGTTGTTTCGCGCGTGACATTCGTGGCCGACATCGCCGCCGCCTGGGTGCGTCTGCGCCGCGCCGCGCCCGAGGACCGACGCATCGCCTGTATCCTCTCCGACTACCCCGGCCGCGGTGGCCGCGAGGCCTATGCCGTCGGGCTCGACACGCCGGCGAGCGTCACGTCCATCGCAGAGTCGTTGCGCGGCG
>NZ_LMUU01000110.1 GCF_009765775.1 Beijerinckia sp. L45
GGGCTGGCGTCTGGGCCTGCGCCATGCTCGTGCCACCAAGGCTTGCGATCATCAAGGTGACCAAGGCGAGATGCCGGACAGTCTGCCGGTCGTTGAGAAAGATCACCTGCCGCTCCCTTGTTGTGCCGCCCGCGGAATCGCGATGCGCCCTCTGCGATAGCCTGTCCGCAAACCCAGGCAAAGCGGACCTTGCCGCTCCATATATGGCGAGGTCCAGACTCGGGCGCGCGCCGGGCGCCCGGCTTGACCGACGCTGCTATATGGTGTCCCAAACACTCATGACCGAAGCCGTTTCCGCCAGCAAGCTTGCCTTCCGTACCGTTACGAAAATGAACGGGATCGGCAACGCAATCGTGATCCTGGACCTCCGGGACAGCGACTTCGTCCTGGTGCCGGAGGCTGTGCGCGCCATCGCCGCGCAGCCCCGCCTCGCCTTCGAGCAGCTCATGGTATTGCACCCTCCTCACCAGACGGGGACGGACGCGTTTCTGCGCATCTACAATATCGATGGGTCGCAGGCCGGCGCTTGCGGCAACGGCACGCGCTGCGTCGCCTGGTTCCTGCTGCAGAACTCCGACCGCGACAGCGTCCTGCTCGAGACGGAGACCACGCCGCTCGCCTGCCATCGCCTCGCCGACGGCCGCTTTTCCGTCGACATGGGGCTGCCGCGGTTTCGCTGGGACGCGATCCCGCTGGCCAATGCCGATGTCGATCCGCGTGCCCTCGACTTCGGGCCAGGCCTGCCGCCGGCCATTGCGCTGAGCATGGGCAACCCGCATGCCGTCTTCTTCGTCGACGATCTCAATGCGATCGATCTTGCCGCCGTCGGTCCGAAGCTCGAGACGGCGCCGATCTTTCCCGATCGTGCCAATATCTCCTTCGCCCAGGTCCTCGATCGCGACACCATCCGTCTGAAGGTTTGGGAGCGCGGCGCCGGGGCGACCCTCGCCTGCGGCTCGGCCGCCTGCGCCACGCTCGTGGCTGCGGCGGAGACCGGCCGGGTCGGCCGTGCGGCCACGATCGAACTGCCCGGCGGCCGGCTGGAGATTTCCTGGGATGACGACCGTCATGTCATCATGACTGGGCCGGTGACCTTCGAATACACGGCCACGCTCGATCCGGAACTCTTCGAAGACCGCGCTGCGTGAGCGACGGTGCCACCCTGGATGCCGCGCATGGCGTGCATGTCCTCAGCTTCGGCTGCCGGCTGAATCTCGTCGAGGGCGAAGCGATGCGCCGGGCGGCTTTGTCTGCCGGGCATCGCGATATCGCCATCGTCAACACCTGTGGCGTGACCGGCGAAGCGGTGCGCCAGGCGCGTCAGGCGATCCGCCGGCTGAAGCGTGAGGCGCCGACGCGCGACGTCGTCGTGACCGGCTGTGCCGCGCAGATGGACGTCGCCGCTTTCGCCGCGATGCCGGAAGTTGACCGTGTGCTGGGCAACGGCGCCAAGACGGCGATCGAATCCTGGCGCGGCGCCTGGACCGATGATGGCGCCGCCATCGCCGATGTCGTTCACGGCCGCAGCCCTTTGGAAGAAGGCGTCGAGGATCACACCCGCGCGTTTCTCGGCGTGCAGAACGGCTGCGACCACAGCTGCACCTTTTGCGCGATTCCGCTCGGCCGCGGGCCGTCGCGCTCGGCGCCGCTCGCCGACGTCGTGGCCTCGGCGTCCCGGCTGGCGGAGCAGGGTTTTCGCGAGATCGTGCTGACCGGCGTCGATTTGACGTCATATGGCAGCGACCTGCCGGATGCGCCGAGCTTGGGCCGGCTCGTCCGCGCCATCCTCAAAAGCGTGCCGGACTTGCAGCGCCTGCGGCTCTCGTCCATCGACTGCATCGAAGCCGATCCTATCCTCCGCGCCGCCTTCGCCGAGGAAGAGCGGCTGATGCCCTACCTGCATCTCTCCCTGCAGAGCGGCGACGACCTGATCCTGAAGAGAATGAAGCGCCGCCACAGCCGCGCCGATGCGGTGGCCGTCTGCGCGGACCTGCGCCGTCTGCGGCCCGACATGGCCTTCGGCGCCGACCTCATCGCCGGCTTTCCCACCGAGACCGAAGCGATGGCCG
>NZ_LMUU01000111.1 GCF_009765775.1 Beijerinckia sp. L45
CTCCTCATGGCAAAATGCCATACTTCAGGGAGGACCACTTCAAGGGGGGCACGCCAGTTTGGTGTCGCCGGCCCGATAGCCGGCGATCAGCGTCTCCGCGAAGCGGATCAGTGCACGACGAGGTCGTTCGTCACGTGGGTGACGCCGGGAGCGGACCACGCGGTCGATCCGGCCAGCTTCTTGTCGTGCGACGAATGCACCTCGCCGCTCAGTCGGACCGAGCCCTTCTCCACGGTGACGGTGATCGATGCGGAATCGGGCAGCCAGGAACGATCCATTGCGCCCTGGATGGCGTCGCCGATGTCGCTGGCGTTCGCCTTCGGCTTGATCGCGATCTGGTTCGAGACGCCCGTCACGCCGAAGAGCCGGCGGACGTCCTGCTCGGCGGCCTCCTTCTGGAAGAACCAGTCGACCTCGCCCGACAGGCTGACCCAGCCCTTGTCGACCATCACCTTCACGGCCTTGCGCGGGACCGACACGTCCCAGGCAAGGCGGTCGACCGCAGCGGCCGCGATCTCGCCGTCGTCGCGCTCGGTATCGAACGCTAGTCGGACCTCGATCTCCTCGGCGATCGCCTTGACGCCCTTGACCTCGGCGACGATGGCCTCCGCGGCATGCTTCTCCGCGAAGCTGTCGACATGACCGCTCAGGGTGACGACGCCGGCGTCGGCCGTGACGCCGATATGATCGGCGGCGACGGTCGGTGCGAAGCTCAGCGCTTCGAGCACGGCCTTCTGCAGTTTCTTATCGTGGGACATGACGTTCTCCAAGGTGTCTATCGAGGTTTCGGCGCCTGGGGCGGTGCACCTCTCTCGACGACCTTGGTGTGGTTCCCGCCATCGCGCCTTGATCCTTATCAAGGGACGGGTACGACGGCGGCGGGAACGGATGGAAAGATCCTTGTTTCCCGGTATTGCGATCCATGCCCGACGGGGCGGGATCCGACGCGCCGCCGCCGGTCGATCCCTAAGCCGCGGATTCGACCACGATCGGACCGACGTCGTGAAGCGCGAGGAAGGCCCGAAACAGAACCCTCGGATCGAACTTTCCCTGGTGGATGGCCGGCGGCTTCCGATTCAGTTTGAGAAGCCCGTAGACCGCCGTCTGCGCGGAGCGAACGGAATATTCGACGGTGAAGACGACGTCCTTCGGCATTTCACAGAACTGTCCGATGATCGCGAGATTCTTGGTGCCCGTCGGGATCACCAGCGGCCGGTCGCCCGGCGCGCGCCTGAGGAACTGACTGGTGATGAACGGCATCATGCAGGGAATGCAGATGCACGACTTCAGGATGCTCGCCGCCTCGGCCTCGACGTGGAGATGTCCGAGCAGTTCGGTCATGATCTCGCGACCGCTGCATGCCGACATCGCCTTCTTGACGAAGTTTCCCGGCTCGTCGACGCGCAGCCCGTATCCCCATAAGACGCTGACGTCGTCGGGTTGGCCGATGAAGTGCGGCTGGTGCGGGACGACGATCGAGACCAGCCAGTTCGAGTCTGGAAAGGTGATGAGCCCGCCTTCTCCGGGAACGTTGCCGGTCAGGTCACGCACGACGTGCAGGAAGCCATCGTCGTGGAGCGTCGTGGTGAAGGACATCCACTTCGACTCGCCGACGTGGCCTGGGAACGCGGACGGCCGCCCGAACTCCGGGCGCCCCTTCGCGATCCGCTCCCAGAACGTCCAGGCGTCGCCGTCCGATTTGCCCTTGAGCTGCGGCGCGTCGTCCATCGAACCGAGGCTCGACGCGTCGGTCATCGATCCCAGCGTGATCAGGACGAGATCGTCGACGCCCACGGTGATCGCTTCCGTGCCTGGCTGCGCGAAGAGGATGCGGTCCACCACAGTGCTGCCGTCGCGGACCTTGAGGTCGAGATCCGTGACACGGGCGCCGAACTTGAAGATGACGCCCCGTTCCTCGAGCCATTTCCTCAGCGGCAGAACCATGGAGTCGTACTGGTTGTAGACCGTCCGCATGATCCCGTTCAGGCGGTCGAAGCCTGCGACCATGTGGGAGAAACGCAGGAGGTATCGTTTGAACTCGACGGCACTGTGCCAGGGCTGGAAGGCGAAGGTCGTGCACCACATGAACCAGAAGTCCGTCTCGAAGAAGCCGGGGTCGAACTGAACCTCGATGCTCGTGTCGCCGAGCAGGACCTCCGGTTCGATCGCCAGCCGCTCGATGGTCAGGATGTCCTTCTCGCTCAGTCCGAACTTGGGGGCCGTCTCCCTTCGTCCACCGCGAACGAGCCGGGCCTTGGACGACGTCTTCATCGTCTCGTTCCAGTCGAATATCTCCTTCGTCACAGTCTTGCTGTCGTCGAGCGTCGGGATCGAGGAGAAGAGGTCGTACGTGCAGAGATACTTCCGTTCGATCATCCGGCCGCCGCGCAGGACGTAGCCGGTCTGGGGCGAGCCGCATCCATCCAGGCTTCCGCCGATCCTGTCCGATCCCTCGTAGATCGTGATGTCGCGCGCGAGGAGATCGCCGTCCCGGATCAGGAACGCGGCCGCGGCGAGCGAAGCGATGCCGCCTCCGACCAGATAGGCCTGCTTGGCGCGATCCGTCCTGCGGCGGTCGGGAAGTGGGTCAGGGGTCGTGAATGACATGTCGAGGTCCTCGCATCCGGTCGCCATCATCGGCGCCACCGCGCGAGATTAGTCGGGCGCATCGTCGGTCGCCTTGCGCGACATCAAGACGCCGTCGCTCCGCTCGGGATAACCCTTGGTTTGTGAACGGACGGTCCGTTCAGGAAACCGATCCCCTCGGACTTCACGACAGGTGTCGTTGATTAGAACCGCAGCCATGGTGAAATCGCTCTTGTACGTCAGCCGAAGCCTGGTCGCTTCCGGCACCGCTTCCATCGAGATAGACGGGATCGCGGCGACCTCGATCGCCCGCAACCGACGTCTTGGCGTTACGGGCATCCTTCTCGCCACGCCATCCGGCTTCGCGCAGATCCTAGAGGGCGAGGCAGCCTCGATCGACGAGGTCTTCGGATCGATCCTTCGCGACGTCCGGCACAAGGATGTCACGGTCCTTTCGTACGAACCTGTCGTCAGACGGCGCTTCGAGCGGTGGTCGCTGCCATACTTCGGGCGGTCTTCCTACGTCGCCGGACATCTCGAGCCTTTCCTAGCCGGCAACATGCTCGGCGCGACGGAGGCGGAACAGCGTCTAATGGATCTCATGTACGAGTTCGGTCGCCCCATCGAAGGTGTTCCGTGAAGGGTCTCACTGTTCGCGGCCACAAGGAGACATCTGTCCGGACGCGGTGGACGGGCATCACGCATGAAGCCGCAGCGTGCCGGTCTCGGTCGAATCCGCGTCTCCGGAATCCATCTGCCTGAGTGCGGAGGGGTTACGGAGCACGATGCCGCGACGGCCGCACGGGATCTCGATGACGTTCTCGCGCTGCAGCTGGGTCAAGGTCCGCGACACGGTCTCGATGGTCAGCCCGAGATGGTCGGCGATGTCGGTCCGCGACATGGACAGCTCGAACGTCCGCTTGTTCGAGATGCGGTCCGATATCCCCATGAGGAACGTCGCGATCTTCTCCCGCGCACATTTGCGTCCCAGCAGGAGCATGTGGTCCTGGGCGCGTTCGAGCGAGTCCGCCATGGCCAGCATCAGCTCGCTGATCGCAACCGGATCGGACGCGATCATCTCGCCGAGATCGCGGCGGCGGTACGCGCGAAGCTTGACGTCCTGGATCGCCTCGGCGGCGAAACGATGCTCGATGCCCGTCTCGAGCCCGAAGGTGTCGCCCGGAAGGTGGAAAGCGTCGATCTGGCGGCGTCCGTCGCTCAGCAGCTTGTAGCTGCGCACCGTACCGGACGTCACCTTGTAGAAGTAGTCGGCGTGGTCGCCCTCGCCGAATATCTCCTGGTCCCGGTCGAACGAGCGGAGCACGCCGATGTCCTTGGACACGGGCCGCGCGATGGCCTGGTGGTCGTAGCAGGGCGGGCGCCCGACCATCACGGCGGCGAGGTGGGTCGTGGGATGGATTTCGGAAGCCGTATGCATCGGAGCGCTCCAACTTGGAATTTCGTCGTGAGCATTGCTATGACGGGCGCGCCGTCACCGACATTCAGGAGCGTCCCTTAAGGGGTTTATACGTAGCCCGAACGAAGGTTTCCTCGACATCAGACCGACGTGGACCAAGCCTCGTCGGTCGCGGCGTGGATGAGGTCGGCGAGAGCGCTGCCGGTCAGGGGCTTTTCCAGCACGGCTCGACATCCAGCCTCGATCGCGCGCAGGCGAAGGGCGTGGTCCGGCCACGTCGTGATCAGGATCGCTGGAATGAGGCAGCCGCGACGACGTAGGGCGATGACCAGCTCGACGCCGGTCATCTCAGGCATCTGCTGGTCGACGACCAGGCAGTCCAACCGCAGCGCGTCCCCGTCTTCGAGAAAGGCTGTCGCGCTGCCGAAGGTTCTCACGGTGAAGCCTTCACGCTCCAGCGAGAAGCAGAGCGCCTCCCTCACGGCCGTGTCGTCTTCGACGATGCCAACCGATGTCAAACCCGAGCCTCCTGCGATCACCGCGGCATGCGGCATCAGGTCCATAGCACCGGTACGGACGCGCGGCCTTGATCTGAAGCAATACGCCTTTCACAGGAGCCCGCTCGCCAGGACGGCCCTGACGAGGTCAGGGACGTTGTTCGCCTCCGTCTTGATCATGACCTTGGCGCGATAGATCTCCACGGTCCGAGGGCTCAGCCCGAGTTCGTAGGCTATGATCTTGTTCTGCTTGCCGGCGAGCACGCCGTCGAGGACCTGCCGCTCCCGACGCGACAGGCTCTCCAGCTTCATGCGCGTCGCCGCGACGCCGGAATCCGTCGCGCTCGCGCCCTGACAGCACGACTTCACGGTTCGAAGGAAGAGGTCGTCGTCGAACGGCTTCTCGATGAAGTCCACCGCACCCGCCTTCATCGCGCCGACGGCTAATGCGACGTCGCCGTGACCTGTCATCACGATGACGGGCAACGACGAACCGGCCGCCTTCATGCGCCGCAGCAGCTCCAGTCCGTCGATCACCGGCATTCGGACATCCGTCACCAGGCAGCCGGGCAGCGCGCTGCCGAGCGTCGCCAGGAAGCCGGATGCCGAATCGTACAGGCGGACGCCGATCCCCGCAGTCGCCAGCAGAAACGCGAGTGATTGCCGTACCGCCAGGTCGTCGTCGACGATGTGAACGGTGGCCTCATCCGACATCGGAAAGCTCCCGTGGCCGCCACGCCGGGAGCGTGAAGCGGAAGATCGTGCCCCCGCCCGGGTTCGGGCCGGCCGATATCCTGCCCTTGTTCGCCTCGACGATGGTCCGGCAGATCGAGAGGCCGACGCCCATGCCGGCCGGCTTGGTGGTCGCGAACGCCCTGAACAACTGCGGCACGATCTCCGGCGCCAGCCCCGTACCGGTGTCGGTGACGCTGACCTCGACCATCCCGTCCGTCCCCAGCTTCGTCGAGATCTGGAGGTTGCGGATGGGCATCTCCTGCATCGCCTCGATGCCGTTGCGCATCAGGTTGAACAGCACCTGCTGGATCTGGATCCGGTCCACGAGGACCAACCGGGCGTCGGGGTCGAGCGCCAACGAGACGCGCACCCCACCCTCCTTGGCGCCGAGGAACGCCAAAGCGCTCGCCTCGTCGATCAGTCGCGGAAGGTCTTCGCGGGTGCGCTCGATCTCGCCACGCTCCACGAACGAGCGGAGCCGCCGGATGATCTGACCCGCGCGCAACGCCTGGTCCCCCGCTTGGCCCACCGCGTGGCTCAACATCGCCTCGTTTCCTTCGAGACCTTGCTCCAGGAGGCGGCGGCTGCCCTTCAGAAAGTTGGTGATCGCGGTCAGGGGCTGGTTGAGCTCATGCGCGAGCGTCGATGCCATCTCGCCCAGCGCCGTGAACCTGGAGACGTGGATTAGTTCGGCCTGCAATTCGCTCAAGCGGGTTTCCGCGGCCTGGCGCTCGGTCAGGTCCTGGATGAATCCGACGAACTGACTCATCGGTCCTGGCGAGATCTCGCCGACCGACAGGTTCAGCGCGAAGGTCGATCCATCCTTCCGTTCCCCCGTAACGACGCGACCGACCCCGATGATTGTCGCCTTCCCGCTCTGATTGAAACGCCGGAGATAGTCGTCGTGGAGCTGGCGATCCTCCATGGGCATCAACAGTCCGATATTGCGCCCCACGATCTCCTGGGACGCGTAACCGAACTGTGTCTCTGCGGTCCTGCTGAACGTCTCGATCGTGCCCGCGTGATCGATGACGATCATGCCAGCCGGCACGGTGTCCAGGATCGATTGCAGGTAGGCCTCCCGCTGGATCAACGCGGCCTCCGCCGTCTTGCGGGCGGCGATGTCCTCAGCGACGGCCACGAAGTACGCGGGCACGCCGGCGGGATCCCGGACAAGGGTACGGGTCACCCTCACCCACTGGGGAGTCCCGTCCTTCTTCAGATATCGTTTCTCGATCGTATAGGGGAGCCCCATGCCGCTCAGCAGTGCGGCCATCTGCTCCGTACTCGACTTCAGATCGTCGGGATGGGTCATGGCCCCGATGTTCATGCCGAGAATCTCTTCGTGGCCGTAGCCCAGAAGGTCGCCGAAGTGGGCGTTGATCCTGAGAAACTGTCCGTCCGGCGCGATGAGCGCGATACCGACGGCGTTCTGCTCGAACGTCGCCTCGAAACGTTCTTCCGACGAGCGGAAACGGTCTTCCGCGATCGTGATCCTCAGGTGCGTGTCGGTGACGTCCTCGACGCTCTGGACGACGTAGGCGACATCGCCGCCCGCATCCAAGACGAGCGGCACGTTCTGGATGTTCCAGTAGCGAGGTTCGAAGTCATCGCGTCCGGCCTGGCGACGGATGTCGTAGCGAAGCCCCCGGATCTCGTTCTTCTTGCCGGTCGCGAAGACCTCGCCGATCGAGGCGCGGACGATGGCCTGGGCTTCCGACCCGACGGCAGGATTGACCGGGAACGCGTCTTCGAGACTCCGCCCGACGATGTCATCTCGCGTCGTCATGGTCTGGCGAAGGTAGTCCTCGCTCGCGGCGGCGATCGTGAGGCCTCGTTCGAATGCGACGTATGGGTGGGAGAGCGCCGAAAAGAAGATCGACAGATCGACGGGCCGAGCGTCCTTGGGCGAAACCCGCCACGTCCCGGTGCTTTCTATCATGAGTTAAAATATCATGCGCAGCGTCCAGTGTCGCTCGATGATTTGACATGGTCGGATGCGCAATCCGATCCCCAACGGTCCTTCCAAGCGATCGATCGGAGCCGCCAGGCGGCCGCGGTTGATGAAGATCCCTGGTGGCAGCTCAGGCTCAGGATCTGCTTAATGCGCGACGAGGAGGGGAACGGTCGAACGTTGGATCACGTCTCGCGTCGCGCCCCCCAGAACCCATTCCCGGAAACGCGAGTGGCCGTAGCCGCCCATCACGATCAAGTCCGCCGAGAACTTTGCCGCCGCCTCGCAGATCATGTAGCCGATCTGATGGTCCTCGCCCTTCAGCGCCTCGATCTCGACGTTGGCGCCGTGGCGGCATAGGTGTGCAGCAATGTCGGCGGACGTCTCGGCACCAGCCTCTCGACCGCCGGTGGAGATCGTCAGGAGGCGCACCTGGGTCGCGCGCGACAGGAATGGCATGGCCTCGGTCACAGCCCGGATGGCGAGCGTCGTGTCCGTCCAGGCGACCAGCACGTTGACCAAGTGCGGCCTGACCGGACAGAGAGGCGGAACGAGGAGCAGCCCGTGCCCTGCCTCGAAGAGAACGGCTTCGGTCAGCCTGTTGGCGAAGACGCTCTCGACGTCCCGATATGGCGTGGTCGCGACGAACAGGTCCGCGAAACGTGCCTGGGAGACGGCGAGGTCGGGGATCGCGCTGGGCCAGGCGTCGATACGTCTGACCTCCCCGGTTCCTCCCGACCGTGCAAGACGCGAGTCGAGCCTTTCGGCCACCTTGTCACCTTCGAGACGGATCCGTCGTTCCAATTCCATCACCGGGCCGATGTCCCCGTAACCCTCCTGGCGCCCATCACGCAGGGGTATTCGGGAAGTGGGTTGATGTAGAGCCCGGTGAGCCGCGCGTTCCCGAACCGCGAGGACGACGCCTCGGCGTGCAGGATGCGCGTCTCGTCCTCCACGGTCCCGTCAAGCTGCACCATCATGTTCTTGAACATCGCCATGCCTCGTTTCGACCGGGACCGCCCGTCGTCGTCGCTGGATAGCGGGCTGGGGGCGCCCTTTCCTTGATTTGGCTCAAGGCTCGGAGACGCTGCGCATCATGGCCTGACACTTCGAACCTGACGTCGCTCCAGGTCCGGTGCCACACCGAGCACGCGCAGCGCCTCGGATGCAACGCGCTCCATCGGCGGGCCGACGTCGATCGTGCGCCACGCGGCGCCGAGGTCGCGCGGTTCCACCTGAGCGGAGGCGACGGCCGCCGTCGCGTCCGACACGTCGCCCGTCCGGGACGCGACGCGGTCGACACGCACGGCGGTGGAGGCCGTCAGCCAGAGGCCCTGGAAGGGCAGCGCACCCGCCGCCGCTTCGATGCCTTCTCGCGCCCAGCCCTCGCGGAAGGTTGCATCCGCGACGACGATCGAACCGGCCTTCAGGGCGCATGCTGTACGCTCGATAAGACACCGATAGACCGCCGCTCTCGCAGCCTCGGTGTATGAAGCCTGGTCGAGGCGTCCTGTCAGTCCGCCGCCGGCCGCGGTCTTCCTGATGTGGTCGGCGCTCAGAAGGCGAGCCCCGCATGGCCGCCGATGGCAGGCGCCAGCCTTCGCGCGAGATTCGACTTTCCGGTACCCGACAGGCCGCCGATGGCAACCAGGCGGGGCAGGGAACGGTGAACGAGGCTCAGTCCAACGTCCCGGTACCTCGCGGCCCCGGCCAAGTCGCCGCGTTCTCCCGCGACAGCCATGCGCACGGCCGCCCGCATGCCCATGAACAAGGGCAGGAGCGCCAGGGCCTCCTCGGATTGACCCGTGACGTCCCAGTATCGGTTCATCGCGACGTTCGCCAACGGTGCCAGAGCCCTTGCGCGCAGATCCATGAGAAGGAAGGCAACGTCGTAGAGAACGTCCGTCGTCGCCAGCGCCGGGTCGAACTCCAACGCGTCGAAGGGCGTCACGCGCCCCTCGAAGACGCAGACGTTGCCAAGATGAAGGTCCCCGTGCCCACGGCGGACGAAGCCAGCCCGCCTGCGGGCGTCGATCAGGTCAGATCGCTCGATCACCTCGCGCTCCAACATGTCGAAGAGCGTCCCGGATGTGGACGAAACCTTCAAGGATCCGGCACCGCTCGTCTCGGCGAGCCTGAGCCCGTCGATCCACTTGCGATAGTCTGCAGGGCGGCCGGCGTCGTTGCAAGGCGTTGCCCCGGTGTGGAAGCGCGCGACCGTGTCCACCGCCTGCGTGATCAGGGCCGAG
This sequence comes from Beijerinckia sp. L45, assembly GCF_009765775.1. Taxonomy (GTDB): domain Bacteria; phylum Pseudomonadota; class Alphaproteobacteria; order Rhizobiales; family Beijerinckiaceae; genus RH-AL1. Next base: position 9,439 of record NZ_LMUU01000111.1, read on the forward strand.
GTCAGGGTGCCCGACATCGCCATCTCGTCGAGCAGCGAGCCGTCCGGCAAACGCCGCATCACGACGACCCAGTCCAGGACGTCTCCCGGCCCGTCCAGCGAGACGTGGCCGTCGGCGGCCCTCACGACCGGCAACACGCCTTCGTAAAGGCTCGGCGCGAAGGCGGTGTTCGCCGCCAGTTCCGACTCGCAGGCCGATCGGCGCGCCTCGATCGTCGTGAAATCGAGGAATGGAAGCCGCACGGCCCGCTTCAGTTTGTAGGCGTGCTCGCATCCCAGGAAGATGCGCGACACATGGGTATCGATCTGTTTCAGCGGCATGAGCGCGCCGGTTGCCGAGCCGCTTCGCAGCGCCTCGACGACCGCCGTCTGATCGCGATCGGGCATGTCACCCGGCGCCACGTCGCTCCTGGTTGCGCCAGTCACGCAGCTACTTAACGGCCGGCGTAGTGGCCGCGAAGTCGAACCCGTCCTCGACGATCACGGCGATCTCGCCGTTCTTGACCGGGGCGCGTGCCGTCGCCAACGCCATCGCCATGAGTTGCTCGTGCGTCTTCACGATGCAGAAGCCTTGTGGCTGAGCGATCATGCACACCTCGTTGCGGGTCGCGTCCGCGGCGTTTGTTTCATCCACTGGGAACACGAGATACGCGCCCTGCATGACCTTCCGCCCGATCCAGTAGCTGTACATTTTCCCCGTCGAGTTCCAGCCCTGGATGAGCGTATCGTCGCCCTGCAGCGGTTCGGAGACGAACCTTGTCAGGGTCGACTCGTCGGCGCCGTCCTTCACGTAGACGCCGTCCTTCCAGCGAAACGCAGCAGTCTTGAGTTCGTCCGCCTTGCCGCCGTCGAAGCGGCGGTAAACATGGGCCGCGAACTGCCGTCCGAGGACGGGCTGCGCGTTGCTCACCAAAGGGTTCTCGGAGGCGACGCAAGCCGCCAGGCTCGCAGCGACGACCGCTATGGCGGCAACGGATGCGATCCGCCTTCCAATGAATCGGCTCGTTGCGCCCCGGACCGTCGACTGTCGAATGCTCATTACCATCATGACCTCCTGTTTCGAGGTCACTATCCCGTTCGGACACGGGGACCGCCTTGATCCACATCACGTCGGTCGCATCGTTCGCGAAACAATTTCCATCCAATCGCCATCCCAAGCCCATCGGCACGGCCGTTCCTTTGACATGCGCAGCTCCTTGATCGCCACGGCCACCGGAGTGATCCATGTCAACGACATGACTAGATGAGGGGGACAGGATGATCCGACCATAACGCTTTGTCGGAGACACCCATGTTCGTACGCTGCCTGCTCGTTCCCACCGCCGCCGGCATCGACGCGGCGCCGCGGTATGAGGCCGCCCTCAAGCTCGGCCGCCGCCTCGGTGCCCACATCTCGGTCCTGTACATAAGTCCGACGGCGTCACGCCATCTTGCGACGCTTCCGGCCGTCGCGCTCGCCAACGGCGTCGATCTCGCGGCGCTGCAGCGCGAGTTCCAGTACGACGCGGCAGCCGGCAGGGAAGCGCTTTCGGCGTGGTGCGGGTCCAAGGTGTCGCCCTGGTGACTTCGTCGGGACGGCTCGATGCCACTTTCGCGACGTGGGCCGAGACTGAGGGCGAGATCGAGCCGGCGCTCGCGCTGGCCGG
>NZ_LMUU01000112.1:0-4744 GCF_009765775.1 Beijerinckia sp. L45
CTCGGAGCCCGATATGGCCCTCATCAAGCTGCGCTAACGACCATGACTCCGCACCACCCCGCCGAGCGACTCCCGCGAAGCGGGTTCGTGCTCGGGCGCAGAGCCGAAGGTCCGCTTATCAACTGGCCTGGCTTCCTACCCCCTCAGACGATGCGGCTGCAGGAAGGGCGTGAGCACGACCATGCCGGCGCCAACGGAGCACTTTAGCCACAGGCTCGAACCGAGCGAGGACGAGGCGTCGCGAAGGGCGTCGACTGACAGTGGGCCGAAAGCAGCGATCAGCTAGCCCACCGTGAGCACGAAGGCGGTCCAGGTGTTGGCAGACTCGACGCTGTCCGTGTTATCCAAGGGCAACGTTATGCCGAGGCTGAAGCCGCCGCCGAGGCCCAGAGGTGTTTGGTGGCGCATCGAAGGCAGGGCGCTAGCGATCTCGATCTGGTCTGTCGACGACCCGGGCGCGCACGATATTTCGCCGCGTGATCGTGCGGCGGATGAGTTCATTCTCCGAGCCTTGCCGACGCGTGAGGTACCGCAACGCTTGGCTGGTGGCATCCACCTGATCGTCATGCCGGCCCGTAGGAAAGGCCAGAAGTTCGCCGATATACGTCGACAGCCAAGGCGCCTCGTGCGGAAGCAGCACCTGCCCCGCCTCGAAGCGCGGGCTGACGGCAAGAAGCCGCGCGACCTTGTCATAGCGAGCTGGCTCAACGAGCGGACGGAGAGACCTTGAGGACCGCAGATCCTGAGCGATCGCTCTGCCGAGTTCCGTTCCCTCGATAAGCGTGACATCGGCCTCCCAGGAGCGATCGAGTTCGATGATAGCCCGCCGCAGATCCGGAGCCTCGAGGCGTTCACGGCGCACGTCGAGCAGGTAGAAGTCCTGACCGACAGCGCCCCACACCGTGCCCACGGACCAGTCGCTTGTCTCCTCCAGTGTGGACGCTGTGTCCCAACTTACCATTACTCGATCGAATGCCTGCGGAGCCTCGTCATAGTAGCGTAGCCAGCTACGCTGAATGACGTTGCCGCCGGGCGGCACTGGATTTTGCAGGTACTGCGCAGAGAACACTAGCGAGCCGATCGCGCGCCTGGTGGCGTCGAGCACCTCGCGTGGCTCGCGGTCGGGATGTAAAACCTCGCTGGCTTGGCGGTGATAAACATCTTCAGGGTGTGGACCAATCGGGTGGTTCTCGGCTTCCGGCGAGATCGCGGGTATAACCAGCTTGTCCCAGTCTTCCGAGGCTTCAACGTGCCCGACGAGATCTTCCTGGTGGAGTCGCTGCATGACGAGGATGATGGCACCCTCAAGCTTGTTATTGAGCCGCGTGCGGTGCGCAGTCATCCACAAGTTCGTCTCGCGGGTCCGCACCGCGTCGGATAGGGCGGCCGCCGGGCTCATCGGGTCGTCGCCGATGATGATGTCTGCGCCGCGCCCAAGCACCGCTCCGGCGATCGAGACGGCGAAACGGTAGCCGAGCTCGGTTGTCGTCGTCTCTAGCTCGCGGTCGCCACCCCGTTTGATCCGGAAGCGAGGAAAGGCGTCCTTATACCAGTGGCTGTTGACGATGCTTCGGAAGGCGGAAGCATGCGTCTTGGCGAGCGCATCGGTGTAGGAGACGCAAATTATACGCTTGCGAGGGTCGTGCCCAAGAAGCCAGGCTGTGAAGGCGATCGTCACGATGATCGACTTGCCCGAGCGCGGCGGCACGTTGATGATCAGCCGTTTACTCGACCCTGTCTGGACGCGGCGGAGCGCTTCCGCTACCGCCGCAAGATGCCAGTTGTCCTGGTATTCCAGGCCCGGCTCGAGCGTGACGAAGCACATCTCGAGAAAGGCTAGGAAGTCGCTTTGCAAAAGAGCACGAAGAAGAATGGCGGACTCATCCATCTTCCAGCCCGTCGTCCGGCTCGCCTCTTTTGCCCGCCCTCTTGGCCTCTTTTAGACGACGGTTCAGCGCATTATCGATGACCTTCTTTCGGCTCGCATCGTCGTCAGCGACAGTATCTCGAACCGCCCGGCGCTCTGCGTCGCGTCGAGCGGCCGCAGCACAGCGTTCGTCAAGGTAGCGGATGGCTTTGACGTCACCTTTGCTCGCCTGCGCATAGAGGACGATGAAAAGACTCTCGTCTCGCGTTACGCGTTTTTGCTCGCCGTTGAGCATCACGGTCACCTTGCGACTGAGAAAGCTCTTCTTATCGATGGAAGCGTCCTTAGGCTTCCCGCGGCATCCGTAGGGGTTGGGCGATGGATCGCCTTTCCTGAAGCGATGCTCCTCAGGTGGGCGGCCGTAACCGACTTTGCCCGGACGGACTGAGCCGCCCTCGTCTTTGTTCTTGGCCATGAAAGTGCCCTCTCATGCCGTCGGCGCAAAGGACGCTTGGCCGTCTGCGACGCCAAGGGTCCTCTCCGAAGCTCGCAAGCGCTCGGCAGCGACCTCGGCAAAGGTCTCGCCGGTTCCTGCGTGGCAGGCTGGCGCCTTTGTCGAAGCCTCCAACCGACGCACGGCAAGATCAACGTAGGCCGGATCGATCTCGATGCCGTAGCCGCGCCGTTTCGTGCGATGCGCCGCAACGAGCGTCGTGCCTGACCCCACCGTCGCGTCGAGAACGATGTCATTGCGTTCCGTAACATCCATGATGGAATCCGCGATCATCGCCACACATTTGGGGGTCGGATGCTCGCTCGCTGCCGCATCGCTCCGGCGTAAGGCACTACTTCCGCCCGAGTATTCCCACATATTCGACCGATTACGACCGTGACGTCCGAGCTCGACGTTGTTGATGTGAGACGCCGTTCCGACTTTCCACACGAAGCAAAGCTCGTGCTGAGAGCGCCATAGCGAGCCCATACCGGCATTGGTTTTGTGCCAAACGCAGAGGTTCTTTAGTTCGGTGTAAACGCTCTCGCCGGCTGCGAGCATCGCTCCCATGTGCCGCCAGTCCATGAATTGGAAATTGAACGCGCCGTTGATGCAATGGGCGGCGACGTTCGTGAAGATGGTGCGCAGGAAGATCGTAAATTCAGCCTCGGTCATTTCACCGGAAGCCATCGCGAACTCGCGCGCGCAGGCCTGACCGGACACGTTCCCGCGGATCCGAACGTTGTAAGGGAGGTCACAGATCGCTACACGTGCGACGCCGCCCGCCATGAGGATCAGGAAAGTCGCTGGGTCTCGGGCGTCACCACAGACGAGGCGATGGCCACCCTTGAAGATCCAGACATCGCCTGATCGCGACACGATCGTCTCCAGCGGCTCAGGCAGGATGTCGGCCGCATCCACCTTCGGTTTACGACCTACTGGATCGAGAATGAAATCGATCTGCGGGGTCGTGAACCCGGTGAAACTGACGAGATCGAGGTCTACCTCTATTAGGAACTCGACTTCGCGTTTGAGCTCGGCCTCATCCCATATCGACATCTCCTGAATGCGATTGAGAGCGATGCGGCAGGCCCTCAGCTCGGCCTCATTAAGATGAGAGAGGGCGATCGTCGGGATCTGCTTTAGACCCGCTTCTCGAGCGGCCTCGACGATCGCGTGGCCGTCGATGATCGTACCGTCAGGCGTGATGATGACGGGAACGATCAGGCCGAACCGCCGGATATTTGACGCGAGCTGCTCGATCTGGCCTTTGCCACGACGGCGCAGGCGGCGAGAGTCAAGTTTAAGCTCATGGATGGCTAGATAGGTGACAACCACCTTTAGCTCATCGCTCATCTCAAGCGCCGGCTCAGAGATTTTCGGTTTTGGAAGCGGTCTGGAAGATAACTTTCGGGTCGTAACCCGCATCGATTGCTGGCTCATTCTGCGACTCGCGGTCAGACAAAGCAGTTGAGACGTGACAAAAATAAGCCGAACACGCGAGGTGTCGGGCCTTGGCTTCATCAAATCTCGTGCTGCTTGCCGTATCGCGAGGGCATAACGCCACCGCAGTCGATTGCTGCCCGACAGCCACTCTTCGCCTTACAGCGGCTGGTATGGAATACTAACTAGGTCCTCAAGTCAGAAGCAAGACCGCAGGCGCAACTTATCAACAGCGCTGACAGCAAGTTCAATACTTGAGAAAGTCGCTCCACCGGTGAACATTGCGAAGGAAGATGGCAGCGCTGATTGCGCCACTCCGACGGTAGACCCTCAAAGGAAAGCGGACATGCCGTTTTGCGCCCATGCACGAACCCGCTTCGCGGGAGTCGCTCGGCGAGGTGGTGCGGAGTCATGGTCGTTAGCGCAGCTTGATGAGGGCCATATCGGGCTCCGAGCATGAGGGGTCAACCTTCAGCTCAAGGACGATCCGATGTCCCACCGACCTGGTCTAAGGCCCGTCAGTCCCCTGCGCCGCCGAATGATCGAAGACATGGCCATGCGCGGCCTGCGCGAGGAGACGCAGCGCGACTATCTGCGTGTCGTGAGCGGCTTTGCCAGCTTCCTCGGCCGGGCGCCAGATACGGCAACCGTGGAGGATATCCGCCGCTTCCAAGTCCATCAGGCCGAGAGCGGCGTGCAACCGCCGACCATCAACAGCTCGGTGTCGGCCCTGCGCTTCCTGTTCACGGTGACGCTCGATCGGCCCGACCTGTCGCGCCGCTTCATCCTGGTGCGCCACCCCCGCAAGCTTCCGGACGTGCTGAGCGTCGCGGAGGTCGGGCGGCTGCTCGAAGCGGCGCCTGGGCCGAGGCACAAGGCGGCGCTTGGCACCGCCTACGGCGCGGGGCTGCGCGTCTCCGAGGTGGCAGCGCTCAAGGTCG
>NZ_LMUU01000112.1:4754-23706 GCF_009765775.1 Beijerinckia sp. L45
CCAGAAAACGCGGGCTCTTGGTTATTATTGGTCACGTCCCGCCTGCTGACTAAGCACAGATTCATCAGGGCGTCCGATGACAGTGATTTTCGCATAGAGCTAAAGCGCTATCCGCACTTCTGACAGCCCGCCAGCGGCCAACACAGTAATTGATGCGTTGACAGTCCAGAATAGCAGCCTGTGAGCCATACACAAAAACCGAGCTGCTCGGCCTCGGCAACGGCGGTTCAGTGTCTGTTGAGCGCGACATCTCAGAGCATGATGTTGGCCACAACAACGGTGATCGGTCGACAGAGGAAATCAGCGACCAGGCTCCTCCATCAAAAGCGACGAGGCCGATTATGACACTACCAGCGCTTGGTAATGCCGACTTATTGCCTCTGCCGCAGCATTTTGAGTCGCAAAAAGGGTACGGGCTTCGGCGTTGGTGATCAGATTGCGCTCTCGACACCAAGACTGGAACTCCACTGCTCGCACAACTATCCAGATAACGAAATCGCCTCGCTCCATGACAGTCCGTTCGTCGCGATCAGCGCAAACAAGGAATTCGTCATAGGTCGATGGCAGTCGATCATCGTCCGCCATGACATCGAGGATCGTTGGGTAGTCGTCGCGCTTGTACCAACACAAGCCCTTGAACTCGGCCCTCATCCACTTTCCCCATTGCGACTATTGATCATTGCGCCGCTTGCCGGGGAGGATAATTCATTCGAGCACTCAGTCTCGAGTAATCGCGGGTCGGGAGATCACATCAGCGTGCGCTAAGATGAGCTAGCAATCAAACGGCTTCATCCTCTCATTATCGGGGTCACCGGGACATCTTTGGTTCCCATCTCAGCGCCGCCCGCGTGTTCAAGTGTTAACCTTTCTGCGCGTTCCGCGCCACTCCGGTGCCGAGCAGAGCCGTGAGGATGCAGAGCTACATGGCCTCAGCCTATTGCTCCACAACTGAACGTGCGCCGGATACGGCAACCGTCGAAGATATTCGCCGCTTTCAAGTCCACCAGGCCGAGAGCGGCGTGCAACCCGCGACGGTCAACAGCTCGGTGTCCGCGCTGCGCTTTCTGTTCACGGTGACGCTCGATCGGCCCGACCTGTCGCGCCGCTTCATCCTGGTGCGCCACCCTCGTAAGCTTCCGGACGTGCTGAGCGTCGAAGAGGTCGGGCGGCTGCTCGAAGCGGCGCCTGGTCCCAAGCACAAGGCGGCCCTTGGCACCGCCTACGGCGCGGGGCTGCGCGTCTCCGAGGTGGCAGCGCTCAAGGTCGACGATATCGACTCGACGCGCATGCTAATCCGCGTCGAGCAGGGCAAGGGCCGCAAGGATCGCAACGCCATGCTGTCGCCGCAGCTCCTCGAACTACTCCGGCTGTGGTGGCGCGAGGGCAAGCGCCGCGGCGTCATGCTGCCCCACGGCTGGCTGTTCCCCGGCCGCACCGCACTCGAGCCGAGCTCGACCCGACAGCTCAACCGCGCCGTCCACGAGGCGGCGGAGACCGCCGGCATCCGCAAGCGCGTCAGCCCACACACGTTGCGTCATAGCTTCGCGACGCATCTGCTAGAGCAGGACGTCGACATCCGCGTGATCCAGGTTCTGCTCGGGCATGCCAAGCTCGACACTACCGCGCTCTATGCCCGCGTCGCGACGAAGACGATCCGCGCGGTGACGAGCCCGATCGAGGCGCTCAAGCTGCTGATGGAAGGGCCAGAGCCCCGGCGGCTGAAGCCGGCCGTGCGATCCGAGCCGGAAGTCGCCGACATCTTCTGCCGGCATGGGCCGGCCTGGCGGGCAGCGCACGCCGGGCACATCAACCTCGCCCAGCTCAAGGTGATGTCAGCCATCGAGACCTGCCGCACCGCTGCGCTGGGCGGACACGTCGAAGCTTGCGAGGACTGCGGCCATATCCGCATTGCCTACAACAGCTGTCGCAACCGGCAATGTCCCAAGTGCCAGGGCGCGGCGGCGCGCGCGTGGCTTGCGGAGCGCGAGGCCGACCTTCTGCCGGTCGGCTACTTCCACGTCGTCTTCACGTTGCCGGCCGAGATCGCCGCCATCGCGTTCCACAACAAGGCGCTCGTCTACGACCTGCTGTTCAAGGCGGCATCCGAGACCATGCTGACCATCGCCGCCGATCCACGCCACCTCGGCGCGCGCATCGGCATCACCGCCGTGCTCCACACCTGGGGATCAGCGATGACGCACCATCCGCACATCCACATGATCGTGCCAGGCGGCGGCCTATCGCCCGATGGCCAGCGCTGGGTATCTTCGCGCCCGGCCTTCCTGCTGCCGGTCCGCGTCCTTGGCACGCTGTTTCGGCGGCTGTTCCTGACGCGCCTGATCGCGCTGCACGCCGCCGAAAAGCTTCAGTTCTTCGGCGATCAGGTTGGTCTCGGCGACCCGCGCGCCTTCCTTCGCCATCTGGCACCCGTCCGCAAGAAGCGATGGGTGGTTTATGCCAAGCCGCCCTTCGCCGGCCCCGAGGCGGTGCTGGCCTATTTCGCACGCTACACGCACCGCGTCGCGATATCGAACCGGCGGCTGATCGCGATGGACGGGAATGGCATCACCTTCCGCACCAAGGACTACCGACGTGAGGGCGCCGCGCGCCATCGCACCACGACGCTCACCGTCGACGAGTTCATCCGTCGCTTCCTGCTGCACGTCCTGCCTAGCGGCTTCCACCGCATCCGGCACTACGGCCTGCTCGCCAGCGCCGGCCGCAAGGCCAACGTCGCTCGCGCCAGGGCGCTACTCGCCGCCCCGGCACCTGCGACGCCATCGCCGAGCGACACAGAAAAGGCCGTTCCATCGCTCGATCAGCGTCCGCCGTGTACATGCTGCGGCGGCGGTCGCATGCGCGTCATCGAGATCTTCGCCGGAGTGGCGCAGCCCCGCGCGCCGCCGGCTGCACATGCAGGCTCCGGGATGATGGCGTCATGACCCGGCATGACGTGATGCGATCCATCGTCGAAGCAAGGCCACTTCGACCGTCGGTCGCTCGCGCCTCCAGATCGACCATAACCTCCGTAATCAAACAAACGATGCACGTGTCGATCTGTCTGTCCCCACGACTTGGCGCAAAGAGCGGTCCTATCCCTCATCCGCGCCCCTCTACGCCAGTCATGAGACGTGTGTCGTCGCCCTCGCGCCTCTTCCGGCACGGTCCCGGACATCTCAAATCCCCATAGATCCAGCGCGCAGACCCGCGGGTTCGTGCATGGGCGGCTTTCGGACGCCGGCCGATGTCTGCACCTGCGACTGCGGATCGCCGGCATCCGAAACCCTTCACCATGTAGGTCGTTCAGCGGCCGATGACTTTCGCTCGGAAGCAGACGTTCCTCCAGCCCAAAGCACTCAGAGCCAGTACCGCTTGGCATAGAGGGCGAACATGAAAATTCCGGCCTTCGTGACTTGGATTTCTTCAGGGAAGTAGATGCGAAGCCCTGGGTCGTGGCCACATCCTAATAACCCAACCTGCCCCTACGGCGCCGGATCAGATGCGAGCCGTTGCCGTCCTTTGCCAGCTCCGCTACAGACGCCTATTAAGGAGTCGGCCGGCCATGCCGACAAGCCCTTCGCGAAATGCGAGGACGCAGAACACGAAGACGGCACCTTGGATGATCGTGACCCAGCTACCGAACTGAGCCAGGTAATTTTCCATCGCGACCATCACGAAGGCGCCGGCGACAGGACCGAACACCGTGCCGAGGCCGCCGACGAGCGTCATGAGAACGACTTCGCCGGACATCGACCAATGCACGTCAGTAAGAGAGGCGAGCTGAAAGACGATCGCTTTCGTCGCGCCGGCCACGCCCGCCAGCGTCGTCGACAGCACGAACACCGCCAGCTTGTATTGGTTGACGCGATAGCCCAGCGAAATCGCCCGCGGCTCGTTGTCCCGGATCGCCTTCAGAACCTGCCCGAAGGGCGAGTGGATAATGCGGTGGATCAGCAGCAGGCCGCCGAAGAATATGACTGCGACCAAACAATACAGAAGCCTGTCGTCGGAGAGGTCGACGAGGCCGAACAGGTGCCCGCGTGGGACTGCCTGAATTCCGTCCTCGCCGCCGGTAAATTTGGCCTGAAGGCAGACGAAGAAAACCAATTGCGCCAAGGCGAGTGTGATCATCGCGAAGTAGATGCCTTGCCGACGGATCGCCAGGGCGCCAAGGACCAACCCGAGCGCGCCGCCGCAGAGAGCGCCGAAGAGAATAGACAGTTCGGGCGGCAGGCCCCAAACCTTGGCCGCATAGGCGCAGATGTAGCCGGCCACCCCGAAATAGGCGGCGTGACCGAACGAGAGAAGGCCGCCGTATCCAAGCAGTAGGTTGAAGGCCATCGCGAATAACGCGAAGCAGAGCGCCTTCATCAGAAACACTGGATACAGAACAAATGGCGCGACCACGAGCGCGAGCGCGAGCAGGATGAACAACGTGCGGTGCGTGTTGGCTTCGCGCTGATCCTCCGCCAAGGTCGGGGCTGCGGGCGGCGCGGCGAGGGCGACGTCGCTCATCAGGCTGCCTTTCCGAAAAGACCGGCCGGCTTCACGAGCAGCACCAGGATCATGATGGCGAAGATCACGGTCGACGCGGCCTCGGGGTAGAAGACCTTGGTCAGGCCCTCGACGAGCCCGAGCGCGAAGCCGGTGACGATGGCGCCGAGGATCGATCCCATGCCACCGATGACGACCACCGCGAAGACGACGATGATGACGTCGGCGCCCATGTTCGGGTTGACCGCGTAGATCGGCGCCGCAAGCACGCCCGCGAAACCGGCGAGGGCGACACCGAATCCGTAGGTCAGCGTCAGCAGAAGGGGGACGTTGACGCCGAATGCCTGGACCAGTGTGGGGTTTTCCGTCGCGGCCCGAAGGTAGGAACCGATCTTGGTCTTCTCGATCACCAGCCATGTCGCGAGACAGACGGCGACAGAGGCGACGATGACCCAGGCGCGATAGTTTGGCAGGAACATGAACGGAAGTCTCTGAACGCCGAGGAGCTCTTTCGGAATCGCGTAAGGTAGCCCCGACGCGCCATAGGCGGCGCGGAAGAAGCCTTGGATCAGCAGCGCCAGCCCGAAGGTTAGGAGCAGCCCATAGAGATGATCGAGCTTGTAGAGGCGAGCGATAAGCACGCGCTCGATCACGATGCCGACGGCACCGACGATCAGAGGCACAAGCAGAAGCGCCCACCAGTAGCCGATGCCGAGATAGTTCAGCAGCATCCAGGAGACGAAAGCGCCCATCATATATTGGGCGCCATGGCTGAAGTTGATGACGTTCAAGAGGCCGAAGATGATTGCCAGGCCAAGCGACAGGATCGCGTAGAACGATCCATTGATGAGACCCAGGAGAAGCTGTCCGAACAGGGCCTGCATAGGGACGCCGAAAAGCGTGGTCATCGTCAAACTCCCAGATAATTCTGGAGCCGCCCAGCGGCTGCGTCGAGATCGGCGTTCGCTATTGTATCGATGACGCGGCCTTGTTCGATTACGCAATGCCGGTCAGCCACTGTGCGGGCGAAGTGAAAATTCTGTTCGACGAGGACGATGGTAAACCCTTGTGCCTTCAGTGCGAGCAGGCTGCGGCCGATCTGCTGGACGATGACGGGGGCGAGGCCCTCCGTCGGCTCGTCGAGCAGTAGCAGTTTAGCGCCGGTGCGCAGGATGCGCCCGATTGCGAGCATCTGCTGCTCACCGCCCGAGAGCTTCGTACCCTGGCTCGAAGCGCGTTCCTTTAGGTTAGGGAACATCTCGTAGATTCTCGGGACCGACAATCCGCCGGGCTTCACGGTCGGCGGAAGTGTCAGATTCTCGGCGACGGACAGGCTGGCGAAGATGCCGCGCTCTTCCGGCACATAGCCGAGCCCGAGGCGGGCGATATGGCGCGAAGGCATGGCGATCGTTTCGATGCCCTCGATGGCGATCGAGCCGGACCGTTTTGCCAGAATGCCGATGATTGAACGGAGTGTCGTAGTCTTGCCAGCGCCGTTGCGTCCGAGCAGCGTGACCACTTCACCGGGTTGGACATGGAAATCGATGCCATGCAGCACGTGGCTTTCCCCGTACCATCCCTGCAGGCCGCAGACGGCGAGATGAGGCGCCGTCGTCCCGTCTGCTGCAGGTCTCGGCTTCCCGCGGGTCGGGACGTCAAGCATGCGCATCTCCTATGTAGGCCTCGATCACGCGCGGGTCTTGGGAGATGGTGGCGTAATCGCCCTCCGCGAGAACTTGGCCGCGGGCGAGCACAGTGACGCGATCACATAGCGAGGCCACTACCGACAGGTTGTGCTCGACCATCAGAATGGTGCGGTTCGCCGAGACGCGGCGAATGAGGTCGGCGGTGCGTTGCACATCCTCGCGGCCCATGCCGGCCATGGGCTCGTCGAGGAGCAGCATCTCGGGATCAAGAGCGAGGGTGGCGGCGATCTCCAGGGCGCGCTTGCGCCCATAGGAGAGTTCGCTGGCCGCTCGATTGGCAAAACTCTCCAGGCCGACGCTTTCGACGAGCGCCAGCGCCTCGGCATCGAGAGAACGAAGGACGCGCTCGGAGCGCCAAAAGTCAAAAGATGAACCGCGAGCACGCCGTTGCAGCGCGATACGGACATTTTCCTTCACCGTTAGATTGGGAAAGACCGCCGAGATCTGGAACGAACGGACGAGGCCCTGTCGTGCGACGTCGGCTGGTTTCATGCCGGTGATGTCGCAGTCCTTGTAGCGGATGCTTCCCGCGGTCGGCGTCAAAAATTTCGTAAGGAGGTTGAAGCAAGTCGTTTTGCCGGCCCCATTGGGTCCGATCAGCGCATGGATAGATCCCCGCGTGACGCGCAGCGCGACGCCATTGACGGCCCTGAAGCCCTTGAACTCCATGACGAGGCCTTCGGTCGCGAGCACCACGTCCTGCATAGCGTCCTCCCATGTATCGCTGCGGCGGTTGCCGCTCGACGTCTTCGTTTGAAGACCCCTTCGACGGCAATCGAAGGAGCCTCGTGATATCACCGCCGCGTGATGTTGACGGCCTGCCTTTCGTCGGATGTCCTACTTTCCAATGCGGTGCAGTGGCCGTCCACCGATGCCGAGGCACACCGCGATCACGATCTCGTCCGGCCGCGGGGCGTCGGGGATCGTAATCTCCGTCGAATCCATGTGATCGAAGTCCCAGATGTTGTTTTTGTTGGTAAGCGGCATGGTGATCGAGGAGCCCGGCGCGCCGACCTTTTTCGTTCCGGGGATGATATCCTTACCGCTTCCAACCGCGACGCGGACCGGGGCTCCGAAGCGCGGATGCAGCAGGGCCGCGGAATGCTCGATCTCGCCCATGGTGCCAATAATCGCACCCTTGCCGTAGTTCTGGATATCGTCGGGCTTCACACCAAGCAGCGCAACGCCGCGCTCAGCCAGGATCTTGCTGACTTCGGCACCAAGATCGTAAAGCGGCGTCAGATCCTCGACATATTGACCCGCGTAGGGATTCTTGATCACGGCGGCCATGGTGATCTTTCGCGACGGTGGCGAGACCGGTCGGCCGTTCTCGGTCAAGGTTTCTTCCAACTGGGCGACGATCTTCCGAATATCGAGCAGTGACATTGCGTTTCCTTCTTTGCGTTTCAGAGGGGTATCTTCACTTCGCCGCTGGCGGGCTCTCAAGGCCTGCGACAAAAGGGCATCCGCCGTCGGCAATCGGGCGGAAAGCGTCCGCTGCGGGGATCGTCGCGCGCAGCTTGTAGTAGTCCCAGGGGCCCTTTGACTCAGAGGGCTTCTTGACCTCGAACAGGTACATGTTGTGGATCTTGCGGCCGTCCTGGCGGATCGAACCCATGCCAAACAGCGGGTCGTCCGTCGGTATAGCTTTCATCGCGTCGACGACTTTGCGTCCATCCTTCGGCGGGGCCCCTGCGGCGATCACCTTGAGATAATGCAGCGTCGCCGAATAGACGCCCGCCTGGACCATCGAGGGCTCTGCTCCACCGCGCATCTGCGCTGAGAAGCGCTTGGCGAAAGCCCGGGTGCCGTCGTTCATGTCCCAATAGAAGGGCGAGGTCAGGATCAGGCCCTGGGCCGTATCTAGGCCGATCGCGTGGACGTCGGTGATGTAGACGAGCAGGCCAGCGAGATTCTGGCCGCCGGCGACGATGCCGAATTCCGCGGCCTGCTTGATCGAGTTGGTTGTGTCGCCGCCCGAATTCGCAAGTCCGACTATCTGCGCCTTCGACGACTGCGCTTGCAGCAGGAAGGAAGAGAAGTCCGCCGTCCCGAGTGGCACCCGGACCGAGCCGAGCACCGTGCCGCCGCTGGCTTTGACGATCGCGGCCGTGTCGCGCTCGAGGGCCTGCCCGAACGCGTAGTCGGCAGTCAGAAAGAACCACGTCTTGCCGCCGGTCTGGACGATCGCCTTGCCGGTGCCGTGCGCGAGTGCCCAAGTGTCGTTGGTCCAATGCACCGTGTTCGGCGTGCAGGCCTTGCCGGTGAGCTCCGACGTGGCCGGCCCGGAGGCCAGCATAACCTTGTTGCGGTCCTTGGTGATCTGGTTCACTGCCAACGCCGCGGCGGAATTGGTCACGTCGGTGATCATGTCGACGCCTTCGGCGTCGTACCATTCACGCGCGATATTGGCGGCGACGTCGGCTTTGTTCTGGTGGTCGGCCGAGACGATATCGATCGTCC
Organism: Beijerinckia sp. L45; assembly: GCF_009765775.1. Lineage (GTDB taxonomy): Bacteria > Pseudomonadota > Alphaproteobacteria > Rhizobiales > Beijerinckiaceae > RH-AL1. The sequence goes on from NZ_LMUU01000112.1 coordinate 13,418, forward strand.
AGCCCTTGGCTCGCAGCCCTGAATCCTCAACCGCCAGACGGGCGGCGATCTCGGACCCAGCGCCGCCCATGTCGGCATAGGGGCCAGATCGATCGTTCAACACGCCGATCTTCAAGACTTTCGGCGTCTGGGCCTGCGCCTGCCCGATCACGAGCGCGGCGGTCAGCGCCAGAATGCCTGGCAATTCTCTCATGGCTCTCTCCCACCCCGAATAAGTTTTTTGTTTTCTATCGAACGTACCGCGCCGTTAGCCCGTCGGCGGTATGAGCGGCTTGAGGAACTCGACAACGGCGGAATAGTCTCGGCCGCGGCCGCCAGACTCGACGAAGCGACTAAAGATGTCGGTTGCGAGAGCGCCGAGCGGTGTGCCGACGGCGGCGGAAGCGGCCACACTTTGCGACAGGCCGAGATCTTTCAACATCAGCTCGGCGGCGAAGCCGGGACGATAGCCGCGGTTGGATGCCGACGTCGGCACCGGTCCTGGCACCGGGCAATGGACCGTGAGCGCATAGCATTGCCCCGACGCAGTCGAGGCGACATCGAACAGCGCCTGGTGCGAGAGGCCGACCTGCTCCGCGAGATTGAAGGCCTCGCTGACGGCGATCATCGAGATGCCGAGGATCATGTTGTTGCAAATCTTGGCCGCCTGTCCGTTGCCGGCGGGGCCGCAATGCACGACCTTTCGGCCCATCTGGGTCAGGATCGGCCTGGCCCGTTCGAAGGCTGCGGCCTCGCCGCCGACCATGAAGGTCAGCGTCGCCGCCTCCGCGCCTTCCGTGCCGCCTGAAACGGGGGAGTCGAGGGACAGCAATCCGGCGGCGCTGGCTAAGGCATGGGCCCGCCGCGCGCTGACGACGTCGATGGTCGAGGAATCGATCATCAGCGTTCCCGGAGCGACGGCCTTCACGGCCTCCGCCCAAACGGCGGTGACCAAAGCGCCGTTGGGCAGCATGGAAATGCACACGTCCTTGCCCTCGACGGCCTCGGTGACGGAGGCTGCGACTGCGAGGCCGCTGGCTTGCGCGGCATCGCGCGCCTTTTCGCTGACGTCGAAACCGGTCACCTCATGGCCGGCCTTGAGAAGATTTCGGGACATCGGCAGTCCCATGTTGCCAAGGCCGATTACCGCTATTTTCGTCATGGAGCCCTACCGCATCGTCGGGATGGAGAATTCCGCGCCGTCCTTGATGCCGGATGGCCAGCGCGACGTGACGGTCTTGGTCTTCGTGTAGAAATGCACGGAGTCGGGTCCGTGCTGGTTGAGATCGCCGAAGCCCGAGCGCTTCCAGCCGCCGAACGTGTAGTAGGCGAGGGGAACGGGAACGGGCACGTTGATGCCGATCATCCCGACCTGGACCTTCGATGCGAAGTCGCGCGCAGCGTCTCCGTCGCGCGTGTAGATGGCGACACCGTTGCCGTATTCGTGGCGTGAGGGCAGTGACAGCGCTTCGGCGTAATCCTTGGCCCGCACCACGCACAGGACGGGACCAAAAATCTCCTCCTTGTAGATTCGCATGTCGGAGGTGACGTGGTCGAACAGGCAGCCGCCGAGATAGAAGCCCTGCTCGTAGCCTTGCAGCGTGAAGCCGCGACCGTCGACGGCGAGTGTAGCGCCTTCGCGCAACCCGACCTCGACATAGTCGCGGACGCGGTCGAGCGCCGGCTTCGATACGAGGGGACCGTAGTCGACGGTAAGATCAGTGGAAGGACCGATTTTCAGCGCTTCGACGCGGGGAACGAGTTTCTTCATCAAAGCGTCGGCCGTGGCCTCGCCGACCGGTACTGCGACGGAGATCGCCATGCAGCGCTCGCCGGCAGACCCGTAGCCGGCGCCGATCAGCGCGTCGACCGCCAGATCGATATCTGCGTCCGGCATGATGATCATGTGGTTCTTGGCGCCGCCGAAGCATTGTGCGCGTTTTCCCGAAGCGGTGGCGCGGGTGTAGACATATTCGGCGATGGCCGACGAACCGACGAAGCCGACCGCCTGAATATTCGGGTCGTCGAGGATCGCGTCGACCGCCTCTTTGTCGCCGTTGACGACATTCAGAATGCCGGCGGGCAGCCCGGCCTCGATCATCAGTTCGGCGAGCCGCATCGGCACGCCGGGGTCGCGTTCTGAGGGCTTGAGAATGAATGCGTTGCCGCAAGCGATCGCCGGCGCGAACTTCCACATCGGGATCATGGCGGGGAAGTTGAACGGTGTGATGCCGGCGACGACGCCCAGCGCCTGGCGCATCGAATACATGTCGATGCCTGGCCCAGCGCCTTCGGTGTACTCGCCTTTCATCAGATGCGGGATGCCACAGGCGAATTCGATGACTTCGACGCCGCGCTGAATATCGCCCTTTGCGTCGGGGATGGTCTTGCCATGCTCGCAGGCCAGCAGTTCCGCGAGCTCTTCGAGGTCCCGAGCGACGAGCGCAACAAAACGCATCATGACGCGGGCACGGCGCTGTGGATTGGTGGCGGCCCAGACCGGCTGGGCAGCGGCAGCGACTTCCACCGCTTGGTGCATCTCCTGACGCGAAGCGAGGGCGACGTGGGCGATCACCTCGCCGGTCATGGGTTGAAAGACATCAGCCGTACGTCCGCTGGTGCCAGCCACGTGCACGCCACCAATGAAGTGGCCGATCTCGCGCATTACGCGCCTCCCTATGTTTTATCGTTGCATCATGGGGTAGCCCGCCTGTATCCGGACGAATAGTCGCAAAATTCGCCCAACCATTGTGCAAAAATGAGCAAAAATCCGAGAGATGTGAAATGGGAGCACCTGCGCTCTCTGCTCGCCGTGACGCGCGGCGGGACCTTTACCGCGGCGGCCAAAAGTCTAGGGGTGAAACACTCGACTATCAGCAGACACCTCAGCGGGCTCGAAGAGTGCATTCAGTCGAAAGTTCTGGTGCGTGAAGGCGGCGGCTTGCGCGTTACGAGCGCCGGGGAGCGGCTCATCGTGGCGGCCGAGGTGATGGAGCAGCAGATGTTGCAGGCCCAAGAAGACATCGCGGGCCGGGACTTGCTCGTCGGTGGCACCGTGCGTATCGGCGCTCCGGATGGGCTTGGCGCGCTCTTCCTAGCGCCGCGGCTCGCCCCGTTGATGGCCGAGCATCCCGGCCTGAGCATCCAGCTCGTCGCGATGCCGCGGATCTTCAACGTCACAACGCGAGAGGCGGATATCGCGATCGCGCTTGCAGTGCCCGAGCATGGGCGGTTCGTTGCGCAGAAACTGTGCTCTTACAGCCTCGGGCTCTATGCCTCAGACGAGTATCTGAAGCGCCACCCACCGATACGCGATGTCACGGACCTGAAAACCCACAACTTCATCAACTACATCGACGACCTCATCTTCACCAAGGAGCTGAACTACCTCGACGAGGTCTGTGCCGGTGTCACCGCGACCTTCCAGAGTTCAAACATCATCGCGCAGATGGAGGCGGCTGTTGGCGGCTGCGGAATCTGCATTCTTCCGTTCTTTCTCGCCAAGGGGCAGCCGAAATTGCGTCAGGTGCTGCCGGAGATCGTGTTACAGCGGACATGGTACGTCTTGACGCAAGACCATCAGAAAGACTTGGGTCGCATTCGGACAGTGCTGCGGTTTCTCATGAATTTGGTTCAGGCCAACGAGGCATTGCTGAATCAGCCGTGATCAGGTGAAGCGTTTTCACTTCTGGTGCTTGACGGCCGAAAATGCGCAATGACATTCGGTTTTCAGGCACCCGCAGTCACTAGTTTTCCGATGAATGTCGGGTTCATTTTTCTTCGGCCAAAAGCTGCCGGTCCGCTTTCGTGAAGAGTTTCGGATGCCGGGAGGCGTACGAAAGTCGCCGAAGAACGAACCCGCGAGACGCCGGCGAGGATCTATGGGGTTTTGAGGATCGGCCTATTGCAGCGCACGAGGCCGAGTGTCCATCGGATGCCGCCGGTGCCAGCATAATATAGTTTTGGCGTGACGATCTGGCTGGTGTTTTGGGGCAGTTGCAGCGCCGAGCGGGCGCGCAAGGCTTGCGTCGATCGCTTGAGACGCGCGAGCAGGCGCACGAAGCCCCACGAAAGCGGTCGCCGAGGCCGCCGCGCCCAGGACATGAGAGATGTGTCGGTCGTGCCGGGTCATGACGTCACCGATCCGGGCGGCGCGGCGACGGCCGGCGGCGCGCGCTAGGCCGCAGACCGCTCAGACGTAAATTTCGAGTCGGGCTCTTAGCCTTAGCCGAAAGTCGTTTTGTTTACGGCAGCGGGCGCCTTGAGGATTGTTCGGGGGGCAAGCTGATGCCAGGCCATATTCCTCGATCCGCGCGACGAAGGCCCGATCTGCTGATCGTGTTTCTGCTGGCTTTAATGGCAGCAGCCTTCGCGATCGAGATCATAGATCCTGCTCCGATGGACATTGATGCCGCGCTGATTGCGTCGCCTTGAGGCGATGAACTGCATCGACCTGACAAAAAAACCGCCAGCCCGGGGGAGCCGACGGTTCAGGTTGTGGGGCGTCCATGCTGGACGGAATGCTTTAGGCATTCTGCATGCCAAGATCTTAGCCTCGTTCCCATAAAGAGGGCGACGCGACTGGAGCAATCCTGCTAGGCAAGATGCAACGCAAATCGGCAATGCACCGACTTGCATCCGGAGAAGTGCTCTTCAACCGCCGCTGGCTACGCCAGGGCGGTTGTTTTGTTTGAGCCTGCCACGACAAAATAGGCGCCGCAGCAGCAATGCCGGGCGCCTCAAGTTTGGAAGGACGCTGTCGAGACGCCCCACATGACCATCAACCCTTGTGGTTAGCGGGTCGCTAAGATTGAGCTGAGCTCGTCTCGCGGCCGAGGTCGGCGGCCCACTCCACAGGATCGTGGAGCTCGGCCTTCATCATCCTGAGATCGGCGATGACGACGGAAATGCCCTGGCTCGGCCCGTCGAGATCTTCGGAAACGTCCTCGTCTGAGACCATACGCACGCCGTGACATGCATGCTGGAGGCAGGCCATGTATCTCAAGGCCCCATCGGCCTTATCGTACAGGCTCCCCCTGGCCCCCTGCGTCGGCTCTTTCTTGGCGTTCATCGGTACGGCTCCTTCCAATTGACGTCGGCCGCTGCCATAATGAGGGCGGCACTTGATGAGGCGGCCTTTGATGGTGCCGCCTGGAAGCGATCTTCTCGGGGGTTGAGGGTACGGTTGTTGCGGCACCATTTCCGGCGCCAACACATCGCGTCGGCGGCATGCTCGGGCTGCCTTTAGCCCGAAAGCTCGATCAAGCACTCGCCGTATTCAACGGCGAGCCAGTCGGCATAGCGGACTAACAATGGCGGCGTGACCGGTTCTGCAACGGCCGTCGGATTGCCGATCAGGGTCATGCCTCCGCCGACTAGCGGAAACGAGGCGAGGCGGCCGAGGAAGGTGCGACGGGCGACGATCAAGGCCGCACCGCCGATCGCGCCGCTGTCGCGAAGACATGCTCGCGATAGGTCTCACTGCTTTCAAACCCTTCATCGCCGAACGGGTCGGGCTCACGGCTACTCATGCCTTTTTTGGCCCAGCCCGCGCATGCCGCAGTATCGCAGACAGCCAGGTTCAAGCCAGCCGTGCTCAGCATCACAGCGGCCCGGCTGCTCGGCTGCTCGGCAGACCCGCGCGGACGACTTTAATCAGATCGGGACATGCACGGAGGGCTTGGTGCGGAGCCTCCAAAGTGCGCTCCGTCATGGTATGTGTAGGTCTAGCAAGCCCAATTCGATTAGGGTCGGAGTCCCTTGGCCCCCAAGGCGCGGCCCTTCGGCTTAGGTGTTCCTTCATCGTAGGGGCGCAACAGCTCTGGAATGCGCATATCGGTGGGGACTTCGAGGTCTCTGGCCGCACCTCGCATAAAACGTGGCGCCCTTGGAAAACCGCTCCGCTTGCTGTAATCCGCAACCGCATCCGTAGCGATCTGCTTCTGAGCGGTCAGCCCGATAGCGCACGCGATGTCCGCAGCAGTTGTGGCGGCAAGAGCCAACAGCGTCAGGGCAACATTTTCTCGTTTGGGGTTTTTGCCGTCCAAGGCGGAAGCGGCAGTGGCTATGTCGATCAGGTCACCGCCCACGCGACCCCAGATCCAGGGCGTAGGGTCGTGACTAGCGAGGATCGCCAACCCCGTGGCCACCTCCCGTACGCCGAACGCACGGATGATGTGCTCGCTGTCCTTCACCCCGGTGGCGCGGCTGAGGAGACGCGGAGCGACGAGTTCGGCAAGTCCGAGCCCGATCGAGAAGTAACCAAGGCCGCGCGCCAACGCGTCGTGCTTCGAGTAAGAACGGCCGGCGATTGCCGCGCTCTTCGTCGGTGCGCCGCTCATGCCGCCATCTCCCCTGGCTTAAGAACGACCTTGATGCAGCCGTCCTGCTTGTCGCGGAAGGTCTTGTACATCTCGGGCCCCTGATCCAGACCGACGGTATGCGTGATGACGAAGGACGGGTCGATCTGGCCTTCCTCAATGCGGCGCAAAAGGTCGTCGCTCCAACGGTTCACATGCGTCTGCCCGGTACGGATCGTCAGCCCTTTGTTCATCAAGGCGCCGAACGGCACCTTGTCGATGAGGCCACCGTAAACGCCGGGCACGGACAGGACACCCGCCGGACGGCAGACGTAGATCATCTCACGCAGCACGTGGGCTCGGTCGCTTTCCAGCATCATGGCCTGTTTGGCGCGATCGTAGATCGCGTCGATCGAACTGGTTGCGTGCGCCTCTAGGCCAACCGCATCGGTGCACTTCTCCGGGCCTTTGCCTTTGGTCGCCTCGTTCAGCGCCTCGACGACGTTCACCTCGGCGAAGTCGATCGTCTCGGCCCCGCCGGCCTTCGCCATCGCGAGTCTTTCGGGAACCCGGTCGATCGCGAACACACGTTTGGCGCCCATTAGGATGGCGCTGCAGATCGCCATCTGCCCCACGGGGCCGCAGCCCCAGATCGCCACGGTATCGGTCGGCTGGATGTCGCACTGGACCGCGGCTTGCCATCCAGTCGGGAAGATGTCGCTGAGGAACAAGAGTTTCTCGTCCTCGATGCCTTCCGGCACCTTGATGTGCGTGGCATCGGCGAACGGTACGCGCAGGTATTCAGCTTGGCCCCCGGAATATCCGCCGGTCAGATGCGTATATCCGAACAGACCGGCGCCCGAGTGACCAAAAGCAACGTCGGCAAGTTTCTTCTTCCGATTGGTTGTCTCGCAAACCGAGAAGTTGCCGCGTTTGCACTGCTCGCACTGGCCACAGATGATCGTGAATGGGATGATCACCCGCTGCCCTATCTTGAGCGCAGCCCTCGAGCCGGCTCCGACCTCGACGACCTCGCCCATCGTCTCGTGTCCCATGATGTCCCCGGACTCCATTCCAGGAATGAAGTGGTCAAATAGGTGGAGGTCGGAGCCGCAGATCGCGCAACTCGTCACCTTGATGATCGCGTCACGAGCGTCTTCAATCTTCGGGTCCGGTGCCGAGTCGCACCGGATGTCACCAGTGCCGTGCCAAACGAGAGCCTTCATGACCACGTCTCCGCCAGTGCGCGACTACAGGCTGATCAGGACCCGTCGGGCCTCAGGCTGTAGGTTAGCGCGCAACTAACGGATTCGAAGGCGGTTCACCTGTCAGACTGATTTATCGAGCGTTTGCAGCTGTCACCGAAAGCAATCGAGCACCAAGCGCATATTCGTTTTAAAGCGCGGGCGATCCTTGCAGCATTATTAGACACGCCTTGATTTCGCGAAGCAACCGCAAGCGATCTGCTGCATTCAAGGTGCGAAGGTGCTCGCCGAGCGCCGGCTGAATATATCAATTGCGAGAAACGAAATGGATAGACGTGTATTCTTCGCGGCTCTTGGCGGCGGTCTTGTCTTCACCACATCCGCGCTTCGCGCGCAAACAGCCGGCCCGTTGGACGACCTGTTTGCGCTTCCCGGAAACGTCGTCGGCGGCACCGTCGGTGCAGGGACCGACATTCTTGGTGGCACGCTAGGTGCCGGCGGCGACATCCTGGGCGGCGACGATCATTTCCGCTTGACCGACCTTATGGGCGGCGAGTTCTCCATCGAAACCAGCAAGCTCGCGCTACAGCGCTCGCGTAACTCCTCGGTCCGCGAGTTCGCGCAGTTGGAGATCAACGAACAATTATCGGTAACGGCGGCACTCGGCGCCACGCCAGGCTCCGTTCCTCCGCGTCCAGACCAAGCCGCGATGGTCGGGAAACTCGCCACCTTGCATGGCTCTCGCTTCGATCACGCCTACATCATGGGCCAGATCCAGGGTCATCAGGAGCTGCTCGCCAACAACAGCCAAGCGATCAGCAGCGACGCCGACGCTGCAATCCGCCGCGTGGCTACGGTCTCCGTGCCGACGATCCAGGCGCATCTCGCCATCCTGCACCGCCTGCGCGCGGGACTTGCTTCGGTCTGAGCCCCTTCGACATCGGGCGCCCGCTCCTAAAAAGGCGAGCGTTCCGGATCGCTGACTAGCCTGATCATCAATTGATAGAGGTAGGAAAACATGAGCGACGAGCTAGAGCAACGTGTCCGCGACCGCGCTTACCATTTTTGGGTCGACGCCGGCAGGCCGGATGGCGACGAGGAGAAGTTCTGGCATGCCGCGGTAAAGGAGTTGGAGGCCGGTACGAGCGAACCTTCCACGCCATACGGAGAGGCAGGTGGTCAAAAAACGCCTACGCCTAAAACATCGACAAGTCCCGAGCCATCTACGCCTTACGTTAAGAAATAGCTCGCCGCTGCAGGTTACCGGCAGGCCGCTCTTCGACATGCTGCAATAACGATGAACGAAGCCGCGTGACCGAAGACATATCCGACGTGAGACAAGCTCGCGCGAACAAGACCTACGGCTCACTCGGAGCCGTGGTCGGCTTCATGACGTGGATCTGGGTGTCGACCACGGTGATCCTGATCGGTGCGCAAATCAACGCGGAGATGAAGATGCAGACGGCCCGCGATACCACGACGGGTCCGGAGCAACCGATGGGACGCGGGGTGCCGAGAAAGCCAACCGACTACCGTAAAACCCCTGAAGTCTTTGTTTTATTGAAAACCGGAACCAATGAGCAATGCCATAACCCTCGGGGAACAAGTTGATGAGAAGCTCCTATGCGCGCAGGGGTAACCCACCGGCGCGAGGCCAAGCTCCACCTGCTGGAGGAGGCGCGCGCCACGGTCCGTTTCACGACTGGCATGGCGGAAATTTCGGCCACGTTTTTCGCCCTGTTGCGTGTTGGCGATCATGTGGTGAGCAGCCGTCACGTCTTCGGCAACACCGCCAGCGTCGAACGCTTAGATGCGGTACCGCGGGACGATTGTATCGGATCTGCGCCGGGCACCTGAAGCGGCCCTGGCCGCAGCGCAGTCATTAAGTGGCTATGCTGGATGCCTACTTTCTGCTTACCAATCAGATCGTGAACTAACTCGTCCATCGGAAGACGTCGCAATACGACAGACGCCGCTCGCTTGGGGGGCAGACAGCGGCGTCAATGGTTGATGTCAAAGCCCCAACGCAGGCGCCGCGTGTGTGGAAGCACTTGCTAGTTTGTTTCTCACGGGTGAGTGAGGCTCAATATAAGGCTCGCAACAAACCAAGACCCGAACGTCGGAAACGCGTTGCGAGCAGGTAAAGCTGTTCGTCGATGCCTTTCTGAAGGGGCTGGAGCGGGGATGGGCGCGAAAGTGTCAATCGGCGGCGAACTTTGGCTCTGACTCAATCTGCGTGCAGTTTTCGGCAAGCGTGAAGGTTTCTGATTCGGGAGCCACTGATGTCACGAAGATGTGCCCGCCTATTTCTGCTTCCTGAGGGTCTCGACGTGGAGCGCGTCGTCCAGCAGCTCGGCAAGACGATCGTCGTGACACGGCCAGGTTCGGGTGGACGCCATTGCCCCGCTTGTGGAGAACGGTCGCATCGCGTTCATAGTCGGTACCGCCGGACGATCTCCGATCTGCCGGCGCATGGATGCGCCGTATCGATCGAAGTGACGGTTCGAAGGTTCCGGTGCAAGCACTGCGTGTCGTCGCCAAACCTTTGCCGAGTCTTTCGGTGATAAGATTGCAAGACCGTTCGCGAGGCGCACGAGCCGCTTCGACGGCATCGTCCATTGTTGCGGCCTTGCCCTCGGCGGGTGCCCCGCTGCACGGCTCGTACGGCGTCTCATGCTGCCTGTCAGCCGAGATACCCTGCTTCGAACCGTTCGCCGACATGGTTGGCGCTATGATACTCCGCTGCGCATCGTCGGGATCGACGACTGGGCATGGAAGAGAGGCCTGAGATACGGGACCTTGATCT
>NZ_LMUU01000010.1 GCF_009765775.1 Beijerinckia sp. L45
CGCTAACCCACATCGCAGCCGCATCCTGCCGATCGTCCTGGTTGTCCTGATCGCGGGCGGCGTCTTCGCCTATCTCGCGACGACCCGCGCGCCCGAAGCGGCGACGCGCATCGGCGTCGTCCACGAGACCGAGATCCATGTCGCGCCCGAGGTCGGCGGCCGTCTCGCGACGGTCCTTGTGGTGGCAGGGCAGCACGTCCAGAAAGGCGAGCCGCTGGCGACGCTGAGCATTCCCGAACTGACGGCCTCCGTCGAGGAAGCCGGCGCCACCGCCGCCAAGAGCCGGGCCGACCGGGACAATGTCTACGCCGGCGTCCGCAAGGAACAGGTCGACCAGTCCGCGGAAAACGTCGCGATCGCCGAATCGAACCTGGTTCTCGCGCGCCAGCAGTACGTCCGCACGGCGGACCTCGCCGCGAAGAACATCGAGAGCCAGCAGCAACTCGACCAGATCACCGCGTCGCTTCGCAGCGCCGAGGGCCGTCTGGCCCTGGCCCGCGCGACCTTCGAGCAGGATAAGGCCGGCCCAACCAAGGAAGAACGCGCAAGCGCCGATGCCAAGGTCGCGCTGGCCGATGCCGCGAAGCTCGCACTTGAGGCCAAGCTCGCCAAGACGCAGTTGCGGGCGCCGATGGACGGCATCGTGCGTATTCTTGTCGCCACGCCGGGCGAGGTGCTCGCACCGGGCGAGTCCATCATGACGCTGGCCGCCGGAAGCGAACGCTGGTTCACCTTCACGATCCGCGAGGACCGGCTCGACCGCATCCGCGTCGGGTCGAGGGTCGCGCTACGCACGGCCAAGGGCGACGCCCTCACGGGTCAGGTGACGCAGGTCTCGCCGCTCGGCGAGTTCGCCACCTGGCGGGCGGCCCGCGCCGTCGGCGATCACGACCTCAACAGTTTTCTCGTGCGTGTCGATCCCATCGGGCCCGATGCGGGGCTGGATCCCGGCATGACGGTCTGGCTCGATCCGGGTCCGGTGAGCCTGAGCACAGCAAGTTTGGCGCCGTTGTCGGATGCGCCAAGCCGCCCCTGACGACAGAAGGCTCGAAGACCGCCTGTCATCCGGCCGCACGCCAGCCAAAGGCCGTCAAATCCAGCCCCTCGCCGGTCGCGGTCTGGTTACGGCCTTTCTCCTTTGCCTCGTAAAGCGCGAAGTCCGCGGCCTGCACCAGAGACAGCGCGTCGCGCGTCTGGGTCGGCAGGCAGGCGGCGATGCCGATGCTGACGGTGAGCTTGCCGAAGGGGCTGCGGACATGCGGCCAGGCGAGGCGGGCGACCGCGCCGCGGACGGTCTCCGCCACGAGCCAGGCCCCGTCGAGATCGGTGCCCGGCAGGAGGATGACGAATTCCTCGCCGCCGAAGCGTGCGACGAGATCTGCGGGGCGCTGGATGGTATCGCGCAGCGCGCCGGCAACTGCACGCAGGCCTTCGTCGCCTTGCAGGTGACCATAGGCGTCGTTGTAGTCCTTGAAGAAATCGCAATCGACCATCAGCAAGGCCGCCGACGTCCCGTCCCGGATGGCGCGGACCCACTCGTTCTCGAGGATGCCGTCGAAACATCGCCGGTTGGGTAGAGCCGTCAAGCTGTCGGTCGCGGCGAGCTCCGACAACCGGAGTTCCGCGAGAGTTCGCCGATGCAGTTCCGACCCCAGCGTCACGGCAAGGCCGATGATGAGGCAGCTCAGGATCGCGAAACCGAACGCCATCAGGCCCACGCGCCACCGCCACACCGTCAGGAAGTGGCTGGTGGGCACGCCGACGACCAGGCGCATCGGAAGCCCGTCGATCTGGCGGAAACTGAAGATCCTTTCGGTTTGATCGATCGACGACACGCCCGTCAACAGGCCCGAGCCCAGCGACGTCTCCTGGAGAAAGATCGGGGATCTGCTCATGTCGCGGCCGATGTCGACGAAAGGCATCCGCGCCAGGATCGTCCCGTCGCCGTGAATGATCGTGATCGTGCTTCCCGAAGGCATGGCAACCGATCCGAAAAGATGCGTGAAGTAACTGAGTTTGAGGGTCCCCAGCACGATTCCAGCAAAGCTTCCGTCGGGATTGTCGATGCGGCGGCTTAGACCGATAACCCAAGTATCCGGCTGCAGGCGGCTCTTGAAAGGGTGGCTGACGAATAGCTCCGGCGTCGACGGCCCGCGGGCAAGGACCTTGAAGTAGTCGCGATCGGCCACGTCGAGGTCGCGCGGGAGTTCCGAATGCGAGTCGGCAACCAATTTGCCCGTCTGGTCGAGAATGAGAATCGAGCCGAGTCCCGACGCATTGGCCGACCGATCGAACAGAGCTGCCTGTCGCAGCTTCGGAGACAACGCTCGGATCGCAGGATCGAGGAATCCCTGGGCGGCAGCCTGCAGGGACAGGTCATAGAATTCGATGTTTCGGGCAACATCGAGCGTCACCAAGGCATCAACGTTGTTGACGAATATTTTTGCCGAACTCAGTTCGGCAACATAGGATTCGTAAATGATCGAGGCGAACAGCGCCCAGATCGCGACGAGGCTCAGCAGGAGTATGGTCGCAAACAAACGCCCAAGCCGCTGGACGGTTTCGGCCAGCCTCCGCATGCCAGCTAAGCAATGACTGAACAAAAAAAGCACCCGCAATTCCCCTCTAAAGGAGGTACCAAATGATCCTTAACTCCCGATGAAAAAAAACAAATAAGTATTCAGCGCCGCGATTGGATTGTGCAGGGCTGAAAAGCGGCGCTGGCTCGTACGGTACTCGGCCCGTATCGGGCGAGGAATCAGTATAGGCGGGCGTCGACGAGGACTTGTTACCTAAATTTGGTCTTCGAACACGATGTCGCCGGAGACGAGCGTCAGCTTGACCCGCCCTTCCATCCGCGCCTCGTCGAAGGGCGTATTCTTGCAGCGGGATCGCAGTTTGACGGCGTCGACGATAAACGGCTCTTCCGGGTCGAAGCGGATCAGGTCGGCCGGCGCATCCACCGCAAGGCGCCCCTGAGGCACGCGGAGGATCTCAGCGGGCCGGCTCGTCAGCGCCTGGAGCAGGCGCACCAGAGTGACCTGCCCCGATGCCACCAGACGGAGCGCCGCCGGCAGCATGGTCTCCAGCCCGATCGCGCCGGGCTCGGATTCCGCGAAAGGCAGACGCTTCACCTCGACGTCCTGCGGATTGTGATCGGAGACGATCACGTCGATGACGCCGGAGGCCAGCCCCTCGACCAGAGCGAGACGATCGTCCTCGCGACGCAGCGGCGGCCGCAGCTTCAGGAAGGTGCGATAGTCGCCGATATCGTTTTCGTTGAGGCTCAGGTGGTTGATCGAGGCGCCGCAGGTCACCGGCAGGCCGCGATCCTTGGCTTTGGCGATGATGTCGAGGGACGCCCGGGTCGAGATCAAGGGCGCGTGGTAGCGCGCGCCGGTGAGTGCCACGAGCTGCATGTCGCGTTCGAGGATGATGGTTTCGGCTTCACGCGGAATGCCGGTGAGACCCAGCCGCGAGGCAAGTTCACCCTCGTTCATCACGCCTTCGCTGGCGAGGTCGTGATCTTCGGCGAAGTGGATGATCAGCGCGTCGAAGTCGCGGGCATAGAGCATCGCGCGGCGCAAAATCCGGGCGCTGCGCAGCGAGCGCGAGCCCTCGCTGAAGGCGATGGCGCCGGCCTGCAGCAGCAGGCCGATCTCGGAAATGTCCTCGCCCTCCAAGCCCTTGGTCAGGGCGGCGCAGGGCAGGATGCGCACGCGGCCGGTATCGCGGGCGCGGCGCAGTAGAAAGTCCACGACGGCGGGATCGTCGACCGGCGGGTTGGTGTTCGGCATCGCCAGGATGGAGGTCACGCCGCCGGCGGCCGCCGCGGCGGTCGCGGTCGCGATGGTCTCGCGATATTCGGCGCCCGGCTCGCCGACGAAGGCGTGCATGTCGATGAGGCCCGGCGCGACGACGTCGCCGCGGCAGTCGATGGTGCGAACCTGCGGCGGCAGGCTGGAGGGCGTGATGGCGGCGCCGACCTGGCGGATGAAGCCCTGCTCGATCAGGACGCCGCCACGGATGTCCATGCCGCTGGCGGGATCGATCAGCCGGGCGTTGACGAGAGCCAGGGCCTGGCCCTGCTGGCCTTTGGGGAAGGTCACGCTGCTCATGCCGGGCTCACGTGTTGGGAAGATGCTGGGCGAGCGCCTCGAGCACTGCCATGCGCACGGCGACGCCCATCTCGACCTGCTCGCGGATCAGGCTCTGCGCCCCATCGGCCACCGCCGAGCCGATCTCCACGCCGCGGTTCATCGGGCCGGGATGCATCACCAGCGCGTCCGGCTTGGCCATCGCCAGCTTGGCTTCGTCGACGCCGTAAAAGTAGAAATATTCGCGCATCGACGGGACGAAGCCGCCGTGCATCCGCTCACGCTGCAGGCGGAGCGTCATGATGATGTCGGCATCGCGCAGGCCGGTCTTCATGTCGCGATAAACTTCGACCCCCATGTTCTCGATGCCGACGGGCAGCAGGGTCGAAGGCCCGATGACGCGCACGCGGGCGCCCATCCGCGAGAGCAACAGAATGTTGGAGCGGGCGACGCGTGAGTGCAGGATATCGCCGCAGATCGCCACGATCAGCCCCTCGATCCGGCCTTTGTTGCGGCGGATCGTCAGCGCGTCGAGCAGCGCCTGGGTCGGATGTTCGTGGGCGCCGTCGCCGGCATTGACCACGGAGCAATCGACTTTTCGCGCGAGAAGATGGACGGCGCCGGCGTGGTTGTGGCGGACTACGATGATGTCCGGCCGCATCGCGTTGAGGGTGATCGCCGTATCGATCAGGGTCTCACCCTTTTTGACGCTGGAGGTCGCCACCGACATGTTCATCACGTCGGCACCGAGCCGTTTGCCGGCCAGTTCGAACGAGGACTGGGTCCGCGTCGAGGACTCGAAGAACAGATTGATCTGGGTGCGCCCGCGCAACGTCGTGCGCTTCTTCTCGACCTGGCGGGAGACCGCGACGGCCTCCTCCGCGAGATCGAGCAGCGCGGTAATATCGGAAACCGACAGGCCCTCGATCCCGAGCAGGTGTCGACTTTGGAGGAGAGGCGCGGGCTGGCTTGTCATGGGCGATTGGTCTATCGGGGAGCTTGGCTCCAAAGTCAAAGGGCCGCGCCGAAAGCCGGCGGAAAGAGTTTCGAGGCCGCTGACCTTGGCTCTTTTGATTGCTTCATACCATATGTCGTGCCAAGGGCTCTCGATCTTGGCGTGCCGTTGAGGCGCGCGGAACGGGACTTGCCGGTGGATCGATGCTATCGGCGGCTCGCGCCCCGATCACGAATCGGCCCAAGCGGCGCATGAACAAGGATCGTTCAGGATGGATGTTGTCATCGTCGAGTCGCCGGCGAAGGCCAAGACGATCAATAAATATCTGGGGAAGAATTTCGAGGTTTACGCCTCGTATGGCCATATTCGCGATCTGCCGTCGAAGGACGGTTCGGTCGACCCGGAGGCCGATTTCGCCATGCTGTGGGACGTCGACACGAAGTCGGCGAAGCGCATGTCGGACATCGCCAAAGCCGTCAAAGGCTCGGACCGCCTGATCCTTGCGACCGATCCGGATCGTGAAGGCGAAGCGATTTCCTGGCACGTCCTGGAAGTGCTCAAGGCCAAGAAGGTCCTGAAAGACGTCGTCGTGCAACGCGTCGCCTTCAACGCCATCACCAAAACGGCCATTCTGGAAGCGATGTCGAAGCCGCGCGAGATCGACGCCGGGCTCGTCGACGCCTATCTGGCGCGCCGTGCGCTGGATTATCTGGTCGGCTTCACGCTGTCGCCGGTGCTGTGGCGCAAGCTGCCCGGCGCCAAGTCGGCCGGCCGGGTGCAGTCGGTGACGCTGCGGCTGATCTGCGAGCGCGAGCTCGAAATCGAAAAATTCGTCAAGCGCGAATACTGGTCGCTGCTGGCGAGCCTGAAGACCAAGGACGGCGCCGCCTTCACCGCGCGCCTCGTCGGCGCCGACGGCGAAAAGTTTGGCCGGCTCGACATCGCCACCGGCGAGCGGGCCCATGGGCTGCGCGACGCGCTGGAAGCCTCCACCTTCTCGGTCACCAAGATCGAAGCCAAGCCGGCGCGTCGCAACCCCTACCCGCCCTTCACGACGTCGACGATGCAGCAGGAAGCCTCGCGAAAACTCGGCTTCGCGCCGTCGCGGACGATGCAGCTGGCGCAGCGCCTCTACGAAGGCATCGACATCGGCGGCGAGACCATCGGTCTCATCACCTACATGCGTACCGACGGCGTCGATATGGCGCCCGAGGCGGTGACCTCGACCCGCGACGTGATCGCGAAGGAGTACGGCGACCGCTATGTGCCCAAGGCGCCGCGCAAGTACACGGTGAAGGCGAAGAATGCGCAGGAAGCTCATGAGGCGATCCGCCCGACCGACCTCGCCCGCCTGCCGAAGCAGGTGCTCAAGATGGTCGAGCCGGAGTTGGCGAAACTCTACGAGCTGATCTGGACCCGCACCGTCGCCAGCCAGATGGAATCCGCCGAGCTCGAACGCACCACAGTCGACATTCTGGGCGAAGGCAACGGCCGCAAGCTGGAGCTGCGCGCCAACGGCCAGGTCGTGCGCTTCGACGGCTTTCTGAAGCTCTATCAGGAAGGCAAGGACGACGAGGACGAGGAGGACGGTGGCCGCCTGCCGCCGATGGCCGAGCGCGACAAACTTGCCAAGGAAAAGATCGAGGCGACGCAGCATTTTACCGAGCCGCCGCCGCGCTTCACCGAAGCGACGATCATCAAGCGGATGGAAGAACTCGGCATCGGCCGGCCCTCGACCTACGACGCGACCGTGCAGACGCTGAAGGCGCGCGAATACGTGCGGCTCGACAAGAAGCGCCTGATTCCTGAGGACAAGGGACGGCTCGTCATCGCCTTCCTGGAAAGCTTCTTCACCCGCTACGTCGGCTATGATTTTACCGCCGACCTGGAGGAAAAACTCGATCGCATCTCCAACAACGAGATCGACTGGAAGCAGGTGCTTCGCGATTTCTGGGTGGACTTTTCCGCTGCGGTCGCCGGCACCAAGGAGCTGCGCACGACGGAAGTGCTCGACAATCTCAACGAGGTTTTGGGCCCGCACATCTTCCCGCAGCGCGAGGACGGGTCCGACCCGCGCGGCTGCACGGTCTGCGGCACCGGAAAACTGTCGCTGAAGCTCGGCAAGTTCGGCGCCTTCATCGGCTGCTCGAACTATCCCGAGTGCAAGTTCACCCGCCAACTCGCCACCGGCGAGGGCGCGGAAGCCGCGGAGCAGACCGGCACCAAGGTGCTCGGCCTCGATCCCGCCAGCGAGATGGAGATCACGCTGCGCGATGGGCGCTTCGGCCCTTACATTCAGCTGGGCGAAGGCGAAAAGCCCAAACGCTCGTCGCTGCCCAAGGGATTGGCGCCGGCGGACGTGACGCTGGAGCAGGCGATCGCCCTGCTATCGCTGCCGCGCGAAGTCGCGAAACACCCCGAAACCAAGGAGCCGATCGTCGCCGCGCTCGGCCGCTATGGACCTTACGTGCAGCACGGCAAGACCTATGCGAACCTCGGCCCCGACGACGACGTGCTGGAGATCGGCGGCAACCGGGCCATCGACCTGATCGTCGCCAAGGAGAGCGGCCTGTCCGGCCGGCGCTTCGGCGCCGACGCGACGCCGGGCAAGGTTTTGGGCGACCATCCCGATGGCGGTGCGGTGACGATCAAGGCCGGCAAGTACGGCCCATACGTCAACCACGGCAAGGTCAACGCCACGCTGCCCAAGGAGGTCGATCCGACGACGCTGACCCTGGAGGGCGCGGTCGCGCTGCTCACCGCCAAAGCGAGTTCCGGCGGTTCGATCCAGGGTCGGTTGCTCGGCGAGCATCCGTCGGGCGGTCCTATCACGGTACGCGCCGGGCGCTTCGGCCCCTACGTGAACCACGGCAAGACCAACGCCACGCTGGTGCGCGACATGTCGGCGGAATCCATTTCGCTCGAGGAGGCCATCCGGCTGATCGAGGACAAGGAAGGGGCGGCGCCGAAGAAGAAGACCGCGACCAAGAGCAAAGCCGCCGCCAAGCCCGCGGCACGCGCGACGGCCAAGAAGGCGCCGGCAAAAAAGGCGCCTGCCAAGAAGCCGGCGGCGAAGAAGAAAGTCGCGAAGAGCGCGTGACGCCAATCCCAACGTGGAGCGCGAAACGGTCTCATGATCCGAAAGACCGTCGATGTCGCCGTCGTCATCCCGGACGCAAGTCCGGTTCTGACGCTCGCGCGCATCGACCGGTTAGATTTGCTC
The DNA here is from genome assembly GCF_009765775.1 of Beijerinckia sp. L45. GTDB lineage: Bacteria > Pseudomonadota > Alphaproteobacteria > Rhizobiales > Beijerinckiaceae > RH-AL1. Next base: position 8,276 of record NZ_LMUU01000010.1, read on the forward strand.
GGCAGTTTTGCCGTCCCGATCAAGATCGTCGATCAGGTCCATTACGAGATCACGAAGGTCGAGAACGACCCCGAGGGCCATGTCGCAGCAGCACTCGCCCGACTGCACAATCAGATCGAGATCGTCGAGACGAATGTCGGCGTGGGCTTTCAGGTCCGGCGCAGCAGAAATCCTGCAGAATCAGGTCGGGACCTCGGCGAAATCGCGGTCGACGAATATGCGACGACCCTGGCGAAAACCAGCGGACCGAGCTTCGTCCCGCTCATCCTTTTCGAGGATCCAGACGTCCTCGAACTACGCATCGCGCGCCTCAAAGACGTCCACCTGTTGAACACTACAGCATGGCTTTTGACTCTTCACCGCGAAGGCTTACTTCCTGAGGGACTGGACTTGGTCGCGGACATTAATTCGAGCCGCAAGACGCCTATGGTTCCTTTCGAGAAGACGGGACTGACGGCCAAGGTGCGATCGGCATGGCTGAGAAAGAGTTTTGGGCGATGAGGGACAATCTGGAGGGGTGTTCACTGGCCGATGTCCTGGAACGGCTCGAGAAGGGCAAGATCGGGCATAGCGCCGCGATGGCTTGGCTGAACATCGACAGCCTGAATGATCTGGTCGAGATCATGCACACGAACGGCCGCCTGATGCCCGGCCATCAGCCGATGCGAGTCAGCTCGGAAACTCAGGCTCTGGTGCGCGCCGTCAGTCGGCCGGCCACGCGCTTGAAAGCCTCCGCTTGAAAGGCAAGATCACGCTCAAAAAGACCCGTGCGGCAAAAGCGGCCAAGGCGAAGGCGCCCGACAGCCCTGCCCTGCCGACCCGCGACGAGATTCTCGCCTTCATCGCCCGCGAGCGCGAGGTCGCCGGTGAGCGGACGCCTGCCAAGATCGGGAAGCGCGAGATCGCCCGCGCCTTTCAGATCACCGGCAGCGACAAGATCGGCCTGAAGCGCGTCCTCAAGGAGTTGGAGGCCGAAGGCGCTGTCGATCGCCGGCGGAAAAACCTCACCAAGCCGGGCGTTCTGCCGCCCGTCGTCCTCGCCGAGGTTTTTTCGCGCGATCGCGACGGCGATCTGCTCGCCAAGCCGGTCGACTGGGACGATGCCAACGGTCCCGCCCCGACGATCGTCCTGAATTTTCCGCGCCGCCCGCGGCCGGGCACGCCGATCCCCGGGCTCGGCGACCGCGCGCTCGTGCGCACCGAGATCGTTCCCGACGCAACCGGCAACGAACCGGCCTACACCGGCCGCGTCGTCAAGCTGATGGCCAAGGCGCGCGCGCAGATCCTCGGCATCTTCCGCGCGCTGCCGGGCGGGGGCGGCGAGATCCTGCCCGTCGACAAGAAGGCCGCCAACAAGGGCGCGATGGCGGTCCGCCCCGGCGACGAGGGCGAGGCGCAGGATGGCGATCTCGTCGCGGCCGAGCTGCTGCGCGGCGGCCGGCTCGGCCTGCCCAATGCCAAAGTCCAGGAGCGCATCGGCTCGTTCGGCAGCGAGAAGGCGGTCAGCCTGATCGCCATCCACAGCCACAAGATCCCCAACGTCTTCAAGCCGGAGACGCTCGCCGAGTCCGAGGCCGCGAAGCCGGCGAAACTCGCCGGTCGCGAGGACTGGCGCGACCTGCCGCTGATCACCATCGACCCCGCCGACGCCAAGGACCATGACGACGCGGTCTTCGCCCAGACCGACGACGATCCCGACAATCCCGGCGGCTTCGCGCTGAGCGTGGCGATCGCCGACGTCGCCGCCTACGTCAAACCCGGCTCTGCTCTCGACCGCGAGGCGCTGGAGCGCGGCAATTCCGTCTACTTCCCGGATCGCGTCGTGCCGATGCTGCCCGAGCGCATCTCCAACGACCTGTGCTCGTTGCGCCCGCAGGAGGATCGCCCGGCGCTGGCGATGCGGATGATCATCGACGCCAAGGGGGAAAAACGCGGGCAGACGCTGCACCGGATCATGATGCGCTCGGCGGCGAAACTGTCCTACCAGCGCGCCCAGGCGGCGGTCGACGGCAATCCCGACGCCGAGTCCGGTCCGCTTGTCGAGCCGGTGCTGCGCCCGCTCTATGACGCCTATGCCGCCCTCAAGATCGCCAAGGCCAGGCGCCAGCCGCTCGATCTCGGCCTCCCCGAACGAAAAATTCTGCTGAAGCCGGATGGCACCGTCGACCACGTCGTCACGCCCGAGCGGCTCGACGCGCATCGCCTGATCGAGGAGTTCATGATCCTCGCCAACGTCGCGGCGGCGGAGCTGCTGGAAGCGAAGAAGCAGATTCTGATCTACCGCGCGCATGGCGAGCCGAGCGTCGAGAAGATCCACAACCTCGGCGAGTTTTTGCAAACGATCGGCATCAAGCTGGCCAAGGGCCAGGTTCTGACGCCGGCGCAGTTCAACGGCATTCTGGCCCGCGTGAAGGGGACAGAGCACGAGCAGATCGTCAACGACGTAGTGCTGCGCTCGCAGGCCCAGGCGGAATACGTCGCCGACAATTACGGGCATTTCGGCCTGCATCTGCGCCGCTACGCGCATTTCACCTCGCCGATCCGCCGCTACGCCGATCTCGTGGTCCATCGCGCCCTGATCCGCGCCTACAAGCTCGGCAAGGACGGCCTGCCGGACATGGCGCCGGACGAGCTTGCCGATATCGCGTTGAAGATCTCCGCTTCCGAGCGGCGCGCGATGATGGCCGAGCGCGAGACGGTCGATCGGCTCATCGCCACCCATCTCGTCGACAAGATCGGCGTGATCTTTCAGGGACGCATCGCCGGCGTCACCCGCGCCGGCCTGTTCTGCAAGCTCGCCGACACCGGCGCCGACGGCTTTATCCCCGCCGCGACGATGGGCACCGAGTTTTTCCGCTACGACGAGGCGTCGCATGCCCTGATTGGCTCACGCAGCGGCAAGACCTATCGTCTCGGCGACACGGTGACGGTCAAGCTGGTGGAAGCCGCGCCCTTCGCCGGGGCGCTGCGCTTCGAGCTGGCCGATGGCGAAGCGGCGCCCTCACGCAAGACGATGGCCCCCGGTCTGGGCCGCAATCCCCCGCGCGTGCACAAAGGGCCGCGTGACGTTCGGTCCAATGGCGCGAAGCGGCGAAAGCGCTAACTTATGGTAGAGAGCGGACCAAACCCGTAAAGAATCATGATGCTCGACGAGACGATCCCTCACGCGACCGCGCCGAACGCCCAGCAAGGGCCGCGCAGCGCTTGGGCGGCCTTGAAGCGCGGGCTGCGGGGGCGCTGCCCCGCATGCGGCGAGGGCCGGATCCTTCGCTCGTATCTCACCGTGAACTGCTCGTGCTCGCTCTGCGGGGAAGAGTTCTACCACCACCGCGCCGACGATTTTCCGCCCTACATCACGATCTTCGTGGTGGGTCACATCCTCGGCGCGCTGATGTTCGCCGTCGACGATGTTTGGCCGGATCTGCCGATCGCGTTCCACTACGTGACCTGGCCCTTGCTCTGCATCCTCCTCTCGCTCTGGCTCCTGCCGATCTTCAAGGGCGGCCTCATCGCCTACCAATGGGCGTTGCGGATGCACGGCTTCGAGACGGCTCACGCCGCGCCCGCCGCGAGCGAATGCCTTGATCAGCCCAAGGCGATCCCGCAGCAATCCGCGGCGTAGTGGTTAGGCCCAATTCAACGTGACACCTCTTTCGTTCGACGGCGCCCGATGAACCGCGCTCTGCTTGGCGCCATCGTGATGGCGACCATCGCCGGCTGTGGCCTGTCGCTCACCGTGGCCCTGCTCTCGGTGCGGCTCGACGTCGCCGGTTACAGCGCCCATGCCATCGGTCTCAACACGGCGGCCGCCGGAATTGCCAGTCTGTTGGGCGCGCCGTTCGTGCCCCGCGTGGCGAAGCGCGTCGGCATCGCGCGCCTGCTCATGATCTCGCTCGCCATCGGCGGCCTGACGCTGCTCGGGTTTACGCTCACCCAGGACTACGGCGTCTGGCTCATCCTGCGATTCATCATGGGCATGGCGGTCACCGTGCTGTTCGTGCTGAGCGAATTCTGGATCACCACGGCCTCGACGTCGGATCGACGCGGACTGGCGATCGGTCTCTATGCGACGAGCCTGGGTGCCGGCTTTGCGCTCGGTCCGGTTCTTCTCGCCGCTGTCGGAACGTCGGGCAACCTGCCGTTCTTCATCGGGACTGCCTTGTTCTGGGGTGCCATCGTCCCGCTCGTGGCGAACACGCCGAGCGCACCGCTTCTCGAAACCCGAAGCCGCAAGCCGTTCTGGATGTTTTTGAAGGAAGCGCCGGTCGCGACCCTCGCCGGGTTGTTGCATGGCGCCATCGAGGTTGCAGGGATTGGGCTGCTGCCGGTCTATGCCCTGCGGGCCGGCGCCAGCGCCGAGCAAGGCGCGCTCTTCGCCAGCATCTTCGTGCTCGGCGCCGGCGCGATGCAGGTGCCGCTCGGGCTGCTGTCGGACCGCCTCGACCGGCGCAAGCTGCTGCTCGTCATCGCGGGCCTCGGACTCGTCGGGGCGCTGTTCCTTGCGGTGGTCGGCCTGTCCTCGCTGATTCTCTTCGAGGTGGTCCTGTTGCTGTGGGGCGGTACCGTCGGCGGCCTTTATCCCGTCGGCCTCGCGCATCTCGGCGCCCGCTACCGCGACGGCGAGTTGGCCGGCGCCAACGCCGCATTCGTGATGACCTATTCGCTCGGCATGCTGATCGGCCCCCCCTTGATCGGCGCCGGCCTCGATCTCGTACCGCCGAGCGGGTTCTTCCTCGGCATCGCGATCCTGATCGGCCTGTATCTCGCGGTCGCGGGTCTGCGGCTGACTAGGTCCGCTGCTTCCGTGACGGCCGGTTGACCCTCCGTACCGCCGCGGGCGTGGCACCCCGCAAGGCTCTTCTTGACAGACGACGCGCGCCGCCTATTGTGCACCTCGGTTGCGGGCCCTCGTCAGCGAGGAAGACCCGCTTGTTTTGTTTTGGCGAGTCGCCCCGGCTCGCGCTCTCAGGTTTGAAGTGCTATGGCCAAAGCGGCGATGATCAAGATCAAGCTCCTGTCGACTGCCGACACGGGCTATTTCTATGTCACCAAGAAGAATGCGCGGACGAAGACCGACAAGCTGTCGTACAACAAGTACGACCCGGTCGTCCGCAAGCATGTCGAGTTCAAAGAGACCAAGATCAAGTAAGATCGACGGTTCGAAACGCAGAATAGCGGCCTTCGGGCCGCTATTTTTGTGTGCTTTTTACGTTTTTGCGCGCTGCAGGTTTGCGCACCGCACGGCGGCATGCCCGCTAAAGCGAAGGTGGCCGGCGATCGATGGTTCGAGGAGGCCACTCCACACCACCGACGCGCCGGCCGACCCTACGGACCCAGGAGATGCGGCGGACCTGAGCACTCCGCAGGGTATTCACTACGCCGACTGCCCTACGCGTACGAAACGGATTTGAAGCCGCCTCGTCAAAGGCTACTCGCTCGGCAATCCGGACGTTACCTTTGCCGTAGCAAAATGCAAATAACGAATCGCATGGCGGCCCTTCATTCCCCGGTAGGGTTAACGAAATCGAAGACAGCGAAAGGCAGGCGTATCGGACCTGCTCGCGGAGACGGCTTGCAACATCTCGATAGGACGGCCGGTGCACACGAGTTTGGCGCGTGCTTCAGGCCACGCCTGCCGTCCTCCGGTCCTGTATCAGGCGCGCCGATGTGAGACTGCCAATGTCGCGGCGGGCGTCGGGTCTTGATCCGCCCACGCGCAGCGTTCATCCTCGCCTTCGAGCAGAGCCAACGATTGGTGACGCGTGACGCATCGTGACGCAAAAATGGTGTTGTCGGCTTCGCGGTTTTTTGTCGCGGTGCCCCCTCCCCCATGCTGCGCATGGTCCCCCTCCCCGGCTTCAAAGGGGAGGAGAGCGCCGCTCTGCGAGAAAACTAAGCGGCGTCTGCTGTCACTCTGTTGCGCCCCGCCGCTTTCGAACGATAGAGCGCGCGGTCGGCGCGCCGGTACATCGCGTCGGGTGCGTTTTCGTGCCCGCACTCGGCGAGCCCGATCGAGACGGTGATGGGAATGGCCGGCTTGTTGGGTCCAACGGTGAAGGGGTCTTTTTCCACGATCGACCGCACGCGCTCGGCGATCCGCGCCGCCACCGTCGAAGACGTATCAGGCATGACGATGACGAATTCCTCGCCGCCGAACCGGCAGACGAGGTCGCTGGCCCGGACGACTTTTCGCGTCCGGGATGCGAAGGATTTCAGAACCTCGTCGCCGGCATCGTGCCCATGGGTATCGTTCACCGCCTTGAAGTGATCGATGTCCAAAATCATCAGGGAAATCGGCTTGCCCTTGCGCGCCGCCTGATCGACCAGCCCGCCGAAATGGGTTTCGAAATAGCGGCGGTTGTTCAGGCCCGTGAGGGCGTCGATGACGGCCATCTCGATCGAGGCCTGGACGTCGTTGCGCAGGCGATCGGCGTAGCGCATGCGCCGGATCTGCGTGCGGACCCGCGCCTTGATCTCGTTGCGGTCGATGGGACGCAGCAGGTAATCGTTGACCCCGAGTTCGATGCCGCGAAGAAGTTTCGGGCGATCTTCCGGCTCGGCAATGATCAGGATCGGGATATGCCGCGTCCGCGCGAGCGACCGCAATTGCGAACACAGCCGCAAGCCGTCGTGGCCTTCCAGGCCGAGACTGACGATGAACAGGTCGTAGTGCCCGTCGGACGCCTTGAACAGGGCCTCCTGCGGGTCGTCTTCGACATCCACGTGATGCAGGTCGCGGAACGCCGTCTTGATGTGGTTGGCCGAGGCAAGGCGATCCTCGACGAGGAGGATGGTCCCGGGGCGCTTGTCTTCCTGCATCGCCGCCGCCAGGGGATCCGCGGCGCCGTACACCGCCGACGCCGCAACCCGCGCCCGCAACTCGTCGAACACTTCTTTGAGCCGCCCGAGCGATCGAATGCGGGCCGCCAGTGCGATCTCGTCGATCGGCTTGGTCAAAAAGTCGTCGGCACCGGCCTCGAGGCCACGGACGCGGTCGGCGGGCTGATCGAGGGCCGTGACCATGACGACCGGAATATGGTGGGTGTTGGGATCCTGCTTGAGCCGACGGCAGACTTCGAAACCATCCATGCCCGGCATCATCACGTCGAGGAGGACGATGTCGCACTCGCCGGCAGCGCAGATCGTCAGGGCTTCGGGTCCGCTCGATGCCATAATCACGTCGAAATACTCGGCGGTCAGCCGGGCTTCGAGCAATTTGCGATTGGGCGCGAGATCGTCGACCACGAGAATACGAGCAGACATAGACTTTCCTGCGTAGGGTCAGCGCACTTGAGGTCTGTGTAATCGCCTAAGGTGAAGGAAGCGTAGGCTCGGCCAGATAAGTGCGGACCGTTTCGAGAAATTTGACGACGGAAATGGGTTTCGACAAATACGCTTCGCAGCCGCCCTGGCGGATCTTTTCCTCGTCGCCCTTCATCGCGAAGGCCGTAATGGCGATAACGGGAATGTGACGAAGCTCCTCGTCGTCCTTGATCCATTGGATGACCTGAAGACCCGAGACCTCCGGCAGCTGGATATCCATGAGAATCAGATCAGGTCGATGAATCCGGGTCAGTTCGACGGCCTCGACTCCGCTCCGCGTCTGGACAGTCTTGTAGCCGTGGGCCTCAAGCAAGTCGTTGAACAGTTTCATGTTCAACTCATTGTCTTCGACGATGAGAACGCTTTTTTGCATCGGCGAGCCAGATTCCACCAAACCCCTGTCTAATCACAACGATAGACTAGGGCGACCACTACAATTGTATAGGACCTACAGATTGACGAAAGGAAAACCAGCAGGGTGAAGAAA